>JBFMGO010000031.1:0-52238 GCA_040752695.1 bacterium
TTTGGTCTGTATCTTCATCTGGTTCTGGATCAGCAAACTGGAATCACACGGACCGAAGATCAGTCAGGATAATACAATTAAATTCTTGAATAAACCCCAAACCTTGCGTTTCGAAGTGGAGGATCTGGAAAGCGGCTTGCGCAGTATCCAGGTAACCGCATTGCAAAGCGACTCTCAAAAGGAGATCTATACGGAAGAATTACCTGGCAGTCTGCTCTGGAGCAGATTGAATACGGTCCGCAAAACCATCCAGATTACTTTTGATCCGATGAAAATGCAATTAAAAGAGGGACAGTTGACCTTCGCGGTATGTGCCCATGATTATTCCTGGCGGAATAAATTGACTGGTAATGCTACCATTTTCAACCAGACAGTCATTCTTGACCGGATACCGCCCACCCTCTCCTGTTTGAGCACTCAACACTATCTTAACCGGGGAGGAACCGGCTTTGTGGTCTACCAAACCTCCAGCGATTCGGTAAAGAACGGTGTCTGGGTGAATGACACCTTTTTCCCCGGCTTTTCAATGAAATCTTCAATCTATCCCCAGGCTCACGCTGCCTATTTTGCTCTCCCCCACGATCCGCAGGAACCCAAAATCGAGCTGGCCTCAGAGGATGAAGCCGGGAATGTCGCCAGGACCGATTTTTATTACCTTTTACGAAAGAAGTCCTTCCGGAAAGACTCTCTGAATATCAGTAATTCATTCCTCCAAAAGAAAATACCACAATTTTATTCCATTGACGCTGCCTTAAGTGGAATGTCTCCCACCGATGCATTCTTAAAAATAAATAACTACTGGCGGGATCAAAACCATCGCCGAATTCGTGAAATCTGCCAACAGACCAATCCGGATTGCCTGTGGGAAGGATCATTTTTACGGCTCCCGAATGCCAAACCCTCTGCCTTGTACGCTGACCATCGCTTTTACTTCTATGAAGGGCGCAAGATCGATGAACAAACCCACCTGGGAGTAGATCTGGCCTCACTCGCCCATTCCCCTGTGCCTGCCGCCAACAGCGGCATTATCATCTTCCAGGACGAATTGGGAATATATGGGAAATCGGTTATCGTCGATCATGGCCAGAATCTGTTCAGTATGTATAGCCATCTCAGTAACATTTCCGTCTCTTTAGGGGAAAGGGTAGAAAGAGGACAAACTATCGGCACAACCGGAGACACCGGTTGGGCTGGTGGAGACCACTTGCATCTTTCCATGATGATTGGCGGAACTTTCGTTAATCCGATCGAATGGTGGGATGAGCACTGGATCCAAGACAATATTGAACTGAAACTGGCTATTCTCTCTCCTTCGGGGAAAAGAAGATAGAAATATCACGGGAGTAAAAAAAGAAAACCCCGGGTGAAAAAAGAAATCCGGGAAAAAAGAAAGAAAAAGAGAAAAAGGGGGAGAAAAAACGTTAACCACGAAACACGAATGTTTCGTGGTTAATTTTTCCTTTTCATGGTTTGTCAAGCGCGGGGGGGGAATCGCCTACTTAGTGTCTCCTGACTGGTCTTTATACATGTGAATAACTTCTTTTTTCACTTCCGCCTCAGCCATTTTTTCATCAAATCCGACCTTACCGATCTTTTCTCCCTCTTCCAGCCAGGCTTCGGCCCGCAGTCTGGCCTTGATAGCAGTATCGAGTTCCTGCTTATCAGAGACTCTTTCCGCACCGGTCGAGAGGATTGTTACCCGGTTGTTTCTCACTTCGACAAATCCACCTGCTACAGCCAGGTAATAAGTCTGGTTGTCTTTTATATACCTGACCGGCGTAGCGGCCGGAAGACGAACGAGCATGGGGGCGTGGTGTCTCATAACACCGAGCTCGCCCCCGCCTACTTCTGGAGAAGCATATCTGAAAACTACGATATCGACATCCTTCTCATCGATAAGAACTTTCTCCGGAGAGATAACCTGGAATGACATTTTATCGGAGATGTCCTTGCTGCCTGTTTTGTCCTGGCTCATTTCTTTTTGCCTTTCTCTTCAAGATCCTTGAACCGGGATGCTTGAGCCAGAGCTTCATCGATATTCCCGACCATATAAAAAGCCTGTTCAGGGATATCGTCATACTTTCCATCACAGATGTCCTCAAAACCTTTCAAGGTTTCTTCAAGGGTCACGTAACGGCCCTGCATTCCGGTAAAGGTCTCGGCAACGTGGAAGGGCTGGGTCAGGAATTTTTGAATACGTCTGGCTCTGGTAACTACCAGCCGGTCCTCTTCGGAAAGCTCTTCCAATCCCAGAATAGCGATCAAATCCTGCAGGTTTTTGTACCTTTCAAGATTCATCTTGACTTTACGGGCAACCTCGCAGTGCCTCTCCCCGACGATCCAGGGCTCAAGAATCTGTGAGTTGGAAGCGAGCGGATCGAGTGCAGGATAAAGCCCCAACTCGGCGACCTTTCTTGACAAAACAACCATAGCGTCAAGGTGGGTAAAGACCGATGCAGGACCAGGGTCAGCCAAGTCATCGGCAGGAACGTAAACGGCCTGAACCGAGGTAATGGCACCGCGGGCAGTCGATGCGATCCGCTCCTGCAGGGCACCCATTTCCGTAAAGAGTGTGGGCTGATAACCGACTTCGGAAGGAACGCGGGCTCGTAGCAGGGATATTTCAAGTCCGGCCTGAACATAGCGGAAGACATTATCCAAAAAGAGGAGAACGTCCTGCCTGGCTTCGTCTCGGAAGTACTCGGCCATCGTCAGTGCAGTAAAGGGAACACGGAAGCGGCATCCTGGCGATTCGTTCATCTGACCATAGACGAGAATGGCTTTGTTTAAAACGTCAGAGCTGTACATTTCATGCCACAGGTCGTTTCCCTCACGAGTACGCTCTCCAACGCCCCCGAAAATCGAGACGCCCGAATGTTCCATGGCCACGTTTCGGATCAGTTCCATAATGATAACGGTCTTCCCTACTCCGGCTCCTCCGAAGAGGCCGACTTTACCGCCCCTGGGGAAGGGAGTCAGAAGATCGACTACCTTGATTCCCGTCTCAAATACCTGAGGGAAGGTTTCCAATTTGGCATATGGTATGGGAGGTTTATAAATGGGCTCAAACTGGTCGGTATTGACCGGGCCCCGCTCATCGATCGGCTCTCCGAGAATATTGAACATTCGCCCGAGAACCTGCTGTCCAACCGGGACACAAATTGGTGCGCCAGTATCGTAAACGGCAGAATCTCTGGGCAGGCCATCGTTATAATCCAAGGCGATGCAGCGAACTACTCCCTGACCCATCAATTGAACCGCTTCCATAGGCAGTCCGGTTTGAGGGTCATCCACTCTGAGCAAATTATTGATCTCCGGCAATTTGCCCGAAAATTCCACGTCAACGACAGGTCCAAGCACCTGGATCACTCTGCCGGCAGAGTCACCGTTTCCTCCAATGACCTTCTTGACGTCATCCAATTTTCCCCTCAGATCAGGGGAAATATTATCATCCCTATCCTTTGGCATGGGAAAAAAATCCTCCTTAAAGCTGCACAAAAAGCTTCACTTTTTCCGTTAAAATAAGCCGCCGCTTGCTTTTTTGGCAGCCTCCAGCTCGATTACGTTAGCTGCGCTTAAAATTCCTAACAAGTCTAAGGTTATTAAATCTCTTCGCATCTTGTTGTAATTGATTCTCAATCCCCTCAGGGTTTCCTCTGCCCGGTCGGAAGCCTCTTCCATAGCCATCATTCGGGCTCCCTGCTCACTGGCATAAGATTCGAGCAGCATATCGAAGACCTGAATCCGAAAGTAAGTCGGGATGAGTTCCTTCAAGATGGAAATGGGATCCGGCTCATAGATCCAATCCTCAAAAGATTGGAACTTGCCTGGCGTCGCCAAGATATCGAAGCTCAATGGAAGCATCTTTAAAACAGTCGGCTCTCGTTTAACCGGACTGTAGAATTTCGTATAGGCACAGTATATTTCTTTGACATCATCATCGTTAAAGAACCTGACCATAGTCACCAATAACTTGATGGCGTCAGAGATTGACACGCCTTCGTCCGACCATTTCTCCATACCGAGAATAGGAGTTTTCGTTTTTCGCCGAAAAAACTCCTCGCTTTTGATCCCTTTGCAGAAAACTGCACAGGGTTGGCCAGCTCTTTGTATTTCCTCAATTTTCGCCTGGGCCAGACGGCCTATCTGACCGTTGTAACTCCCGCACATCCCTATGTCGGAGCCGACAACAATGAAAATAGCCTTCCCTTCGCCCCGCTTTGCCCTGAACAAGGGAGAAACCTCTGCAATCTTATCCCCAAGTTCAGCCACATAGTAGGATTGGACAAGAACAATCTCCCTCATTTTCTCTGCATAAGCACGCAATGAGGAAGCCTTGTTTCTCGACCGGGCCAGCTTCGCAGCAGCGACAGTAGACATGGTCTGGGTCGTCGCCTTGATATTCTCAACACTACCAATGTGCTGTTTTAATTCGATCAGTTTCTGTGACATGGTATCCTTCTCATTTCACCGGTTTTCCCCTGCAATTCTCACCCTTAGGCCTTGATAAAGGTATTTTTGAATTCAGTGACTGCCTTCTTCAATAATCCTTCGATCTCCTGGTTAATATCCTTAAGCTCAAGGATTTTCGAGAATATCTGGGGATAATTCTGGCGAATATAGAGGACCAGTTCTTTTTCAAAATCACTCATCCTCTTGACCGGAACATCATCCACAAAACCATTAACGACCGCAAAAATAATGGCGATTTGCTCCTCTACCGGCATTGGTGCGTACTGAACCTGCTTCAGGAGTTCCCGTCCACGCTCACCACGTGCCAATTGTGCTTTGGTAGCCTCGTCAAGTTCTGCTCCGAATTTTACGAAGGCAGCCATTTCATGGTATTGTGACAAGTCCACGCGCATACGGCCGGCCACTTTTTTCATGGCCTTCAACTGGGCTGCACCACCGACTCGGGAGACCGACAGACCCACGTTAATTGCAGGCCTGAAACCGGTGTTGAACAATTCGTTTTGAAGATAGATCTGACCATCCGTAATCGAGATGACGTTCGTGGAAATATAAGCGGTAACGTCACCGCCCAGAGTTTCAATAATGGGAAGGGCGGTCAGAGACCCCCCTCCTAAATCGTCACGCAGTTTGGCTGCTCTTTCCAAAAGCCGGGAATGGATGTAGAAAATATCTCCCGGATAAGCCTCTCGACCGATCGGGCGCTTCAGCAAAGCGGACATTTCCCGATAGGATATGGCGTGCTTTGAAAGGTCATCGTAAATGACCAGAGCATGCCGGCCCTGCTCCATAAATTCTTCACCAATGGCGCAGGCAGCATAAGGGGCTAAAAACCGGAAAGCGGTCTGCTCGTTCGATAGGGCCGCCACGATAATGGTATGCTTCATCGCCCCTTCTTTTTGCAGCACGTGAACCACTTTGGCTACGGCTGCTGCTTTTTGCCCTATGGCGCAATAGATACAGATCAAATCAGAATTCTTCTGATTTAAAATGGTATCCACGGCCAGAGCGGTCTTACCGATTTTTCTGTCACCGATGATCAGCTCACGCTGTCCTCTTCCGATCGGAACCAGGGCATCGATGGCTTTGAGTCCGGTCTGTACCGGCTCGCAGACCGATTTTCTGAGCATAACCCCAGGGGCTTTACGCTCGATCAGTCGGTATTTATTCGATTCGATCTTTCCCTTGCCATCAATCGGAACAGCCATGGCATTGACGATCCTGCCGATCATCCCGTCCCCGACGGGAACCTGCATCAACTGACCCGTGCAGGTTACCCGGCTCCCCTCCGGAATCTCTTCCTCGGGGGTGAGCAGAATGCATCCGACACTGTTTCGCTCCAGGTTAAATGCCATGCCATAGCCGCCATTTTCAAACTGGACCACCTCATTATATCCAACTTTCCCCAAACCGGAGACGCGGGCGATACCGTCACCAACTTCCAAAACCACCCCTTCGCGTCCGATATCATCCACTTTAAACGATGGCTCTGTCGCCTCGATAAGCTTTCTGATCTGACTCGTTACGTCATCAACCTTGGTTACATCGATTCCGTCCCTCAGCATGCGCAGCTTTTCTTCGAGGGTATCTGCAAAGGAATGTCGAATATCCAGGTTAATCTTCAAGTCTTCGGTCAGGAAAAGCACACTTCCTTCCTGTTTTGAATCCTCGAAAACCCTGATAGTGATTTTACGGTCAGAGAGTTCAGACAGCTTTTGTTCCAAGCTGTTCACAAAATTACTGTTGAGGGGCACAGAGGTGAGGAGGACCAGCGGTAATTTACATTCGGAGAGAACCTCTTTCAAATCCTGCTGTAAAATTTCTTTCATAAACCTTAGCCTTCCTTGATGATTCCTTCTTCAAGAATCCACTGGAATTAAAAGTTAATTAGTCATTCCCCCTCGGAGATAAGACTGTTTAAGGCTCTGCCCAACGGCACTTTCAATTAATGCCTTCTGGTAATCCTCATTGATCGATCCATACATGACTTTTCTGGAAGCCAGGGATACCAGGTCGATCAGCATTGCGTACATCTCCCGCCGAATTTCCTCTTTTTCCCGCTCAATACCCGCCTTGGCTTCCTGAGCGATTCTGCTCGCCTCAGCCTTGGCCTGAACCAGGAGTTCATCGGCATTTTCCTGAGCCTTTTTTCGAATTACATCTGCATCCTGCCGAGCCGCGAGGATAATTTTTTCCCCGCTCTCCTTCAATTTAGCTACTTCTGCTCTGGCCGCATCAGCGGTTGCCAGTTCAGCGGCAACTTTGGCCTTTCTCTCTTCCAGGGTGTCCATGATCGGCCTGAAGAAGAGCTTTTTCATAATAACCAGAAGTATTAAAAAGTTCAGTATGCTAAAGAGAAATTTAAAAAAACTGAATCCTAGCATTCGTTCTTCACCTTATAAAAGTAGTGGAAAAAAATAAAAGTTATCCTTTTTCTATCCCTACTTGGTTCTTTTTTTTTCAGTTCAATGGATAAATGGATTTCCGAAAAGAAGAATCAAGGAAATCAGCAAGCAGTAAATAGCAAGAGCTTCAATAAGAGCCATAGCGATAAGCATGGTGGTAAAGGTTCTTCCGGCCATCT
Organism: bacterium; assembly: GCA_040752695.1. Classification (GTDB taxonomy): domain Bacteria; phylum SZUA-182; class SZUA-182; order DTGQ01; family DTGQ01; genus DTGQ01. The sequence continues at coordinate 7,055 of JBFMGO010000031.1, forward strand.
CCGGTTGTCTGGCAATACCTTCCAGTGCAGCCATTCCGATTTTTGACATACCTAATGCAGCTCCCAGAGCCCCAATAGCAATAGCAATCACAGCACTAAAGGTTGTAACCATTTTCAGCACGATCATACTATCCATGACGATTCATACCTCCATCTATATATGAGAGTTTATAAATTAAGTTATATAGTAAAACTGCTGCTTTTAGTGATGAATAGCAGCTTCCTCTTTCAGGTAAAAAGCGCTCAACATGCAAAAGACGATTGTTTGAATTATGGCGGCCAGGATATCGATCAAAAGGATCATGAGGGGAATAAAGAGCGGGATCATCATCTTCCAGGTGCCCAGGGCAACCTGTGAAACCATGGCATATACCGTATGCTCTCCGAAGATGTTTCCAAAAAGTCGAAAAGAGAGCGACAGCAGCCTGGCAGCATTGTCCATAACATGAAGCACAATCAATAGGCCCACAATGATTCTCATCATTGAGGAATATAAAAAGCCACTCAGCTTTTTGAGAAAGCCGGACTTTCCGTCACCTTCCTCACCTTCCGCCTTTTCGGTCAGTTCAGGGTAAGGATTAACCCAGTCACCCAGGTATTTTTTGATGCCTTTTATCTTGATGCTGAGGATATGAACGCCGACCAGGGAAATGACAGCCAGTGCAACCGTTGTGCTTAAGTCCCCTGTAGGGCATTGGGCGTAAGGCAGGAGAAGAAAAAAGTTGGAAATAAAAACAAAGATGAAAAATGTTCCGATGAAGGGCAGGACCGTCGGCATGAGTGATTTGCCGAGCTCAGGCTCAAACGTGCCGAGTAAAAACTCGACTATGGCCTCCGCTATATTTTGAAGACCTTCCGGAACCCCCAGCGTTTTTTTGCTGAGAGCCAGTTTTGAAAAAAGAATCAATCCTCCTGTTACGAGCAGGGTCCAAAAAATTGATTCGCCTTGACTGAGAAAATGAATACCAGATCCCATGCACCCCTCCTAACCACATAAAAATGACACACATTAACCACACGTTAATAACATTTATCCTGAAACGTTTACTTAAAATTTATGACATGTTACTTTAAAATAATAACAAAATGTCAGACAAATTTCAATTGGAATTCGGATGAATTGACATAAAAAATACACATTTTGCTGGGGAAGTACGGTCGAAAATTGTTCCATGAATGTTGATTCGTCGGATTATATCATTTTGAATTTTATGCTGTCAAGTACGAACTTAAAATATATTTCCGTCTTCTCCCACTATAATCGTTTTTTATTCAGCCCCATAAATTCAGTCTATTAACAGGTGTATAATTATCGGCTGATTTGAAATTTTATCTTGCACCCAAAAGATTTCATCCTCACTCCTTATGAGATTCATCGATGAGCCAGATATTGACCATAGTAAAGGAAACCGCTTTATCAAAGACCGAAAGGACCTTGCGCACGGGTACCAAAAGAAGAATACACAGATCGTAGCCTTTCGCATACCAGTAGCCCAGGGAAAATTTCTCCGGAATGGAAAGGTCAAACAAATGGATGCCGTATTCAAACATGAAATAAATCAGCGTTCCGATAATCACGATACCAACGCTCTGGAGGTTGTGCAAGACCTGTGAATTGAGCATGGATACCGTTCGCGGGTCATAGAGAAGGGGAATGGTGGATTTCAGGGTTCCGGAAAGAGCATGGCTGTTATAGATGGCATGGTAGGCATGAGAGGCCGGGTTGAAGCCAAAAAGGGCCAAAAGGGGACCGATGATATATTCAAGCATGAGATTGGGCCATATTCCCACCACGACGATGACCAGGCCAAGAGAAACGAGGGAAATTTTCATGGCCCATGTCTCTTTGGGGAGCACGGCCTTTGACGAGACTTCATCCGCTGGCGGGGCCAGGAATACGGCAATGAACATCTTGGCGATATAGCACAGAGTGCCCGATGCGGTGATCAGAAAGACAAGCTCAGCGAACCTCAGCCAGGGATCGGGCTGATGAAAGGGGGAAAAGTGGATAGAGTGTTCATAGGCCTCTACAATGGCGTGATGCAAAATGGTTTTACTGGCAAAACCGCCGAGCCCCGGAAACCCGGCAATACTGAAGGCCGCGATCAGGTAGATAAAAGCGGTTACCGGCAGGTGTTTCAAAAGGCCGCCAAGATGATCCATGCGCAATTCCCGCGTAGAGAAATACACCACTCCGATGGTTAAGAAGAGTGCGGACTTAAACAGAGCATGGTTGATTACGTGATACAGGCTTCCAGCCATGCCCATGGCTCCCTCGTTTCCCATGTAAAGGGCGCATCCGATCCCCATGACGATGTATCCCATCTGGCTGACGGTAGAATAGGCCAGGACTCTTTTGCAATTTTTGTCCAGCAGCGCATTCACCATTCCGCCGAACATGGTCAATATTCCGGTCCAGATCAGGATATAGCCCAACACCGCCATAATGTGTCCTGTTTCGGCCGTAACCGGTGTAAAAAGAGTGTAAATGCTTCTGATGATTCCGTAGACACCTACCTTGACAATCAGTCCTGAGAGTATGGCACTTGCGGGTGTCGGGGCAATCGGATGGGCCTTGGGCAGCCAGACATGGAGGAAAAAGATGCCCGCCTTGATGCCGAAACCGGCAATAAACCCGAAGGTAATGAGGTATTTCAAAAAGATCGGCATCCGGCTGCTTACCAATCCGCCGAGCGGTTCCAGGGCTGTCGTTCCCGTATAGAAGAAGAGGATGAAAATCGATCCGAGAACGAGGAGGCCGCCGATGATGCTCATCAGGATATACAACCTGCCGGCAGCCATGGACTCTTTGGATTCTTCGTGAATGACCAGTACATAGGAAAAAAGAGTCATCAGCTCAAAAAAGACAAAGAGGGAAAAAAAGTCCCTGGTCAGGAACACGGCCATATTGGCCCCGAAGGTGAGAAGCATGAAGAGAAAGAATCTGCCTTGAGCATGCTCGTGGCTCATATAGCTGGTGGCGAAAAGGCTTGCGAGTGTCCAGACAAAAGCGGTAATGAGTGCGAATAAAAACCCCAGGCCGTCGAGGCCGAGGTCAAGGTGTACTCCCAGAATGGAGGGCAGGTTGTACTCCATGCCCTTGTAAAGGTGTCCGCCGATGGTTATCCCCAAGACCGCAGCCTGATACAGCGAAACTACCAGGGCCAGCGTAAAGAGGGTAGTCAGGACGACCAGGGTATTTCGTATTTTTTTATTTTTATGAGAAAGTGCCGTGAGCGCCGCCCCTATGAAAGGAACCATGATGATAATGGCCACAAGGGACGCCTTTGGGCTGATGGCAGAGGTTAAAGGCTGGATTATCTGTGTATTAATCATGCTTTTGTATCTCCATGAAGAAATCTTATCATCATTTGATATAAGACGTTGCCACGAGTCTTGCCAAACCTAAGGGGAGCTCAGGAAATATGGCAAAGAATATAATGCCGAGGGTTAAAACCAGCATGGGCAAAAGCATGGTCCAATTCGGATCTATGATCTTGCGTGCTCCTGCCTGCGGGTTTTGGTGTACATGACCTGATGCAGGCTCTCCACCCTGTACCTTGCCAAACCAGCCATCGATGATAACCGGGCCGTAGTAGATCGCATTCAATATGCTGCTGAGGATAAGACTGCCGATAATGACCAGCGAGCCCCCTGAGCTGATAACCCTTCCTTGAGCCGAGCTTAAGGCACCTATAGCCAGAAACCACTTGCTGAGGAATCCGACAAAGGGTGGAAAGCCGATCATGGAGCAGGCGGCAATCGTAAAAATCAGCATCGTCAGGGGCATTTTCCGGCTGATTCCTTTCATGTCGCTGATGTTTTTTATGCCGGTCTGATAGGCAATCGCTCCGGCGCACATGAAGAGCGCACCTTTCATCATGGCATGATTGAAAATGTGAAGAACGCTGCCGATCAGTCCTTCTCTTGAAAGCAGGGTTGCTCCCAGGATAACATAGCCGATCTGGGCTATGGAGGAATAAGCGAGCAGCCTTTTCAATTCGGTCTGAACCAGCGCGGCAACCGAACCCATAATCATGGTTACGACAGCCACCACCATGATGACCGTATTGAATTGGTGATCCATAACCAGGGTTGAGCCATACACTGCATAGATGGTCCTGATGATTCCGTAAGCCCCTGCTTTAATCATCACGGCAGAGAGCAGAACGCTGGCCGGGGTTGGAGCTATGGGGTGGGCCTCAGGCAGCCAGACATGGACGGGAAACATCCCTGCTTTCACGGCAAAGCCAAATATATAGGCCCAGAAGATCCAGACAAAATAAGGGCTTGTCTGTAATATGACCAGTCCCTTTCCCGACAGATCCACGCTGCCTGTCTGAAGATAGGTCATGATAATAGCCCCCAAAAGAACCAGGCCGCCGATCACTCCCATGAACAGGTACTTTGCCCCTGCCTGCATGGCCCTTTGACTTTCCTCGTGAATGACCAGGAAATAGGAGAGGACACTCATGATCTCAAAAAAGATAAACAAGCTGACGAGGTTTCCGGTCGTTACCATTCCCAGCATGCCGAATAAGGAGAAAAGCGAGAAGGTATGAAAGCGGCTCTGGTCGTGCTCTTTTTTCATATACTCGATCGAGTACCACGAGGCCATAAGCCACACGAAAGCTATCGTCACCATCACGAAGTAACCCAGGGCATCGAGGTAAAGGGAAAAAGGAATCTCAAGGCCGATGTCGATCTGGTACTTGGCTACCTGTGCACTGTGTATGTAAGGGTAGATCAGGAATGCAAAAGCCAGAATCGCACCTGAAACGGCCGTAGTAACGATGCCTCCATTGCGGTCTGAAAAATTTTTCCCGAGAGCTCTCAGGATGGCTACGCCGATAAGGGGCAAGACGAGAATAAAAATCATGTAGTTAGTGATCATCTTTCCTCCAAGCTCATCTCTTTCGTTAACCTCTACTCTTGCTGGGGAAAAGGGAAGGGAAGTCAAAAGGGGCTGAAAGTTAAGGTTTTTATGTTCTTGTCTTTTAGGATCTTGCAATCCATAAGTTCATGAGGATAAAGAGAATAATGGCCGAAAGAATAAAAAAAACGTAGTTTCTCCAATATCCTGTATGAAGGGTCCTGGCCGCTTTTTTGCTCAGCAGGGCAAACCCGGACCCAAGGCCAAGGACGGCACGATTCAACGATCTTTCGAATCGATAGGTGGCAGAAGCCACCCCCTGTAACGTAAATGAAAACTTCGTTTTCAAGAGGTATCCTCCTTCATCAATAGTGTTGTGCTTCGATTTCCGGGCCTTAATGTGCAGTTACGTGTGCGGGATAGTAATAAAACACTGTTATAAAACCTTTCTTATTATGTCACTATATATTCTCAACTGTCAAGTGCCAAATTCACTCTTTTATTACAAAGCCGTTGTTACTTTTGTTAATTTACCATCGATTACGCTGAGTAACGAGGTGAAGTGCCATTTAGACGATCTGTGCCCGCCGAGATGATATCTTTATGGATAATTGTTGGATTTTTTATCCAGGATTATCTTGACTAAAAGGATAAATAATGATAATGATTACATGATATCTAACATTATGGATGCTTTTTATCGTGTTGCTCGCTTTGAGCCCGGGAATCAGCCTGGTACACCTTTAATCGGAAACCAAAAAATCAAAAAACTCTAAGTGTGGAGAAAAGACCTATGCTTCTTGAAAAAATACAGGCACGAACAGCCCAGATAGGGATTATCGGACTTGGTTATGTCGGTCTGCCATTGGTCAGAGAGTTTCATCGAAGCGGCTTTCAGGTGACCGGCTTTGATGTGGACAAGACCAAGGTGGATGCACTCATGTCAGGGAAGAGCTACATCAAGCACATCCCTTCAGAAATGATTCAGAAAATGGTTTCTGATGGGCGATTTCAGGCAACAACTGATTTTTCCCGGTTAACGGAAATGGATGCGGTTGTCATCTGTGTTCCAACCCCTCTCAATGTCAACCGGGAGCCGGATATGTCTTATGTCTTCGGCACAACCAGGACCATCGCCAGATATCTGCGCAAAGGGCAGTTGATCGCTCTGGAAAGCACGACCTATCCGGGGACCACGGATGAGGACATGCGGGCGATCCTTGAAGAGTCGGGACTTATAGCCGGACGTGACTTTCATCTGGCCTTTTCGCCCGAGAGGGAAGACCCGAATAATGCCCAATACTCGACCAGAACCATCCCCAAGGTCGTGGGAGGCTACACGCCGCAGTGCCTTGAGGTGGCCCTCAATCTGTACAATTGCATCATCGAAAAAACCGTTCCGGTATCCTCGACCAGGGTGGCCGAAGCCACCAAACTGCTCGAAAATATTTTCCGGGCAGTGAATATTGCCCTGGTCAATGAGCTGAAAATGCTGTTTGACCGGATGGGGATAGATGTCTGGGAGGTGATCAATGCCGCCGCCACCAAGCCCTTCGGCTACACACCCTTTTATCCGGGACCGGGCCTTGGCGGCCACTGTATCCCTATCGATCCCTTTTATCTTACCTGGAAGGCACGGGAGTATGACTTCAATACCCGCTTCATTGAATTGGCCGGGGAAATAAACACCTCCATGCCTTACTATGTCATGCAAAAAACCATGGATGCCCTGAATGAACAGGGCAAAAGCATCAAGGGGGCCAGAATCCTGGTCCTTGGGATTGCCTATAAGAAAAATATCGATGATCCGAGAGAATCACCCTCTTTTAAGATAATCGAGCTGTATCAGGGCAAAGGAGCCATTGTGGACTACAATGATCCGTATGTTCCCGATCTGCCGAAAATGAGGCACCATTCTCTGGAAATGAAATCCGTTCCGCTCACCGAGCACACGGTTTCGGCTTACGATGCCGTGGTCATCCTGACCGATCATTCCGATTACGACTACTCGTGGCTGTATTCCAAGGCCAAGCTGATCATCGATACGAGAAATGCCACGCGAACTCCCCTGAAGGATAAAAAGGTGGTAAAGGCATAATACCAGAGCGCAAGAACAAGAGAAAAAAACGGCTGCCTGATGCCGGGCATCAGGCAGCCGTTTTTTTGTTACCTGTTTTTGTCTCATAGGGATTCAATGCCCGATTGTGCAAGGAGAGGAACCCGCTCTTCTTCTTGTTCTCCTTCAGCCTCTTGAGCCTGCCAGAAGTCCACCAGAAGGAAGGATAGAAAGCCGTTGAGCACAAATTCCAAACCGGCACACAGTTGTGAGAAGATAAAAACAACCAGCCGGCTGATGACGACATACCAGTTTTTCAGGTTAAGGTATTCAGGGACCCTTATGGAAAACATCTTCCCGAAAATACCGATGAGGTACCACCCGACGGTCGAAAGGGCCACGATTCCAACTCCCGAAACATTATGCAGGACCTCGTGAGAGAACATCGATCCCAGGGAAAAGTTGACGGGATTATACAGGAGAGGAAGAGCGGATCTGCCCGTATTCACATCGAAAATCATCTTGTAGGCATGCGATCCGCTTTGCAGTCCGAATCCAGCCAGTGCAGGCCCGATCAGCTTTTCCAGCAAAAAGTTGGGGAACAGGCCGATGAGGATAATGCTGATAATCATCGGAATGAAGGCAGCCCTCATGGTATTGGTTTCCGGCTCTGCATTTTTCAGGTAATCGGGTCGTTTCCCCATATAGACCAGGTAAAAAGAGCGGGTGGTATAACACAAGGTCATACCTGCGGATATGATAAACATGATCTCCGCCCACTTCAGCCAGGCAATCCCGGCGGCATGGGCATGGCCAAAGTGTGCGATGGCCTCGGTAATGGCATGGTGTACCATGGTCTTGCTGGCAAACCCGCCCGTAAAGGGAATACCGGCAATGCTCAAGACCGCAAAGAGAAAGGTGAGAGCGGTAATGGGCATATTCTTTCGCATTCCGCCCATTTTCTCGATATAATCCTCGTTCGTCCGGCTGCAGGTTATTCCGATGCACAGGAAGAAGGCTGACTTAAAGACGGCATGGTTCATAATGTAATACAAAGAACCAGCCAGGCCCATGGCGCCTTCTGTACCGAGCACCATGCAGCAGCCAAGGCCAAAAACGATAAAGCCCATCTGGCTCACCGTGGAGAAAGCGAACATTCTCTTGAAATGGGTAGTCAGGAGCGCCGGCAGAGCGCCGAAAAACATGGTCAGGACTCCCAGCCAGATGACTCCCACCCCTATCATGTTCATCTGCGCCCCATGGGTCAGGGGCATGGCTGGATAGAGCCGGAAAATGGTTCGAAGCATTCCGTAGATGCCGACTTTCACGACCAGTCCGGAGAGCACGGCATGGGCTGGCGGCGGTGCCACGGGGTGAGCTACGGGCAGCCATATATGAACCAGCCATAATCCGGCTTTAATGGCAAATCCTGCTACCAGAAGGAAGAAAATGAGAAACCTGATCCGGGGGGTGAGCACGAGACCGGGCAAGGCGCTGGTGGTATATCGGGTCAGTTCCGCCGAAGGGTAGAGGGAGATATTTCCCGTATAGCCGTACATCAGTATCGTGCCAAAGAGCATGCAAAGCCCGCCGATGACACTCACATAAAGAAAGAGCTTGCCCGCAAAGGTGGCGTCGCCGGTTTCGTCATGGGCGACCAGGGCATAGCAGGTAATGGTGACAAATTCGAAGAAAATAAAGAGAGAGAAAAAATCCCGGACCAGATAAATGCCAAGACACGATGCCAGACCGAGCATGTAGAAGGTGAAAAACCTGCCTTTCGCATGTCTTTTAACCATATAGCTGGTGCCGAAAGTTGCAGAGAGGGTCCAGATAAAGCTTGTGATCAGGGCAAAGATCAATCCTGCACTATCTGCGCCGAAGCGCAGGTGAAATCCCATAATCCCAGGGAGTGACAGGTCCAGCCCCTTGTAGAAAACTCCCTCGATGTAAACTCCGCGGACTACAGGATGGTACAGGGCGAGGATAAGCCCGAGACTCACAAGGCAGGTAAGAATAATGACGGCATTCTGGGCAGCCCACGCTTTGCACCTGGCGCAGACAGCCACTAAAATCGCCCCGATGACCGGAACCAGGACGATCACCAAAGGCATCAGGGCAATGGAACTTTCTTTTAGGGTAATAGGCAACTCGGCTGGGGTCACTTTCTTGCCTCCTTTTTTTTAAAGAATTTGATTAACCGCTAGCCCGATCAACCTCATCGGCCATTGAGCGTAGATCGCAAACACGATCATGGAAATAACCAGAACGAAAATCGGTACGATCATGATCCATGATGGATCACACCTCTGTACTGCCATATCCGGCAGCGGATGATGGTCGTGAGGATCCTGCGGACAGCTTCCAAACCAGCCATCCATCACGATCGGTCCGTAATATACTGCGGTGAGCAGGCTGCTTAAGATCAAGACTCCGATAATCACGATACCCGTGGTCTGGGAAATGACATTCATGCTGGCCGCCTGCAAAGCACCCACGCCAAGGATCCACTTGCTGACAAAGCCGACAAAGGGCGGGAACCCGACCATGGAAAGGGCCGCCAGGGTGAAGCACAGCATGGTCAGCGGCATTTTCTGCCCTATTCCCTTCATGTCTTTTATTTCCCGGATACCGGTTTTATAGATAATGGCTCCTGCGCATAAAAAGAGAACCGTTTTGGCCAGGGCATGAGCCATGATGTGATAGATCCCGCCCGCCAGCCCCTTGCCGGAAAGCAGGATAACGCCGAGGATAACGTACCCGATTTGCGACATGGAGGAGTAGGCGAGCATGCGTTTTATTTCCTTCTGGGCAATAGCCAGTCCGGAACCCAGGATAATGGTGATGATGCTGATAATGAGGAGGATTTTTCCCGTAGCGGGTGTGTTGATCCGGCCTGCCCCGAAAATGCCGTATACGGTCTTGATAATACCAAAGGCTCCCGCCTTTACCATAACCGCTGACAGAAGGGCCGTAGCCGGACACGGAGCAGCCGGATACGCATACGGCCTCCAGATATGCAGAGGGAATATTCCGGCTTTCACGGCAAAACCGATTATGAAGCCCCAGAAAAGAAAAAGAAAATAAGGACTGCTCCGCAGGACGGCATAACCTCCGTTCGTAAAATCAAAGGTGCCGGTAATGTTCCGCGTAAGGATAATGGACAATAAAAGGATGATTCCTCCAATAATTCCCATGAACAGATACTTGCTTCCGGCAGCCAGGGAGAAAGCGCTTTCATCGTGTACGATCAGCATATAGGAGAGAATGGCCATGATTTCGAAGAAAAAGTAGAGAGTTAACATATTGCCGCCAAGAACGATTCCCATAATGCCAGAGAGTGAAAAGAGCGAGAAACACTGATAGCGCGCCTTATGTTTATCGTTCATCAGGTATTCTATGGCATACCATGATGAGATGGTCCAAATGAGAGAACTGACCAGGGCCATAAATATACCCAGAGCATCGGCCCTGAAAGAAAAAAGGGCGGGAATCGTTCCGATCTGCCAGGCAACCTCAATAATCCGGCCCTGACCGACGGCCGGATAAAGGCAGGCGGTGAATACGAAGGTCAGTCCGCAGATGAGGGTTGCGGCTACGTTGCTGAGCATTTCGTAAAACAATGAGAGCCAATAGATAAATAATGCTCCAATAAGCGGTGTAAAGATTGCTATAAACAAAACACTCTTCATCTGTTTTTTCCCTTATAGTCGCTTAAGATCCGCATCCGTTTTTTGTGAAACCGAAAAAAAGGATGAGAACCCTGGTTGTGATTGGCGATCCTAAGATAAGCACGTGTGGGTAATGAGGCTGCAATCATGGTTTTTTCCGCTTTCCGGCGAATGGTCCTGAAGCTTGTTCGCGGTCAATGGAAAGCGAGATGACCAGATTGGACAAACATCCCCACGATCAGGAGGATAATGGAGAAGAAGATTATCAAAGCGTACCGGTTCCAATATCCTGTATGGAGGAATTTTCGAAGGTTATGGCTGATAGCTTCAAAACAAAATCCGATGCCGTAAATAGATCTGTTCAAGGCTTTGTCAAACGTGTACACAGCCAGTCCGATCCCTCTGGCATTCAAGGGATAACTGGTTCCTTCAATCATAAAACAGTTTTTTGATACCATGATATGTTCATCCTCACTGATTGCCGGGTAAATAAGACTATGAAACATATTCCCTAATGGTTACGGTGCAAGAAATCGGTTCAAAACTATCATTTATCTTGTTATAATTTTATATAATAAAATTATAACATATAACAATTTAAATAAATATTAAATATATAGATTAAATATAGAATAAATCAAATTCGAATGTCAAGTACAAACTTCAATTCCTGCATTGTATCTTGACATCCACAGGGGATATTGTTATAAATTGATTTTGAAGTCTCGTTGCGTTCAATTATGTAATCACGAAGGGTTATTATTTTAAAGAAAAATGAAAAGCAGCTACGATCTCGCCTATCTGGAAAAGGAGTGGAGTCAGAGGAATCTTGATCTTTTTCCCTATATCGAGGGCCTTTTCAGCCTGATGCGGTCAAGGGAGGGTAACCTCGAGAAGACCAGAAAAAGATTGCAGGCTTCCTCTGCGGCTACGATTGTCCAATTCCTCGGCTCGGATGACAAGGACGTTTCCCATATCGCCAGCAAGTTGGTTCAGGGCCATCAGGACCAGATGCTTATTACGGCTATCCTGCTCTACAGCCTGACGAAAGTGACCAAAGCAGGCTACGCGGCCAAGGTCGGTGACTGTCTGGCCGGTTGTCCTCAGCCGGAGGCCGGGCTTCGGTACTTTTTTCCGTTTCGCCGTCAGTTTCCTGAAGTCAGGACAAGGAGCGATGAATTTTTTCAACACTTCTGGCGCACAGGCACCGAATCGATTCTTCGTGACGATCAGGCACAGAAATTCTTCCGGCATATTTTTGAGGCCATCCTGGAAGATTTGGCGGATTCTATCCCCGACCTGAAAGACATCTCCTCCTTACCGGACTTCCTTGTGCTGAAAGAAGACCTCACTCCTGCCCTTCGGGTCTACTACCTGGTTGAGAACCGGCCCGAGATAAAGATGATTTTCGATCAGGGGCTTAAGACGTTCGGGCGTCATCTGGGAAGCATCAGGAAATTGATCAGTTTTGAATCCCATACCTACCTTGACGAAGTGCTTCCCGTAGTTCTCGCATTCATCGGCCTTTTGCGGCTCGAGCAAGACCGGCAGGAACTGGACCGGATTTTGTCGAAAATAGCCGAATTCGACTGTACGAAACCCCTGGCGACCCGTCTTGAAATCCTCATCGAAAAGGTTATCTCTCTTTTGGAAGATCCAAACAAATATGTCTACGAGACCCTTCCCCATGATTTGTTTTTTTAGTATCTTCATTTCCTCCATAATGCCGATAGCTGCCTGATAAGCGCAGGAGGGCGAAATACCATCCTTTCTTGAGGAGGACAGGGAGGTTTTCTGATGACTGCGGATTCCCTTTACGCTTTTTGGGTCCTCCAAAGAATCACTGAATAAGATATAATTCTTGACAGATACAATTGATAATGTTATATTTCTAAATCCTGCAAAAGATCATAACATCCAAGCATCCTGGCCAATTTGAAACCGTGCTTGAGGAAAGAGAAGAAAGCTTGAGCCGGCATATGGTGAAAAGCAAAGAGCTGAAGTCACTGGAAAAGAAATATCAGCACCGTGAGGAAAAAAGATACTTTTTGCCGTTGGCCGATGCCTACCGGAAAAATAATGACCTTGCAAAGTGTATCAGCCTGCTTCGTCAGGGACTTTCCCATTTTCCACAGTACTGGGCCGCGCGCGTGGCACTTGGCCGTGCTCTCGTGGAAAGGGGCGATCTCGACGAGGCACAGAAGGAATTGGAAGCGGCACGCGACCATGTTCCGGAAAACCTTCTTCTTCACCGCTTGTTGGCTTCGATCTACTTCACCAAAGGGGAACTTCGAAAAGCTGCCTACTACTGTCAATTGGTCTTATTCGTGATTCCTCACGATGGGGAATGCCTTTTTATCATGGATGAGATTTTTAAAGCAGCGGGGGATTCCAAAAGAGAAGGAGGGGAGTTTAAGACACCATCCGTACCTGAAGCAGGAGGCGGGCCACAACCTGAAGCAGCCCACATGCCTGAAGCCGGGGTCGAGCCCGTACTTGAAGATAAGCCTGTACCTGAAGATGAGATAACTTCCGCTCCTGAATACGGGCAGTCCGAACAGGCTCTTTTTGTACAAGAGGTGCCCGGCCTGAATGTACCTGAACAGGAACCGCAGGAGTTGGCTCAGCAGGAGGAGATTATCGCACGCTCGTCCAAGGAGGATGCGGCGGAACAGGAAGAGGAGATCGTTACCCCGACGATTGCGGAGTTGTATCTGGCTCAAGGGGTTCCGGAAAAAGCCATAGAAATTTATCAAAAGTTATTGATCCAGCAGCCGGACCACAGGGAGTGGCAGGAGCGGGTCAACTTCATACAACACAAGAGTGGAATCATGCCTCCCGTTCGAAAGACCGATGACTGTGCTCAGGGAAACGACAGGGTATTGCAGCAACTGGAGACCTGGTTAAAAAATATTGAAAAATCTACTTTAAGTTAGTATTATTAAGGTACAGCATAATGATCGATTATGCAGCGAGATATCAAAAAGTCTTAGCGAAGTTCACCGAGAAAGAGATTGATGCTCTTTTGGTGACGAATCCCTACAACCAGAGGTATCTGACCGGGCTTATCCTGAGTGATGCGGAACTTGTTCTGGTGCCTTCCCAAAGCGCCCTGTTTGTAGATTCCCGGTATCTCCTGGAGGCCCGGCAAAGGAATTTTCCCTTTCCTGTCGAGGTAATACAGTTTAAAGATAAATATAAGGAAATTCCCATTTGGCTCGAAAATCACGGGCTTGGCCGGATCGGCATAGAATCCGATTTTATTTCCTACCGCACGTTTTTAAAGTGGCGGGAGAAGGTATCCGGCCACCTGGTACCGTGTGAAGAACTCGTTGAAATGGTTAGGATATATAAGGATGAAGTCGAGATTCAGCTCATCGGGAAGTCACTTGATATTCTGGCCAGGGTCATCAGGGTAATTCCGGACATACTCAGTAACTATACGCAAATTACCGAAAGAGATGTAAGTCTGGAAATCGAGTATTTAATGAAAAAGGAGGGTTCGGAGCGTCCGGCCTTTGACCTCATCGTCGCTTCAGGAGAAAGAGCGGCCATGCCGCACGCTGCTCCCAGTGACAGGAAATTCCGGACCGGGGAATTAGTGCTCGTTGATTTGGGGGCTGTTTTCAAAGGATACCATTCTGATTTGACCCGCACCTTTTGTCTGGGGGAGGAATCGGAAGAGGTGAAGAAGGTGTTTCACATTTTGAAAGCGGCCCAGGAGGCGGCCATTGAAGGGATCAGACCCGGAAAGACGGCCAAACAGATCGATGCTCTTACCCGCGGAGTCATCGAGAAGGCAGGGTACGGTCAGTTTTTCGGCCATGGCACCGGACACGGCGTCGGGATCGAAGTTCATGAGCTTCCCCGGATTTCCCCCGCCAGTGAAGCTGTACTGGAGGAGGGAATGGTCTTTACCGTAGAGCCAGGGATCTATTTGCCTGATCACCTTGGAATGCGGCTTGAGGATATGGTATTGGTAACTCGGCAGGGCTGTCGGGTTCTCAGTCAGTCCGTACCGAAGGAAGTTGTCCTGGTTCAGGGCTGGTAACCCTTTTTCGAAAGGCCGGGGGACGGTATGGGTATGGTATGGGACAGTATGGGCGATGGTGAGACAGGCAGCTTTAGGCGACCTATAACCTGAGAACTTTAGCAGAATAGAGAAAAATGGATATAGAGAAAATTGACCAGATTTTAAATTTAATCGAGAAGACAGGTTTTATCGAGGTTGAGGTAGAGCAGGCCGGCCTTCGTATCAGGGCCCGCAAGGGAACATCCCCGTCAAAACCGAAGGTCGAGGTGAAACAGGAGATTGAGGAAAAACCGGCGGCTGAGAGCCCGGTGGTGGAAAGCGATAAAGGTGTCATCAGCCGGTCACCGCTGGTTGGGACTTTTTATCGGGCTCCGTCACCCAATGCAGCTCCCTTTGTTGAGATAGGTGATATCGTCAGAAAGGGGCAGGTCTTATGTATTGTTGAAGCGATGAAGCTCATGAATGAAGTCGAAGCCGAGGTAGACGGCAAGATTATTGCCATCTATGTCGAAAACGCACGCCCGGTTGAATACGGTGAGCCGCTCTTTCTGATTGAAACTGTTGGATCCCGGTAAGGATTAAGCCCCATGTTTTCCAAAATATTAATTGCTAACCGGGGGGAAATTGCCCTGAGAGTTATTCGGGCATGCAAAGAGCTCGGCATTAAAACGGTAGCTGTTTATTCTGAAAATGACGCTCACTCTTTCCATGTCCGGTTTGCTGATGAGGCTATCTGCATTGGTCCTCCGGAAGCGTATAAGAGTTATTTAAACATTCCGTCTATTATCAGTGCTGCTGAGATTACAGACGCTGAGGCCATTCATCCGGGGTATGGATTTCTATCTGAAAATCCCCGGTTTGTGGAAATCTGTGAAACCTGCAAGATTCGTTTTATCGGCCCCAGCCTGGATAGTATCAAGCAGATGGGAGACAAAGCGAGGGCGCGCGAGATTATGGGCGCATCCGGAATCCCCGTGATCCCCGGAAGCGGAACTGCGGTAGAAAATGACCGGGAGGCTTCCGAAATTGCTCATGAGATCGGATTTCCGGTTATCGTGAAGGCTGCGGGTGGAGGAGGGGGAAGGGGGATGCGGGTCGTCCATACTGATGCCAGTTTCCTGAACGCCTTCATGACAGCCCAGGCTGAAGCCATCAGCTCTTTTGATAACCCCAAACTGTATATAGAAAAGCTCATCGAAGAGCCCAGGCATATTGAGTTTCAGATTCTCGGTGACCGTTACGGAAACATTGTCCATCTCGGAGAAAGAGATTGCTCCACGCAGCGCAGATACCAGAAACTCATCGAGGAATCTCCCTCATTCTGCCTGACTCCCGAGCTCAGGCAGAGAATGGGAAAGGCCGCCATTAAGGCTGCCAGGTCGGTAGGCTATTACAGTACAGGCACAATTGAATTTCTTTTGGATAAAAACAGTAATTTCTATTTTATGGAGATGAATACACGAATTCAGGTCGAACATCCGGTCACCGAGATGGTTACCGGAATTGATCTTATCAAGGAGCAAATCAAAGTGGCCTGTGGAGAGCGGTTATCTTATTCCCAGGATGATATCAGGCTGAAAGGGCATGCCATTGAATGTCGGATTAATGCGGAAAACCCCCGGTCATTTACCCCCTGTCCCGGTACTATCACGAGTTTTCATTTACCCGGAGGTCCGGGGGTGAGAATAGATACCGCCGCACATCTCAACTGTAAGATATCCCCCTACTATGACTCTCTTATTGCCAAACTTATTGTCCACGGCGCAGATCGAAAGGAGGCTATCCGCAGAATGCAAAGAGCCCTTGACGAGTTTATTATCGAAGGTATTGACACCACCATTCCCTTTCACCTGGAGATGCTGAAGAATCATGCTTTCATTGAGGGGAATATCAACACGGAATTTTTACATCGAATGGATGTTAATTAAATGATTAGGCAGGAGGAAATGTAGAGATGATCAGCGCAGAGGATCTGGCGGCTATTAAAAAAGAGTTACTCAAGGAAAGGACTCGAATACTTGAGGTCGGAGATAGAACCATTGAAAACGGTTTGCAGCAAAGCCCTGAAGATCTCCCGGATTTCGCCGATCAATCTTCGTTTGAATCAGACCGTAACTTTGTACTGAGAATGCGAGATCGGGAAAGGAAATTGCTGGTTAAGATTGACCAGGCACTGGAGCGCATCGAAGATGGGACTTTTGGAATATGTGATCATTGCGGAGAGGAAATCGGCCTGAAACGCCTTGTGGCCAGACCGGTAGTCACCCTTTGTGTCCACTGTAAGGCACTGCAGGAAAAACAGGAAAAATTCCTCTGATCAATTCAGAGGCATGGATGTTTTTACCGTAATGGATATTTTCGTATTTACCTATTTTCGAGACTATTATTTACAGCTACTGCAATTTTTGCTGCTGCACGAACTGCACGCAGTCGAGGAAGAATACCTCGACTCGGAAAAGACATCGTTGCCACCCGATAATTTCCTGGCGAAGATTGACAATTGCTTATCGACACGGCAGCCGTGGCAATGAGGGCAGACGATCGATTCTGTTTGACTGGCGAGAACAAGCTTTTCGAAGTTCTTCTGGCAATCGCGACATTGGTATTCATAAATCGGCATGGAGTATTCCTCTTTTATTTTTTTTCGTTGAAATAGGGGGACCTTTTCGGAAGTTCTCCCTTTCGTTTTACACAAAATCCTTCCCAAGGCCGTATCCGTCAATCGAATACTTTGTATGTTACTCGAATTTGCACAAAATGGCAAGGCCAATAGGAGCAGCAAAGAACCAGCCAGCCTCGATGGCTGCCCACACCTATTCATACTTCCTTCCCCTTTTTCCTAAAAAAGGGTTATGGGATTTTTACTATGGAATCCGCTTCTTAAGGGCAGGTTCTAAATGAGTTCAATAGATAAATCAAGGGAAACCGCCCATGTCTGGATGTATGTCCTCATGTACTGCCTTTGGAACTGCTTCCACTTTTGGTAATTTTCGTCATAATTTCCAATAACTTCTAAAAATCTTCGAATCGGCCCCCGATGAATGAGAGCGACTTCCAGTTTATCACGGACATTTTCATCCTCGACCAATTCCAAAAAATTTTCGCGTATCTTCACTAACTCTTCCGGAGGTAATGGGTCAATCTTCAAAAACCGTTCATGATCGTTATAGTCGATCTGCGAAAGCGTCTCGTCAGCGCAGTAATCTTCAGAGACTTTCACTATTTCGCCGCTCAGCATATCCAGATAATAGTAGATACCTTCAGCCTCATTTTCAAAGGCTTCGATCAAATCGGCCATTTCGACGCACAGCTTTTTCATAAATGAAACCTCCTTCATCAGCCCTTCTCCTGATGAGCCATAAGCCAGATGAGGTAACCTGCATCCTTTGGTATTCCTACCCCATTAGTTTTCGGAATATTAGCCCAGGATTCATCATCAAATGAGGGCTCATTTTATTATCGACCCCTTAAGGCGACTGATTCAATAAAAAGGAGTCGAAGAGGTAATTAATAAAAAAATATCATCCGAAACATCATAAGAAATAACTCGCTGATATTGAAGAGATTTATATAAAAAATCCATGAGGTGACCCATAGAGTAAAGATTTTATGATGCAAATTTTATTCTAATGATGTATGCTACAACAAAAGCTACGCCAAGGCAATGGTTGATCATTGGGAACCTGACATTTACAGGTAAAAAATTAATACTATTATAAATAAGCAAAGATAGAAAATGACAAATTTAAGTGGAATTCTCGTTGCCGATTCTGAACAGTTTATTAAAAAGATCGTTCCTCCTTTGCATCTGCACAGTGTTCAGCTAAGGTTTGATGTAGCTGAGTCCGAAGATGCCTGTTTAAGAAAACTGGAGTCTCATCCCTTCGATATCCTTATAGCCTATCATCATCCTCCGGCAGTTGACGTTCTTCAATTAACCCGGACTGTAGCTTCAAGGCACTTCCCTGTTGAGATTCTGGTCATCGCTCCGGCTAGTTATGAGGAGGTTCTTAATGAATGCGTTATGGAAGGAGCGTTCGCCTATTTCATCGATACTTCCAGGCATTACGAAGTTATTCCTCATCTCGTCAACCGGATGATCCAGTCCTTAACTGTCCAGGGAAAAGGATATGCCGCAGCAGGCGGACAGGCTGAGCAGACCGACCGGGAAAAGGGCACAGCCGATCGGGGACAGGATTTATCTTCCCTCGGCTATGAGGAAAAACTCAAGATCTTAGATCGGCTTACTTCTTATATCGCGCATGAATTAAAGAACCCCTTTACAACGATCAATAATGCTCTTTATTTTCTGCAAAAAAAAATTCCTGATCAGGCTGACCCTGTTTTCAAAAAGTATATCCAGATAATTGAAAATGAAATCACCGCTTCAAATAAGTTCCTATCGACTCTTTTGTCTATAACCAGAAAGACCGTCCTTAACCCGACACCCTTACAGATTAATGAAATTTTGGAAAAAACAGTCCATCAGGTCCCGATTTCCCAAAAGATTAAAGTCAATTTACAACTCGATTCGCTTCTGCCGATCAGCCTGGTCGATCAGGAGCAGATCCAGACTGCCTTTTCTCATGTCATTCGAAACGCAATCCAGGCTATGCCCGAAGGGGGGGAACTTACGATACGAACTGCCCATACACAAAAAGTGATTGAGATTCGTATCATCGATCAGGGCACTGGTATCGATCCGAATCATTTGCCCCATATCTTCGATGCTTTTTTTACCACAAAAGCCAGAAATATCGGATTGGGGCTCACCATTGCCCAGAGAATCATTGAGACCCACGGCGGACAGATTCTCTTTGAAAGTACTCCCGGAAAAGGAACGAAGTGCACCATCCTGCTCCCCGGTTCATGAACGTGATTAATCAGATGAGATAAGGCGGTTTTTTTCTTTTCATGAACCTTTACAGCGGTTATAATGGATTTTTCTTATTACCTTGAGCGGGCAAAAAAAAGAAAGCCGTAAAAGGGGTCCTTAACCCTTTTGCCTGTCAATCTGGCCGGTAGAAAGGTTAGATAATTCCTGACGATACATTCAGTTATGAAGAGTCTGTCTTTTAGAGACTGGAGAGGAAAAAACACTGGCCACATGTTCTGCCTGCCTCTTTATGGTTGTATTGTTAGAGAAGAGGAACGATGACGATGAACAAAGTGAGAGAAACCAGGGGAAATGCCGGAAAAGCCATTGCCTCCAAAAAGGTCCTGCTTATCTATCCGGAGATTCCCCCTACGTACTGGAGTTTTAAATACGCCTTGCCGTTTGTTGGCAAGAAGGCGTCGATCCCTCCTCTTGGCCTGTTGACCGTGGCTGCTATGCTGCCACCCGCATATGAAGTGACCTTTACCGATATGAACGTGACCTCTCTTCGGGACGAGGAGATTGCCCGGGCTGATCTGGTGATTACCTCAGCGATGATTGTTCAGAAGGAATCTTTGGCCGGAATTGCCCGAAGATGCAGGCACTTGCATGTGCCGCTGGTCGCAGGTGGACCATACCCCACTTCCTCGTATGAGAAAATAGAAAATATAGACTACTTTGTGCTGAATGAGGCCGAAGTGACTCTCCCGCAATTTCTGCATGATTTTGAAAGAGGGCAGGCCCGGCCTGTTTATAAGGATCGGACGAAAGCGGACATTACAACCACGCCTCTGCCCCGCTTCGATTTACTCTCCATGGATGATTACTGCAGCATGGCTTTGCAGTATTCCCGTGGGTGCCCGTATAATTGTGAATTCTGTGACATCATCGAGATGTTTGGCCGCTCCTTGCGCACAAAAACCAGCCAGCAGTTTATGCACGAATTGAACTTCATCTATTCTCTTGGCTGGCGAGGGTCCGTATTTATTGTGGATGACAATTTTATCGGCAACAAGCAGAAGGTCAAGCAGCTTTTACCCGTTATCGCTGCCTGGCAGAAAGAGCGGGCTTACCCGTTCGATTTATTCACGGAAGCCTCGGTTGATATGGCGGCAGATGAAGAGCTGATGGACCTGATGAGCGATGCCGGTTTTAATATGGTGTTTCTGGGAATTGAAACTCCGGTCGAGAAAACGCTCATCAGTGCGGGGAAAAAGCAGAACGTGAAGGAGAATCTCCTTGACAGTGTGGTCAAAATCCAGAACAAGGGAATCGAGGTTGCCGGCGGTTTTATTGTCGGCTTTGACACTGATCCACCCGACATTTTCGAACGTCAGATCGAATTCATTCAAAAGTCTGGAATCGTTCTGGCCATGGTAGGATTATTGAACGCGCTGCCGGGCACTCAGCTCTACCGGCGACTGGAAAAAGAAGGCAGACTTTTGCAGGATTCCACAGGAAATAATACGCATGATTTGCAGTTGAATTTTAAAACCATCATGGATTTAAAAGTACTCCTTGATGGATATAAGCAGGTTATTGCCAGTATTTATCAGCCCAGGTTCTACTTTGACCGCTGTTTACATTTCCTGCGCAATCTTCATCCCCATCAAAATTCCTCCCGCCGGGTGAGATCGGAAGAATTATACGCCTTCTTTATGTCTGTCGTGAGGCAGACCTTTTCGCCCTATGGACATCACTATCTGAGTTACCTCTTGAAATCCCTTTTGATCAAGCCACGGATGTTTCCCGAAGCGGTACGTCAGGCAATCATGGGGCATCATTTTTTTAAGATCACGCGGGAGATTTTGGCTGTAGATGATTTTAAAAGCCGGGTCAAATCGATGAAGGAGATGTACAAGGAAAAAATCCTCAACGCCTATTCCCTTGAAATAGACAAAGCGATCAAGGAGCTTCGAACCGCCAAAGATACCTTCCTGAAAGAATTGCATAAGGAATATCTCAAAATTGATAAGGACTTCCGTAATCAGGTTGAAGAATCATTCAGAGCACTGGAGAACTCTTTGAATGCTTACTATGGGCAATGGATCAAGGGTAACTCTTGAGGATAATTGACCATAAGGAGCAGTATCATGAAATTGAAAGAAAAATTGGGAAAACAGTTTGTAATTACCACAGAGTTGGGCCCCACCAACGGTACAAATGTCGAAGAGACCTTGATCAAGGCAAAAGGGTATTTGCCCCTGGATGCGGTAAATATTCATGATTGCCCCATGGCCAACCTGAGGATCAACTCGATTGCCCTGTCGCATATTGTTCAGACCGAGCTGGGGATCGAGGCTATTCCCCATTTTACCTGCCGGGACCGGAGCCTTTTAGGCACGCAGGCAGATCTTCTCGGCGCCCATGCCCTGTGCGTTCGCTACATCCTGCCTACGACGGGAGATGGCCCTCAGCACGGCCCTTACCCATCGAAGCCTGTCTATGATCTGGATACCCTGGGGCTGATCGCCCTCATCAAAAATATGAACCGGGGGGTGGATTACAACGGAAAAGAATTCGGCGGCACAACGGACTTCACCATATCCGCTACCGCAGCGCCCACAGCCAGAAACAGAGAGGTCGAGTTCAGAAGGATTCGGGCTAAAATCGAGGCTGGAGCGGATTTTTTCCAAACCCAGCCGGTTTACGATGCCGATAAAGCCATCTCTTTCATGGAGGAGATGAGCCCCTTGAATGTTCCGGTAATTATGGGTATCATGCCTCTCAAGGGGTTGAAAATGGCCGAATATATGCGGGAGAACGTGGCCGGGGTCGATATCCCGGACGAAATCGTGGAGCGGCTGCGGCAGGATAAAAAGGCCGGAGTTAAAATAGCCTGTGAGCTTATCCAAAAGATTAAGCCCCATGTGAGCGGCATCCATATTATGGCTCTGGGAAATGTGGAAGGGACCAATGAAATTATCGAATTCGTGCAGTCCCTTCCCTAGATTGCCCGATAAGGGCAGTTTCTTGCTGCGCCGAATGTAAAAAGGGGGTGAGGCTTATGTCCTTAGACGAGTACAGGCAGAAGAGGAAATTTTCCGCTACCCCGGAGCCTGACCCTGATATTGCACCTGATCCTGACCTTGAGCCGGATAGTGATCAGCCGGATCCATCCGGCAGCCGGGCAGGAAAGCTGTGCTTTGTGGTACAAAAGCATGCGGCTTCGCATCTTCATTACGATTTCCGTCTCGAAATGGATGGGGTCTTAAAGAGCTGGGCTGTCCCCAAAGGGGTCCCCGATGTGCCGAAAGTGAGAAGACTGGCTGTGGAAACCGAGGACCATCCCCTGGCCTATGTCTCCTTTGAAGGTGTCATTCCCAAGGGGCAATACGGAGCAGGCACCGTGGAGATCTGGGATACCGGAGATTACAGGCTGGAAGACCGAAGCGGGGAAAAGATCGTTTTTGAACTGGATGGCCAGCGCCTCAAGGGCAGATATGCCTTGATCCACACGCAGGGCAAGAACTGGATACTCATGAAAACCGACCATTCGTGAAAACCGGATGAGAAGAGGGCTTATCTGCCATGAGAGTGGCTACGGATATCGGCGGAACGTTCACCGATATTGTTTACTGTGACCAAAAAGGCATTCACGGACGGAAAGTGCTTTCAACTCCCCGGAATCCTGACCTGGCCGTGGCAGCGGCGATCCAGTCCTTTGGCAGGATCGGTTCGTTTTCCCATGGAACGACCGTGGCCACCAATGCACTCCTTCAGCGAAAGGGTGCACGGGTGGCTTTTCTGGTTACCGAAGGATTCAGGGACCTGCTTCACATCGCCCGCCAGACTAGACCAAGACTCTATGATTTCAACTGCTTCAGACCGGAACCGGTCGTGGACCGGGCTTTGTGCTTCGAGGTGCCGGAGCGTCTTGGCCATGATGGCTCCGTCATTCGTCCGCTTTCTCTGGAAAAGGCTCAAAGCCTGGCTGACGAAGTAAAAAAATCGGGTGCTGAGGCTGTAGCCATATGTCTTTTGTTCTCTTACCGGAATCAGGAACATGAACTTCTCATCGAGCGGGTCATGAAGGCAGCGGGGCTTGCGGTTTCGCGCTCTTCGGAAATAATCCCCGAATTTCGTGAATATGAAAGGGCCTCGACCACTGCCATCAATGCCTTTGTCCAGCCGGTGCTGCAAGGGTACCTCGAGAGAATTCAGGATGCCCTGCAGGCAGCGGCCGGTCCCCGTGCCTACTACGTGATGAAATCGAATGGCGGCGTGGCTGCTTCGCATGAGATTCTGCCGGTCGAGGCTATTCTCTCCGGCCCGGCAGGCGGTGTAGCCGGTGCGGTTATCCTGGGCAGGGAAATTCGGCAATCCAGCCTGGTCACTTTCGATATGGGCGGAACAAGCGCTGATTTTTCGGCCATTGTTGACTACAATCCGCTGTGGACAGATGAGGGGGAAATCGATGGACTTCCTATCCGCCTCCCCATGATCGACATTACCACAGTCGGAGCAGGAGGGGGTTCCATCGCCTGGCTGGACCGGGGCGGCGCACTGCGTGTCGGCCCGCAAAGCGCCGGTGCCGATCCCGGCCCCGCCTGCTACAACCGGGGCGGTCTTCAGCCGACGGTAACCGATGCGAACTTTCTGGCAGGGCTTATCCATCCCGATTCATTCATCAGTACAGGCATCCACCTCAACCAGGAGCTGAGCCGGGAGGCGTTCCGGAAACTGGCCGGAGACGCTCGTCTTGGCTTTGAAGAGACGGTTCTTGGCGTGCGCTCCATAGTCAACGCCACCATGCTGAGGGGCATCCGCCGCACCACTGTGGAAAAGGGGATTGATGTGCGCACCTTTTCTCTTCTGGCTTTCGGCGGGGCCGGGCCTCTTCATGCGGCGGACCTGGCCAGGGACCTGGACTTGAAGGAGATCATTGTTCCGCCTCTGGCTGGTGTATTCTCGGCTTTAGGCATACTTCTTTCCGATGTGCGACTCGACTTCAGCCAGAGTATTCTCGTCCCGTGGCAAGGGGATAAGACCATCGGGCAGATAGAACACATCCTTGAAGGATTCAGGATAAAAGCCTGCCGCTCCCTGGCTAACCAGGGGATTACCGAGGCACAGGCAGTATTCTCTCCGCTGGTGGATATGCGCTACCGGGGCCAGAGCTTTCATCTTTCCATCCCCTATGGCAGCAGCCCGTGCGCTGGGGATGCTGATCTGGAAGCACGTTTTGGCAAGGTTTTCCAGGCCCGCTATGGCTACCTGCTGCCTGCGCAAGCCCGCACAGAAGTGGTCAATGTGCGCCTTTCGGTATCGGCCAAAAGGGAGGAACTATCCTTCCCGCGGGTCTCGATCCCGGCCATCGCGGCATCGGAAAGCCCGGCCCTCTCACCTGATCCCCCAAAGCCCGTAGATAAGAGAAAGATTTTACAGCCCACGGGCTGGATGGAAGTCCCCGCATTTCAGAGAAGCGGCCTTCCGGCGGGCTTTGCCTGGCCAGGCCCTGCCATTATCGAGGATGAAGGGGCCACGATCTTTGCTCCGGCTGATTTTTCAGTGCTCGTAGATGAGAGCGGATGTTTGCGGATGAGGAAAATGTACGCAGGTAAGGAGGCAGGATTATGAAGCGGCTTGACCCTGTAACTCTTGAAATCTTCAAACACCTCATTCTGGCTATCCCTGAAGAAATGGGTGCCAACTTAAGACGCACCGCATTTTCGGCCAATATCAAGGAGAGGATGGATGAAAGCTGTGCTCTCTTTGATGCCCGCGGCCGCCTGATAGCGCAGGCCGAGCATATCCCTGTTCATCTCGGGGCCATGCCGTCTGCCGTGCAGGCTGTCATGGCTGATTTCCCGGACCTTTTGCCCGGGGACCAGGTGATTGTCAACGATCCCTACCGGGGAGGCTCTCATCTGCCTGACATTACCCTGATCGCACCCTTTTTTTTGACGGGCAGGCTCAAAGGCTTTGCAGTAAACCGTGCCCATCATGCTGATGTGGGCGGCCTGACTCCAGGGTCCATGCCTGGTCTGAGTCACACCTTAACCGATGAAGGAATTATTATTCCTCCCTCACTTTTCATTCGCAATGGCAGCATTATAGAAGAAATCACCGGCCGGTTTACCCATGAAACCAGGAATCCGCAAGAGCGGCTGGGTGATTTGAGTGCTCAGGCCGGGGCCAATATCCTCGGCGTGTCACGATGCGTCGATTTCATCAGGCGTTATGGAGAGGGTGCATTCGATGATTTTGTGGAGGCTATTATTGGTTATTCGGCCAGACGGGTACGGGCACATCTTGGTACTCTTCCTGAGGGATCTTTTTCGGCCATCGATTACCTTGACGGAGATTGCCAGGAAGAAGGAGCGGGTATACCCATTCAAATCAGGCTGAACCTGCAAGAAGAGAGTATCACGGTGGATTTCAGCGGTACGGCGCTCCAGTCTCCGGGCAACATCAATGCTCCCTTAAGTGTTACGAAATCTGCGGTGTACTATGTCGTGCGATGCCTCTTGCCCTCTGATATCCCTTTGAATCACGGCTGCTATGAGACAGTCCGGGTGATTGCCCCCATAGGATCTCTTCTCAATCCCAAGCCGCCTGCTGCCGTAAGTTCCGGGAATGTAGAAACTTCACAGCGCATTGTCGATGTTCTGCTCCTTGCCTTTGCCAAGGTGCTGCCGGAGCGCATTCCGGCTCAGGCTCAGGGGACCATGAACAATGTAGCCTTCGGCTGGAGCGAGAGCACCTATTATGAGACCATAGCCGGCGGTATGGGTGCCGCACCCTCTCACGGCGGTGCAAGCGGAGTCCAGGTACATATGACCAACACCGCCAATACGCCGGTAGAGGCGCTAGAGAGTGCCTTCCCCTTGCGGATAGAAAGGACTTGCCTTCGTCCTCATTCCGGCGGTCTGGGACTTCATCAGGGAGGAATGGGTATTATCCGGGAATTTTCATTTCTCGATGACACCACGGTATCCATTCAATCGGAGCGCAGGCTTCTGCCTCCCAGAGGGCTGGCAGGAGGTGGTGACGCACAGTGCGGGATCAACCGGCTGCGCCGCCCGGGCGGCGCAGCCGGGATACTCCCCGGCCGCGTTACCTTTACGGCCCGCCAGGGGGAAACCCTGATCATCCAAACACCTGGCGGAGGCGGTTGGGGCAAGCCCGACTGCGGCGACTCCTAAACACGCCCCTTCTCATGGCCTTCGCTTCATGCCCCTTTGCCGCCGCCCTGTGATAAGCCGTGCCTCTTGCAGGGGCAAGTCTTTTGCCCCTGCAAGAAGAAGTGATTACATTTTCCCGGCCAGGCTCTCATTTTTCCGAACAAACTTTTAACGCGCTTTGCACTGAAGTACGTTTTGCTTTGCACCGAGGTGCGCTCTGTTTAAAGGCTGTATCCCATAACTACGCCGGCGTAGAATCTATTATCCTGTTCATCGGCCAGGTCGCCGTAAGGAATGGAGTAGTTGACATTCGGCTTGAAGGTCAGATTTCCGGTCAGAGGAACGCTCACCCCTGCGGTCAGGGCTACATCACCCCCGGTTCCGTCGAGAAAATAGCCATCGTTGTATCCGACATGTCCGGAAAGATCCAAACTGATTCCCTTATTCACCGCAAAGCTCTGAGCAAGGGCAAGGGCTGCATAGTCTCCCTTCCCTCCACCTGAGTCTTCATCAGAATAGTCATGCTTCCAGGATACTGAGGGGGAGAGCAGGGTGTCGTAGAAGATCCCCACCGACACTTCCTTGGCAAAGCTATTGGTATATTCATAGTCGTCATCACCAACAGCAACCCTGTTGCAGCCCGAGAAATCAAAGTAGGTATGACCAACACTGACCCTCAGTTTCTCGATCGTGTAGGCATATTCGATGCAATAATCGACCTCGTCAGAATTGATCCCCTCCTGGTTCCTGATGTCCTGACTGTTCCAGATGGTGAGGGTCAGCCCTTTATAACCGATATAAAAACCCGCCTGCAAGACCGGATCTTCATCATAGGTAAATCCCTTGCCGACATAATTGGTGTAGAAGGCATAGTCAGCACTGAAGGTAACATCCTTGGCCAGAGAGTAATCCTCGGCACAAGCAGAACAACAAGCCAAAATACTGAAAATCACCATAACCGGACAGAGAGCTTTTTTCATTTTTTCTTTTTCTCCTTTCTTTCCTTATCTTGTTCCTTATCTTGCACGCTAAGGGCCTATCCCGAAACGAACCTGACAGGAGGGAGGTACGGCACTGACCGAGAGTCCATCCAAAACATCGAGAGAGAGATCTTGAGTTCTTCCAACGAAAAATCTGCCCCTGTAAGCATTCAGCCTCTCCCCCGGCAAGGGCGGCAGAATGTAGTGGACAACCTGATCCACGGCAAGGAGGTTATCTTATTCCATGCAAACCGCCCTCGTCCATGAGGAAGGGAGGCGCATTATAGAGCCTTGACCTGCTCTTTTTTAGTCCTCGGTCGCCCGCTGGGGATATTCCTGCGGCCTTGGCTATCTATTGAGATTTTTCAGGATAAGCTCCAAGGGGAGGTTACTGCACCTGTACGGTTTAACCGCATAAAGGATGCCACTTTGAAGCGGAAGATGGTTCATTGCATGGAACGATTTATTTATCAAGGTAATAGCCAGGGATAAAGGAACATGGGGAAACCATTTCGTTATGTATCTGAAACGATTAAACTTTGGCACTCGTTTGCATGTTTTTTTGTTTATTACTGAAAAGTTGTGTTAGAGGTGTTGAAGTTTATCATGATTGCTTTTTTTTGATCATATGTCCGGTTTCTGGCATAGAGAAAAACACTCTTTAGTAACTCGACGATAACGAATTACCGAACAGGCAGCCCGTTTCAGGGAACGAACACATCAATCGATTAATTAATGTCTGCAAATGATGGGTTGGCATTGAAAAATGCCGAAAAAAAGGCTATTATGAAGAAAAAGTGACTGTATCACTACCCAGACAGATTGCGACTACCTAAAGCAGAGGAACCAGGGGTCCGGACTCACGCTCCCTCAACTGGCCCATTTCTTTGACTCCCTGACTTGTTGGTTCCTGACTATCGAAGGGGAAAAATTACCATGATCAATATAACCAGATTATACTGCGGAGAGGAAACTCCCAGTGATGACATTCGATATGGCCAGAAGATTCACAAATGCCACCATGGACTTCCGCAGTCATGGGAGGGATTGACCGACCGGGTTCCTCCTTCGGCTGCCTCAAGAAGGCCCATAGTGGTCTGGAACTCGACCAGGACCTGTAATTTGAAATGCGTTCACTGCTATACCGATTCTGAAAATATTTCCTATCAGGGAGAATTGACCACGGATGAAGGCAGGAAGATGCTGGCGGATCTGGGAGCTTTCAAGGTGCCGGCCATTCTTTTTTCCGGCGGAGAGCCGCTTTTGCGCAAGGACCTGTTTGAACTGGCAGCCTGGGCCCTGGAGCAGGGGGTCAAGCCGACGCTTTCCACCAACGGTACACTGATCACCAAAGAGGTTGCCCGGAAGCTGAAGGAAACGGGTTTCACGTATGTAGGCATCAGCCTGGATGGAATCGGGGAAGTAAACGATCAGTTCCGCGGTGTGAAAGGTGCTTTTGAGCGGGCCATGAGAGGATTTAAAAACTGTGTCGAGGAGGATCAGCGGGTGGGATTGCGGCTGACTTTGACCAGAAAGAACGCCCAGGACCTGCACAGAATCTTTAACTTTATCGAAGAAGAAAAGATCGACCGGGCCTGCTTTTACCATCTGGTCTATTCAGGACGGGGAAGTAATATCCGCTGTGACGACCTGACTGCTGAAGAATCGCGTCGCGCTATGGACATCATCCTGAGCCGGAGTGAAGATTTCGCCAAAAGGGGCCTGAACAAAGAGATCTTGACCGTGGATAACCATGTGGACGGGATCTATCTGTATCTGAAGTTGCTGGAGAAGAATCCCAAGCGGGCTGCCGAGATTATGGACCTTTTGAAATGGAACGGCGGAGGTCTGTATTCAACCGGAGTCGGCATCGGCGAAATCGATTTTTGCGGGAATGTACATCCTGATCAGTTCTGGCTCGATCACACGCTGGGAAACGTCCGTGAGCGACCCTTCTCGGAAATCTGGATGGATACTTCCGACTCCATTATGGCCGGACTGAAGAATCGAAAGCATTTGCTCAAGGGAAAGTGCAGTAAGTGCCAGTGGATCGATGCTTGCGGTGGATCGTTCCGGGTGCGGGCTTTGCGGGTTTATGGAGACCCCTGGATGGAAGACCCTCAGTGCTATCTTACTGCACAGGAGTGCGGAATCAGTGAATGAATCCTGGATAAGTCCGGATATACGTGAATCTCCCGGCAGCGGAGTTTGAAACATTGACTACTTTCACCAAGAAGCATTTCAAGAGAGTGAGTGGTTTACGGTAATGGCTGATTTAGCCTGGGTCATTCAGACGGTATTTCTCCTTGGGTTTCTTCACGGGCTCAAGGGAGATCATCTTATCGATGTCCTGAATTCCAAGGGGGCGGAAGAGATATATACCCGCCCCTCATGGATTTCTTTCAGGCTGGGAGTGGTGCACCTTGGATACGTCCTGTGTTTTATGGTTCCATTCTGGTTATTATGGCTCTTGGGGATAGAAGCCCCTATCGTGCATTATTCATTTTCCCAGCCCGCTGTCGGGATCATTTTTACAGCCTTGGGTCTGTACAGCCTCTATGAATTCTTCTTTATACCTCCCAAACAGCTTCATCAGCATGACCACCATCACAAGCATGAGCATGGCCATTTACACTCGAAAGAGCCACCTGCTTCAGCAGGGGGAGAAGGTCATGTTGGTCACGTTCACCTTCCAAAGTACATAGATAAACCTGAATCGGTGGTTCCGGTGGCCCTGGGAAATTCCGTAGGGTCAGAGCAAGCGGCGGATGGCAGGCAACCGGCTGCCTCAGCTCATGAGCACCCTCATGAGCACCAGCATGAGCATCTGCACTTTCATGATCCAGAGGCGAATAAAAATCACAGCCATCAACATTATGCCGGAAAAATGAGCCGCCTGGGTACCCTTCATAATGTGATCTCACTGCTGGCAGTCTCCATGACTGCCCTTGTTTTCCCCTTGAAAGAAATCCTCTCCTCCCTGGCTGCACTGGCCGCATTCCTGGTTGGGCTATTCCTCGCTATCTACCTCCTTGAAACGATATACCGGGGTATGGGAATCAAGCTGATAGGCAAGATCGATCGCGTTGCCACCTTTTTACTGGGAGTGGTTGCCGGGCTGATAGGATTTCTGCTGCTGAAGCCCTGACAACACACCCGGCTCCTTGAGTTGTTCTGATTCTGGGTATCGTCTTTTCGAATTCCGCATTATGTCGTTGTCATGTCATTATTATGTCGTTGCCATGTCATTTATCTGTTGATCCGGTCGCTTGAAAGCATCAATTGCGTGCGTCTGCAGGTACTGGATGCTGTGCGCAGGCACATTTTTGCTTTTGAGATAGCGGACTGCATTTTTCGTGTACTATCGGGCATGTCTTTCAGAATGGCCTGAGCAGATTCGATCTGGTTATAAATTCTGGTTATCTCTTCGACGCTCCTTTGGACTGCCTGGTCATTATCCGCGCCGGAGTCCTGGCCGGTGTCTGAACTTTCTTTCATGAACTGAATATCCTCCATCAACTCATCCAAACTGGCCTTGGCTGAGTCCACATTGCCCCGGCGTAAAGACTGGAGAGCCATGGTGATGAGATCCTTGATCCATTTCATTTGCGAACGCACCATTTCCCTCGGATGAGCAGGTTCTAATACGCTGACCCCCCCTTCAGGCTTTTGGATATTGATGCCCATCCTCTGGGAAATAGAATAAGCTACTGAACTGGAAACTGAGCCGTGCGCGCAATAGACCGTGCCATCCTTGTCCAGGGTCAGCACACTTTCACTGGTATCCGGCAATTCTGCAAACGAATTGATTGTGGGCAGGAATCTCTTTTGGCTGTCGAAGGGTGTCAAGACTACCAGAAGATTCCGCAGGGGATAAAGATGAGAAAAGGTTTCTTCCTGAAGTGAGACCTCATAGCCTAAAGCCATAGTAAGATAGAGGTGGTTTTTACTGACCGAGACAACGCTGTTGCACTGCATGGAAGGTTTAACCCGTTGGGAAGGATTTTCATCTCTGCTGGGCACAGGCAAAAAGGAGTTAAGCAGGTTTCCGATTATGGTGTCGTTAAAATCCAGCCGCCACAGAATCTGTCCCGAATCGCCGAGGTCTTTGACTGCATAGACCTGGCTTTTGCTTACCCCGTAGATTGTCCCGTCCTGCCCGATAGCCGGAGATGCGGGCTGTGCCTGAACATCGAGGGTCCATACGTTTTCCCCTTCCGTATCGAAGGCATAAAGGGTTCCTTTATCGTCAAGAGTGTAGATGTGTGAGCCGTTGGGTGAAATGGCCGGGCTCGATCCGCTGCCTGGCTCCATTTCGGTTTGAAAGGCTAGTTGCAGCTTGGCGGGAGTATCCACGGTGGCAGGGATGAAATCTACTCCAAAAAACCTGCCCTGGACATCGGAAAGGGCATAAGACCGTACAGTGCCGGAAATATAGACCCGCCCGTTGACCGGATTGACTGCTGGAGTGTTGGTGATCTTGTATTGTCGGCCCATGAGGCCATTGAAAATATCACTGATCGTAAGATGATCTCCATTGCTTACCATTCCCTGCCATAAACCAGGAGGGGTAGGAATCTTATACGCACTGTCCGGAGACTGACCGGGAAGTTCCAGAGGGGGAACCACCACATGACCATCCTGAGGGTCGAATACATAAACCAATCCACTCACGCCTATACCTATGATATGGCCGTCCAGGGAAAAACAGGCCGAAGCAAAAGGCCCCTCAACTCCCGAACATTTCCACTTCAGGTTCCCGTCAGGATAAAAACAAAAAAATTCATCCGAATCACCAAGATAGATATTCCCCTGCCGATCCAGCAGGGGAGCACTGCAAAAGGCACCATTATCCGGGAGATAACTTCTCCACAGCTCATTTCCCTGCTTGTCAAAGGCATGGAGATTGCCGTAGCTTTCTTCCTTTCCGGTAGTAAAGTAAATATGCCCTTCCGGGCCGATAACTACAGCGGTGAGTACAGACGAATATTCACCACTAAGGGCATGCCATTTCGATTTCAATTGCCCGGCGGTGAGGGAGGGGAGATAATCCGAGTTTCTTGAATCCCGGTGTATGGATGGCCAGGAGCTTTGAGCATAAGCAGGAAGGAGTCCATTTGATTCCTGAATAGGCGAAGTCTCATCTTTCGGATAGATAAACGGATATTCTCTTTCTCTGTACAATCTGATGCCCTCTGCATAAGAGCAGGAATAAAAAGAGTGTTCGATGGCGAGCCCGGTGATACATAAGATGACAAATGCGATGAGTAAAAACTTCACATTCGTATGCATGGCAAGCTCCTTATCACTTTTCAGCATTTTTTGAATAATTTAATAACTTATAAGTATGTCAAAAGTATAAATTAATATAAATTATGAGTAAAGTTATAAGTATAAGTTAATGATAAATTATATTACATTATATACAAGAATTGGTTTATGCCTCAGGTATATTTCTATCGGCTTTTCTATAAATGATAACGAATGATTTAATTTTGGCTATCACTTTAATAACCGGTGTCCCACGGGAGACTTGGATAGACCGAAGGTGAGTTGAAAAGGGCCGATAAAATATATGACGTGTTCGCGTGAAGTAAAAACTTCCCCCATAATGGGCCGGATAGGAGCGCTTTTTATTCGTGATGCCAGTGATGATCAGGCAGAAGTGGAACATCAGGGCGATAAGGTTGTATCAGCAAAAAGGTGAGAAGAAGCCGGGAGGGGAGAATCAGCTAAGGAAGGGAGAAAAGGAATGGCATCTATATTTTTGTTCGATGATGATATACAGATGTCCAAGGCTATGGAAAACGATTTGGAAAAGATGGGCAATAACGTTGTTGTTATCAACAACCTTGACGATCTGGATGATAAGCTCAATCAAATTGAAAATAATGATATTATCATTATGGATGTGATTTGCCGCTCCAAGAAGCTTGCTCAGAAAATGGGAACGAAGGAAGAATACGTGGGCCCCTACGGTATTATCTATGTAGCTGAAAAGTGGGGCAGGAATAAAGAGATGCTCGATAAGGTCATTCTCATGAGTTCATGGGAGGACCCCTGGATTGAAGATGCTGCCAGGAAAATCGATTGCCCTTTGTTTAATAAGTCCTTTCAAAAGGAGAACATGCTCCAATACATTTCACAGAAAAAGTCTGCTTGACGAGTTTCCAGTTTCGTTTTCGTTTGTGTTGTTTATCTTTGTTTCTTTTATTTGTTTTTGCTCTTTTTGTTCGTTTTATTTTTCTTTCTTTTCCAGTTCCATTGCGGATGATAAGGGTAGGTTTTGTGGATCAGTTCAAGGATATTGAGTTTTACGAGATTCTCAAGGAATTATACATCGATATAGACTACTATAAGACCTCACTGAGGGATTTTTTAACCCGTGTTGACCGGATCTGCCAGAAGTTTTTTCACCTGAAAGCAGGATTTTATATTCAGACAGACCAGCAGGGGCAAACTCACTACCTTCCATTCAGTGCCGCTTATCTGCCCTGGGAGGAAAGGGTCAGAACGCTTTACAGCTTCAAGAACCAGACCAGCTCTTATATGGCCCAGTCGATTCTGGGTGATGATCTTCCCCATGCCCCTTTCTGTTTTCCTGATGAGGATCAGGTAGTCATTAATAATCAATTCATTTGCTTTATTTATGGTTTTTTCCCTATTTGTGATGCAACCAGCCAAAGAAAAGGGATGTTGTTTTTTGCCTGCGAAAAGGGAACGGGCAGGCACTACACTTCTCAGATTGAAAGCCACTGGAGGGATCTTTACTATATCAGCAAAATCTTTAACAAGTTCTTAATTTTCAAGCTGCAGGCAGAGCATGGACAAAATATTAAAAAAGCATTTCTTAAGGCCCTGGAAGCCAAGGACATTTATTCCTACATGCATGCGGATTTCGTGACCAAATATGCAAGGGCTATCAGCCAGAAGGCTCTTGAGGAAAAGGATGCCAATTTTCAGGAGGAGGATGTTGATAACCTCGTTCTGGCTGCGGAGCTGCATGACATCGGTAAAATCAACATTCCTGACGGTATCCTCAATAAACCAGGCAAGATTTCCGAAGAGGAGTACCGGGAAATCAAGCGCCATCCCTTCTATGCTTATAAGCTCCTGGACATGGTGAATGTCAATCCCAAAGTGCTCCGGCTCATCACCAACCACCATGAAAGGTGCGATGGGATGGGGTATTACCGCAAGCCGAGACGAGAGATGGACCTTTCGTTAAGCATTCTCATTCTGGCCGACTGCTTTGATGCCATGACTTCATGGCGCTATTACAAGCCCAAGGAAAAAATTTTAAGTCTTGCCGATGCCCTGAACGAGTTCAAATGCCAGAATTCAGCCAATGGAAACGGTCTTCCTCCCAGGATTATTCTTCCCAGGGCCATCGAGTTACTGGAAAAGTGCCTGGAGGAGAACATGGAAACCTGGGAAAAAGAATCCAGGGAAAGAAATTCCTCGCTGGAGGAATTGGCCAGAAACTGGAACAAGACCTTTCGAGGCATTCCTCTGTACTGCCAGCATTTCCCGGAGAAAAGGTGCCTGCAGGGCGAGCCCCTGGATAATTAGGGGGAAAATGCATTACCCTCATATCTGCCGGATATCTGCCTTTGTCACGTCCCCCGGTCTCCTGCAATTCCCAGATGTCAGGAATAACATAAACCGTCCCTGGCACGCGTGTCTCCGCGCCCTCACAATTCCCAGATCTCGTATCTCATCGATACCGAATCTGTCTCCCGGATGAGATTTACGGTAATAATGCCATTCTCATCGCAGGAAAACTCCTCAATCACCTTATTGACCCCATAGCGTTTTACCTGGATATCGCCTTTTCCCGGTATCCGGGACAGGTTCCAGTCAGGGTCATAGGGAAAGAAAATCTCGCTCCACATCCGGGGGGAGACAGCCTGACCGTCGCGGTGTTCGGCACATTCCAGATAGCGGTAATAGCCGATGTTATGCTCCGGATAGATTTCAAACCGCTTGGTAGCGGGAATCCTTGTCCCCTGCTCGAAAATCGGATCAAAATACTCCCTGCCTCCGGCTGTCCGGATGACCCCGAATGTCCGGCTCAGGATTTGCTCTACCTGCATCTTTTGCTGAACCATATGGCAGGCGCCAAGGGCTATGGAGGCAAAGGGGAGACTGGAGAGGTGCACCTTTTCCCTGCCATACTTTTCCTGCACCCGCTTCAGGATCAGGGGAAGCTGGGAGCCGCCTCCCACCAGGTAGATTTTTTCTACCTGATCAAGTCCGGTGATCCCTTCGCCTTGAGTCATTTTCGAGTGCAGCACCTCCTCAAGTTTGCTCAATGTCTGATTGACCAGGGGGAGGAGGCGCTCATAGTAATCCTCCACCCGGAGCCTGATGGAGCCCTCATCGATATGGGCCTCTTCCAGGTCGATCCGCAGGTATTTGGGATCGATGATATTGGCCAGGGATTCCTTGGCCTCACAGCACCGGTAGAGAAGGAGTTTTTCCTGTAAGGGAGTTAGACCAGACAACTCTTTGTTTTCGATGACCATCTGATAGAGGCATTGGTCAAAATCATCGCCACCGAGCTGCTCGATCCCCGCAGAAGCGATGACCGAGTAGCGTTCAGGCTCGATCCTGACCAATGAGACATCGAAGGTGCCGCCCCCAAGGTCATAGACCAGCACATAGATGGAGTTGCCCTGGTTCGCCTGGCCGCGCAGGCGCTCGGACATGCCGGTATAAGAAAACTCGATGGCCGAAGCGGTTGGCTCATCGATGATTCGGGGCGAGACAACAAAGCCCGCCTCACGAAAGCACTCCCTGGTAATGAGCCTCTGTGCTCCGTTGGCATTGGCCGGTACAGTCAGGAGGACTTCCAGTTCTTCTTCATCGGTAAGGTGCTGGGTCTGAATGATCGTCTTTTTCAGATGCTTCAAAAAATCTACCAGGATACCCTTGACATCCCGTTGAAACGTCTCCTCACATAACTGCAAGCCCTGAAAGTAGTTTTTTAAGTTTCGCTTAAGAGACCGCACGAGGGTACCCTGCCCGGCAAAGGCGCACTCCAGGGCTTCCAGCCCATGACATCCTTCTGACGCCCCTTCCGGGTAGAACGAGACGGAAGGGAAAACATCCTTGGTTAAACCGGCATGGTTGAATTTCATGACCACTGGTGTATGGTTATCCATGTAGGAAACCACGGTATTGGAAGTACCGTAGTCGATGCCGATTCTCATATTGATATCCTCCTGTTTACAACCACTTGCGGCTTGATGACCATCTCCTGGTTGTACTCCCAGAAAAACCCCTCTCGAAGAACGGCCAGAATTGCCGATTCACCATGGTCCGCGTTCCAGGAGAAATCGACCTCCTCGTGAAGAGCCGGGTTGAACTTTTCTCCAACCTGAGGTGAAATGCGCTTCAATTTGCTGTTTTCCAGGATGTAATCCAGATCATCCTCCAGGTCCAGAAGATGCGAGGCCGCCGCATCACCCCTCTCGCCGGTCAGTTTCTTTCGTATCTTTTGTACCTTCAGGGATAATTTGGCTACAGGGACCAGGAGCCCCTTGATCCTTTTGGCCACATGCTCTTCCAACCGCCGGTTGATGAAGACGGTTACCTCCTCCTCTAACTGCATGAGCAGAGGATCGGCAACCTTGACCTCATCACGGATACCGAGTCCATTATCCTCATGGGCTTCAGCCTTCTCACGGACTTCAGTCTTCTCATGGGCTTCAGCCTTCTCATGGGCTGTTATATTTTGGTTTTCTCCAATGTGAGTTCCCGCACCATGGGCTTTCATGTCATGAACTTCCCTGTTATGGACTTGTGCAGTATGGACTTTTTTCTGACTACAGGCTCCTCCGCTATAGGATTCTCCTTTGTTGTCGGATTCCTGCTGGGTAATGTCTTTTTGCATCTGAAGGACCTCCTCCCCTGTAGAATCTCCCCAAGTGCCTCTCAGCCCGATAATACGTTCGGGCTGAGAGATGGCGAGCATCCTTTTTCTTTTGACCTTCTTTTTCTTAGACATTGTTCGGGTCTCCTTTCGTCATTCCAATCTTCTATGGCAGTTTTATACCATATTACTTTCCGCAATGTAAATCTAAATTTAACCCTTTGCGTTTCAATGGCTTTTATTGTGGTATCTTTCTTTTATTGTGGTATCTTTTCTTGTGTCTCGCAATACGACAAGACTTCTCATGGCGGTTTTTCATCGAATAGCCATATCCCGCCACAGAGAGAAAAAGATGAATTGCCCTCCGATGTATCCATCTTTTCCTGACGATAACATTATTGAGCTGAGGTGTGAAATATGTTAAAGAGCTGATACCATTTTGTTCCAAATCATCTGCAAATATTCTCAAACAAGGTCAAATTTTTCTCCACAAGACTGCTTCTATAGATCGCACCATGAAGAGAATAAACAGAAGGCATGAGGAGTAATTTCCCCTTATATCTTATACCGTAAGTGTATTATAAGCCTATGCCGGAATACATCCTCCCCCCTTTTCTCAAGGGGAATGAGGAGGTTTTTACAGAGAATTCTATCTTTGGGATATGTTCATGCATTTGCAATGAGGGTAATAGGCTGCTGGATTACGGAGTAATTTTAGCGTAAATTCTTAGCTAACTTCAACGCGATGAAAGATAATATCTTATGGAATGTAATCTCAATGCACCCTCTTTACTTCCTTATCTTGATTCTACCGGGGCTCACTTTTCCCTAAGACTCTCGCTGGTGACGGAAGAGGCTTCTTCTCTGGAAAAAGCCCCTTTTCCTTTTGTGGTTATTACTGACTCAGACCCTCTTACCCGCCTGATTGAGGCACGGCTGCTCACCGATGCCGGCAGCGAGATCAAGAAAGTATTCCTCCTGGTTCAAAAAGACCAATACCTCCTGGCCAGGGATGAACTGCGGCCTATAGGGAACCAGGATATCGATACCTTCTGGCAGAAGGCATTCTCGTCGTACGAGAGCGGGAACGGGAAAGACGACAGCTCTTTCATCACCCTTGCCTGTCAGACAGGCGGTCAGCGGACAGAAGGGCAGGGGAGTCAAAATTCTCAAAACAATGGCCAGGGAGAGCGAAAAGGGTGTTTATTGCCTTTTCAATCCCTGTTCTTCTGCAAGCACAGCAGGCTTTTTTTTGCCCCGCCCTGTCCGGAGTGCGGTCTAGCCGTGCAGCAATGCTGTGATGATGACCTTTTGATCCGATGCGGACTTCAGCCGTATTCGACCTCTCTGAAGCGGTATTTGTTTTGCCCCTCATGCGTTGCTTCCGGCACGAGTCCTACTTTTTACACCCTTGGGCTGGAAAGTTTTGCCTCTCCCGGCCTCAAGGACAGGTGGGATTTAATCAGAGGGTTCGGTCACTTGCTCAAGGGCGGAAATAACTATAACAGTGAGCAGTTTATCTGTTGGGAATGCCCCGGCCAAAAGGAGTGTTACAGCTCGGACAGCCTCTTCCTCTCGCGGATTGTGCCTTTCTCCTTCTATCCTTTTCGCATGTTTATCATAGAAGCCATGTCGCTTCACGCCATGGATTTTTTGTCCCTTGTCTCGGGGGCCTCGTGCGATGAGATCGAAACCCAGCTTGCATCAAAGCAGGAATTCGGGAGAGCGGGGTGTTTGAAGGCTGTAGTACATCAATGCAATCCAGCCTGGACATTCATGTTTTTCGGTCAGGCTGACCGGCACTTTCTTGAGGTCTTACACCTCAAGCTTTCCTTTTTAAGTGAAGTTATTCGAAAGATTTCCACGGCTTCAGGGTCCGGCATCAGCAGCCGGCCTGATCTGGGATTATCACTCGATCAGATCTGGGTCAAGCTGGCCAAAAGGTCAGGTCTTCTCCCCCTTTTCTGGAGCTTTTCCGTAGAGGTGCTGAACCTGGGGAAAACCGCCATCCCGGATAATTCGCCGCCCCGGCCCCTGCCACCTCATGATCTTCATGTTCTCGGACTCATCTGGTTCTACGCACTTATCGTTAACCGGAAGCAAAACATTTCGAAGGTGTATCAGCTCCTGAGACAGGCTGCGATGGCGAGTGAGAATGATGCCGCCTCCGGTAACGGGTCCGGCTATCAGGGGAGTTTCCCAAAGACAGATAAGGCATTTGCTCCTGAAAACATATTCTGGAACCCGGAAGACAGAGCGATTGATACAAACTCCCATCCTCTGTGGGAGAAATCCCTCGATCTTGGGTGGTCTTTATTGAAGGCAAGCCTTCATTACTCTCCTCAATGGTCAGGGAAGGAATTCCTTCAGCACATAGAAACGTTGAGAGAAGAAGTGAAAAGCGCTCTGTTCCAGGGAAAAACCTGCGATGGGAACTGGAGTGATATTCCGGCACAGAGCCAGGGCCGGCATTTGGACCAGCATTTGATACAAAACCAGCATCCAATGCCGGGCCACCGAATGGCAGACAATACCGGTATAGACCTTTCGGAAGGCTGTGAGAATCCCCTGAAAGAAAATAATAAGGCTGTTCAAGCTATCCTGACACGCATCATGGACAAATGGCGTGTGACAGAGGCTGAACAACCCTGGGGAGTGCCAGCCGTGGTTGAGACAGGAGAAGCTGAGTCAAGAGAAGCCCAGTCGGGAGAAACTGAGTCAGGAGAAACGGAGTTGGGAGAAACTGAGCCGGGAGAAATTGAGTCAGGAGAAGCTGAGTCGAGAGAAATTGCGTCAGGAGAAGCTAAGTCAGGAGAAGAGGAATTAGCTGCCTGGGCCTCATCCAACCGGCTCGGTGAATGGACCTCTTCCGATGAGGTTGACGAGGAGATTCTCAATCAGGAAAATACGTTCGATAACGGCCATGACCGGGATGAATTCCTGGCCGGGGTAACTGCCCGGGGATCAGAGAGAAAGATCCGGGGCAAGAGAAAAAAGGGGCGCAGGTAATGAGCCGTATTCCCTTTGATGGAATGCCTATAGATGAAATGCCTTTCGGTGAAATGCCTTCCCGTGAAGCGCCTTCAGGTGAAATATTTTCGGATGACATGTCCTTAGACGAAATGGTCAATGACTTACAGAATATCTACCAGTCGGACCCCTCAGGGTCCGAAGCGCTGATTGAAAAATACCTTGAGGAAAAACTGGCGGGGATTTTGCCCGGGGGAAGGCTGCCGCTTATTGAAAAACTCGCCCAAACCCTGGAGAGCAAGACATCGGAAGCACCCGGCGTCCCTCCTTCTGGATTGTCCGGTTCTGGCTGCATGGGATCTCTTGAGCATGCAAAGCTGCTCTCTTTCCTTCTGGGCAAGGATGTCGCCGGCGAGGATTTTTCCTTAGCCGGGCTTCTGGCAGAAATGACGTCTTCCCTCAAGGCTATTCATGGTACTCTCAATCGAATTACCGATACCATCAACACCACTCTCCTTGGCAGAAGGACCGATATGGACTCGATCAGGCAGATTATCGGTTCCACTTTTGAGGACCCCAAGCCCTCAACCTCCCTGAAAGAGCGCCTGGACCGAATCAACGATGCCTTTTTAATCGCTCGACAGGCTTTCAGACAGGCGGTTCAGGCCAGGTTGGGCGAAATCCTGTTTGAGCTGAATCCTGATCGTCTTGAATCCACTACCAGTGGAGGCTTGCGATTCGGTCCGCTTCGCAAGGCCGAACTGTTCGAAATCTACAAGGAAAAATACCAAACCTGTCAGCGGTGGTTCGAATCGGGTCATCTTATGGAAGAAATCCTGAGAGAATTTGAGAGAGCCTGCCAGAAAATATACTCCGAAAAAGGGGTCGAAGGCTGACAAACCGGGAATCCCCGGCGCTGCCTTCACACGGCAGGGGGGCTAGTGGTTCAGGCTTGATAGTGCCCATCTTGGTAGTACGTTGGAAAGCAAGAGATTAGAGATGGATTAATTTTTCGCAAGGAGTAGTGGGCGGATTCCCCCTTGATTTCCCCTTAGAGAAAAAAATCTATTTGCCAATTTCATAATCAGAGTATCAGACGAAGAACATCGCACGAGGTCAATGCTCTCAAAATCTCCCTGAATTCATCCAATGAGGTCACTTTGGCAGCCTTTCTCAGGACCATATGCAGGACTGCTACCTCATCGATCTGCTTTACTGATTTAACAATCTCATCGGGTACCAGGTTAAATCGGTCCTCGATGATTTCGAGAATATCCTGCTGAGTGGCTTGCCGCACACCCTGCTGCATACCTTCTTTGATGCCCTGCTGG
This sequence comes from bacterium, assembly GCA_040752695.1. Classification (GTDB taxonomy): domain Bacteria; phylum SZUA-182; class SZUA-182; order DTGQ01; family DTGQ01; genus DTGQ01. The sequence continues at coordinate 48,849 of JBFMGO010000031.1, forward strand.
ATTCCCTCATCGATCCATTCCTGGACAATATTAGCGGTTTTGATCATCTGCATCTCCTCCCTATCGGGTAAGCGGGGGGCTGTTACCAGGCCCAACTCCCCTAAGAACGGTACGTGCAAGTTTCCCCGCATACCGTCTTACACGGACACCTTTGGTGAGGACACGGATATACTATCAACCCACAGTCCTATACAAAGCTGGATGCTGCGGGGAATGAGCTGCCAGATTCCGCTACGTCATGGAGTATGGTCACCTGCGAAAATCTTTATATGTCATTTCTGTTAATTTTTTAAATGAACGCGGAGGAATTGCCGTCCGAGTGTATGCCTGTTAGTCATTCTTTCACTTTTCCCTTTTGAATAAAGCATAAATATATGGTCTTGGATCACCATTTGGATTTATGTATATATAGTTAAAATGGGACATTAGTGTAAATGACGATCCCAGTCTTTCCGATAGTTCTTCAATAGAATACCGATGAAGCGTTAATCCCGCACATTTAGACGCACCTGTTTTTGAAAATTCGGCAAACATGGCGTAACTGTCTACTTTTAGTATTGATTTTAGATTGTTAAAGTATCCTCTTATATCATCTTCATCTGTCAGAAAATGTAAAACTGCCCTGTCAATCCATATATCAATATCCGGTATTGCATCTTGGATTGGTTGGGCGATGTCTTGGCAAAGATAGTAGATGCCTTTGCTTCTGTCGCCTAACCTGCTCTTAACTCTGTTTATAGCCTCTATGCTGATATCATTGAGAACTAATGTCGTGCCCTTGCCCAGAAGTCCTTCGATCAAAAGTGAAGTTCCCACGCCAGGGACAAATATCGTAGAATTATCCCATCCCGGAATAAGATTCAATAATTCAAATAACTTGGATGGGTCCTTTTCATACCAACCCAGTTTTGAATCTTCTGTGCCGGAAAAAATTTTATCCCAATGCTCACTCCTCGATTTCATACTTATTCTCCTCTTTTAGGGCTAACTGTAATACTATAATACCACATTATTTCTGAGTTACAAATGGTTTAAATGATATTTATCCGGTTCGATCCCAGTATCGCCCATTTTTTAAGGCTTTGAAATTTAATACTTTATAAATCAGAGAGGAATTTCCAGAAAAAACCCATTATTCTTTCTCTTGAACTCTACACAAAATATGTGTATTATATATATCGAATACACATGAGGAGAATATGATGCGAACGAATATCGATATTAACGACAGCTTACTGGAAGAAGCTTTTTCTCTCAGCCGTGCCAGAACTAAAAAGGATCTGATCCACGAAGCTCTGCAAGAATATATCAGGTTGAAAAAACGGAAAGATCTTACTGAATTAGCTGGATCAATCGAATTCTATGAAGGTTATGACCATAAAAAATTAAGGGAAACCAGAGGATGATTAATGATTCTCGTTGACACCTCTGTCTGGGTCCAGGTTTTAAAAGATAAAACCGGCAGGGTAGTACATGCGTTTCGTGAGAGAACAAGTGCAGAAGTAATTGTATTTAGCCGTTTCATTCAGCTCGAATTGCTTCAGGGTGCAAAAGACGAGTTTGAATGGCGGCGACTCGATGAGTATCTGACGACCCAGTACTATCTTGAAGCAACAGAGGATACCTGGAGGCAGGCAGCGAGGACTTATTTCGACCTCCGCAGGCAGGGAGTAACCCTAAGAAGCCCGGTTGATTGTTGTATCGCCTGTATAGCCATTGATACCCGCGCCCTTCTTTTACACCGGGATCGGGATTTTGAAAAAATTGCCGAAATCAGACCACTTGCCCATGAGTTCTTCAGTTAGAAGCAGCTCCCATTTTTCTCCCATGTTTCCCACCATAAGCGTCCTCATCTATCAACTTTCTCTCTTTCTTTTATGCGGTCCAAGGATGCAAGTAAAACGTTCCTGTTTCGATAGGCGTTCTCCGGTCTTCGATGGTCTTCGGGGTGCATGCCCCCGATCATCTCCGGGGTTCGGTCTTCCGGCCCGTCTCTGGGGGCACTGCCTTCACACAGCAGGGGCCACTGGTTCGATCCCAGTATCGCCAATTGTTTAATGCGTTAGAAAACAGGCGGTTAGAGATGAGTAATTTTTCTTGAAAAAAGTAGTAGGTGAATTTCCCCAATGGGTCCCCTCTTGGTTTTCTTCTCAGAGAGAGACAACTCTGCCATCAATTTCTGTCCCTAATTTTCCTGGATCGTGATAAGCTACAACATAAGGGATGTTTTTCTCCTTTCCATGTTTTCGAAAATAAGATATTATATGTATTATGAAAATGAAGCTATATTTGGACACATCCATTCCAAGTGCATACTTTGATTATTCAAAGCCTGTCAGGCAGCTTATTACTCAGAAATGGTTCGAAAACGATGCATCATCATTTGAACTATATATTTCAGTTATTACTATTGAAGAAATTGAAAAATTAAAAAATTTTAATAAAAGAAATAAGATTAAAGAATTAATTGTCAATCACAATGTAAAGGTATTGGAAATTTCCTCAGAAGCGATCGAATTAGCCAATGAATATATGAATGCTGGTGCGATCCCACAGTCAGAACCTGAAGATGCATATCATATTGCCGTAGCAGCAGTAAATACTGTCGAAACGTTAGCTTCATGGAATTTTAAACACATAGTTAGTATAAATCCCATAAGAAAAATCCATGAAGTGAATAGAAAACTTAAGTATCCGATGATTGAAATTGGATCATTAGAATTATTTGGGGGATCTCGATATGGAAACCTATAAGAATGACTATACAAAAGATGAAGATGAAACGCTATGGGAATTACATGAAATCAGGAATGAACTGTATAACAAATTCATATCTAAATCGGTGGGCCAGGTAAATGAGGAAGCATTGAAAAAATTTCAGACCTGGAAAAAAGAAATAAAGGAAAAAAGCGAGTGTTAAGCAACTCTTTCGCACATGGTAACAAATGATTAGGTCAGCGGGAGGCCCCTGCCTTCACACGGCAGGGGTCACTGGTTCGATCCCAGTATCGCCCATTTTTTAAGGCTTTGAAGAGTAGTACCTCTTCACAGCCAAGTTTGTGAAGACTGGATTCCCGCTTTCGCGGGAATGATGAAATGACAGACTACAAATTTAAGAGTGAAGAGGTAGTAGACGCCCCCAGAAGAATAAAGGCTCACATTCTCCTGCTCAAAAAGTTCCTGTGACGGCGGTAGAAGACAAGTTGAGAGCTATCGAAGGGTTTGTGAATGTATCCGCTATCCTGATAGGAATACTTCAAATTCTGGCTCTTCAATTCCCAGAACAAATCTGGAAAGATAATCAACATTGGCTGAGAACCTTTAGCAACAAGGTTCCTTCTGAGTATATTGTCAAGGGGGTACTGACTCAAACCATCCTGGGGAATTTAC
>JBFMGO010000032.1:0-48158 GCA_040752695.1 bacterium
GGGGGGGGCGGGGGGGGGGCCAATGGGTCACACCCCCATTTGTCCCCCCGCCCCGGCACTCCCACCCTGTTAATCCCCTCCACATCTGTCTCCTTATTAAGCCCTCCTTTTTTCCGCTACAAAAAAAGACGATAGAGCACATCAGCATTCTTCCAAAATGGTCCATATCCTCTTTAAGAAGTAACTCTAAGCTCTTAAAATAACCCTTAAACACCTTTTATTATTGTATAGAATGCAGCATAGAGAAAGGTTGGTGTCGATATTACTATGTACAAGAGACATCAAAAATTCGTCTACACATGCTGTGAAAAGGGGATATGGAAAAAAGAGACTCTTTTGAGACATCAGATATCGGAGGCGATTTTTCGGAAGCGGACAGCCCGCTTCAAAAAGGACGCAAGCCCTGGGTAGCCGGTCTTCTCACCTTATGTGTTATCGGGCTGGGACAAGTTTATAATGGTGAATTCAGAGAGGGGATTAAATACTATCTCGGCTCTCTCGGGCTGAGCCTGTTTACAGCTTTCCTGGTCCTCTTGCTCCCCTTTCCCATGAATCTTTTGTCACTTGCTCTGGGCTTTCTCTATTTTATGTATATTTTCCGGATAAGCTGGAAGGCAGCGAAGATCAAGAGGACATACTACCTCTTAAAGCCGTATAACAAGACCTATGTTTATATCTTTCTCATTTTCCTGTGCTGGTATGTTGTTAACCCGGTTTTCTCTCAGTTTACGAAAGATAATATTGTCCATGCCTATCGGGTGGTAGCCACCTCCATGTCCCCCACCATTCTGGATGGAGACCATATTCTGGTAAATGAAATAATCTATAAGTTCGCAAGACCAAACCGCCTCGATGTAGTTATATTTAAATATCCAAAAAATGAAAGCCAATATTTCATCAAGCGGATTATCGGCCTTCCGGGAGAAACGATTCAAATCAATCAAAAGAAATGCTACATTAATGGAAAACCCTTCCAGGAGGACTATGTCATTCACTCAGGCAACAATAACTTGATCAGTTACCCTGAACTGGATAATTTCGGGCCTTTCAGGATACCTGCCGGTTCTTTTTTTGTTATGGGTGACAACCGTGACTGGAGCATGGATAGCAGAACATTCGGTCCTGTCGAACAAAAAAAGATCCTCGGCAGAGCCTTTATGATCTATTGGCCCGGCTCAGAAGGGAGGCAGACAGTGTGGCGAAGGATAGGGGAAAAAATCAATTAGATTTTTAGACGTAAGAAAATTCCCAAACCCCTCGTCTGTCTATATGATGATTGAATAAAGAGATAGATGAGAAAAAATCTTTTCTCTGTATAAAATGTAACATCACCTTACTTATTTCACCATTTTTTACTAACTTAATTCCTTTAGAAAGCTTAAACAAAAATGCCCATCCAAAAAATGGGCATTTTTGTTTACTCCTCATTTCAAAATCTTCATGATAATGCTCTTTAACACTGTAGGGTTAATAGGTTTTGTGATGTATTCAAATGCCCCTATTTTCTTTGCCTTGATATAGGAATCCACCTCTCCCAGGGCGGTCATGATGATAATTTCAATATTGGGGTGCCTGTCCTTGACAATTTGCAGCAATTCCAAACCATCGATATTGGGCATCCGCATATCGGTAATAATCAGATGGGGTTCGTTTTTTCCAATGAGATCCAATGCTTCCAGTCCGTTATCTGAAATCAGCACGTCATACCCATCGTCCAATAAGATATCCTGCAACGTAATGCACATGTTTAAGTTGTCGTCAACTACCAAGATCCGGTTCTTTTCCATCTTGTTCACCCACAGAAAAATTGAGCTTCCCTTGTCGAATTTCCTTTACCAAAAAAGAGTTGACCCCGAAATGATTCCCTTACAGCTTCTCTTCGGAAACCTTAAAAAGAGCCTTTGGTGTAAAGACACCCTGCCCTTTGTTTTCCGATCGAGCACTCTAGTTATTATTAGAAATTATACCAAATCCAGATGTTATTAGTCTAGCTGAAGCAATTAATTTAACACCATTTCCGAATCCAATGTCAATCGTAAAATAGACGGTAAAATACATACATTCAGGTGATAAATATATGGTTAATTAGATAATGAATAGATATCTTAGAGAATTTCAATAATATAATGAATATCCCTTTTCTCCATAAAGATGCCAATAAGCATAAACATAGGCCTTTTTATTCCTCGTTTTCCACGAAAAGGATCAGACTCCCTCTCCCGTACAGCGCGGCAAAGATACCTTTATCGTGACAAATCCCGGCTAACCATGGTATGCTACCCCAGATATCCATTCCATGGTAAAGGTAAGAGAATTTTTGATTAGGAGGATTTCGATGATAACCGACAGGAGTCTCATATACCTTGATTACAATGCCAGCACGCCGATTGCACCGCAGGTGGCTGAAGTAATTGCCAGATTCCTGCCCGCAGTCCCCCAGACTGGCGGACGGGTCCCGGAAGGAGGACTTACGGCTGGATGGTTGGGCAATCCGTCAAGCTCTCACTGGGCCGGAGTTCTTGCCAAAGCAACAGGAGAACTGGCCAGGTGTCAAGTCGCGGGTCTTTTAGGGTGTTCTGCCGAAGAGATCGTTTTCACCAGCGGAGGCAGCGAATCGAACAATCACGCTATCAAAGGTACATTTTTTGCCCTTCAATCGCGAGGAAACCATATCATCACCAGTCAGGTGGAGCATCCCTCCATCAGGCAGCCCTGCCGGTTTCTGGAAACCCTGGGTGCCAAAGTAACCTTTGTTCCCGTAGATGGTTACGGCATGGTTGACCCTGATGATGTCCGAAAATGTATCACTGACAAAACCATCCTCATCAGCATCATGCACGCCAATAATGAAGTGGGAACGATTCAGCCTCTTGCCGAGATCAGCACGATAGCCTGTGAGCGGGGGATCCTTTTTCACACTGATGCGGCCCAGTCAGTGGGAAAGATCCCCGCCAACGTCGAAAAGCTCGGAGTGGACCTATTGTCCGTGGCAGGCCATAAGCTCTATGCACCAAAGGGCGTGGGGTGCCTCTATATCCGAAAGGGCGTCCGGATTGAGCCCCTTATCCATGGGGCGGGGCAGGAGAGTGGCAGGCGTGCCGGGACAGAAAATGTGCTGCTGAATGCCGCTCTTGGGGCTGCCTGCGAATTAGCCTCTGGCTGGATCGGAAAGACGAAAACGTGCAAACTGAGGGACCTGTTCCTCGAGATGCTCTCTGAGGAGTTCGGCGATCGGATAGTGCTTAACGGCCATCCGGTAGAGCGGCTGCCGAACACGCTGCATGTATCCTTTTTAGGGCAATCGGGTGCGCAAATCCTGTCACGGATGGAAGACGTGGCCGCTTCTACGGGTTCCGCCTGCCATTCGGGCCAGGTCAGGCTCTCACCGGTCCTCGAAGCCATGGGCGTTTCGCCGGAAGCAGGGCTGGGAGCCATTCGCTTCAGCCTGGGAAGAGAGACTACCAAAGGGGAGATTGTAGAGGTAGTCCGCCGCCTGAAGCGGATCGTCTCCTCTTAAGCCACGTGCTTCACAGGCACCAGTGCTGGTGTGCCTGTGAAGCACGGCCTTATCACCCTGAGTTGCCAGACTCTTATCCTATGGCTTTATTACCCTTTTCCCCGGTCCTGATCCGTATACATTCTTGAATATCGAGAATAAAGATCTTGCCATCACCGATCGAACCGCTCCTCGCTCCCTTGATAATCGCATCTATCGTGGGCTGGACAAATTCTTCATTGACCGCGATCTCAAGCCGCACCTTTTTCAGAAGGTTAACTTCATGGATAACGAACCGGTAGTTTTCCGTATATCCTTTCTGCTGTCCGCATCCCAGTGCGTTGGTAACGGTCATTTTATGAATTTCCGCATCAAAGAGGGCTTTTTTGACATCGGGCAATTTATGGGGCTGTATCATAGCAATGATCAATTTCATTCTTTCCTTACTCCCTTCACGTTAACGGGTAGTGAATATCTGAAATCCGGCATAAGACTCCATACCGTGCTGGCTTATGTCCAGCCCTTTCAATTCATCCTCTCTGGAGACTCGGAGGCCGACTATTTTACCGATAACCGTATAAATGATAGTCATGGCAACAGCCACGAAGGACAGGGTGGCCAGTGCTCCCAGAGCCTGAACACCAAGCTGGGTCAAACCCCCGCCGTGCAGCAATCCGTTTCTGGCCAGACCGAGTGCCTCACGACCGAAGATCCCAACCGACAGCGTTCCCCATACCCCATTCACTGCATGTACCGGCACCGCACCAACCGGATCATCTACATGGATTTTATCAAGGAACAACGTGGCCGCGACAACCAGAATACCGGCAACGACACCGATAATCATGGCTTCATAAGGCAACACATAAGCACAGGGCGCTGTCACTGCTACCAATCCCGCCAGGCAGCCATTCATGGTCATCGTCAGATCGGGCTTGCCGCATATGCGCCAGGCAAAAAACATGGCAGTCAACGCTCCGGTTACAGCCGCCATATTGGTGTTTACGGCTACCTTGGCCATAAAGCTCCCATCCCCGACACTTAAGGTTGACCCTGGGTTAAAACCGAACCACGCGAACCACAGGATCAGCGTGCCAAGAGAAGCAAGCGGCATGGAGTGGCCCTCAATGGCATTGGCCGATCCATCCGCATTGTATTTGCCTATTCGGGGACCCACAATGATCGTTCCAACCAAAGCCGCCGTGCCCCCGACGGTATGGACCACGGCAGAGCCTGCAAAATCACCAAAACCAAGGCCCGCAAGCCAGCCTCCACCCCAGATCCAATGCCCTATGATCGGATAGACCGTAGCCGAGATAAGGAAAGAATAGGCAAGGTAAGCCTTGAATTTCATCCTTTCCGCTATGCCTCCGGCAACGATGGTCGCCGCTGCTCCGCAGAAAACCGCGTGAAACAGCCAAGCCGCCTCAAGGGGAAGGTTCCCCTGATGAGTGGCATTGATAAGGCACCACCCGCTGAATCCCATGAAGCCATTCCCCTTGCCGAACATTACTGCATAGCCGAAGATATAAAAACCCACTGAGGCCATGCAAAAATCAAGGAAGTTGTTCATCAGAACATTGCATGTACTCTTGGTTCTGATCAATCCGGCTTCGAGCATTCCAAAACCAGCCTGCATAACGAAGACGAGAAATGCTGCAATCAAAACCCACAGCGTATCAACGCCGACTGAACTGGCAAAGTTCCCGGGATCTTCAGCCATGGCCGGCTTGAGCCAAAAGGCCACTGATATCATTGCCAGTAATGCAATTATGGATATTCGTTTAAGCGACTTTCGAAAAACCATGTTGCCTCCTTTTCGGTTTAAGCAGTATCTCATATTCATTTTTTCTTATTGTATAGGGACCCTTTTCACTTTTATCTGACAAGATTGATGCCACACTGTTCCAAAAGGAATTGCTTTAAAGATTGCTTTTTATTTACAAATAGTTAAAGAGTATCGAATGCATCTGGATGGGAGAACTGGACTTTTTTAATAATGATAGAATTGAAGCAGATTTGAACGTGGCAAGCAGCTTAACAGCTTGCTTTACAGTAAGTTACGAGTAACTGTTTGATTTCTGGCAGTGCCCGATTTCTGGCAGTGCTTCATTTTTGGCAGAGCTTCATTTTTGGCAGTACCTGATTTTGGGCAGAACATGATTACGGACGGCAGATCGAATGAGATTTTATCGGTATTGCCTGGGATTGATGTTGTACTTCTTCACTCTCAGGCCCAGAATTCTTTCCGATGTACTCAGAAGCCTGGCTGCATTGGCCAGATTCCCCCGGCTGGCTTTCAAAGCGTCGATAATCAATTCTTTTTCCAGTGTCTCAAGTGCAGAATCCAGGGACTGGACAGGCATGGTACCCGATTCTTTGGCCGTTTGCAGGGTGGGAGGCAGGTGGTAGCTGTGGATAACGTGGTCAGTACACAGGAGAACGGCCCTTTCCATGCAATTTTCCAGTTCCCGCACGTTGCCGGGCCAATGATAGCGCATGAGCATGTCAATAGCCGGGGTAGAAATCCTCCTGATGTCCTTTCCATATTTTTTTCGATACTTTTTCAGGAAAAAATCCGCCAGAAGGAGTATATCCGTCTTTCTCTCCCGCAAAGGGGGAAGGTAGATAGGAAAAATATTGAGGCGATAATAAAGGTCCTCCCTGAAAGTGCCTTCCTTCAGGGCATCTTCCAGGGGTTTATTGGTGGCCGCGATGATCCGCACGTCAACCTTGATCGTATCGATTCCACCGACCCTTTCCAGTTCCTTTTCCTGCAATACACGCAAAATCTTGGCCTGGGAAGCGAGATTGAGGGTCCCGATCTCGTCCAGGAAAAGGGTACCCTTATGTGCCCGCTCGAACTTACCTATTCTCTTGATGAGTGCTCCGGTAAAGGCACCTTTTTCATGTCCGAAGAGTTCGGCTTCGATCAGGGTCTCCGGCAGGGCTGCACAATTCATCTTAATAAACGGCCCCTTGACTCTCGGACTGTTATAATGGATAGCATTGGCCACAAGCTCTTTGCCGGTCCCGCTCTCCCCTCTGATAAGCACGGTGGCGTCGCTTGAGGATACCTGCTCGATCATTTCGAATACCTCTCGCATCTTATTGCTCCTGCCCACGATATTATAAAAGCTGTACCGCTCCTTGAGCTGTTCCCTCAAGGTTACATTTTCATCCCGCAGGCGGTTTCTTTCCTCTTCCATCATCTGGCTGATTTTTATGGATTGAGCAACCGTTGAAGCAATAATGGTGAGAAGCCTCAAATCCTCCTCAAAAGAAATATCTTCACTGAACAGGCGGTCCACACTGAGTGCACCATAGATAACCGACCCCATTTTGATGGGCACGCAAATAAAGCCGATATTGTTTTTCTGGATATCTCCCCTCGCCTTGGTCCGGTCCAAAAAGAGCGGCTCTTTCCCTACATTGGGAACAATGACAGGATCTCCTCTTTCCACAACCGTTCCGGTGATCCCTTCCCCCACCCGGTAGCGGCCCCGATCCATTTCCTGATCGGTCAGCCCATGGGCCACTTCAATGCTCAGCTCATGAGTCTCGGGGCTTAAAAGGGTTATGGTCCCCCGGCTCATGCCCATGTAAGAGTGGAGGATAGAAAGAACAGAGCCCAGGGCATCTTTGGGATCGGGGGTAGTAACCAGAAGCCGGCTGATCTCGTAAAGCACGGTCAACTCCTGAATCTTCCTTTCAAGAAAAGAAGACCTGTCACCAGCCTTCTCCTCATGGTTTATATTAAGAGCGTTAAGATCCTGGCTTTCCTTTTTCATGGCAATTCCCTGTCCTGTGGCAAATTCCTAACACTTTTTATCATGCAACTTTTACCATTCCTTCAATACCTTACTTGCACTAGAGAAATGTCTCAAGGATATCGCAACAGGAGATAGAAGTCAAAAAGATTCGCCCGTGGGTATGAGCTTTGCCTGCTAAAAACACCAAAGGGACCGCACGCAAAGGGGATTAAAAGGCCAGGGCGAGCGCATCGGCAACAGCCAGCCCCAGCGGAGTCGGGCAGAGCCAGTCTCCACGGATTTCCAGTTTTTTCTCATCGATCAGCCGGCTGGCCAGACCTTTTGGATTGGAAAGAAGATCCTGGCCATAGTGATGATAAAAATCCCCAAGATGGATCCCCCGGCGGGTGCGGAATCCCAGGTAGAGCGCCTCCAGGCGAAGTTCCTCCGTCCCGAGAGTTTCCTCTCCGGCCACGGGCTTTTGGATGCCCTTGTGCAAATCGTGGCAGTAGAGCGACAAAGACCGGTGGTTCCAGTGCCTCTTGCTGCGGCTGAAGGAATGAGCTGACGGGCCGAGCCCCAGATAGGGGATGTGCTGCCAGTACTTCTGATTGTGGCGGCAGGTCCACTCTTTTCCCCGGCTAAAGTTGGAAACCTCATAGTGCAGGTAGCCGGATGATTCCAGCAGACTGGAAGTCTCAAGAAAGCAGCGGGATTCGGCCATCTCATCAAGAGGCTGGATTACCCCTTGACTGCGCTGCCGTAAGAGTTTCGTATGAGGTTCATAAGTCAACTGGTAACAGGAAAGATGCTCCGGCCTATACGCAAGGACCTCCTGCAATTCCTGAAGCCATTGATCGAGGGAAGAAGCAAAACCACCGCAAATTGGGGGACATCCTGCGGTGTTTTGGGAACATCCATCCGCCAGCCGCTCAGGAAGGCCGTAGATTAAATCAAGGCTGAGGTTAGTGAACCCTGCGCACCGAGAATCCTCTATGGCCCGAATGCCCTGCCTGGCAGTATGCCTGCGGCCAAGCCAGGTTAAATTGTCATCCCGCAAAGACTGAAGACCGAGGCTGAGCCGGTTAAACCCCAGGGACCGCAGACCCTGTAAGAAGGCGAGAGTCAGATCGTCCGGATTAGCCTCGATGGTCCATTCGGCGGCTGGTGTAAAAGGAAAAATGTTTTGCACGCTCTCCAAAAGGTCAGCCAGTTGCCTGAGGCTGAGTAAAGAGGGTGTCCCTCCTCCCAGAAAAAGCGTATCGAAAAGCCTGTCACAGCCGCCACTGCCGCAGCCTCGGCCATGTGGACCGAACGGGCTGTCGGCTCCCGGCAGCCAGTCCCGGTAAAGGCTCATTTCCCGCTTCAAAGCGGCCACAAATTCATCTATCCGGTTTGTGGCCGCTACGGAGTAGAAATCGCAGTAATTACATTTTTTCCGGCAAAAGGGAATATGGATATATAATCCGGCTCGCATGGGGTGATTACTCTTGATGCACATTCCTTTACCTTCTAACTCTATCAGGAGGTTGGGGTCAGTATCCTTGTGCTCTTTCGCTGTCTGCACTGCTCTAGGAGCATGCGGGCCTGCCAGAGATTGGGTTCCAGTTGGATGGCTTCTTGAAGGTGCTCGGCGGCTTTATCGAGGCGGTTTTGTTTCATGAAGGTACAGCCCAGATTAAAATGAGCATCTGCGTTTTGAGGGTTGATTTCCACTGCTTTTTGCCATTCTTCGATGGCCTGCTCCAGTTTATCCGTTTTGAGGAATACATTACCAAGGCCCATGTAGGCAGCCACGTAATTGGGGTCCAGATGAATAGACTGCTGATATTCCTGCCGGGCCTTATGGTACATTCTCAGCATTTCATAGGCGATACCCAGGTTTGCATGAGCGACTACCTGCGTGGGGAGATCGGGGTTGAGCCCAAGCAGTTTTTCGAATTGTTCCCTGGCCTCCTCATACCGACTGTGTTTGAGAAAAAGCACCCCCACATTGTTATAGGATAAAGGATTATCGGGATGGAGCCGGATGTCGGTCTGGTATTCGGCCAATGCCTGTTCATAGTTATTCAGTCTCTCATGGATAGAGCCAATATTATTATGAACATTGATGAAGAGAGTATCCTGACGGGCTACCTCCTGAAATTCCCTCAGGGACTCTTCAAGACTGCCGATCTTTTGCAGGGCAGTAGCCATCAGAAAACGGGCCAGGATATTCCGGGGGTCCTGACGAACCAGTTGACGAAAGGAGGTGATAGCCTTCTGGTAGTTCCCTTCGGAGTATTCTTTGCTTCCCTGATCGAAGATGGTCAGTGTCCCAATCAGATCTTTGGGATCCCTGGATAACCCGTTGTTGGGATCTTTCGATACATCACAAGGGTCGGTCTTTGTGTCATCATTCACCTCTTTATGAGAAATCCGGGCAGTCTGGACATATCCCAGCGCCTGGAGCCTCTTTCGGGTTACTTCGTCCATTTCCACAATCTGATGGCCTGCCTGTAGCTGTGAGGCAGAAGCCAGGAAGGCTTGCAGCCTTTTTTCTAAAGACCGGCCCTGTTCCGGGTAGCTGCCGAGCACATCATGGAGTTCCCGGGGATCCGAGGACAAGTCATACAATTCCGGGCGTGGAGCATGAATATATTTCCATCGCCGGGTACGGACCCCTTGAAGGCGGCTCCAGCCAAAATTGTCCTCAGGAAACCGGGTTTCCAGGAAAACACTCTCATCATCCATGTAAGAAAGGTTCCCCGCTAAAGAAAGGTTCCCTGCCTGGACGGCACCGTCTATCCGGGAAGCATCGATCAGCCGGAGCGGGTCGGAGGGAGCCGGATGGCTTGCGGCAGGGTGATCGAGGAGGCTTTTTCCCTGCAACCCTTGAGGGGGAGAAATCTTGAAAAGATCCAGAACGGTTGGCAAAATATCCAGGGTTCTGACCGGCTGCGAATAAACCTCGCCCTCCGGCAGTCCGGGATAGTGCAGGATCAGAGGAACCCTCACGGTGGCATCGTAGAGAAAAATACCATGGGTATTTTCCCTGTGCTCTCCCAGACTTTCACCATGGTCGGCCACCAGAATAATCAGAGTATCCTCTATAACACCGAGTTTCTCCAATGCCTTGAGCAGCAAGCCTATACACTGGTCCGTGTAAGCGATCTCGCCGTCATAAGGCCGATCGGGGTAGATGCTTCTGAAGCTTCGAGGAGGATCATAGGTGGTGTGAGGATCAAAGTAATGCACCCAGAGAAAAAACCGGGCTGGGTTTTCTTTTTCAAGCCACTGGATGCAGCTTTCAGTAACCGTCTCGCCCCTTCTTTCACTCGGCAGAGAAAAGGCATCCAAGGAGCTTTCATCGCCCTGTGACAGGTCGTCATCGTACTTTTCAAAACCCCGGTCGAGGCCAAATTGCCTGCTCAAAACAAATGCTCCGACAAAGGCGGCCGTAGTCAGTCCCTGCTGCTGTAAAATTTGAGCCAGGGTCTTGATCGAATCGTCCAGGCGATACTCTCCATTGTTCAAAACTCCATGGCTGGCCGGATACAGTCCGGTCATAATACTGGCGTGGGAAGGAAGGGTGAGAGGCACCGGAGTAAATGCCCATTCAAACCTCATGCCCTCTTTGGCCAGACCGTCGATAGCGGGCGTTTGAATTCCGGCATACCCATAGCAGCTCAAGTGATCGGCACGCAGGGTATCGATGGTAATCAGCAGCACGTTCTGCGGCTTTGGCACCATTCGCTGTGGAGTAACCAGGGGCTTTTGAAAGCGATTGCATCCAATTCCGGCAAAGAAACCGACTACCAGCATGATTCGAATGTACAGGGAACAGGAGAAATTATGTATTTTACTCATCTATCTATGTATCGGCAACCCAATCAATTATAATTGTTTCCTTTTATAAACTGATTATAAACCGATAGAGGTCCAAAACGCAAGGCTAAAAGGTCCCTGGCAGTCTTCTTACCGGCGCACGGGCGCACGTTGCAAGGCCTTTGATCATAGACCCGTCCTTGAGATTGCCACTTAAGGTAAGATAAATCGTTTCATCTTCCATTCCTTTAATCCCCAAGTTTCTGATAACCTGCTGACTGTTGAAGGTAAACAAAAGGTCCTGATATCCATCACCGCTGCGGTAATACGACAGGACCTTGCCGGTTCCGGATGGAACGTCCGTATAACTCCACCAGGCAGGTGCTATCTGCTCTTGGGCGCCCTTTCGGCCGAGCGCGATCGTTTCAGGATCTATGTCCGTTACATCGAACTCATCGTTCCCTAAGACCGCAACGTATACCTTTCTGCTCCTCAGGCTTAAGGTGCTCATCAGTCCTTCCCCTGAATAAATATCCATCGATACCCATATGATGGGGGGAACAAAGCCGTTATACTCAAAAGCTCCCATATCGTAATTGGCCATCCCGTCACGATCACCATCCCACGGCCTGGTGTTACTCTCTTTGTCTTTTTCCGCATCAGGTATCCCTGGATCGGTTCCTGCATCGATGCACGGGGATTCGTACTGTAAATGATAATCCCCAAGAGCCGGATTCATAAATACAGGGGGGAGATTGATATTGCCCAAACCTCTATATCCACTCTGAATATTGGAATAGGTGATCTTGAGAGAACTGCCAGGCACTTGAATCGTGTTGCCCCGACCTCTATATCCTCTCCGGATGCCGCCGGGAAAAGTGCTTCCGGAATGCTGGTCAACGATCTGGTTCGGCGAGTTTTCCCAGAGGATACAGTTGGTAATGGCCGGAGCCATCATATCGCTGATAATTCCACCACCGGTCAAGGATGCTGAATTCTTGACAATTGTGCAATTGGTGATGACCGGGGAGATGAAAGGGGATTCTATCACGAAGTCAGATTCCGAACCGTAATATCCCAGAGCGTAGATTCCCGCGCCGGAATTGGCCGAATTCCGGCTAATGATGCAATTGGTAACGGTCCACCGGGTAGCGAATCCATTCAGTGGCCATGTGCAATAAATTCCGCCACCTGCATCAGCCGAATTTTCATCAATCGTTGAATTCGCGATAGACAAGTTATCGCACTGGCAGTAGATTCCACCGCCCTTGCTGGATGCTTGATTCTGGCCGATAGTACAATCGACGATTTTGGGCTGACAGCAGGTTGGGCCGAAGCAGAGAATCCCTCCTCCGCAGGAGGCCTGGTTATTAGAGATGGTACAGGCAGTGATTTTAGGTGCCGAGTTATAAGAGTAGATTCCACCGCCCCCACGGGGACCCTCATGAGCGGTGGCAATATTTTTGGTAATCAGGCAGGCAACTATCGTTGGCGATGAGCGATCGCAATAGACTCCCCCGCCGGCTTGAGCGGAATTTTCGCTCATGGTGCAATTGCTGATCGCAGGGGATGATTTTTGATCACAGCCAATTCCACCGCCCGAATCAACAGATGAGTTTCGGCTCATGATACAGTCTTCGATTTCGGGTGAGGCATTCTGACAATAGATTCCCCCTGCATACCGTATGGAAGATCCGTTGCGGATGGTAAACCCCTTAAGGCTACTGCTTTTGGATACATTGACCAGAACAATAACCGGCCCTGCCTGCGAACCGTCGATAATCGTGGATGCCGGGCCATTCTGGCTGACTAAAGATATATTCTTTCCTCTGATAACCAGATTTTCTTTATACGTGGCCGGATACACAATAATGACATCCCCGTGCAGGGCAAAATCAATGGCCTGTTGAATGGATGCGAAATCTCCGCTTCCATCAGCGGCCACGGTTATCGCAGTCAAACCGGCGCAGGGAACTTCCTCTCCTGCATATGCTCCCATGTCCGAGGGGGAAGTACCCAGGGGAGACATTCGCGGATGACCGGCGCCCTTGCAGGGAGAGGCACTCTTCAGGTGATAATCCCCCTTTTCAGGATTAACGAATAAAGGATCAGCGTCGATATTCCCCAATCCTGTATAGCCGCCTTTGACATCGCAGTAGCTCAGTTTTATGGAAGATTCATACCCTGCATCCACTTCGGAACCATTGTTCCACAAGATCGAATTCACTCCACAGGGTGAAGAGTAATAATCGCAATAGATTCCCCCGCCGATGAGAGCCGAATTCCTGCTCATGGTACACTGGATGAGTCTCGGTGAGGAGTAACAGTCACCGTATATCCCTCCGCCTTTTTCCGAGGCCTGATTTTCGACGATGAGACAGTTGCTTACACAGGGGGATGACTCAAGGCAGTATATTCCTCCCCCGCGAAGGGCCGAATTTTTTGTAATCACGCACTTTTTGATCATCGGAGAGGAAGATTTACAGCAAATGCCGCCGCCTCTGCCGAATGGGGGTAATGCTTTGCCATTTTGTACGGTGACTCCACTGAGTACGGAAAGTTTTCCCTCACCGCTCCCAAAGGTAACGACGCTCCCTGCCTTACCTCCATCGATGATGGTGCAAGCTACGATATCAGGATCATTCGGATCCGTACTCTTTACGGCAATGGCCTTCCCGAAAAAGTTGACCGTTTCCGTGTAAGTTCCCGGCTTGATCGTAATGACATCTCCATCATCGGCAGCGTCGATCGCCGACTGGATGGTGCTGTAATCTTCAGGAATAAGTATCTGTGCCGCCTGGACATGGTGAAGAGAAAGCCCCGCGAGAAATACCACTACAAACCCGAGAGTCAGTGCTGAGAACGACAAGGATGAAATCCTTTTCATGTATCTTTCTCCTTTCCTAAGAAGGTGTAAAAGGCTTAGGGTTTGTCCGTGACAATCATTTCCTTGATAGGGGTCCCATCGCTCCATTCGCCCATGTACCGCTGCTGCGGGGTGTTCCCCAGGGCATATTCCCAATTTCTCTCATAAAAAGCGGCATCGGTGAGTGCTTCGAATAATTTCCACAGGCAGTTATAGTCGAGAGCATCAGGCAGGGTACTCAATCTGTCCGAACCGGTAGTCTTGCTGGCAGGAGTAAAATGGTTTGCCTCCAGGGCAGGAGAGCCATGATAGTCCGAAACCATGATAATGTAATCTTTTCGATCGAGGGGGATCTGCGATGTCTGGGTGAAAATTTCCCTGGCGTAGCCATCGCCTGCAACAAGATCCTGGTCGCCCACTACGGTGAGCAAGAGAGTATCCGCGGGAATTTTCGAAAAATCACCCAGGGGAGTGAACATATTGCATTTTGGCTCAACAGCCATAACCGCTTTCGGGACAGGCACACCTGCCGCTTCCAGGGTACTGATATTGACGCCTAAAATTCCTCCATATGAATGCCCTACGATAGCGAATTTATTCAGGTCCGGTTCCACATGACCCCTGGTCTTGAGCATCGTGATCGCTCGTTGCAGCGAGCGAGTGACAATGCCTGTGTGCTCCTCGGGAATGTATCTGCTCGACTGATAGATGGGGTAAACGACAATATTGCCTTTCCTGACAATATGTTCAATCCAGGCTCCGTAAGGATTTGGAGAAAGGACTCCCCATCCATGAAGGAAGAGAACCAGGGGTGCGGTCTCCGGTTTCGGTGAGTCCGGTTCGAAGATGTAATACTTTAAAGCACCAAAACCATAACTGTTGCTGATAACCTTGCCGTGGATATAGTCCGCCCCACCGACTCCACTCGATGGTTGAGGAGGTCCGGCGGCAGCCAGAACAGCAGGAGGCAGGGGACTGAAAAAGGACATGAACACCAGGAAAAGGAACAGGCTCACTTCGAAAAACTTATTCTGGAAAGCAAGACACATGCTGTTTCTCCTTGAGGGCATCTTTTGATCTCCTAACCAAATCCATGGCTCTTTGCGATTTAAGGATACTTTAAGGATACATCAGTATGGAAAATCCCGTCATCATGCAGACTTTCAGAACTCTCTCGCTTACTGTTTTGTCTCCTCATCTCTTGCCTACGGGCATTGATGCAGATGAGACAAAGAGCTTCAGCTAAATAGTAAAATGGACTATTGAGAGCTTAATTTCAAGTAGATGTGAGTACTTCTCGGCTACTCTGTGCAAGAGCAACTACAACACATTTTCCTTTGAGAAGTGAAAAAACCTGGAGGACTTCTTAAAGACAACCTTAATCGGATTCCGTTTTAAGCACGGACAAGAAGGCTTTTTGAGGAATTTCTACCGAGCCAATCATCTTCATGCGCTTTTTACCTTTTTTCTGCTTTTCCAGCAACTTTCGCTTCCGGGTGATATCTCCGCCGTAGCACTTGGCTAATACATCCTTACGAAAGGGGGAAACGGTAGTCCGGGCAATGACTGTACCACCGATAGCCCCTTGGATGGCTATCTTAAACATTTGTCTTGGGATTTCATCCCTGAGCCGCTCACAGGCGTGCAAGGCCCGTGCTCTGGCATGGTCCCGGTGAACCAACTGGGAGAGCGCATCCACCCTCTCTCCATTGACCAGGATGTCAACCTTGACCAGATCGGTTTCCCGGTAGTCCAGAATTTCGTAATCAAACGAGCCATACCCCTGGGTAACGCTTTTGAGCTTATCGTAGAAATCGTAAACAACTTCCGCCAGCGGCAATTCAAAAATCATCTCGACCCGGCCCGGGCCCGTATAGTGGTATCCCGTATTGATCCCGCGGCGATCCATGCACAATTTCATGACCGCTCCCAGGTAGCGGTCCGGCATGATGATAGTGGCCTTGATGAAAGGCTCCTCTACCTTTTCGATCATCATGGGATCAGGGTAAAGCGCCGGATTGTCGACCGTGATTTTTTCTCCTTTTTTGGGAGTAACGTAATACCGGACCGTCGGAGCAGTCATGATCAGGGAAAGGTCATATTCTCTCTCCAGACGCTCCTGAACGATTTCAAGGTGCAAGAGGCCAAGGAACCCGCAACGAAAGCCCATACCCAGAGCCGCGGAGACATCTTTTTCGGAGGTAAGCGCAGCATCGTTCAGTTTATATTTTTCCAGGGCCACAGCCAGATCCTCGTACTCGTCGGTCGAGACAGGGTACAGGGATGAAAAAACCACGGGTTTGGCTGCCCGGAATCCGGCCAGAGGCTTATCAGCCGGATTTTCATCCAGGGTGATGGTATCTCCCACCCTGGCATCACTGACGGTCTTGACTCCGGCAATAATATACCCCACTTCACCAGCTTTAAGGATCGGAGACTTTTCCCGTTTCAGGCAAAAATAACCGACTTCTTCAACCTTGTGTACAAGGCCGTTGGACATCAACCGGATCGTGTCGCCTGCCTGGACCTGGCCATCGAAAACCCGGCAGAAGATGACCACACCCCGAAAGGGATCGTATTGGGCATCGAAAATCAAAGCGGAAAGCGGATTGCTTTCATCCCCTTTTGGAGGGGGCAGCCGGTGAACAATGGCTTCGAGTACCTCCTGAATGCCGATTCCTTCCTTGGCGGAGCATTTAATGGCATCATCAGGATTAAGGCCCAGTTCCGAGTCGATTTGTTCCAAAACCCGGTCGATATCAGCCGAAGGCAAATCAATTTTATTAATAACCGGAATAACGGCCAGATCATGCTCCATGGCCAGATAGAGATTGGCCAGGGTCTGTGCTTCCACTCCCTGAGAGGCATCGATCAAAAGAAGCACCCCCTCGCAGGAGGCCAATGCCCGTGATACCTCGTAAGTAAAATCCACATGGCCGGGCGTATCGATCAAATTCAGCATATACCTTTTGCCATCCTGGGCCTGATAGGGAAGCCGGATGGCCTGGCTTTTGATGGTGATACCCCGCTCCCGCTCAAGCTCCATGCTGTCCAGAATCTGGTCCTTAAACATCCTGGGATCGATCACTCCGGTGTTTTGGATAAGCCGGTCAGCCAACGTGGATTTCCCGTGATCTATATGGGCTATGATGCTGAAGTTGCGAATTAATTTCATAGTCAGCTTCTTAAAAACTCCTTATCGTAGTATGTGTATCGGTCTTGTCGCCATCAGAGCATCATAAACCATTTTACCCAAAGAATCAATCTCATTGAAGAAATTACCGGGAAAAGAGGGGGTCATGCGCACAGTTAATCGATTTTAACCAAAACGCGCTGGCCTGGATACAGAGTGCTTTTTGAGGTGAGGCGATTCAACTTTAAAAACTCGTCTACCCCCAGGTTATGGTTTCTGGCTATTTTGGCGGGAGAATCTCCCTTTTTGACATAATAGACCTGGTATCGGGTAAAAGCAGGCTTTTGTCCTTTCGAAGACGCCATACTCTTCTTCGAGCGTGTTGCGCGATCACCGTTTAAAGGGATACGAATCCGCTGGCCCACCTGAAGACGCTTGGTACTTTTGATCTTATTGGCGTTGAGAATAGAGCTGACCGTGACTCCATATTCCTGGGCCAGATGATGGATAGTATCTCCCCGTTTCAGCCGGACGGTAATATAATCAGGTTTATGGGCTGGTTCAGCAGACTGCCTTGAGACATTTCTGGATCTTCGTCTGATCCGCGACTGCCTGCTTTCAGACCCGGATGGAGAAGACAATTCGGAAATCGATTCCAGGCATGCAAGAATCTGCTCTCCTGTATCTGGTGGAACCTTCAGGCTATACTCATAGTTTGGTGTTACCTGATAGCGAAGTTCAGTGTTCAGGTCAACCAGTGCCTTTTCATCGATTTGCAGTTTATCGGCTATTGCCTTAAGCGGAACTCGTTTATTTATAGTGACTTCCTCATATTTAAGGGGAGAAAGAGGTTGATCAAATTCAATCCCGAACCGGTTGGGATCTTCGATAATTTGTATAGCAGCTAAAAAGCGGGGGACATAGCGGGCGGTTTCCTGAGGAAGCAGTTGGTAAAGATCCCAGAAGTTATCCAGATAATTAATATGCTGTTTGCGGATCACTCTCAGGACCGTTCCCTCTCCGCAGTTATACGCGGCCAGGACCGTAGTCCAGTCACCGAATATCTGGTGCAGTTGCCTGAGGTATTCAATAGCTGCCCGGGTTGATTTTATGGGATCCATTCTCTCATCGATCCACTTATCTCGCTTGAGGCCAAACTTATACCCGGTCGAAGGGATAAATTGCCACAACCCCAGTGCCCGGGCACGGGAAAATGCCCTCTCTTTGAAGTAACTTTCAATGAGCGGCAGCCAGGAGAGTCTGGTAGGAAGTCCGGCTTCACTCAATTCCTTAATGATCATCGGGAGATAGAGCCCGGCCCGGCTCACGGATTGCCGGAATTGGTCCCTTTCAGCTCCAAGAAAGGAATCGATTTCCCTTTTTACATGCTCATTCATGCTCAAGGGGATCTCGCGGTGAGTTCCATTGGCTACGTTCTGCCGGGATGCGTAAATTTCCACGGTACGTTTGGAAATCAAAAACCGGATATCATCCTTTTGCTGCAACAGGGCGGCATCATTATCCGGATCAACGGATATTAAAAGTTCATAAGCACTGTCCAGGATTTCCATCGCGCCGTCCGGATTTCCTTCTTCCCACTGCTTCTGCGCTTCCTGACACAGTTGCAAAGCTGCATCCAGTTTCTCCTGCTGACCATTTTCATCCGCTTCTTCAGAACCATCTTCCGTTTCAGTCTCCTGGAGATGCTCCGTATGAGGACCGGTTATGTCAATTTCAGTGTTTCCACTTATGCCTAAATCAGCTTCTGATAAATCGGATTCAGGAAGATTAACAGGATGGAGATGGCCAGAATTATTCATTTCCTCTTGCTCTGGCAAGGCAATTTCCTCTTCTTGCATATGGGTAATGGGTGAGTCCGGAAGAGTAAGAGTTTCCTCCGGCACTTCCAGTGCTGTCCCCTCCCTGAAGGTGTCCTCCCTGGAGATGGAGAAATTTCCCGCTGTCCACAGTGATCTCATGGCACATCCGGTTACTGCCAGGCACAGATAAGAAACAAGACAGGTGAGCAAAACAAAATGCGACTTCCCGCTCATAAGAAATGGATCTCCTCTTAGTTTTTGTCGGTCAATTCAGCCATGCAATGATAATTCGAGCCCGTTTCTTTTGGAGTTTAAACCATAAGTAACCCCAGCTAAAGAACAGATTATTATTGACAAATAAGGACTACTATATACTATTATATTGGAAAAGAGCTACTATACTATAAATGATTTCGTCCTGATAATCAATCTCCTTTGGATTTTTTCTATGAATGATTCTTCCTGGTTCGAAGGTTTGAAGATCCATTACTCAAACCCTTGACGGAAACCCTGGATACCAGTATACTTCGAAGAACAATTATATTTCAAAGAACAATTCTTCGAAATGACAGGTACGAGAGCCAGCCTGCTGAAAAACAATTCCTGAAGTTATCGGCTGCGAGTTACGAAGGATCCCCCCGCACCTGCTCCAAGAGGATCGGACAGGGAGCCATAAGGATATCGTCATCCTTACTTCGAGTCAGGGGGGCTGGTTACGTGGGATTCTGATTGCAAGTTTACGCATAGTGTTAGCACTTATGTTTAAATCTCTTTTGAACTCTACCCATGATCCGGCATGCATAACTTCATGTATACATGCAAAAAGAAGGAGAAAGAAAGATGGCAGTAATGATCGTGAATGACCTGAAGCGAGGCGAGATTTTTCAGGTAGACGATGCGCCGTTTGAAGTTTTGGACCTGTCCTTGCAGACACCTTCCGCCCGCGGAGCAAATATGTTTGTCAAAATCAAGTGCCGCAATTTACTCACCGGCCAGGTATTTGATAAGTCTTTTAGAGGGGGTGACAAGGTCGATCAGCCGGACTTCGAACGTCGAAATGGTCAGTTTCTGTATATGGATGGAAAAGATTTCGTTTTTATGGATAAGGGAACCTATGAACAGTTCTCTCTGTCAGAAGAAGTTATTGCCGATCGGAAGCTGCTCCTTTTGGATGGTATGGATGTAACGCTGCACATTTATAAAGGAAACGTTGTCAATATCTCCCTGCCTTTGGTCGTGGAGCAGACCATTGTCGAGTGCGATCCGGTAATAAAGGGAGCAACCGCACAGGCACAAAGCAAGACGGCCAGGACCGAAACCGGTCTGACCCTTCAGGTGCCAAGTTACATGAAGGAAGGGGAAAGGATCAAGATCGATACCAGGGATGTCCGGTACATCTCCCGTGCCTAGTACAGAACTTCTTCAATACGCGGCCACCAAGCCAATCCCCCTCACCTTAGCCTCCCCCAAGGGTGGAGAGGGATAAGGTGAGGGGAAAACTTTGAGCCAACTGGCCGCGCATTTTAAGCCAACGTATCCTTAGGCCAGGCAGTATAGTCTGGGCTCTTGAATGGATTTGAGTGCCGAAAAAATGCGTCCTTTGATCGTATCCCACACAACTACAGGGTCCTCGGTCGAGTTTTTCGGGTATCTTTCCTGAATGCACTGAATGGCCATTTTCCCGGCCAGATTACTCAATTGCTTATCTCCCATCATCTGCAATTGATTACGGATATGCGGGGGGAGCCCCTGAATCAGGCTCATCATCTCTGGATCCAGATTTTGCAGAGCCGCAGATTCAGATGGGCATGATTTATTGAGATCCTGTACGGACTCTTGTTCCTCCGCATCCTCTACGTTCTCTGCCTCCTCTGCATTCCCTGCCTCCTCTGTCTTCCCTGCCTCCTCTGTCTTCCCCTTTGTGGAATCGTTCTCCTTCAGGGACCGCAGGGTCAGGGGCGGTTTCTCCCGCTCGAACATGGAGGCTACGGCATGGACTATGTCGGCACCGATCTTTTTGGACTGGTTGGTTTCTCCCGCTTTCAGACATAGTTTGGCAATTTTATTGATCAACCTGGGAACCCCTTTATTGGAATAATCCCAGATAATGGCATAGGCTTCTTCGGTAAATATTTCAGGAGATCCTCCACACACTTGAAGACGGTGCATCAGATAGTTTTTGACTGCTTCCGGGCCGTTCAGCCCCTGGATTCTGCAATACACGCCGATCCTTTGGTAGAGGTTTTCCAACGCCTTTGACTCCAGCCGTTTGGTCATTTCCTTCTGCCCGGCTAATACAAAAATGACCATATTCTTCTGATTATCCTGCAGGTTGGTCATGAGTCGCAACTGATGCAGTTGCTCGGTAGACATAACATTGGCCTCATCGATAAAAATAACTACCTTTTGACCCTGATTGGCGCAGGTAAAGAGCGTGGCATTAAATTCTTCCATCAGTTGATCTTTGTAATGTGTGGTAATTTTCTTGTTCTGGAGTTGACCGATAATCTCCCGCATGAACTGCACCGGTGCCAGGTCCGGATTGGTAACAAAAGCAATCCGGTATTTTCCGGGGTCCAGCTCATTCAGGATAACCCGCAGGCCCAGAGTCTTTCCGGTTCCGATGTCCCCAACCATGACGGCAAGACAATCATTTCCTTCTTCAATGGCGAATAGGACCTCGGAAATAGCGTCTTCCAGTGAGCTGTTCTTACTCCAATAGAGGTCAGGGTCTGGCACGTTATCAAAAGGAGCCTTTTCCATTCCCCAATATTGATAGTACATACTATTCTCCTCCTTCCGATCTTTAATCTAAGGGGTTAAAAGGACCCGCCATTGTTTACCGACTCTTAAACCGGCCAGATTCCCCTTTTGCAGTTGTCGATAAAGGGTTTTTTTCGAAACGTGCAGTATCCTGGCTGCCTCCGGGACTGTAAAGAACTCTCTGGCTAATGTGCCAGATATCAGAGGTTGAACCGAAACAGTTACCTTAAGAGGTCTATTCAGCCCAGAGGTAATCTCTACGACGAACTGCTTGCTCTCCCGTTGAATAGTATTAGCCTCCTCCGTGATGAGAGATTCCAAAAGAGGAAGCTGGAATGCCATGTTAGCCGACTCCTGAGAAGGATCACGGGGAGGATCGATTTTTACAGGGAATAGTTGGGCCTTATTTTCCCGGTGCCGCCGGGCGATGCTGATCTTTTCCATTCGACTGATCTCCCTCTTGTCAGTGATAAAAAATAGCAGCCTAGCAATTTTCCGCAACCATATCCAACAGCAAGGAGAATGCCAGGGGAAAAGAGGCGATTTTAGGCCATTTGAACTGGTCCGATTTCATCTTTGTAATATCCTATGGCCAAAAATATTACCTTTTTGTAATCCAAAAGACCATAGACAAAAGCTATCTGCTTCAATTTTCATGGTTTTTTGTACTCAGTCAGAGCGATTTCACTTTTGTATTCTCTGGCCAATCGAGGTATAATAGGATTCAACATGGTGATATCATGAGGAGGGGTTTTCGGTATCCTGTTGACAGGGCGTTTAATGAGTCTACGCAAAGGCCCTTACTACTACGGATAAAGAGCGATAAAAAGAGGCAAGACAGGAAATGATCGCCACATCTGGCTGTGATTTTGACATCATTCTCATCAGCGGTGAGCCTTATGCCGACCACCCCCTGTCCGGAGTCGGTGTGATAGCCCGTGTCCTGGACGCCAAAGGATACCGCGTCGGCGTCATTGGCAGGCCTGACTGGAAACAGGATACGGATTTTCGTAAACTGGGACGACCCCGCCTTTTTTTTGGCATTACTTCGGGTGCCATCGATAGTATGCTGGCTAATTATACCCCGCTCAAGCGGGAGCGGGCAACAGACCCTTTTGCGCCCTATCGCTCGGGGATACCCGATCGGGCGATTCTGGTTTACAGCAATAAAATCCGGCAGCTCTTTCCAGGCACACCGATAGTAATCGGTGGCGTCGAGGCCTCCCTGCGGCGATTCGGCCATTATGATTACTGGCAAAACCGTGTCCGCAGAAGCATCCTTCTGGACTCTCGCGCCGATATTCTCGTATATGGGCCGGGGGAATTGCAGATCATGGAAATTGCCAGACGGCTGGAAAACGGGCCTGCTGCTGGTCCAGGCTGGTATAATCCGGCTGGGCAGGAGGGGCCTGAGGGTGATCCGGGAAGGCAAGTACTGGATGAGAAGAATATGGATAGGGAGGACTTGAATCAGGATGCCCTTGATGGTATTGCCGGGACGTGTATTGTACGGTCTATACTCCCCCATGGGTTTCGGACGATCCCTACCTTCGAGGAGGTTTCCACCGATCCGGACCGCTTTTGCGAGGCCCAAAAGCTCTTTTCCAATCAGCAGAACCTGGCTCAAGGCCATGCCAACCGCTTTGTCTTGCAGTACCGGATGCCGGACTATGGGCCGCTGGACCTTGACTGGATCTATGGATTGCCCTATACCAGAAAAATTCCGGATGACTTTCCCGAACTGGCCATGGCCCGCTTTTCAGTCGTGACACACCGTGGATGCCTTGGCAACTGCTCTTTCTGCTCCCTGGCCCTTCACCAGGGAACCCGGATCATCTCCCGCAGCGAAGACTCTATCCTGGCCGAAATTCAGCGTCTGACCAGCCATCCCGACTTCCATGGCTCTATCGACGACCTGGGAGGACCTTCCGCTAACATGTACGGTATGGATTGCCGAATGGAGCGCGTTACAGAGCACGGTGCGGCAGGGTACGGGACGGCGGACGGGGCAGATCGAGGGACCGTGAGTCATGGCGGGGCACCCTGCCAGAAAGAATGCCTGACCTGCACGAGACTCGACCGGAGCCACCGGAGATTAACCGCTCTCCTGCAAAGGACCCGCCGGATACCAGGGGTCAGGAAGGTCTTTGTCCGAAGCGGTATCAGGTACGATCTTGCCCTTGAAAGCCCGGCCTATCTTAAGGAGTTGTGCCACCATCACATTTCAGGATGCCTTAAAATAGCCCCGGAACATGTTTCCGATAAGGTCTTGCACCTCATGAACAAGGATAATAACCGGCATACTGAACGGCATGGCGACCGGCATGCTGGCAGGGATAGCGACCGGCATTTTGACCTGCTCGAAGAGTTTCGGCGAGTGTTCAGGCAAATCAATGGACACCGGCCTTGGCACCTTAAATATTACTTTATGGTGGCGCATCCGGGAACAAGCAAAAAGGAGGCCAAAGAACTGGCCGCTGCCCTGTACAGGCTCCGGCAGGAAGGAGAATATCAGCCGATTGAGGGAGTCCAGATCTTCACCCCAACACCTATGACCCGCTCTACTTGCATGTATCACACCGGCAAAGACCCTCTTACCGGCGAGCCGGTATTCGTGCCCCGCAGCTTCACGGAAAAGAAGGAGCAAAAAAAGATGCTTGCCGCACCGATGGGAGGAATGAACAAAAGCCAACGGCTGCCAGGACGCGGAGGGAAACACCGTTAAGGCCCGGCGTGTCCCCCCCCCGGCTTGTAGTGTGTAATGCTGCGATAGGGCGGAAAGTTTTTCTTGCCGGTTTCTTCTCCTCAAAAGATGAAACAGCCTGCATATCCCTTCTGTCTTGAAGATTCAGGTGCGGTATCGGATTGGCTTTACGATCATAAAAAAAAGGGCCTATCCGGATACTCTCCAGATAAGCCTTTAGATTTACGCCAATGGAGCAAAATGCCCTGCCCTTTGGCCGTGACTGCTCTTGATACTTTAAAACGCTTCTCTAGAACAATCCTCTCACCTTGCCTGTTTCGGTATCTACATCGATTCGCCGGAAAGCAGGATCGGAGGCCGTCCCGGGCATCAGCTTAATATCTCCGGCAACCGGCACGACGAATCCTGCTCCACGGTACAGCATGATATCACGGATAGGAAGCGTCCACCCTTTGGGTCTGCCCTTGACATTCGGGTCATGGGAGAGACTCAGGTGGGTCTTGACCATGCAGGTGCCGAGTTTTGCAAGCTCCGGATCTTCCTCGATCTTCTTTGCCTTGGCCAGGGCATCGGGAGTATAGGTCACGTCATTGGCGCCATACACTTCGGATGCCAGGCGTTTGATTCTTTCTCTCAAGGGGGTGGTGTCCTCGTACAGGAAGCGGAAGCTGTTTTCCTCCTTGCAGGCTTCAACGACGGCGTCAGCCAGCTCCAGAGCGCCTTCTCCGCCTTTGAGCCAGTGTTCTGACAGGGCTACTCTGGCCCCGGTCTGCTCGGCAATGCGGCGGATAGCTTCAATTTCGGCTTTGGTGTCAGTATGGAAAGCATTGATGCAGACCACCGGATTGATTCCGGCCTTCTTGACCGTTTCAATGTGAGCAATCAGGTTCTGGCAGCCGTTCTCGACCAGGCCCACGTTTTCGGAGGTATAGGCGGCATCCAGCGGTTTTCCCGGCGCGACTCTCGGACCGCCTCCATGCATCTTCAGTGCCCGTACCGTGGCCACGATAACTGCGCAGTGAGGTTTCAGGCCGCTGAAACGGCATTTGAGGTTCCAGAATTTTTCAAAACCGATATCCGCACCAAACCCGCTCTCCGTGACTACATAATCGGCAAGCTTCAACCCTATCTGATCGGCCACGATCGAGGACTGCCCGATGGCTATATTGGCAAATGGACCGGCATGGACCAGCACCGGCTGCCCTTCGAGAGATTGCAGAAGGTTTGGATTGAGTGCCTGCACCATCCAGGCGGTCATGGCACCATCCACCTCCAGGTCTTTTGTCGTAACCGGCTCTCCACGCCTGTTATAGGCCACAACGATCCTGCCCATTCTTTCCCGCATATCCTTGAGGCCGGTGGATACGGCCAGAATAGCCATAATCTCGGAGCTGACCGCAATGGCAAAGCCCGATTTCATCAAAACACCATCCATTTTACCGCCATGCCCGATGGTAATATCCCGAAGCGACTGGGCACAAAAATCGATAATCCAGCGCATCTCAATATTCTTTGGATCTATATCCAGTCGCCTCAAGCCCCTTTTGGCCAGATCCGCGTCGCAGTAATTGGCCTCGTGCTGCAAGCGGGAGGTCAGGGCCACCATGGCCAGATTGTGGGCATTGGTCACCTTGTCAATATCCCCGGTCAGACCCAGAGAAAAAGGGGTGAGCGGTATGCACTGCGCCAGTCCCCCTCCTGCCGCGCTTCCCTTGATATTAAAGGTTGGCCCGCCGGATGGCTGGCGAATTGCTCCCATGACTTTTATTCCCTTCTTTCCAAGCCCCTGTACCAGACCCATGGTCGTAGTGCTTTTCCCCTCTCCCAACGGGGTCGGGGTGATAGCCGTCACATCGATATATTTGCCGTTCGGCTTATCTTTCAACCGGTTCAGGATAGCAGCAAAGTCAACCTTTCCCAGGTAGTGCCCCATTGGAATAAGCTCTGTTTTTTCCAGGCCAAGCATTTCCCCCAATTCAAACACGGTTTTCATCCGGCCTTCTGCTTCTTCAGCAATTTCCCAATCTTTGTGCTGTCTCGGATCTAAAGGCATGGTTTCCCTCCATCAATTTTGAGATGATATTTTGGTTGAGGAATGCAGCGATAATATCGCCAGGTTGAAATTTTTCTTATAAATATCTTTTTCGCTATCCTTATTATGGCCTGGGGCACGCATAGTCTAAATAGCTTACGTATAATATAACATAAAGTAAAATACAAAACAATCCTTAACTGGAACAGCGTTTTATTTTTCTCTTTCCCTGCGCTTTACCACCGTTCACATTTTTATACCTTAATCCCGTCTCCTCCTTCGACGCCATTTGTTAAAAATTCTTCATAATCTGAAGGAGGAATCACCTCATGGCGATAGAATTAAGGTTGTGCTTGTGCAGCAGCTTCCAGCAAACTTATGGAACCTTTTTCAGTGAAGATAATTCAGGCAGCCGGTAATGACCTGCATGATGCCGCTGCCGGTCTAAGGATACCTTCAAGCCTCAAAAGCTATGTGCTTATTATGAGAGGAGGTCCATGCCTGGGAATGCTCTTTTGAAAAACGGCTTTTTCAGGAAAAAATTCCATTTTAAATTTAAATATTTAATTATGTAGTTGACAACCCTATATTTTTAAAGTTATAAATATAAATATATATAACTTTGATGAGTGATAAACTGAGAGGGTAGCCGATGGATAAACAATACATGAATATAACTCAAGTAGCTGAATTCCTTGCTTTAAAAGTGCCTACCATTAAAAAATATATTAAAAGGGAAATGATTCCTGCCTATAAGGTAGGGGGAAGGTGGTTGTTTGAAAAAAACGAAATTATCAGTTGGGTAGAATCAAGAAAACGCCCAGCAAAGTATTAGGCAATCCGCTAACAGAATATGGTCTACGAAAGACAATACAGCCTGTGCGGCAGGATAAATAAAAACAGGTGGTGCTGCGAACTGATGTTCGCAGCATCGCAGCAGCGCAGAACAATGTACAGCAGCAGTACGGAACAATGTATTGCAACAGCGCAGAACCATGTATCCTTGCATCAGTGCCCCGCAGTATAGTTGTATAAACACGGAGAGAGTAGCGTCTCGCCTTTACCGAGAAAAAGGAAACCTTTAGAGGGACCAAGGCTTGATCTGGAAGAGTCTCTGTACGCCGCCCATATGTCAGCAATCAGCTCATTTTTGTGCCGGCCCGGTCCTGTTGCTGCCTGGTTGTCCTTGCAGATTGAAAAACAGAGAGGACAACTGCACTAATAGCTTACCGGATGTCACCATCGAGGTCGTTCAACGGGAGGGACTGCTCTTTCTGGCCATCTGCCAAGGAGCAGAAAAATAGAAAACTCCTGCCGGTAAGCTTAAATTCAGGCCGCATTCCCTGCTCAGCAAGTTACTGGCTCCTTCGAGATGCCCTTTGCTTAAAAATCGGCCGGTGAATTCCCGTCAAGTGTTCTGATAGGCCGGTATCATGTCCCCCGGAACCCATTATCTTATCATAATTACAGCGCAGGCAGAGCCGGAATCTTCTGCTGATATAATTTCATCAAACAAATGTAATATTACACTATTAATTTGACAATGCTATATAATTAAAGATATAAATATGGAATAAATTTTTATCAGAAAACTGAATATCAAATTATCAGTCAAGAAAATTTTAAAAAATATTCAACAGAAGATTAGTCGATTATGGCTGATAATCTTTGATGCTCTTTTCCGTTCTTTAAAGAACCAAACCAAAAGAGTCACATTCGGGAGACAACAGCTATGAAAAAATTCCCCTTTTTTGCTTTCAACAGTTTATTATCCATGTTTTTTCTTTTCGCCATAGTCTTGGGTGCGGCATTTTGTCCGAAAGCAACTGCCGCGAGTCAGCCGCAACTGGTCTGGTCAACTCCTCCCTGGTCTTTCGATTCCCCTTACGGAGTAGCAACAGACAAAAGCGGGAATATCTATGTGGCTGATACCTGTAACAACCACATTAAAAAACTGGACCAGAGTGGCACACTCCTGGCCATATGGGGAACTGAAGGTTCGGATGATGGCCAATTCTCCTCACCTCGTGGAATAGCGCTGGACAAAAACGGGACTATCTATGTGGCTGATACCAATAACCACCGTATCCAGAAGCTTGATTCTCAAGGGAACTTCGTGACTAAAATCGGAATCGAGGGCGTTGAAAAAGGCAGGTTCCTCGCACCCTTCGGAGTAGCGGTAGACGAAAGCGGGAATATTTTTGTAGCTGATACCGGTAATCACCGCATCCAGCAGTTTGACCCTAATGGCACATTTGTGGCTACATGGGGAAGCTATGGCCAGGGAAACGGCCAGTTCAACATGCCCTATGGAATAGCGCTGGATAAAAGCGGATATATTTATGTAGCTGATACCAATAATCACCGCATTCAGCAGTTTGACCTTAATGGCTCCTTTGTGGCTACATGGGGAAGCTATGGCCAGGAAAACGGAAAGCTCAGACAACCGAGTGGAATAGCGCTGGACAAAGACCGGAATATCTATGTGGCTGATAGTGTTAACGACCGCATCCAGAAACTGAATCCTGACGGGACATGGGAAAGTTGGGGATCAAACAATTCTGTTGATCTGCAATTCCAGTACCCCTGTGGAATAGCCATAGATGAAAGCGGGAATATCTATGTGGCCGATAGTGACAACGACCGCGTCTATAAACTGAACGCCGGAGGAGATTTCATAACCAAATGGGGAACCCCTGCCTCAGACGATGGCATGTTCCTTTTTCCCAACGGAGTAGCAACTGATGACAGCGGAAACATCTTTATAACTGACACTGATAATCACCGCATCCAGAAACTGGACGCTGAAGGAAACTTTCTGGCCAGATGGGGAGATTTTGGCACAGGCGATGGCCAATTCTCCATACCTCACGCATTAACAATAGACTCTAGCAGCGGGAATATCTATGTGGCCGATACCGGCAATCACCGCATCCAGAAACTGGACGCTCAAGGGAATTTCCTGGCCAAATGGGGGACTGAGGGTTCAGATAATGGCCAATTCTCCTTACCTCGCGGAATTGCAATAGACTCTAGCAGCGGGAATATCTATGTGGCCGATACCGGCAATCACCGCATCCAGAAACTGGACGCTGAGGGCAATTTCCTGGCCAAATGGGGAAGTTTGGGTGAAGGGGTCGGCCAATTCTCCTCACCCTGGGCAATAGCGCTGGACAAAAGCGGGAATATCTATGTGGCCGATACTGGCAATCACCGCATCCAGAAACTGGATGCTGAGGGCAATTTCCTGGCCAAATGGGGAAGTTTGGGTGAAGGGGTCGGCCAATTATCCTCGCCACACGGAATAGCGATAGAAAACGGCGGGAACATCTATGTGACTGATACTGATAACAACCGCATCCAGAAACTGGACGCTCAAGGGAACTTCCTGGCCGAATGGGGAAGTTATGGTTGCGGTGATAATGAATTCCACACTCCCAGTGGAATAGCCATCGATAAAAGCGAAAATATCTATGTGGCAGATTCTCACAACAAGCGCATCAAAAAATTTACCTGGACTGAACCAAAATCACCACCCTCCTCTGGTGAATCGGAAGTGCCGCCCTCGCCTTCTCCTGGTGAACCGGAGGTGCCACCCTTTCCTGGTGAGTCGGAAGTGCCGCCCTCGCCTGATATCGAGATCCTCCCCGGAACCTGCGATTTTGGTACCGTTGAGATCGGCAGCAGTGAAACCATATTCTTGACCATTATCAATGCTGGTGATGCAGATCTTTTCCTAGATAATTTTTCCTTGCCAAACGTAGATTCTGAAGTGTTTCATATCAGCGATGATAATAATCTCTGTTCAGGCCGGACGCTCGCCCCATCGCAAAGCTGCACGGTCGAGATACAATTTTCCCCGACCACAGAAGGGAAAAAAAGTACAGAAATTACCATTGGATCCAACGACCCTGATGCAAATCCCCTCACTGTTCAACTTACCGGAGAAGGGGCCATAGTTGCATCTCCTGCACCCAGGATTTCAGTCTCTCCCACAAGCATCGCCTTTGGGGGTATAAAAACCGGTAGTGAAAAAGCCGAAATTCTGACTATTCAAAACACCGGCGATGCAGATCTTTTCATAGAGAATTTTTTCTTTTCAGACGTAGATTCTGAAGTGTTTCATATCAGCGACGATAATAATCTCTGTTCAGGCCGGACGCTCGCCCCATCGCAAAGCTGCACGGTCGAGATACAATTTTCCCCGACCACAGAAGGGAAAAAAAGTGCCGGCCTGGTCATCAGATCAAATGATTCTGATACTACCCTTCTCACTGTTCCTCTCACCGGAGAAGGGCTGGCAGGTATCCCTGATATCTCCATTTCTCCTGAAACCTGTGACCTTGGAACTGTCGAAATTTACAAAACAAAAACCCTTATCCTGACTATTCGTAACACTGGCGATGCGGACCTTGAGATAGGGGAAATCTCTTTTACAGCCGATAATGATGCCGAAGAGTACAGTATCAGCAATGAGTTTTCCATCAGCGATGATCTTTGTTCAAATCAGACGATTAAACCAGATGCGAGTTGCGAGGTTAAAATACAATTAGCTCCAACTTCGGAAGGAGCAAAGAGTGCAGAACTGACCGTCCGCTCCAATGATCCGGATGAAAGCGCTCTGCCCGTTCCGCTTACCGGCA
This sequence comes from bacterium, assembly GCA_040752695.1. Classification (GTDB taxonomy): domain Bacteria; phylum SZUA-182; class SZUA-182; order DTGQ01; family DTGQ01; genus DTGQ01. The sequence continues at coordinate 31,017 of JBFMGO010000032.1, forward strand.
TGGCATCTTCGCAACTATATACGAATTTCACCTTTGAAAAGAAAAGAGGCTGCTTTATCACTACGGTCTGGTAAGGGATTGTTTTCTTGTGTCTTATTTTTCGGGATCAGATCGGCCAAAATGAAAGAAATGGATCGGGTGGGGCAAAGCCCCACCCCCTGTTATAAAGGAGTCTTCCAGCGGCAGAAGATCAATGAGAGATCTCAGAGAAAGACTGCGCATTTGATCCTGCGGGAGAAATTAAAACCACCAGAGAGGAAGAGTGCCGTGAGCAAGTGTTCCTGATGTGGAAGCGGTTGCGGAAGCATCTGTCGTACTACCGGCAGTAATTGTCGCATCGGCGGCAGTTGTCGCATCCAAAGTAGCAACTGGAATCGGATCCAGACAGGAAGGAATTCCCAGATATTTTCTAAAGATACACAGTGCATCAGCAGGAGTGACCTCACCATCCTCATTTGCATCCATGCATCGTGTGCACTCTCCAGTGCCCAAATAACATTTGAAGGTCAGCTTTGCATCGGCAGGAGTTACGGCCCCATCTCCGTTAACATCGCCGTTACAGGGCGGGAAAATGGTTACACAGCCGCCGGAGGCTGACCAATTTGCTATATCATCCTTCAAAGCAGTCGGCCTGAGCGGGTAGCTGCAATTTTCCTGTCCACCGATGATCAAAAAGGTAACATAAGCGATATCGCCATCAGTACCTGCCGCAATGCCGCCCTGGTCAAATCCGCCGATGCGGCCACGGCCAGGTTCGACAAGGACACCTTCAAAAAAGTTAAACGGCTGGGTCAATGGTCCTTTCTCAACCTTGACGAGCTCAAGCACATGAGGATTAAAGACAAGGTCGAATCCAAAACTATACACCTGGTTCGGAGTATTGTGAATGCGTACCGGTACCGTAACCTGATCTCCGATACTTCCTTTCCCATTACCAATATCAAGATTACCATCGTCTCCCATAATGCATTGAGCACACAACTCAGGAGCTTCGAAGTTGAATAAATCATACTGACCGTCTCCGAGGTCCACAACGATTACTAAAGATTGGCCAGCGGTAAGAACCTGGTCAACATCTTTTGCTGGTGTTGCCTGGTTATAAGCCAGCGTTGTGTTCGCTCTGACGGTACCATCAGCACTGGAGGTGAAGACGTCAAAAAAGGAGTAGAGGGAAGCATCGGGGCCCTTAATAGTATTTTCTATCGTGAGAGTATATGGATCAAGAGCACCATCAACAACACCCACATATACGCCATGGATGGTAACCGGGGCTGCCTCTCCTTGAAGTTGATAATCGCCGTCCGCCCACCTGTTCGGGTTATCCCTGTTTACCGCTATACGAGCGGCCTGATAATTGCCCAGGGCTATGCGAGGTCTGAATAAGCCATCTTCCAGAGGGAAAAATTCAACTCTCGTACTCACTGTTGGGATGTAGGATCCAAGAGGGATACCATTCTCATCGGTCCACCATGCAGCAAGGATTTTTGCATCATAGGCATATTGACCCGATGGCAGTGACCTGACCGTAAAACAGCAATCGCCGTAATCATTGGGTGGAACCGCACCATTCCACCATCTGAGAACTGTTTGCATCTTTCCGCCGACCGAGCGGTGGTAATAGGTATGGCTGTGGAAATCCCACTCCGCCATCTCGGTAACTTCATAGTCACCATCAAGGATTTTCACTACATCGTAGGCGGTAGCACCAGTTTTATTTTTGTTATGCTCGTTATGGGTCCAGGCAAATGAACAGAAAGAATAACTCATCACTATGCCCAGGCTCATGATAAGGGTTAGTAGCTTTTTCATGATGTATCTCCTCCTTAACCACTCAATACATAATCAGGTAAATAATATGCTTTTCAGTAAAAAAACTTCGATTGATAAGGCAATAGAACTTTTTATATCCTTAATGCATGTCTGACTGCCCTGTTGGGCCGTTATTTCAACACAGGGGGAGCTCTTGTCATTGTACTTTTCCTTTTTGCCGGAGTTGTATCCAAAAATTCCCTTTAAAAAATTGCAACGTGTTACTATTTCTACAATAGTTAAGGGACAAAGAAGGTCTGGTCTTATTCAGCAAAATGACGATCAATGATCAAGGAATCAATGAACGTACGATTGATCGGATATCATGAGGAGTGCGTCATACTATGTTCGCTTCATATCGATATATGCTTATTCAACAGGATAAAACGTTATCTTATGATAATGAATTGCATATTATGTGCCAAATTTAACATTGTATATGGCAAGAGGAACTTGGATGCCATCCATCCATTCTTTTGGCGAAATCAGAATAAATTATAGTAATATAAAGAATAAAGACATAAAATTTTATTATGCATTACAGGAGGCTTTTTCCCTCCGCCACAAAAGACATATGGCGGAAAGCTTAATCCAGGCGCTTATGCAGGCGGACGGCAGTCTTTTGGTGTAAACGAAATCATTTCGGCGTAAACGTTATTAACAAGAGAACAGACCATCGAGCACAACTTTTCAATCGCAGCGGTGATTATCCCCAAAAATTCCGAAAAAACAGCGACAGGCTTCCTTTCCATTGACTCCCCTCTCTATGAGTGATAAAATTTTGTAATTTTGGGTACAATCACATTGTTGTTATCAACTTCTTAACTTTATGAGTATTTTAGGGTGTAACATGGTTAAAAAGGGAATAATTGTGCTGGAGGATGGCACAGTATATCAGGGGAAATCGTTCGGATATCCTGGAGAGCAGGCAGGGGAGATCGTCTTTAATACAGGAATGGCAGGCTACCAGGAAATATTGACAGACCCATCGTACAAGGGGCAGATTGTAGTCATGACCTATCCCCTGATCGGAAACTATGGAATCAATTTCCTGGATCAGGAGTCGGGAAAGCCCCAGGTTTCCGGGTTCATTGTCAAAGAAAACAGTCCAATTTCCCATAACTGGAGGTCGGAAGCTTCTCTTTCCTCATACTTGAATGAGCACCACATTATCGGCATTGAAGGTGTGGATACACGGGCTCTTACCCGGCGTATCCGGCTTAAAGGTGCCATGAGAGCCATCATTTCCGCCCAGGGCCAGAACGTCCCCGATTTACTGGCCAGAGTGCAGGCAGCACCCTGCATGGCCGGGCAGGACCTTGTGCAGGAAGTAACCTGCCGGGAGTCTTATGCATATCGCAAGAGGTCCGGGGGCGACAATGAGCCGAATTGGCACGAATACCTTCCTGAGCGTCAGGATGAGGCAGGGGGGAAGACTGATACGATACATACGGCGACTGCGGCAGCAGGCCGAATACGAGATGACGATGACTGCCCTTTTCGGAGCCGCTACCGGGTGGTAGCCATGGACTTTGGGGTGAAAGAGAATATTCTGCGTCAATTGACCGGCGCCGGGTTCGATGTGCAGGTAGTGCCTGCGCATTTTACAGCAGAACAGGTTCTGGCTCTCAAGCCGGACGGGGTATTTCTTTCCAATGGTCCCGGCGACCCTGCGGCGGTCGGGTATGCCATAGATACGGTAAAAGAGCTCCTACACCGGGTGCCTGTCTTTGGGATTTGCCTTGGGCATCAGATTATGGGCCTTGCGCTGGGAGGAAAGACCTTCAAGTTAAAGTTCGGGCACAGGGGCTGTAACCATCCGGTAAAGGATCTGACCACCGGCAGAGTCGAGATTACCTCACAGAATCATGGTTTTTGTGTAGACATTGATTCTTTAAAGTCTCAGGACATCATCATTACCCATATCAATCTCAACGATCAAACCCTCGAAGGGATGCAGCACACAAGCTTGCCGCTCTTTTCCGTGCAGTATCACCCCGAAGCGTCCCCCGGCCCGCACGATTCTCATTACCTCTTTAAGCGGTTTTATAAAATGGTCCAGGCAACGCAACAAACCAGGGCATAAAAACAAGACTGAAAAAACAATAGCATCGCACAGGAGTATCTTGGGAAAATTACAAAAATGCCAAAAAGAACCGATATCCGTAAGATTATGATCATAGGCTCAGGGCCGATTGTCATCGGCCAGGCCTGTGAGTTCGACTATTCCGGAACTCAAGCCTGCAAGGCTTTGAAGGAGGAAGGATACGAAGTTGTTTTACTCAATAGTAACCCGGCTACCATCATGACTGATCCGGAAATTGTGGATCAGACCTATATCGAGCCGATTACTCCGGAGATTCTGGAAAAAATCCTGGACCGAGAGCGCCCGGATGCGCTGCTGCCTACCCTGGGGGGGCAAACTTCCCTCAATGTGGCGGTCAAAGCCTATGAAATGGGCATCCTGGAACGCTATCGGGTCCAGATGATCGGAGCCAACTACGAGGCGATCAAAAGGGCCGAGGAGCGCGAGCAGTTTAAGCAGGCCATGATCGAAATCGGGCTGGATCTGCCCTTAAGCGGTATGGCTCACAGTCTTGCGGAAGCCCGCAAGATTGTTCAGGATTTTCCCTTCCCGGTGATTATCCGGCCAAGCTTCACCCTGGGCGGAACCGGCGGCGGAATCGTCTACAACCGGGAGGAATTTGAGAGCCAGGTAGCCAGAGGGCTCGAGTTGAGCATGACCAGAGAAGTTCTGATTGAAGAGTCGGTCATCGGCTGGAAGGAATATGAGCTGGAAGTCATGCGAGACCGCAAGGATAACGTGGTTATCATCTGCTCGATTGAAAATATGGACCCCATGGGGGTTCATACCGGCGACAGCATCACGGTGGCACCGGCCCAGACCCTGACTGACAAGGAGTATCAGCGCATGCGCGACGCCGCGATCCGGGTCATGCGCAAGATCGGCGTGGAGACCGGAGGCTCCAATGTCCAGTTTGCCATTGATCCGAAAAACGGAAGGATGGTCATTATCGAGATGAACCCCCGCGTATCCCGAAGCTCTGCGCTGGCTTCCAAGGCAACGGGCTTTCCCATTGCCAAGATTGCGGCCAAATTGGCTATCGGCTATACTCTCGATGAGATCCCCAACGATATCACCCGGCAAACCCCGGCCTGTTTCGAGCCTACCATCGATTACTGCGTCGTGAAAATCCCCCGCTTTACCTTTGAAAAATTCCCGGAAACCGAAGCAGTTCTTGGCGTATCCATGAAGTCCGTGGGAGAGGCTATGGCCATCGGAAGGACCTTCAAGGAGGCCCTGCAAAAAGGTTTGCGCTCCATGGAGATCGGCCGCTTTGGCCTGGGAATGGATGGCAGGGAAGAGTGCGGCAAGGGGTATGATGACATATGCCCCGCCTCTTTGGAAGAATACCGGAAACAGCGGGCAGAAAGGTACTCGAAAGAGGATCTGATCAATATCCGTCAGCAGTTGCGCACCCCCAATCCTGCCCGGATCTTTTACCTGCGGCATGCCTTTCTGGCCGGAATGCCGATCGATGAAGTTTATCAGTTGACCTATATCGATCCATGGTTTTTGGCCAACATTCAGCAGATTCTGGAGATGGAGGGGGAGATATACATCAACCGGGAAAAGATGCACCAAAATATCAGCCTCTTCGAAGGGCAGAAAGATCTTCCGGCTCGCGGCGGGAAGGAAGCCCGCAAGAAACTGATCTGGCAGGACGAGCAGGACGGGGACGGTGAGCAGGAGGGAAATCCCGATCCGGAAAAGATGTGTCAGACACTCGTGCGAAGAGCCAAAGAATATGGTTTTTCGGATTTTCAACTGGCCCGGATACTGAAAAAAGACGAGCGGCTCATCCGCCATTGGCGCAAAGCCCTGGGGGTTGAGCCTGTTTACAAACTGGTGGACACCTGCGCCGCTGAATTCGAAGCCTATACGCCTTACTATTACTCCACCTACGAGCAGGAGGACGAGATCCGGGTCACCACAAAACGAAAGGTCATGATCCTGGGGGGCGGCCCCAACCGCATCGGCCAGGGGATCGAATTCGATTACTGCTGTGTACATGCCTCTTTTGCCCTGCGGGAGGAGGGATATGAAAGCATCATGGTCAATTGTAATCCCGAAACAGTCAGTACGGATTACGATACCTCGGACAAGCTCTACTTTGAGCCTCTGACCTGCGAGGATGTGCTTTCCATCATCGACAAGGAAAAACCCGAAGGAGTGATCCTGCAATTTGGTGGGCAGACCCCCTTGAATCTCTCCGCTGCTCTTGAGGCCGAAGGAGTGCCTATCCTGGGGACCAGTTGCGCGAGCATCGATCAGGCTGAAGACCGGGAGAAGTTCAAGCAGACCCTGAACAAGCTGGGCCTGATTCAGCCGGACAATGCCACAGCTTTCTCTTTGGAGGAAGCTCAGAAGGTGGCACGCAAAATCGGCTACCCGGTGGTAGTGCGGCCTTCCTACGTTCTGGGAGGCAGGGCCATGAAGATTATCTACGATGAGCCATCCCTGGCAGAGTTCATCCAATTGGCCCAGGATGTCTCGCCCGGTCACCCGATCCTGATCGATAAATACCTCGAAGATGCCATCGAGGTGGATGTGGATGCAGTCTCCGACGGGCAGACCACCTACATCGGCGGCATTATGGAACATATCGAGGAAGCGGGTATCCACTCCGGCGACAGTGCCTGCGTCCTTCCCCCCTATACCCTTTCCGACGAGATCATCAAGGTTATCAATGAAAATACCAGAACTCTGGCCCTTGAGCTGAAGATCAAAGGATTACTCAATATCCAGTATGCCATCAAAAATGATCAGGTTTACATTCTGGAAGTAAATCCAAGAGCTTCCCGCACCGTTCCCTTTGTCAGCAAAGTTACCAATGTGCCTCTGGCCAAGGTGGCTACCCGGATTATGCTGGGAAAGACCCTGGCCGAACTTGGGCTCGATAAGGAAAAGGAGCTGGATTATGTCGGGGTCAAGGAGGCTGTTTTCCCCTTTAACCGCTTTCCGGGCGTGGACACTCTTCTTGGCCCCGAAATGAAATCTACGGGCGAAGTCATGGGCATTGACACCAGTTTCGGTGTTGCCTTTGCCAAGGCCGAACTGGCTGCCGGCAGCAAAGTGCCCTTCAGAGGCAAGGTCTTTGTCAGCGTCAAGAATAAAGATAAAAGGACCATCCTGTTCATCGTGAAAAAACTGGTCGATCTGGGATTCACCATTGTGGCCACCAATGGAACGGCACGGGCGCTGCGAAAAAGTGATGTCGACGTCGAGCATGTCTATAAAATGCACGAAGGCCGGCCCAATATCATGGATATGGTCAAGAACGGGGAAATTCAACTCATCATTAATACTCCAAGCGGCGCCAGACCCTGGGAGGATGGACTCTATATACGTGCGGCAGCGCTGGCCTATGACATACCGATCATCACTACCACATCCGGTGCAGCAGCTATGGTCAATGGAATCGAAGCACTGCTCAAACGGGGCCTGAGTGTAAAATCTCTGCAAAATTACTATAGCCAGGGCCAAGGTCAGGGTCAGGGGAAATAGTCAACGTAAGAAGAAAATAGTCAACGTAAGGAGGATAGGGTGAAAAACATAAGGCCGATGCGGATTTTGATTGCCTTCTTGTTATTGTATTATATGGTGGTATCCTGCTCCGGATGCGCTTTTGTCTCGGTCCCGGCATTTGGGCCGTCATCTTTCGATCTGGAAGAAAAAACCGTCCTGGGAGAGGGGAAAGATAAAGTGCTCCTCATGGATATTTCAGGCACCATTTCAGAGGAGGACGAAACCAACCCCTTAGGGATGACAACGAAAATCAATCCCGTTGCCCGCATACGGGAAGAGTTGGAGCTGGCTAAAAAAGATAAAAAGATCAAGGCCCTTATCCTGAAAATCGACAGCCCCGGCGGAACCGTGACTGCCAGTGACATTATTTATCATGAATTAAAGACCTTCAAAGAAGAAACCGGCATCCCCATATTCATCAGCATGATGGATGTGGCTGCCTCCGGCGGATACTATATCGCCATGGCCGGGGATAAAATCATTGCCCACCCTACGACCATCACCGGAAGCATCGGCGTCCTGACCATGAAATTTGACGTCCAGGGATTAATGGACAAGATCGGCGTGGAAGAGGTAACGGTCAAATCTGGAGATATGAAAGACTTCAACTCTATTTTCCACACCCTGCGACCCGAAGATCAGGCTTTGTTGCAGCATGTCATCGATTCTTTATACGAGCGGTTCATCGGGATCATGGTCGAATCAAGACCCGGCCTGGCTGCCCTATCCAGGGAGAACATCAGACAGATTGCCGATGGCAGGATATATACTGCACAGGAAGCGCTAGATCTTAAACTGATCGATGGCATCGGCTATCTGGAAGATGCAATCAGCCTGGCTAAAAAGGAAGCCGGGTTAATCCGGGCAAAAGTGGTCATCTACCAGAGATTTTCCCAGCATAAAAGCACGATCTACTCGCATGATTCTTCCGCCAGCTCTTTTCCTTTGACCGGCGGTGCGCTGGCTGCCTCTGTACTGACTTCCCCGCTGTCAGACCTTAAGAGTCTCCCCCTTGTCAAGGATTTATCCGCCAGGGAGTTATCCGGCAGGTTCTGGTATTTGTGGACTCCTTGACCTAATGAATGGCAGCAATGTTGTGCAATTTGTTTCATAAGATAACTATCTGAAATTACATTTTATTAATAAGATACCAATCATATTGATATTTTATTGCACAGTTTGATAGCATGTTTTTATTCTTTTCGCCGAAAAATCATACGGATTGCAATAACTAATTTATGGCATGATTTTTGCTTCTTAAAAAAAGATATAATCTTATTAAAGGTGATTGATTATGCCAAATAAAGAAGTCATACAGAGTTACTTAAACAACTTTAGAAGACATATTTATCCACATCTTAAACCAAATGTTGGAATAAAAGCTATTGTTTACCCTTGTGAAGAAGAGGGCGCAATAATAAATTTTTGTTTAGGAAAAAATCGGCCATCATGCGATGACTATAAGAAAAAAAATAAAAAAATAACAAATGTCTTAAGGTCAAATAACCTTTCACGTTTTTTCGAAAAAGAAATCCCAGACCAAAAAATGGAGGCGGTTAGATTTAAAGGCACTAATTATATAATGGAAGGTCATAACATAATCTTGATTAAAGATGACTCTCCGGCTCAATGGGATGATAAGAAAAGTGAAGAGGACGTACAAAAGATACTATCAGAAGCTTTTGCTTGACGAATGAAGATAAGCAATATTGAAGGATCTCCCAAAGAAATTAAAGATTTTTGTGCAAGATTTAACCTTGATATCAAAGATCTTATTGAAAAACCTAAAAAAGAAGTAAATAAAGTATGGATTATAATCCCTTCGGTAGTTTTTCTTATTTTTTCTTTACTTATTCTTCTTTATCCATGCAATAATGTACTCCTGAAAATAGCATCAATAGTTATTGGTATTTTATGTGGTGGATGTGCTACATGCGTTGTTCAGATAAAATATAATAACGTCATTGCTACTGTTATATTTGTTCTTGTTTGCTTCTTCATTCTGGGAATTTGTAGCAGATTCATTCCCCTGGAGGAGACTTTCCAAAAAATCAATGCGATTACCCTTGATAAATACAAAGAGATGGCCCCTTCACAAAAGAAACCATAGGTTTTTTATGGTTTCTTTCTTTTCAGACATTACCCTGCTGTTTGAAATATCGAAGTAATGCTAAGTATCGAAATGATATTAGTTATTATTTACCCTCAGATCCTCTTCAAGTTCCGACTTTTTAAATCTGTAGGCTTTGCCAACCTTAAAAGCCCGGATCTTTCCTTCATGAATTAACCTGAAAAGAGTAACCTTTGTAATTCTAAAGTATTCAATAACCTCTTGGGTGGTTAAAACTTCCTTTTCCATTATCGGCCCCAGGTTTAATATTATATGTCTATTTACCAAATAATATACTATTATTAATCTTAACTTGTCAAGGAAAAATCAATGTTTCAGGAAAAGCTGGCTTCGAGAGGCACCGGCTTATCCTCTCCTAAGATGCGAGTCTCTTTATTCCCCACCATCCGTATTCCCTACTATCCGTGCTTACAGACCCAATTCTCCCGATATCCCCTGCATGGCTTTGAGTCCAAGATCGATGAACTCATCCAGCTTGAGTTCCACCTGTTCGCAGGCGAGGATTTGCTCCCTGTTGGCCCCTTTGGCAAACCACTTTTCCTGAAACCGTTTGAGAATAAAGGAAGTATCCAGAACTGCCAGTTTTTTCTGCGGATGGACCAGGGCCGCTGCTACAATCAGGCCGGAGAGAGGATCTGCGGCGAACAAGGACGTATCGATGCGGCTCAGTCGCGGTTGTCCATAAGCCGGGCCGTGTGCCTTGACAGCCTGGATGATGACAGGATCTGCCCCGGCCTCTTCCAGCATCCTGGCCCCCAGTCTGCCGTGCTGATCTGGATCGTTGAGGGTTAGATCATAGTCGATATCATGGACCAGACCGGCCAGTCCCCAAAGATTTGCATCCTCTCCAAAATGTACGGCCAGGGCGGCCATTATGGATTCGGTAGCCAGCATGTGCTTGATCAGATTTTTATTTTTCACCTTTTCCCTGATAAGGGAAATGGCACTGTCTCTATTCATGGTATCTTATGCTCCGATTATTATTTATAGGTTATAGATTATGGATTTTATAGGCTGTGGATTACCGGTAAACGCTGCAAGATTTCATGATTTGGACTACCTGCTTTTTTTCGACCGGAAGCCATGCTCGGTCCCGGCCATCAATCGCTGGATATTTGACCTGTGCTTAAAGATCAGCAGGGCAGAGGCCAAAAGAGCCACCTGGAAAAGGGTGCTGTTTCCTCCAGAGAAGAGGAAGATGAATACAGGGAGGACCATGGCAGCCGAAACCGAGGCCAGAGAAACGTAGCGGCTGACTGCGAAGACGCCCAGCCACGTCAGCAGCGCAAGCACGGCTGGCAAAGGGGCAAGAATGAGAAAAACTCCAAGACTTGTAGCCACGCCTTTGCCGCCCCTGAACCTGCTGAAGATGGACCAGTCATGGCCGATAATAGCCATAAATCCCATGATGGCTGCCAGCCCGGAGGAGGAGAGGAAAACCTTTCCCAGAATACTTGCCGCCATTCCCTTGCCCAGGTCTCCAAGAAGGGTGAAAATAGCGGGCTTTTTCCCGACTGCGCGCAGCACGTTGGTCGCACCGGGATTCTTACTGCCAACCTGCCGGATATCGACACGATACATCCGGGCAATCAGTACACCGAAGGGAATAGACCCAAGGAAGTAGGCCATGAGGAAAAAAAATGCCGGTTTTAAAATTGCCATACTCATACTGCCTCTTTTATTGAATGATCATTTCCTTTGCGATGTGATCATCTGCGGTAGAAACTGAAAGCCGTATCGTCATTTTTTAAGGCCACGCTGTATCAGGGGACATACACACCCTAGTGGGTCTTCACGGCTGAATTTGTGAAGGAGAGAGGTTGTTTTTGCCCCTCATTTAAACGCTTGTCCCCACAATTTCAAGTGTGAAGATCCACTAGATAGTCAGTTTGATATTCTTGTTAAATTGGATCACATACTCGATTCCTGAAATGATAGCCATAATCATGGCCACCCAGAGCAAAATGCGGCCCAGGGAAATCCCGCCCAAAATCGAAAAAGGGAATTTATCCAGGATCAGGAAGGAAATGGCCAGTATCTCGCTGACAGCCTTATATTTCCCCAACTTGCTGGCCGCGATGACCATTCCCTGGGATGCGGCCACCGAGCGCAGGCCGGTGATGGCAATCTCCCGGCTGATAATGACTACCACTATCCAGGCGGGGGCCAGGCCCATTTCGACCAGGGAGATTAAAGCGGAGGAAATGAGCAGCTTGTCTGCTATAGGGTCCAGCAGCTTACCGAATGTCGTAGTCTGTTTTGCTTTCCTGGCAATATACCCATCCAGCCAGTCTGTCATGGCAGCCAGTAAAAAAATGCCCAGGGCCAAAGGCATACTGAAGCGGGTCAGGAGCACGGTCACCAGGACCGGAACCAAAAAGATCCGGATTATTGAGAGCTTATTGGGTAGTGTCATAATGGCTTTCAGTCTGCACGTCGTTCATGCTGTTTCCAGAAAAGGACGTTAAAAAAATTTAAAAATTATCGGGAATCTTACCTTTTTTCATGCACAGTCATCGGAGTATTCCTGATTCTCTGCCGTTTTTGCGGTAAAAGCCGCTTTTGCGATAAGAGCCGCTTTTGCGATAAGAGCCGCTTTGCGCACACCCGCATTAGTGATCAAAGGCCCACACGCCTGACCAGTTCCTTTTTCAGTATCTGGAAAATGTGGGCCTGTTCCACGATCCCCACCAGTTTTCTTGACTCCTCGTCGATCACCGGCAGGCAGGCAGTTCCTTTTTTCAGGAACAGGTCCATGGCATCCTTCAGCGTCGCCGATTGAGAGACACTGGGGAAATCAGACCGGCAAAAGTCCCGTGCATAGAGAACGTCATGCAAGCCCTGATCCAGTAACACGTTTCTTGCTTCGTGCAGGGTGATGACTCCAAGGTAACCTCTCTTGCGGTCAACGACGGGGAAGAACATGCGCTGACTATCTTTTAAAAGCTGCATAACGTCCCGGACCGGCATATCTTCATCGATAAGCTCGATCGTAGTATCCATCGCCTCCTTCACGCCTATGCCGGCAAGGATATTTTTTTCGAAATCCAGGGTAGAGGCAATTTCATAGGTTACCTGATACAGCGAGGATAATTCCTCCCTCGAATATCTCAGCCGTTCGGCCAGTTCGTTGAGCAGGTTGACAATATCTCCCATCTCGTCCGATGAGGAGAATTCGATCTGCTTCAGATCCCCTGAAATGACGGAAATCCCCCGCATTCTGGCAATGATTTCCCTGAGTGGATAATCGACCATCCGCCGCAGAGTGATATACAGGATCGTAAGGATGACCAGGATGGTGACCACGGAACTTAATCCCATTTGAGTCCAAAGGAGCGCCTTGCGGTTATCGCTTTTGGGCTGGATAAAATCAGCCAGGAAAAAGCCCAGGATCTTTTGCCTGACCTCGTGGCAGCGCTGGCATGATTGCTGATTTACGATTGGGGTAAAATGCCGGATTACCTTCTTGCCTCCTGAAAAAAAAGTCTGAATTACCGGGCGGGGCGACTCGAGACGATTGTTGTCATGACAAAGGAGACATTCCTGAGTTTCGACCTCGTCTTTCGAGTTCGACTCCTGACTGTCAAAGAGGATCTTCCCTTCTTTCGTCAGAAGCCGGATTCGGCTGATATCCAACCGGCTCCCAAACTCGGACAGCCTTGAGCGGATCAGCTCATAGTCCTGCTGAATGAAAGAGTCCTCAAGCCCATACGTCAAAAGATCCATCAACCGATTTTGATAACCTATCTTATCGATGTATTGCCATGAGGCACTGCTGTAAGTAAACAGGCCGATGAACGCTCCTCCCATGAGGATAATAGGGATAAGGACGGTAATAATAATCTTCAAGCTGAGTCTACTGAGCCCAATCCGGTCCATATTCTCTTCTTCCGCTGGGGATAAGGCTAATAAAATAGGCGATATATCAGCCCTGGGGATGTATGCTCTTCGTGCATATACTGATGTATATCGGACCCGGTCACAGAAATCCTCATTATAGACTATTACTATTACCATTATTCCCCTATGGATGTCAAGAACAGCTTCGATTCCCCCTCTTCTAAAAGGGGAGACGAGGAGGTTTTTATCGCCAAAGAGGCATCCTGTTTTTTTGGATAACCGCATGGAAACAGGCCTTCCGGCAGGGGATAAAGCCCCCCTGCCAGCAAAAAGGCCCTTTGAAAACACACTCTTCGTGTTTTCAAAGGGCCTTTGCGATTCATCGATCATGCAAGGGGCGCTTCTTCCCCTTTTTGGCTTACCATTTTACCGCCAAGCTTAACGTCAGGGTACCATCAAGCTTAACGTCAGGCTGGTCTTAAGGTCCGGATTCAGGCTTGATCCATTTCTTCCCGTCTGAGCAGGTTTTCCCACTTGGCGTCTATCCCTTCCTGAAGTTTTTGCAGGATATGCTCGTTTCCGGGTTTAAAGAGATGCTTGAACCTGCCCTGCATTTTCATCCATTCCGTAACGGGTTTTTTCTCCTTCGGTTTATAATTGACGGTCACCTTGCCGTTCTCAACCTCGTACAGCGGCCAGAAGCAGGTTTCTACGGCCAGTTTGGATAATACGATGGCCTGATCGATCCCGCTTCTCCATCCCCGGTGGCAGGGCGCAATGACATTCAGGAACTTGGGGCCTTTGATGGAGAGGGCCTTTTCCACCTTCCGGTTCAGGTCCTTCCAGTTATGCGGTGAGCCCTGCGCCAGATAAGGGATATGGTGGGCCTCTACGACATCGGTCAGGTCTTTGCGGTATTGCTGTTTGCCGGGGATCACTTTGCCCGCAGGGCTGGTGGTGGTATCGGCGCCTAAGGGAGTAGAGCTCGAGCGCTGAATACCGGTATTCATGTAGGCTCCGTTATCGTAGCAGACATAGAGAAAGTCATGTCCCCGCTCAAGCCCGCCGGACAATGATTGCAGCCCGATGTCGTACGTTCCGCCATCACCGCCGAAGGCGATGAATTTGATTTCTTCGTCTACCGGCAGTTTCCCCTTTCGCTTCAGGGACTGATACATGGCTTCCACTCCGCAGGCCGTAGCTGCCGAATTTTCAAAGGCGCTGTGGATGAAAGGGACTCTCCATGAAGTGTATGGATAGATGGTGGTGGCAACTTCCAGACAGCCGGTAGAGCAGGAGACCACCACGTTTCGTCCGGCTGCCAGAAGGATCTGTCGGACAACAATAGAGGCACCGCAGCCGGCACACAGACGATGTCCTCCGGCCAGGAGCTCTTCTCTTTGAGATAATTCTTTTAATGTGGCCATTTTTCTCCTCTATCTTCCCCTATTCCCGGACAGTGAGATAGGTGATGAGTTCTTCGATCTTTCCTGTTTGCCTGATTTTCTGAAGGTCTTCTACGACCTGCTCAATATGGGGAATTCCCAGATCCCTGCCTCCAAGGCCGTAGATATAATTCACTGCCCTGGGAGGAGTGGGAAGATCGTACAGGCTCGAGCGAACCTCGGAAAAAACCGGCCCGCCGGCAGCACCAAAGGAATCGCAGCGGTCCATTACCGCCAGAGCCTTCAGGTGCCCTAAGGCTGCCTGCAACTCCTCCACGGGGAATGGCCGGAAGACGCGAAGCTTTACCATGCCCACCTTGATCCCCCGCTCGCGCATCTGGTCCACGACAAACCTGGTCGTTCCGGCTGAAGAGCCCAGGGTAAGGATTCCAATCTCTGCATCCTCCAGGCGATATGGTTCAAAAAAACCATACTTTCTCCCGCTTAAGGCGGCATAGTCCTGGCCTGCTTTTAAAATGACCGGCTTGGCTGCTCTCATGGCCTCGGACTGCTGCCGCTTATGCTCCGAGTAGTAGTCCTGAAGATCCAGAGGACCAAAGGTAACCGGCTGTTTTATATTCAAAAGAGAGTAATGGGGGATGTACTCCCCGATAAATTCCTTAACCTTTTCATCTGACAGCATCTCCAGATTCTCGATGGAATGACTGATGATGAAACCATCCATACCGACCATAACCGGAAGCCGTACCTCCTTCTCCTGGCCGATGACCACGGCCTGTAAGAGGTTATCGTACGCTTCCTGCGCATTTTCGGAATAAAATTGAATCCATCCCGAATCCCTGGCACCCATGCCGTCACTGTGGTCCCCATGAATATTGATGGGAGCACTCAGTGCCCGGTTGACTACCATCATGATAATCGGCAGGCGGTTGCCTGAGGCAATGTAGAGCATTTCCCACATCAGGGCCAGACCATTAGCCGAAGTTGCGGTCATGACCCGCCCCCCCGCCGCTGCTGCCCCAATGCAGGCACTCATGGCACTATGTTCACTTTCTACGGTCACAAGTTCCGTGTCCACCTTTCCATCGGCGACGAACGAGGCAAACTGCTGCATCACTTCCGTTGAAGGTGTAATCGGATAAGCAGCACATACATCCGGATTGATTTGCCTCATGGCGTTGGCCACGGCGATATTGCCGGTCATAGCTACCGGTTTTCCCATTTCTTTTTGACCCCCTTCCTTATTGTGCTGGTATCCTTATGAGAGTTTGGCTTCCTCGATCATCTGAATGGCTTTGGCCGGACATTCCTGTGCACAGAGCCCGCACCCTTTGCAATGTTTTAAATCGATTCCCTTGATCTTTGCATCCTC
This sequence comes from bacterium, assembly GCA_040752695.1. Lineage (GTDB taxonomy): Bacteria > SZUA-182 > SZUA-182 > DTGQ01 > DTGQ01 > DTGQ01. The sequence goes on from JBFMGO010000032.1 coordinate 47,186, forward strand.
GACCTGGATCGCTGAATCAGGACAATAAATCCAGCAGAACAGACAGTTCTTGCAGGTATCCCTGTCTACGACCGGACGAAAGGTCCGCCATCCTCCCGTTTCATACTGGGCCGAATTTCCGGCCTCAGGGATCAACCCTCCGATAGGAATCTCCTTCCACCCCTTTAATCTGTTGGTACTCATTCGCCTTTTACCTCCTCGTAGGCCCGCGTGATAGCTTCAATGTTCTTCTGCACTACCTCTGCACTCAGCTTTTTCGATAGATTTGTCCTGGTATCCTCGATCAAATGCTCCTTGCTGATGGTATCAGTCACTTTGGCCAGGGCTCCCAGTATGGGAGTGTTGGGAATAGGGCGTCCCAGGGTTTCGAGTGCAATACGCGTTGCATCCACCGTAAAGACCATTCCATTGGTGATCCGGTAGGTTTCACGCACCTTTTTGGGTTCATCCGGCGTATTGATGACATAAATGGCGTCTTCGGGAGTCCCTTCCGTCACATCCACAGTAGCCATCAGGGTAGGATCAACCACGGCCACGATCCTGGGGTTGGTAACCTGGCAGTGGAGCGAAAGGGGCTTATCCGAAATCCGGTTGTAAGCCCTTAAAGGCGCTCCCATACGTTCCGGCCCATACTCAGGGAAGGCCTGTACGTGCTTGCCTCCGCTCATGGCCGTTTCAGCAAAGATTTTGGCTGCCGTGACAGTTCCCTGCCCTCCCCTGCCATGCCAGCGCACTTCAGTTATTTCCTGCATAACCAATCCCCCTTCTCTAGAAAAGTTATGTGTGTATGAAAATCCTGACCTCCCCGGAGCGGGGAGATCTCTTATGGAATGAGAATCCCCGATAAGCAGCCGATCATACAAGATAAACACCAAGGCGAATACAAGAACTGCACATACAATAATAAATAGATACTGCCAGGACACAAAAGGCACAGAGAATAATCACAAGATAGAGGTATTTTTACGAGTGG
>JBFMGO010000032.1:48168-52217 GCA_040752695.1 bacterium
GCTCTTAAAAGAAACCTGCCTTCCCTTACATCTCCAGCTTACCCTCGAGGGCTTTCGTAACCGTGACTTCGTCCGCATACTCCAATTCGCTTCCCACCGGAAGCCCCCGGGCAATTCGATATACCTTGACGCCTAGGGGTTTGAGAAGCCGCGCGAGGTAGGTAGCGGTGGCCTCTCCCTCAGCGTTGGGATTGGTAGCAAGGATCACCTCTTTCACGGCTGAAGACTTTACCCTTTCAACCAGGCTGTCAATCCTTAAATTTTCCGGCCCGATTCCATCCAGGGGAGATATGGCGCCCATGAGGACATGATACTTCCCGTGGTACTCTCCGGTCTTTTCTATGACCATGATGTCCTTGGGCTCTTCCACGACACAGATGCTCTGGCCGTCACGCCTGGGATTGGTGCAGATCTCGCAAGGGTCGGCTTCCGTAATATTGTTACAGACAGAGCAGTAGGTTACCCTTTCCTTCACCTGCATGATCGCCCTGGCCAGTTTTTCCGCTTCCTGGTGGGAAATTCTTAACACATAAAAAGAGAGGCGTTGGGCCGTTTTTAAACCGACACCAGGCATTTTTTTAAATTCTTTTACCAGTTCATCTACCGCTCGAATAGACACCGCTTTCTACACATTCCTTTAAAACAATCCCGGGATTTTCAAATTCCCGGTGGCCTTGTTAATGGCCTGGGCAACCATTTCCTGGGCATTATCCATGGCCTTATTGACGGCCGCCGTCACCAGGTCCTGAAGCATTTCGATATCTTCCGGATTGACTACTTCAGGATCGATTTTGATTTCGACAACACGCTGCTTGCCGCTGGCCACCACCTTAACCATGCCACCGCCCGCTTCGGCCTCTACAGTCTGAGCTTCCACTTCCTTTTGCACGCGAAGTACCTTGGCCTGCATCTCCTGGGCTTGCTTCATCATCTGATTAAAACCCTTCATCTTTTCCTCCAAGCTTAAGTCTTAAGGTGACTCTAGGATCGAGCAATCAACCTTTCTGAAAAAAAGAGACATTGCTCTGGACAATCTGGGCTGAAAACAGCTCCATTGCAGTCTTTATAACAGGATGTTCACTTATTATAGCATCAATTCCTTCGGACGTATACCCCCCATTTTCCTCGGAAGGGAAACCTTTATCCGTGCCTGAGCCATCCCCTGACACCTCCCTGGCGCGGCATTCCACCTTATAGTGAGGCCCAAAAACGTTCCGGCACCACTTTTGCAACACCGACAGACTGCTTTCCTCATTCACCCTGATCAGATAAAAGGAAAGGTTTTTGGGAAATGAGAGGGTAATGGTATCTTCAGAAACGGAATCGAGGACTGCCTGCTGAAGGATTGGGAAAAGAGCCGGTTTCTCCTTTTTGATGCCCTCTTTCACCGTGGCCCATTTGCGCCCTAAAGAAGATTGATCCGGTCCGGATGCCGGCTGGTCTGATGCAAGGGCTGGATAATCTGAGACACCTGATTGAAGGACTTCCCCTGCCTCGCGGTGGGTGTAGGAAGAAGGCTTATCATCCGAAAGCGATTCATGGAGGATGCTCCTGGGAGGAGGCGCAGACTGAGGGGAATAGGCTGCTGGAGGGGGCTTTGCAGGCTCTTTTTGGGAATGCCTTTGATAAGAGGAAGTATCGGGAGCAAGGCCCGCTTCGGGCTTCTCCTCTTGATCCGCCGAAAACGGCAGACCCTGCCCCAGGTCGGACTGGCCCAGGACCTCCTCCAGTTCCGAAAGCCGTTTCAGTATCTCCCCGAACGAAGCGACCCTTTCCATTCTGGCTAATTGAACCAGGGTCATTTCCAGAATGATCTGCGGATGAGAGGCCCCCCGCATGCGGTCCAGGCACTGGACCAGAAGGTGGAAGTATTGCTGCAGGTCCTCTAAGGTGACCGCATCGCTTTGCCTTTTTAACGGGACCGTTTCCTCCTCGCTGATACCGAGAAGGAGAGCAGGGTCCTGGCAGGTTTTGCAGATAATCAGATCCCGCAAAGAATGTAAAAGCTGCTCGGTAAAAAAACGCAGGTCGTATCCACGATCCAGAACTTCAGCCAGTCCCGACAAAGCTACCTCAGGCTTTCGATGAAAAATCGCCTCCCAGATAGCCTGGATCTGCTCTTTCCTCACCAGTCCCAAAAGATAAAGTACCTCGTCGTACCGGACCTCACCTTCGCTGCTGGACATAACCTGATCCAGGATACTCTGGGCATCCCGCATACTCCCATCGGCAGCGCGGGCGATCAGAGATAATACCGAAGGTGCAATGTCCCACCCTTGCGCCCGGGCAATATCCAAGAGCGCATCCGCGATCTGTTTTGGCTGGAGTCTCTTGAAATCGAACCGCTGACAGCGGGAAAGAATCGTAGCCGGGATCTTATGAGGTTCAGTGGTGGCAAAGATAAAGATGGCGTGGCCGGGGGGCTCTTCCAGGGTTTTCAAAAGAGCATTGAAGGCTGCTGCGGATAACATGTGTACTTCATCCACAATGTAGATTTTATAGCGGCCGGCAGTCGGGACATAGCGGATCTTGTCCCGCAGGTCCCTGATGTCATCCACGCTGTTGTTGGATGCACCATCGATTTCCAGAACATCCACAAAGCTGCCCTGAGTGATTTCCTGACAAACGGAACAGGTATTACAGGGCTCTGCCCCCTTCGTATGCTGGCAGTTGAGCGACTTGGCCAGGATTCTGGCTGTCGTGGTTTTACCGACACCGCGTGGGCCGGTAAACAGAAATGAGTGAGCAATCCGCCCGGACGAGATACTGTTTTTCAGGGTTTGGGTGATATGCTGCTGCCCCACGACATCATGAAAGGTTTTAGGACGGCATTTCCTTGCTAAAACAAGATATGACATGGGCGATCAAGATACGACATGGGCGATATTGATTATTGATTGAGGAATAAGCTTGGCAAACATATAAAAAAATAAGGCCGTGCACCCAACCTTGATCTTTCTCTCATTGGCTCACAAAAGGCAGCCAGCTTCCTCCAGGCACCCCTACGGCACGCAGAAGTGTTTACTTACCGCTGCTACCTTCCGGTCCTGACGGGGTTCATAAATTCCTGCTGCCTAGGACCTGAAGATCTACGCACTTACCTGAAGCAAACCAATAAAACGTCAGACCTCAATTGGGAATTCAGCCCTGCTATAGCGGATTGCAGGTACAGGGCACCGCTAGTTCCCCACCTAGCACGACCAATACGTTTACCCGATTCATTTTTCTTCAATTCCAAAAAGCGCTCTCGTATGAAAAAGCAGCTTTTGGAATAATCATGGCGGAGAGAGAGGGATTCGAACCCTCGAGGCGGCTTCTAACCACCCACACGATTTCCAGTCGTGCTCCTTAAGCCTCTCGGACATCTCTCCTGAACGTTTTACCTGTTACGTATATAAAAATGGCGGAGAGGGTGGGATTCGAACCCACGTGCCCTGCTCATCACAGGACAAGTCGATTTCGAGTCGACCCCGTTACGGCCAGACTTCGGTACCTCTCCCTTGATTTCTCAATTGGGTAAAAAAGCTCCGGAGCAAAAACAACGACTGCGACTTTCTTACCCCTTCAGTGACCCGGAGGGGTTTCCCTCCCCATATGCCGGTCACTCCGATTTTCGACCGCACCGCACCGCTTTTAGGCTCCCTGACAGCATAGACAAGCTCCGAAATGTGAGCCAGGACGATTGCTCCCAGACACATCGTACACGGCTCCACCGTTACGTATATACTGCATCCGGTAAGCCTCCAGTCACCTAGGGCAGATCCCGCCTGACGAATGGCCAGAATTTCTGCATGAGCCGTGGAATCCCTGGTTTTTTCAACCTTATTATGTCCCCGGCCAACAATGATGCCGCCCTGCACGATAACAGCCCCAATGGGAACCTCTGTCTCCTTCAGGGCGACTCTGGCTTCCTCTAAAGCAGCATCCATGAAATTCTCATGGATATCAACACCTTCTCTCCAGCTGCCAGACTCCATATTTAAATTTAATAGTATAATATAGCCCGTGTAGTGTCAAGTAATTTATTATCTTACAGTCTTTTCAACGTC
>JBFMGO010000033.1:0-51951 GCA_040752695.1 bacterium
CGCTCGACCGGGATGATCCGGATGTGAAAAGGCTGATAGAGGCTATGGCTTTCTTCGCCGCGCGTACGCACATGGCGGGATTACGTAATATCACTGCCTCACATCGCCGGATCTTTCAACAGTTTTTCCCATACCTTTTGACGACCAAACCCGCTATGGCTGTCCTTCAGGCCGTTCCCAGCGGCCAGTTTGTCGAACCCGCTTTTCTGCCCAGAGGGTCTGAAATAGCCATTTCATCACCAACAGAGGGCACAGCCTTTTTTCGGACGATCGGCGACCTCTCCATTCTCCCCATCTCGTTAACAAAGACACATATGCTGTCGCTGCCGGATAAGAGGTTCCGGTTAGTGCTGGGTCTTGAGGCATCTTACCCTCGCAACGAAGAGATTGGCTGGTTGGGTGTTCATATTAATCATCTGAACGACTACCAGGCTTCTTTGCGGGTGTACCACATGCTCAAAAAATATATACGGAGGGCTTCTGTAGTCTTTCAGGAGGAGGTCACAGAAACAACCTGGGGTACTCCATGCGAGTTGTCCTTCGGCCTGATGCACAGCATGCACCAGGACAAGATGTCCCATGGCGGGGATGAGGAGTGCGGTCACCCCTTGCAGAAAGAGCAGTTGTTTTTCCATTTCCCTCAGCAGGATCTCTACCTGAATATTCACGTCCCCCCGCCGCCGCGCAACTGGAGCCGGGTTACCATCCTTATCGATTTGGATCCAAAATGGCCCCGGAACCTGAGGCTGACCCATGATGTATTTCACCTTTTCACCATCCCTATAATAAATCTCAAACGGGCTATGGCCCAGCCGGTTATCCATGACGGAACCAGGGAGCGATGCTCGGTCCGCTATTCAGGACCAGGGAAGGGCTTTGAGCTGCATTCCATTCTGGGAGTCTACAGGGTCGAGAAAAAGAGCCTGGTTCCGATAAAGGCCGGCATCATAGCCGGTGGAAGCGGCTCCTACGAGATCGAGCAGGATAGTGAGAGCAAGGAGGGGGAGAACAAGGGCAAAAGCCGGCACTGCCTGGCCCTGCACCTTCCGCAAAGCTTTCATGATCCTCAGACCATTGCGGTTGATGCGCTCTGGTTTCAGCCCTGGTTTTCTAAAACTCTCTCGCAAAAGCTGAAGGTGGCCCCCTACAGCCGAAACATCATCGGCCTGGGATGGGAGATTGCGGGCAGCGTTGTCCCCCATGCAGAGAGCAGGTTCGGGGATGAAATGGATGATTTTCTTCATCTTATTACTTTGAAAAATAAATCTGTTTTGAATATCGATGACCTGGTGGCAATACTCCGTATACTGGGAAACTTCCACCAGGGCAGTTTCCAGCAGATAGTCGAACTTTTGGCCGATGTCAGGGTGGAGGAAGCTCCCTTTCAAAAACGCGGCACGGCCAGTGCCGTTAAGCTGGTATATTACCTTCGACTGAAAGGTTTTGATCCCGCAAATTTGCCGCTGGTAGAAACCTTTATTGCCCATATGGGCCGGATTCTCGATATCTGGATTTCAGAGGCTGCGGTTGAGGTCCGCCTGGAGGTTCCCGGAGATATTCGCGGGAATATTCGCGGGGATAATAGAGAGCAGTCAATAAGCAGTAGGTATCAATGAGCAGGTGAAAGAAGAATTGGAGAAAGGTGATCAATGAAGAATGAGCAATGGTTACTAATCTGTAGTGTCTTCGAGAAAATGGAGCGGTTTTTCGAAGACAGGGAGATTTCATCCGACACTTCGGATTCAGCCTTGACAACCTTTTCAGCCTTGACATCCGTGTCAACGACAGAGAGGCTGCAAACGATGGAGCCCCCCCCTGTCAGGCGAAAGAAGGTCGTTCTCGGAGAGGAAAACAGCGAAGATATCATCAGACTCAGGGCCCATATACGGACACAACTGGACTATCTTCGAGCTAAGCTGAGTGAAACTCTGGCAGAGCGGGATTGTTACCTGATACTTTTTGCCATGGTCGCGCACTTCGACGAGTATGTGCAGTCCAATTATCTGAACGATACCAGCCAACTCTGGCCACCGCTCCAAAAGGAACTCTACCGGATCGATGATGCGGGAGAATTATTTTATGATACTCTGGACGAAATTCTACAACGGCCTCAGACACTTCCCCTGGTTTATGAGGTCTTTTATTTCTGCCTCAATCACGGATTTCAAGGAAGATATAACGATAATCCGGTAAGAATCACAGAATACATGAGAAGGCTCCGGGCAAAAATTCCTCTCCATGAGATGGAAAACAATCAGGCTGCACCCGAAGAAACAGGCCAGATCAAATATGTAGGCTCAATGGCCTGGTACTATGGGGCCGCTGCCGCCGGTATCGCAGCATGTTACTTCCTGCTCCAGTTCGCTGCCAGTCATTGGGGGTTAGAGCCTATTTTTCGAGGCTGGTAAGTATGTCAGGAGGCTGGTAAGTATGCCAAGAAGGCAGGTAGTATGACAGGAGGCTGGTAAGTATGGAAGGTCGCATCGATAAGCTCTTTTCACCGCAGAGATTGCGCCAGAACTGGAAGAAGCCGGTTGATTCCGGAAGAGGGGAAAAAGGGAAAACAGGAGAAACAAAAGAATCGCTGTCGTCTGGCAGGCCGCAAGGCGCTGCGGCATTTGCCGGAGCTATCAGGCTTGAGTTTGAGCTTCTTAGAAGCCTCATCCATCGGCAATTCACCGGCGACAAGAGCAGGCTCCTTGACATGATGCTGGAGGAACTGCATAAGCTACTGAATGCGGCAGACGAAGCACCGAATGCGGAAGCCGGAGGTGACATGACAGTCCTTTGCCAGTCCATAGAGGAGGTATTAAACCATATTGAAGATCTGGTGGAGGCGTGGGATGTATGATGTCCAGAACACGCACTTGTCAAGAACCAAAAAGAAAAACTATGGAACCACAACAAGCCAGGGAAGCACAGGAAGCTAAAATAGCAGGAAGAATTCATGAATTTGATCCTGTTTCTCTCCTGCATCTGTTGGAGTTTCTGGGATACAGAGCGGAAGAAATCGTGTTCAGGAGCCATGTGAGCCTGAGCTCCCAGCCAAGCCTGATCCAGGGGATCGAATTTCAAACCGAACCTATTCGCCAGGTGATCATCTCGATGAATCTTGGGCTTTCAAGCGCTCAGAGTCCTTTGCCAAGCTACTTTTCAAAATATATGGACAGTGGAATGATCGATGCTTCTGCCTTTATCGACTTTATCGAATACTTCGACCATTGCCTGATCCTGGATTACCTGAGCAACCTGTATCCGGAGATAAATACCAGGCTTTTTTCCAATTGGGAACTGACCAAACGCCGGTACCTGCTGATGCTTGACTTCAAATCCTGCGCCACCCTGCACTGGCTCTTTCAGCTTGTATTCCCTGAGTTAGGTGTAAAGGTCGAGAAGGTTATGCTGCAGCGCGTGCTGCAAATATCCTCTGTCCGTCTCGGAGTGACAGTTCTTGGCAGTGATGCCGTGTTGGGGAGGGAAAAGGGAGTGGCTGTCCATGGCCGGCAGATTACCCTTGTAAGTGAGGGAGAATTCACCGATTCGGGAGAACCCTGGCCCAGGGAGATTGAGAAACGGCTGGATGATACTTTGTTTCCCCTTTTGCGCATGATGAGCATAGACCTGGAAATCGTGCTTGTCATTCGGGCCCAGAAGCGATGGGCCAGGCTTCATGCGGAAAGTTACCTTGGATATGACAAGATCCAGGGCGGCCAGGCAAATTACCGGCAGATACGCATTTTCCGGGGTGCATTGCGGGAAGCCCAGATTTCAAATCCATAATTTGCATCCATGGTTTTGTATCTATGATGCATATCTATAGATTTATATCTATGATATGGATATGGATTCGTACTCATGAAATAAAATGATATGAATATAAATAATAAATATAATCTATGAATTAAAATATGAAATAAATTATGAATTAATAGTTATAAGCAGGCATAAATAAAGGAGCGATCAATGAACCTTGAAATCATAAACAAGACCCTGGAAGGAGCCGAAAATCCAGGGTTTGATACGCTTGATCCCCGCTTCAGCGATATCACTACCCTGATCCAAAACGGCGACTACCAGGCCGCTGCTGCTCAGGCCGAGGAAGCCTTAAGTGAAAACATCTATGATATCCGCATCATCGGTTATTTTCTGTATGGTGTTTTCATCGAGCAGGGTGTTGGAGCAATCGGTGCTATTTTTCAGTGTCTCTCGCGGCTGCTGCGGGAAAACTGGCAGGCAGTCGGACCGGTAAATAAGCGGGAAAAGCACGCACAGACCAGCCTCAACTGGCTGATGAAGATGCTCCTTAAAAAAATGCAGTATGAAGAGAAGAAACAGGGAAGCGACTGGAATTTGTGGGTGGATCAGGTATTCGCTGATCAGGTTCAGGAAGCTCTTGACGCTGGCAGTGAGTTGTGGCGCTCTTTGGGTGCGGTCCTTGAGGACGCAGCCGGGCCTGTAGTTGACGGGTTGATAAAAGTAAACGACTGGCTCACAGCCTTCCAAAAGGTGGTCTATAGCGAGCCTAAGGCAGAGCCAGAGGCTGCGCAGGGAGAGGATGGAGGAGAAGGGAATGGAGGAGGGGCTGAAGATTCCGGCGGCGGTGCAAATACAGGCAAGTGGAGAACAAGCGAAGCAATAGCACCTGGCGCTGCCATGCCGGCTTTGACTTTTGGCGAGGGAGCCGGAGCAGAGGGTTCATATCATCTGCAGATCCTGCTAAAGAAACTTGAGGCTTTTGAGCGGCTTATTCAGGGAGGGAAAGTGCCCCTGGCTGCACTTGTGGCTGACGATATCAATAACACTATCACTCATTTTGATCCTAAGGTATATTTTCCCAGGCTTTTTTCCAAATTTTCGTTACTGTTTGCACTCCACATCGCAGAACTGGCCTCATGTGAGGGATATAAGGGAACAGTTGCCTGGCAGGCACTGGAAGAGGTTTATAAAGTCGATATGGATGCTTTTGTGGAATTGAACCTTGATGGGGTGAATCTGGGGTCTTTCAACGGAGCCGGGGGGGCGGATACGAGCAGTGGTGGGACGACGAATTACAGTGACTCCGGGGAGTGGGAAGCTGAAGAATGAGTAAAGGCATAAGTGGAATGCGTCTTACTATTCACTTTCACGACATCGAGAGAAGGTGCCAGGAACAAAAGCTTTAAAATTCGATAACCTAACTTAAGATAAGGCAAGAAAACGAAGAATCTCGAAAGTGATCTGGTAAAATCTTTTCATAGAATGTGCACTTATTATACAGAATGTGTAATATTATGCGGATATAAGGGTTGAAAGATGCAGGATAATGACTTGAATCAAATTATCGTCGATGGATTTATCGATAACTACATTGAAAAAATAAAAAGTAAAACTTATAAAAAGCTGGAGACTTTAGTGATGCCCCGCAGGCAGAATGCACTATCCATGGTACAAAGAATCGGTTCGATGCCGATAAACCGTGGCCCTGTATGGCATGAACCAATCGAAAAGGTAACAATTAAGTTATGTATAGAAAATATATTGGAAATAATAGCGGGTATTTATGCAGGGGAAAGATTGCAGTTTCTCGAGATGCTGGGTAGTAATGAAATAATAAGTTATGGATTACAGGAGTCAACGGTTAAATTCGATGGATGGTACTGGGTAACATCGCAAGTTATTATAAATATAAGAAATCCAAAATATGACCAGTCAAGAGATATTGCCAGCCAAAAGAAGAAAGATAATCATGAAACAAAACTTGACAACCGGCAGTCAGATGAGACAAAGCTCGACATGCGGCATTCAGACGGGACACGGCTTGGTAAAAATTGGCTGGAAGGAGCTCGAGCAGTAGCGGCTGGAATTAACGTTAATCCATCAGGCTTAAAAGAAATGAACACGTATAAAAAACTGCTCTATATCTGGTTGTTTGCCGAGGCCTATCGGGACCCAGCGCACCTGCCATTTGCTGTTATGGCAATCAACGTAATGTGTGAAACCAAAAAGACTGATCTGTATGATAAGTGGACACAGATAGCAGAAGGATCTGATGTACCCATGCAGTTATTGTGTTATAGAGCAATGTGTCCACTGAAGCAGGCCAGAGGGAGTTGGATTGCGCAAGCAAAAAAACAGCAAAAACTTCAGGATATAGAAGGATGGCGGAAAGAAGTATTGGCATGTTACGGAGCATCGAAGTTTTCCACTAAAGGAGCGTCTGACTTAATGAAGGAGTTAAAAGGGGAAGTATCAAAAAGAAATTTAGGAGGTAAATTAGCCCAAATTTTGGTGCAAGAGTATAAAGATTGTCTCATATTTAACAATCCACAAGGTAATGATGAAGACAAATTTAACAATGCAGCTAAAAATCTGATAGCTACAGATCTGAAAGATATCGAGAAAAAATGGGATGAAAAGATAAAAGATATTATGTGCCAGATCTTGAAAACGGATGTGTCAGTTGAAACGAAATGCTCAAGAGAGCCGGGATCAATATTTAAAAAGCTTTAGTGAATCGGGAACCGCGGGCATGTCTTTATCGGGAACCGCGGGCGTATCTTGACATGTTGCATACAATGACAGTTAAACGATGTGAGAGGGGTGGCCGCTGCAAGAACTGAACATGAGGCTTGAGTGAGGGCGAGGGTTTGAATAAGGACTGGGCCTGAACAGGGCGGTACATATCCAAGCGAAAAAAATCAAAAGAGGTGAAAATGCATGGGCTTACTGGTATGCGGCAGCGCGATGTTGATGTGCCCTTTCGGCATGGCACCAGGTACATTAGTAGTTCTTCCTAAAAACAAAGTCATGGAGATGATGCCTGTGGCAAATATTATGGACAATATTCCCATGGTTAATATTTTGCCTTTCGGTATGTGCACGTCACTCGCTAATCCGACGGTCGCGGCTGCTACAGCAGCGGCTATGGGCGTATTGACTCCTATGCCTTGCATTCCAGTTACACCAGCACCCTGGATTCCAGGGGCACCAACTGTGCTGGTAGCCAATTTCCCGGCACTCAACAACTCATCGAAATTAATATGCATATGGGGAGGCGTGATCCAGGTTGTTAATCCGGCGCAAATGAAGGTGCTGGTACCATAGAACGGAACATATCCTACTACCATATCCCACCATATTCCGCCATATCCCACCATGTCCCGCCATATCCCGCCATTCACGTCAAGGCGAGCGGTTTCGTCGACGCGCTTCGCCCTTGATTTCCGCTTTTTTTAAATTCTCCTTCTCCCTCTTTCCCTGTGGCATGCTCCTCAATTTATTGACTTTCCCCGAAAAAGATGCTATAAATAATTACTTTTTAGCATGTTATGATAATAAAATTGGGGGTCTTAACTCGCTTATTTATTGTGCTGTTGTCGCCACGCAGGTAGGGACAAACATTTTTCAACAGAAGGGGAATCAACATGCCTGTCATTACCCGAAATTTTACTCTCGAGACAAAGGGGAATACCCAAATTTTAGAGATCACCCACCAGGTTAAACGGCAAATCCTTGACTCTGGATTGTCTTCCGGGATAGCGGTCATTTTTGTGGCAGGATCAACTGCGGGCATTACTACCATTGAATACGAATCAGGAGCTATCAATGATCTGGGTGCTGCCATAGAGCGGCTCATTCCTGTATCCATTCATTATGAGCATGACGCCCGATGGGGAGATGGAAACGGATATGCCCATGTTCGGGCAGCACTCATGGGAGCATCGCTTACCGTACCCTTTCAAAGCAAACGGGTTCTGCTCGGCACCTGGCAGCAGATCGTTCTTCTCGATTTCGATAATCGCCCGCGTTCCCGCGAGGTTATTGTTCAAATAATTGGTGAATAGGGTTGGCGGAAAAAGGGAACGTTAAAAAGTATAATCGAAGGAAAGTTATTGTTGAGATTGCAGAATCCGTTTGGCTGATCATGTTCCTGGGCCATATCATGTATCGGGGCTGGTCTTTAGAAATGAGAGAATTCCTGTCGGGTTTTGCCTCCTCGCCATGGATAGTAAACGGTCTGTATCTTGTGGCCTTTTTCTTTCTGATCAAGGCCATCCTGCTGCCTTTGGATTACTATTCCGGTTATCATGTCGAGCACACCTTCGGATTATCTACGGAGAATTTCGCCTCCTGGATTCTCGATGAGCTCAAGGAGCTTGCACTATCGATTGTCTTCGGTCTTCTCGTCGGAGAGATCGTCTATGGGCTCATCCGTGCCTTTCCTACTCTTTGGTGGCTGATCGCATCCTTTGTTCTCAGCGCTCTGTGCATCGTTCTGACCAATCTTGCCCCGGTTCTTCTCATGCCCATCTTTTTCCGGTTCCAGCGCCTGAGAGACAAGGATCTTGAAGCCAGAATCCTCAAACTGACTGACCGGGCTCGCACGAAAATCAATGGGGTGTTCGAAATGAACCTCAGTAAGAAAACCAGGGCAGCGAATGCAGCTCTGGCGGGAATTGGCCGCACCCGTCGAATTATTTTATCCGATACGCTTTTGAAAGAATATAACCACGAAGAAATCGAGAGCATCATGGCTCATGAGCTTGGGCATCAGGTGTACAATCACATATGGAAGGGGATTCTGGTTCAGGGTATGCTGATTACGGTGCTTTTCTTCCTGCTGGCACATGGCCTGAACAAGGGTGTCTTATGGTTTCATCTGCAAGGGATTCACGATATCGCTGGCCTGCCTTATTTAGTCCTTATTACGATTCTGTTTTCGTTTATCTTTTTACCTCTCGTCAACCTGTATATGCGCACCATGGAATACCAGGCAGATCAATACGGGGTATCGATTACGGGCAACCGGGAGAGTTTTATATCAGCCCTGGAAAAGTTATCACAGCAAAATCTTTGTGACAGGAAACCGAATGCGGTTGTTGAATTTTTATTTTACAATCATCCTTCTATAGCCAAACGGATAGGACGGCTGACCGATGGGTAAAATCATTGCACCGATAAAGGTGAAGCCTTTTGCCGGCCTTCTCTTGTCCGATGCCGCCCTTTTGGAGGAAGGAAAAAAAGCCCTGGAGTCTTTCTTTGGGCCGATCGATATGCAAAGCCAGATTATTCCTTTCTCGCATACGAGCTACTATAATCCTGAGATGGGGGAGCATATTCATCGCCTCTGGGTCAGCTTTCGTGAACTTTCCGATCCCGGAAACCTGCCTGCCTGGAAGATTGAGTCAAACCGCCTTGAAGAGACCTGGGCAGAGAAAGCGGAAGGCAGATTACTCCGGCACATGAACATCGATCCCGGGTATGTGAGTGATTCAAAGCTCGTTTTGGCTTCCACCAAGGACTTCAGCCACAGAATCTATATGAGCTCTGGAATCTATGCGGAAGTGACCCTGAATTACCGAAGGGATAAGGGGTGGCAGTTTTTTGATTGGACATACCCGGATTACAGGGAGAGGGTTGCCCTTGACTTCTTTACCCTGGCCAGAAACCACCTGCTGGCAGCGAGAAAATGGCAGGCAGAAGAGAAATGAAGGCATACAAGCAGCCTGCATCCCTTGACATTTTTATAATGAGGAATACAATAGAGGCAGTTACCTTTTCCTTACAGGTACTTATAAAATGAAAAACATTGGAATCTTCTGCAAGCCTGACCGCCAGCGTGCTCCAAAGATACTTGAGGAGTTGCTTGCCTGGATCAGAGCCAAGGACCTTATCCCCTACCTTGAATGCACAACAGCGGAATTAATCGCGTTCCAAAGCTCGGACCATGTCCTCTCCTTGCAGGATCTCACAGCAGTAATCGATTTACTCATCATCATGGGAGGAGATGGTACGCTGCTGCGGGCCGCTCACGTAATTGAGGGAAGGAATATCCCCATCCTGGGAGTCAATCTGGGCAGTCTGGGTTTTTTGACTGAAATTACTATCCCTGAGTTGCTCCCGACTCTGGATGCCATTCTTGAGCGGGGATATTACAAGCTGGATGAGCGCATGATGCTGGCCGCTTTTTTCTCCTCGGGGGACCAGGGGGCGGTCCAGAGGTCCTGTGCTCTTAACGATGTGGTTTTTTCCAAAGGGATACACGATAGTCAGCTCATCGAATTATCCATCAAGGTGGATGGAATCTGGATCAATAAATTCCTGGCTGACGGGCTCATTCTCAGCACTTCCACCGGATCGACGGCGTATTCTTTGTCTGCCGGCGGGCCGATTCTTCACCCTTCGATGCAGGCTATTCTGATAACCCCCATCTGCCCCCATATGTTGACTAACAGGCCCATTGTCGTGCCGGGGAACCAGGTTATCGAGGTAACTGCAAAAAAAGGCATTCTGGTAGCTGTTGATGGTGAATTTGTCAAGGAGTTGTCCTGCGATGAGCAGGTTCGCGTCAGACAGGGCGAACACAAGCTCAGCCTGATACAGGCACCGGACAAAGACTACTACCAGGTGCTTAGAACGAAACTCAAATGGGGGGAAAGATGATTACTACCCTCCGGATAGAAAATTTTGCCATTATCGATCGGCTCATAATTGAGTTAAGCGAAGGATTCTCCGTTTTTTCGGGAGAGACCGGAGCGGGTAAGTCTGTCCTGATCACGGCGCTGGGCCTTCTGCTCGGAGGCCGGGCCTATGAGGAGTATATCAGATCAGGGGAGGAGAGCGCCACGGTTGAGGGCGTTTTCAAGGTAGCGGAACACTCTTCCATTATGAGCTATCTGGACCAAAAAGGTATTGATCCTGCAGACGGCGGGGAAATCCTGATCAAACGAAAAATTTTCCGGGCCGAGAAAAGCAACCGCTGCTATATCAATCATCAGCCCTGTTCCGTATCCGTACTGGCCGAAATCGGAAAATGGCTGGTGGATATTCACGGCCAGCACGAGCATCAGTTCCTGTTATCTCCCGAGCGGCACATTGACATTCTGGATACTTTTGGTAATCTGAAAAGTATAAAGGATCAGTTTGCTGTCCTGTATGCCGAGTATGAACAGATGTGCAGGAGGCTCCTTGACCTGGTCAGGAAGGAACAGCTCAGCGGCGAGGAGCGTGACCTGCTCCGTTTTCAGATGCAGGAAATTGACCAGGCGGGCTTGAGTCAGGAAGAGGAACAGATGCTGGAGAAAAGAAGACGGCAGCTTCAAAATGCTGAAAAGTTATTTCAGGAGCTGACCCTCATCAGCCAGGAGCTTTACGAAAAAGAGGGGTCCTTGCACGAGCGGTTGGGCAAATTGTCGGGGAGCTTGCGACAATTGGCCAGAATTGACGATTGTTTCTCCTCTTTGGCCGATTCCGTGGAAAACATGTGCTACCAGGCGCAGGAGGTCTCCTCTCAGTGTACGGATTACCTACAAGGGATAGAATTTGAGCCACACCTTTTGGATGAAGTGGAAGCCCGTGCAGCGGAGATTCAAAAGCTGAAACGCAAATACGGGGGGAGCATTCAGGATATCCTGGATGAGCGGGCCAAAATGGAGAAAAAATGGCTGTCAGTGCACCGGGTTGAAGACGAGATGGGGGAGATTCAAAAAAAGATCGAGAACATGGCTGTAAGAGTTCTCGAAATAGCCGAAAAGCTCTCTTCACAAAGGCAAAAGATAGCTTCTGACCTTGAGCAAAAGATTAAACGGGAATTGACTGACCTTTGCCTGACCAAGGCCGTTTTCCGGGTAAGTCAGGAAAGAAAGCGTGTAGAGCCCGGAGGGCTTGAGCATCACTCGCCGAGTCCTTACCGGCTGCCCAATTTTCCCTTCAGGCTGACCTCGAAAGGTCTTGATCTGATAGAATTCTTTTTTTCCGCCAATCAGGGCGAGGAGTTGAAACCTCTGGCCCGCATCGCTTCGGGCGGAGAAATTTCAAGGATTCTTCTGGCTCTCAAGGCTTGTCTGAAGAGCGCGGATGAAGTGCCTGTTTTGGTATTCGACGAAGTAGACGTCGGCATCGGAGGTGATATTTCCAGAGTCGTAGGCAGGAAATTGAAAGAATTATCAACTGCAAAGCAGGTGCTTTGCATTACTCATTCTCCGCAGATCGCTTCTTTGGCTGATCATCACTACATGGTTAAAAAAGTCGCAGCCGATCACCGGACGACAACGACCGTAGAGCACCTGGAGAATGGACAGAGAATCGAAGAACTAGCCAGAATGTTGGGAGGTGGGGTCGCTTCGGATATTACCTTTACTCATGCCCGGGAATTGATTGAAGCCAGGGATTGTTGACCATATTTTTTTTCCCATTCTTAAATTCTTCCCTCTATTGAATTATAACGGTAAATATAGTACTATGAGCTTAGTATCACTTAAGAAATAGTATATTTCGATAAGAGAAATCAATTATTGATTTTTGAGGAATCGATGCACAAGAAAAGGGGAGAGGACCATTTCTCAAAAGATCACGCTTTAAAACCGTGCAGCAGGGGGGTCGGGATTACCCTGCGCTTATTTACCCTCATCTTGACCTTACTCATCCTGATGGTCATCAACCATCTAGTCTCTTACCGGCAAAACATTAAAGTTACAACAGCTTTCGAAAACATTCTGAAGGAAATTCCCCACGAGAGAGCCATATATGAAATCCAGACAGCAATAACAGACTATATTATGCCGGCCAATGATTTTCTCATTACCGAGAATCCCGGAGAGTTGAAAACAGCGAAGGTCCTGGAGAGAAAGGTCCAGGAAGCGCTGAATCATTGCTACTCCCTGTCCAGACCCCAGGAACTGCCGATGATCAACCGTATTCGGGAGGATTTTGTCCGGATCAAGTTTCTTTCAAGCAAGATTATGTCCTCTGATGTCTCTCAGCGGGAAGTGGCCGGGAGTATGATGAAGGAAATGGACAATCTGGCTGTTTCGACCAGAAATCATATTCAGGAACTAGTCAGGATACATGACAAGCATATGGCCAAGTCACGGAATGAGGCTGAATATGCCTGGCGATCAGCCAATTTATGGATGATTGCCATTTTTATTATGGCCACTATCATCGGCCTGACCGTAGCCACCTACATCTCGCTGTCCATTTTGCGGCCCCTGAAACTTCTGGATGAATCAGCACAACGGATTGCAGACGGGAACCTGGAAAAATTGCTTCGCATTGAGCGCAAAGGGGAGATCAGCAGTCTGGCTAATTCATTTAACCAGATGATCCTTTCACTCCGGCACCAGATTAAAACCAGCAAAACCATTCTCGATGCCATGGCTGATCCGGTCTTTACCGTAGATATGGATATGAATATTACCTATTTCAGCCCTGCTTGTGAGAGATTGACAGGATATACCAAAGCAGAAATTATGGGGAGAAAATGCAAAGAGGTCTTTAAAAGCGATATCTGCGAGGGGCAATGTGCTATTAAATGTTCGGCCAAAAAAGGAACACCAACCCTCAATGTGGAGGTCCAGATACAGACCAAGGATAACAGAACCATCCCGATTATGGCCAGCGCCTCCTCCCTTAAGGATGAGCGGGGAGAGATCATGGGCGGATGCGAGGTGTTTCGGGATATTTCAGAGCAAAAGAGGATGACCAGAGAACTGAAAGAGGCGCAGGAGCAGCTTATCCTCTCCGAGAAAATGGCGGCTTTAGGCCGTCTGGCTTCTTCAGTGAGCCACGAGCTGCGAAATCCCCTGGCTGTAATCCAGAATTCAACCTATTATTTGAAAAACAAGATCGACAGCCAGGACCCTAAACTGCAAAGACACATTGAAATTATAGAACATGAAATCGAAAGTTCCAATAAAATCATCAGCGACCTGCTCGGTTTTTGCCGGACAAGAAAGCCGGAACTGGCCCCTGAAGATATTAACACGGTCATCAGTTCCTCTCTGTCACGGCTCAAACTGCCAGCCAATATTTCCACTCGCCTGGACCTTGCCCCAGGATTACCTTCCGTCCTGATCGACAAACACCAGATTCATCAGGTGCTGGTCAATCTGATCAGTAATGCTGAACATGCCATGCTCAAACGCGGGGGTGAAATTCGAATCACCACTCGTGGAAATCATGGCACTGTCGAAATAGAGATTACGGACCAGGGCTATGGCATATCGCCTTCTGATCTTGAAAAATTGTTTGATCCTTTTTTTACAACGAAAACTACCGGAATTGGCCTGGGGCTTACCATAACCAAGTCTATTATTCAGAACCACCAGGCCATGATTTCCGTGAAGAGTGTAGTCGAACAGGGGAGTTCTTTTATTATATCATTTCCCATCAGGGAGGCAGTGGGACAAAGCCCATAACGGTTAGATTGCTGAGAGGTCAATAGAGTGAAGATCTTGATTGTGGATGATCAGTCGGGCATGAGGGAAACCCTGATCGATATTCTTGAAGAGGCCGGATACGAAGTCGATGCAGCAGGGGACGGATATGGTGCTATTGAAAAAGCTGACCAGCAATTCTTCGATGTCATTCTCATTGATATTATTATGCCAGGTATTAATGGCGTAGATACGATCAAGGAAATTCAAAGAGCAAATAAAAGGCCGGGGAGAAAAACAGAGTTTATCCTGATGACTGCATATTCTGCCGAGACTCTCATCGAGGAGGCTCTCAGTTGTGGTATTTATCAATATATCAATAAACCTTTCCCGCCGGAGCAGATTATTTCCCTTGTGGAAGAAATCAGGGAAAGAAGAACCGGTGATTAGGGATCATGAAAATGAAAAAGCGAACAGGAAAATCGAAAAGATGAATAATTGCGTAAAATAAAGATGAAATAAAAAAATAGGAATAAGATAATGAATTAAATAAAGAATTAAATAAAGAAGGATACAATAATGTCTGCCAAAGCCAATATCCTCATCGTTGATGATGAGATTGGAGTATGTTATACCATAAAAGATATCCTGGAAGATGAAGGCTATAGCGTAAGCATTACCCTCAATGGTAATGACGCCATAGAAGCTGTTCGGGATAATTCTTTTAATGTGGCTATTATCGATATAAACTTACCGGATATCAGCGGGTTGGAGATTCTTAAGGAAATTCGCAACATGAACCTTGACCTGTACTCCATCATGCTCACTGCAGCCGCAACCATTGAAAATTCCATAAAAGCACTGAACCAGGGAGCATATGCCTATATCGTCAAACCGTTTCAGGTGGAAATGCTCAAGGATACGGTTAAACGGGCCGCTGATGAGCAGCACCTCGTTTTGGAAAATAAAAAGCTGCTGCGGGAATTGCAGATCTCCAACGCAGCCCTCAAAGAGGCCAAGATGAAGGTTGACGATATGAATCGAGCCCTTGAGTCCAGAATCCGGCAGCGAACCAGTGAACTGTTTGACCAGAAAGAACGCACCGAGGCCATTATCGAGAGCCTGGCCGATGGCTTGTGTACGGTAGATGAGCACTGGCGCATCACCTCATTTAACCGCCAGGCTGAAAAGATTACCGGCTATCGGGCTGATGAAGTTATCGGCAAGCATCATGCCGAGATTTTCAGGAGCCAGAATTCGGACTATACCAAGCAACTGATAGAATCCTTGAAAAGTAAAGAAAATGTTTCTCATATGGAAGCCTATATCCGCAGCAAGAATCGCCAGGTGATACCGATCCGGGTCAGCGCAGCGCTCCTGCGGGATAAAACCGGGCGCATTACCGGAGCGGTTCAGAATTTCCGGGATATCACCGAACAGAAACAACTCCAGGAGCAACTGATTCAGGCCTCAAAATTGGCTTCCATGGGAGAGTTACTGGCCAATTTCACCCATGAAATCAAAAATCCTCTTAATGGCATGCTCCTGTTTGCCAGTCTTATTCAAAGTGAAATTAAGGATACGGATACTGAAATCGCTGATTACGCAGACAGGATATTGCAGGAAGGCACCAGAATCGGGAAGATTGCCAGTGATATCTTGACCTTTTCCCGTCAAAACCGGCAGGAATATCACCCTGAGGATATCACGGGGATTATCGAGACTACCCTGTCCCTTACCGAACATCAGCTTGTGCTTGACGGTATCAAGATTGTCAGGGAGTTCGAGCCTAACCTGCCGCAGATTGCGGCCAACAGCGGGAGATTACAGCAGGTTTTTCTGAATCTTATCAATAATGCTCAATATGCTTTGAATAAAAAATCACCGGGTCCGGCTGATAAGAACTCGAAAATCCTTACCATCAGCAGCCATAAGATCGAGAAGGAAGGAAAACCGTACATCCGAATTAAGATCCACGATAATGGCATGGGAATTCCGGAGAAGCATTTCAATAAGTTATTTGACCCGTTTTTCACCACCAAGCCTGTTGGACAGGGGACTGGTTTAGGATTAAGTGTCAGTTACGGAATTATTCAGGATCATCAGGGAACCATTGAGATTGAAAGTCAGGTTGATGAGTTTACGACTTTCATTATAGATCTTCCTGTGGCCGATCCTTACAGGGAAACACCCCATGCCTGATGTACAAGAAGAGTTAATGAGGATACTCCTCATTGACGATGATATCCTGTTCTGCGAAACATTCAAGGATATTTTGTCGGATAATGAATATAAAATAGCAGTTGTCCACAAGGGAAAGGATGCTTTACACGAGCTGTCCAGCCAGGCTGTTCAGGTAGCCATTATTGATCTTCAGTTGCCCGACATGACCGGCCTAGATATCTTAAAAGCCATCAAAGATTCCCAGCTTGAAGTATGCCCGATTATGCTGACCGGGCATGCATCCCTGGAAACCGCAATCAAGGCTCTCAATCAAGGGGCCTATGCCTATATCACCAAACCTTATCAGGTCGGCGAGGTCAGGGCAATTATCAGAAACGCTCTCGAACAGCAGAGACTTTCCAGGGAAAACCGAAGACTTCTGGAAGTCTTAAAGGAAAATAACCAGCAATTGACAGCGGCCAAGCACCAGTTGGAGCAATTTAACCGGGAGCTGGAAAACAAAGTGGAAAGAAGGGCACTGGAATTAGCCTGCGAGAGAGCGAAAAATGAACGTCTGACAGAGCTTGATCAACTGAAATCGGAATTTCTGGCCATGGTCAGTCATGAGTTAAAAACTCCGCTGACTTCGATCATCGGATACAGCACTTACCTTTTGAATATGACCCCGGAAGAGCGAATCTCGGAAATCTCCGATGGCCTGACCAGAATCAGCCGGAATGGATATATTCTCCTTGACCTGATCAATAAGCTGCTGGAATTTTCTAAAATTGAGGCAGGAAGAATAGACATCGAACTGGAGCAATTTGACCTGAAAGATATTGTTGATGAAGTCTTACTGATTACCATGCCTATGGCCAGAGAGAAAAACCTCCAATTAGCCTTAATTCCCACCGACTTTCATGAAACCATCGAGGCAGACCGCCAGAAAATCAAACAGGTTATCTTGAACCTGGTGAGCAATGCAGTAAAATTTACCGAAAGACCGCAATCACGGATTCTAATCCACCTGGATGCAAAGGATGATTTCGTTCAGGTCTCGGTATCTGACCAGGGAATCGGCATCAGCCAGCAGGACCAGGAAGCTGTTTTTGAAAGATTTAGACAGATAGATGCCGCTACCTCCCGAAGGGTCGGGGGAACGGGCCTGGGACTGAGCATTGTCAAAAAGTTCGTGGACATCCACCGCGGCAGGATCTGGGTCGAGAGCGAGCCTCAGAAGGGATCCAACTTCATCTTCCAGATACCGAAAAGACAAAACATGCCCGATTACATCATGTGATGGGCAGTTACGCGGTTACACCATAATTAATGGTGGTTATATGATTGATGAGCGGTTACATCACGGGACGGTGTATAATAATAGCAATAACGGTGTATAATAATAGCATATGGCACAAAGTAAGTGAAAAATGGTGATACATGGCTATGAAGATGAGTAAAATTGTGGGAAGGATAAAAATTGACCCGCAAAGATGCAAAGGATGTGAGTTGTGTATGTCCCAGTGTCCTCAAAAGGCGATCATAATTGGGGGAAGCCTGAACCGGTATGGGTATTACTCTGCCGTGTTTCAGCACCCGGAGCGCTGCACCGGCTGCGGTCTATGTGCCGAAATGTGCCCGGACCTTGCTATTTCCGTATTCAGGGAATAGGGAATAAGGGAAGAAGAGGAAGACAAGGGAAAGGGGAGAGTTGCAAAGAAGAGTGGCGGGGGAGAGTGAAGGAGAAAAAGAGCAAGGATTAGCGGCTTATATTCCGAAATTCCGGTACTGCAAGATAGCCGAGAACGAGTTTCCAAAGGAAATCTTACGCAAGCTGAAGAATCCGGTCTCAGCCCTTTTTTATATAGAAAACAGCTCAGCGGAGGAGATCGGGAAGGCCATTGATGAGATCATAGAGATCATCATGGATGAACAAGATAAGAAGGCCGTGCACAGGTTCATAACCTGGCTTCGTAACCTTGCTGAACGAAAACGGCTCAGAGACGATAAGGGGGAAGATTACCGTATCTATAACCCAGGGGAGGTAAAGAATATGCTGACCGCAACGCTGGAAAAGATAAGAGAAGAGGGAATAAGAGAAGGTATTGAAAGGGGCATTGAAAAGGGAAGGAGAGAGGAACTGGCTGAGCTTATCAGGATATACCTCGTAACCCGGTTTGACGAGGCTCCGGCAGACTTTCTGGAAGGGCTTAAGAAAGTACAGGATATCCAGGAACTGGAGAATTTAGCTCCCCGGATCTATAAGTGCCAGAATCTGGAAGAGGTAGAAAGGCTCTTGGAGAGTTTTTGAAGTTTCTATATCAGCTCTACAAGATAAGTATTGGAAAGATTGAACAGTGGACTGAATCTCAGAAGCAAAAGGCGACAACGAAATGAGAAGCACAGAAGTAATGGAATTATTCAACATCTTTTCAGAAACCTGGGGTAAGGAAAAAGCTCAGTTAGTAGTGAAAGATATTGAATCGATGATGGATGACACGAAACGGGATCTGACAACGAAAGGTGATTTGCGGGAACTTGAACTTAAATTAACTAAAGAGATAGAGCAGGTTAGGTCTAGCGTTATTAAATGGGTTGCTGGCCTCATTGTTGCTCAAACAGGGGTAATTATTACACTGATACTTTTAAGATAAGCTCTTATCAGTCTAGCGGCGCAGCAGAAAAGGTGTAGCAGAAGAAAGAGACATTCCGTAACCAAAGCATACTCAGCAGGGCAAGAGAGTGAAAGTTAAGATAGACCCTGAGCACGCACATTGGAAAGCAATATCTTGATACCTGATGCTGAGGTTAAGTATCAGTTGCTAAACATCCCAGCCCTACTCTCCTACTCCAGTAAGACAGATGTCATAAATGATAACATACAATAATAGCATTGCAGCTTAATAATATGATATTATATTATAACGCTAATACCGTAGCACAACAGTCATGATCATAGAATCCAAAAACATAAACAAAACCCTTATGACCGGCAACGAGGCCATTGCCGAGGGAGCCATTCTGGCTGGCTGCCGTCATTACTTTGGCTATCCGATCACGCCGCAGAATGAAATTCCGGCCTACATGGCCAAGAGGATGCCGCAGGTTGGCGGATGCTTTCTGCAGGCTGAGAGTGAACTGGCTGCCATCAACATGGTTTTTGGTGCCTCTGCTGTAGGAGTGCGGAGTATGACCTCTTCTTCCAGCCCTGGAATCAGCCTCATGCAGGAGGGGATTTCCTACCTGGCAGGAGCGGAATTGCCTGCCGTCGTTGTAAACATCTGCCGGGGCGGTCCCGGCCTTGGTAATATTGCAGGCTCGCAGGGAGATTATTTTCAGGCCACCAGGGGAGGAGGACATGGGGATTACAGAACCATTGTCCTTGGCCCTGCTTCAGTGCAAGAGATGTATGACCTTGCCTTTCTGGCCTTTGATCTGGCCGACCTTTACCGGATTCCGGTGCTGGTTCTGGCTGACGGGGTTTTAGGGCAAATGATGGAGCCTATTGTCCTGGATGAACGCTGGAAGGCTAAAATGAGTTTGCCTAATTCAGCAGATGTATCGAATTCACCGGATGTACCGAACTTACCGGATGTACCGAATTCAGCGGATACGCTGAATTCACAGAATATCCCGAACACACCGGATATCACGGACATCCCGGAAAAACCCTGGGCCTTGACTGGTGCCCGGAACCGTCCGCCGAGAGTGGTTAAGTCGCTCTATATGGCAGAGGGCGAGTTGGAAGCGCGAAACTGGCATCTGGCTCGAAAATACCAGAAAATTCAGTGTGATGAAGTACGCTACGAAGAGTATCTGGTCGAAGATGCCAGGCTCCTTCTGGTCGCCTATGGTCTGTCCGCCAGAATCTGCAGGGCAGCGGTCAATATGGCCAGAAAGCGGGGCATTGCCCTGGGACTCTTTCGCCCCATTACTCTGTATCCTTTCCCTTCTGCCGCTCTGGCAGGCACAGCAGGCAGGATCGGCAAGGTTTTGGTTGTCGAAATGAATACCGGCCAGATGATTGAGGATGTAAGGCTGGCCGTAAATGGCTGCTGCCAGACCTTCTTCTATGGCCGGCCAGGTGGAGGAATCTTTTCGGATAAAGAGATCCTTTATCAATGCCTGTGTATGATATAAGCTTTTATCAATGCCAATGCCGTTGATATGCCGTTGATATGATGGTATAGGATGTAAGCCTTTATCAGCGCTTTGAGTACGACGTAAGCCTTTATCAATAACGCCTGCCAATAATGCAGGCCTTTTTTTCTGAAGAAGGAATGAGTTCGAAAAGGATCGAATGTAATATGAACCAGGTTTTTGCCAGACCAAAGTCTCTCAAGGATGTTCCATTCCGGTATTGTCCTGGGTGCCATCATGGGATAGTGCACCGTCTGATTGCCGAAGCGATTGATTTTTTCGATATTCGCGAGAAAGTCATTGGCGTTGCGCCGGTGGGCTGTGCCGTATTTGCGCATGAATATTTTGATATCGATATGATCGAGGTTGCCCATGGCCGTCCTCCGGCAGCAGTGACCGGCATGAAACGTGCCAGACCGCAGAACATCATTTTCAGCTATCAGGGAGATGGTGATCTGGCTTCAATCGGTATGGCCGAGACTGTTCATGCGGCCAACCGGGGAGAAAATGTTACCTTTATTTTCATAAATAATGCCATTTACGGAATGACCGGGGGGCAGATGGCACCCACGACCCTCACGGGGCAGGTAACCAAGACTACACCCCGGGGCCGTGATACCAGAACGGACGGCTTTCCGCTGCGGGTCTGCGAGCTTCTGGCAACTCTGGACGGGGCAGCTTATATCGAGCGGGTAGCAGTCAATAGCCCCGTGAATATCAAAAAGGCCAGGCACGCTATCCGCAGGGCTTTCCAGATGCAGATAGATAACCAGGGTTTCAGCCTGGTCGAAGTGCTCTCTGCCTGCCCAACCAATTGGAAAATGACGCCCCTCGAAGCGAATCAGTGGATTGAGGACAACATGACCAGAGCCTTTCCCCTTGGAGTTTTCAAGGAAAGATCAAAGTAACGTATGGAAACAGAATCGACAGAACCGGAGGTGCGGATGGAAGAGGAGGAGAGGAAAATTTTTATTTCCGGCTCTGGTGGACAGGGCGTGCTCCTTTTGGGCAAGGTTTTAGCCACAGCAGGTATGCTTGATGGAAAAAATGTAACCTGGATTCCCTCTTATGGCGCAGAGATGCGAGGCGGGATTGTTGATTGCTCGGTTATCATTTCCTGTGAGGACATTGGCTCCCCGGTAGTGAAAGAGCCGAATATCCTGGTAGCCATGAATGGTCAGGCATTGGAAAAATATACCCCGATGGTGGTTGCCAAAGGATTAATTCTGGCCAATCGATCGCTTATTGAATCTCCTGCTCCACGGAGTGACGTAGAGACGCTGCTTCTCCCTGCTCTGGAAATGGCCAGAGCTTTCCTGGGACATACCAGACTGGCGAATATGGTGATGTTGGGAGTTTTGTGCTCGAAAACAAAGATTGTTCCAAGGGAGAGAATCGAGGAGAGCATTCACTCTTTGATGCCTCACCATGATAAGGAGCTCATTTCCTTGAATGTACGTGCCTTGTATGCAGGAATCGAATATATCGATCGAATCTGTTGATCGAATCCATCGAAGGAGAAAGTCGTAGATGATCACGCGGCCCAAAGTAAACGAGGGGAAATTGATTCAGAATCTGGTAAACCTCTATGCAGCCAATGGCCTGCTCATTCCCTTATCCCTGCACGAAATTTACGAGAGGATTCGGGAGTTTTTTGTCTACAGGATCGAGGAGCAAATTGTCGGAGTTGCCTCTCTTCATGTCGTGTGGGAGGATCTGGCTGAACTTCGCTCCATGGCCGTTCATCCGGATTATCAGCACCGGGGTATCGGTAAAGCCCTGGGCCAGCGCTGCCTGGACGAGGCCAGGGAACTCTGTCTCAAGAAAGTCTTCCTCCTTACCTATAAGAAAGATTTTTTTCAGAAGGTAGGGTTTCAAGAAGTCGATAAATCAGAGCTCCCTCAAAAAGTCTGGTCAGATTGCATTAAGTGTGTAAAATTCCCTGATTGTGATGAAATTGCCATGTCTCTGACGCTTTGACGCTCTGAGGTTGTAACATTTTTGGGAATCTTTGATTCTTTTTTTCTTGAGGTCCCAATTATGTCTCCAGAATTATCCTTATTAACCTGTTTTTCTTTGGACAAATTCTTTCACTTTCCTGGCTATCATAGAGGATTCTCTTGCCTCTTTAAGGCTTGGCTCAAGCCAGGAATCCGGATAACGAATTCCCACTGCGTAATCAGTATTGAAATAGTTCCCTGTCACTTTTCTCCCTGTTAATTTTTTACAAAATCTAAATACTATATTAATTATAAATTAATATAGTAAGTATATAATTATTAACATAAAATCAAACTTTGAAAATCAAGCCTTGAAGATTTGTCTAACGAGATTATGGCAAGATAATAGTAAGATATCAGAACCTGGCTTGATTTCAGAATTAATCACTTTTTAAAGTGATTAGGTAGCTAGCACTACAACGGGACATTATCTAAAGCACCCCTCCCATAGGAGCCATCTGAAGAAATTCCATTTCATCTTTTATGCGGAGCTTCAGCATATGAGTGTGCTTTCTAGTTTATCATTTCTCCACGCTCCTTAAAACCTGGGAACATACCTGTTTTTTTTCATTTGACATTAGTAACTTTCCTAAGTTATTATATTATATATATCGCTACATAATCAGTCATATTATGCAGGTTTGAGTAATTGAGGTTTTCAATATCTTCCGCCAAAAAAATGCACCGAAATTTAAAAGGAAATACTAAGGAGTGAGATTATAATCAGCCGATCGTAGGTGTCTATCATAGTTCTGCATAGGGTATTCTACGAGATTGTATTCTGGAGACCAATAGAGCCAGCGACCAGGGAGGGGGGAGGCAGAAACTCTTCCATGGTGCCGCTTCTATTGTTGTGCCTAATCTTAACATATCTGATAATTCTCTTTCCCTCCACGACTTCTCATCCGGAGTCCTTTACTCGCACCTTAGTGTAAAATAATTCCGTAAGGTTTTGTAATCCGATATCGCCAGTTTTTTAATAGAATTAGACCACCAAAACAGAGAATCATCAATAAGAGGCATTAATAATTTTCTTCTCAAATATTTTATTCTGCTAAATATTTTGAAAGTATTTTACCCCGCGTTATCGTGTATCGATCCATAGCGTTTCTTATAGAGGGGAAAAGACAACAGAGCGGCTATTGGAAACCGCATTATATAGTCCCCAGGATCAATATACATACCCAATAAAGCATAAGGAGGTGATAATACACTTTATTCGAAAAAATTATCGTTTTGAGAACTTCTGATTCGAGATTTTATAACGTATATTTTATCAATGAAGGGAGTATTAAGGGTATGAGGTTTTTGAAAGAGAAAGGTGGTTTCATAGCGTTCCTGTTTTTAGTTGCATCGATAGCATTGTATGGTGGAAATGTTCAGGCATATTATGGCAGCTATGGTATCGGCAGTATCGCGGGCAGCGGTTCCACACTGGGTAGCGTTTATTATAATGGTGGCCTGTACGGCGGCCTTTATGGCGGGTTATATGGTCTGTACGGCAGCAGCTTATATGGCGGCCTGTATGGTGGATTGTACGGTGGCCTGTACGGCAGCAGCTTATATGGCGGCCTGTATGGTGGATTATACGGCGGCCTGTATGGCAGCAGCTTATATGGCGGCCTGTATGGTGGCCTGTACGGCGGCCTTTATGGCGGGTTATATGGTCTGTACGGCAGCAGCTTATATGGCGGCCTGTATGGTGGATTGTACGGTGGCCTGTACGGCAGCAGCTTATATGGCGGCCTGTACGGTGGATTATACGGCGGCCTGTATGGCCTCGGCAGACTTGCTCTTGGTGAAGGCGTGGATCCACTGGCCAGGGAGGCTCAGGTGCTCCTTTCGGGATTATCCTTACTGCCTTCCTCTACCACTACTACTTCTTCTCTGGCTGCGCCCGTTGTTCCGGCCTTGCCAAACCCCACAGGGACCTGGAGCGGTACCTGGCTCAGCTACATTACCCTGAAAGGTGGCATTGCCAATTTTGTTCTTACCTATAACACCCTGACCCTGACTGTTTCCGGAACCGCCGGACTTTTGCTGAACAAACTGATTCCTATTCCCATTAATGTAGCCGGGTTGAACAGTGCCACAGGTTTTACCCTGAGTGGTACCTATTTTGATCCACTTAAGTTGAAGACCTATTATGCAGATTACACCTGCACTCTGGTCTCTCCAAGCTATCTCACGGGAACCTATTTAATCCACGATGCTCTTTATCTGGAAACTGATACTGGTAACTTTAACCTGAGTCTTGTTATCTAAGCCCTTTGGCCCCCTTGAGGGATGCTTTGTCTCAACAAGCAAGCAGAAGGAAAGGATGGTGGTTGATTGGCTGATATTGGTGGACAACACCTTAAGATATCTTTCATGGCAATAATCGAAAAAATGTGTTTTATCCCAGGCTTGAATCACGAAGGAAAGTTATGCGTGAAAGATTCCAGCCTCAATAAGCCTTCTGCAAAAGGGCTTGGAAAGAGTTAAGAGACAGGTGAGCAGAGGCGTTTAGCGTTTTCCTAAAGGGTGGGGGCCAGGATGAGCCCCACCCCCTGCTTACCCGGAAAGGGAGGTATTTGATTATGAGGTTCTTGAGAGTAAGTAAATTTTTCGTGGTTTCCTTATTTATCGTAGCATCTATGGCAATGTACAGTGCAAATGTACAGGCGTATTACGGCGGCTTTGGTGGCATTGCAGGCAGCAGTTTTGGTCTGGGCAATCCATATTACGGATCAGGCGGTCTCTATGGCGGTCTATACGGTTTATATGGCGGTTTGTATGGCGGGGTAGACACCCTGTATGGCCCATACAGTCTCTCCAGCGGTATTGCCGGTCTGTATGGACTTGGTGGACTGGGCCTTATTGGAGGTGCCGGATTGGTTAGACAGGCTCAGGCACCGGTAGCTACGACTACAATTCCTGTTTTGCCGAATCCTACGGGAAGCTGGCTTGGTACCTGGGTAAGCTATATCAGCTTAAAGAGTGGTACAGCGAATTTCCAGCTTCTTTACACTCCTGGAACTTTAGTCATTTCCGGAACAGCAGGACTTCTGCTGAACAAGCTTGTCCCCATTCCCATTAATGTATCAGGCATTAATAGTGCCACAGGCTTTACCCTGGAGGGTACATACTTCAATCTGACTACCCTTACCAATTTAACGGTAAGCTATACCTGCACCCTGTCTACTCCAAGCTTTATCACGGGAACGTATCTCATTCACGATGCCCTGTATTTACAGACTGATACGGGAACGGTTGGTTTATCTCTGGCCAACCCTGTACCCATCATCTGATGATAGCGTGCCACCCCTTGGATAGTGTTTCTCGCGAGTGGTGCTAACGATTCTACACCGGAGAACGAGGAGTATTCGTTCTCCGGTTTTTCGTTTAACCAGATTGTTCGTCTAATCCGGTTTTTCGTTTAATCCGGTCGCTCATATATATGAAACATCATATCCCTTTTTTGTCATTCTAAGCCTTCGCTCAGAATGAGGGGATTGGATGCTTTTTTATCAGGTATGTTGCATTATAAGTATGAGTGAATCAGGTTATAGGGTTCACTAGGCATGTTCCTCTCAGCGCCAGACATCCATGGATTTAAAAATCATGCCGTGCAAGGGGAGCAGCTTGGTGCAGAAGCTGTTTTGGTGGTGAAAGGCTGGCTGATTCACTGCCTTATATTCATTGATCCAATTATGACCGTTCCCTCCGAATTCCTGAGCATCGCTGTCAATCACCTTATAATATCTGCCTGCAAAAGGAACTCCAAGGCGGAAGTTCTCGAAATACTCTCTGGAAAGATTAATCAGGTAGACCATAAATTCGCTGTAATTTTTATCATAACGGATAAAGGCAAGAATATTTTGCCGGTAGTTTTGGCATTCGATCCATTCGAATCCATTCGGAATATTATCACCTTCGTGCATGGCAGGAACAAACTTATAGACTTCGTTCAATCGTTTGACAAACCATTGCATGGAGCGGTGCAGGTGGTCCCAGGTAGAGTCCCAGGACAGGGATTGCTTTTCATTCCATTCATTTTTTTGCCCGAATTCCTGCCCCATGAACAGGAGTTTTTTATGCGGATACCCGAATTGCAGAAGGTACATCAGACGGAGGTTGGCGAATTTTTCGAAATCGGTAAGATCCTCTGTTTTATTGACCATAGTCCTTTTCATATGCACGACCTCGTCATGGCCGAGAGGGAGTACGAAATTTTCCGTATGGTGGTACAGCATGGGATAGGTGAGATCTCCATAGACATTGCTCCTTTGACTATAGGGACGCCGGAAGAATTTCATCATATGTGAAGTACACCCCAAATCCCATTTGTAGTCAAAGCCGTGCCCACCATGCTCTACAGGCCGGGTAACTCCGGAAGCAATGGTCGAGTCTTCAGCGATAAGCAGCGTTTCCGGATGTTCCTCCTTGATGGCCCAGTTCATCGACTGCATGAAGCGAAAACCCTCCGGGTTGTGGCAGTTTCCGTATCTTTGTAAAAACTCCTTATACTTCACATCGGTGGAGAACTCGTAATAGTGGAATTGGCCTGCTGCGTCAAAACGAAAGCCGTCGATGTAAAATTCCTCGATCCAGTGAAACAGGCTGGAGATAAGATAACTTTTTACCTCGTTTCGAGCAAAATCAAAATAAAAGGTATCCCAGGCAGTCACTTTCCGCTCGGGAATCGGGCACTCGAACAGGTGATTATCATTGTCGTAATGAGCCAGTCCTGTCCCATCCTTGGGAAAATGAACCAGGACGACGTCGATGATTACCCCGATGCCTGCCTGATGAAAAGCATCAATCAACTGTTTGAGTTCCGTAGGGGTTCCCATCCTGGAGGTGGGCGCATAAAATC
Source organism: bacterium (assembly GCA_040752695.1). Taxonomy (GTDB): domain Bacteria; phylum SZUA-182; class SZUA-182; order DTGQ01; family DTGQ01; genus DTGQ01. The sequence continues at coordinate 27,297 of JBFMGO010000033.1, forward strand.
CGATCACCTGATACCCCCACGAGGGTATATAGGGATGTTCCAGAATGCCCATAAGCTCTACGTGAGTATACTCCATATATTTGACATAGGGGACCAGTTCATCGATCAGTTCCAGGTAGCTGAGAGGCCGTCCATTCCGGTGCCGCCAGGACAGAGGATGCACTTCGAAGATATTCAAGGGACTGCTGAATTTATCACCCAGAGTTATCTTGGGATGTTTAAACTCGTAATAGGTTTCGGTCAAGATGGGTGTGCGGTTTTCATCGTTCTGGATGAACCGGGCAAATGGATCTGTCCGGAATTCCCACTTCCCGCCGGGCTTTTGGATGGCAAATTTATAAAAGATACCTTGCTGAACTCCGGGAATAAATCGCTCCCAAACCCCGGTATTTCCTCTTTTTTCCATAGCGTGAGCATGGATATTCCAGTCATTGAAGCTGCCCACTACGGAGACCCGTTCTGCATTTGGTGCCCAGACAGCAAACCGAACCCCGCCTTCGATAAGATGAGCTCCAAGAAATGTATGAATCCTGCGGTGCTCTCCTATATTGAAAAGATAGAGATCAAGATCGGGAATAGAGTGAAGTTTACTTGAATCCATCCGGTATTTCCCCCCCTGTTATTGAGGACAACATCGTTTTTTTTATCTGACTGCGAGATCTATAAGGTTTAAATGAGTAATAAGTGAGAAAAGGGTGAGTGATATCTTTTGCCTTCAATCAGAATGAACGCTTAATCAGAATGAACGCTTTAATCAGAATGAGCGCCTAATCAGGATGGACGCCGAGATTTTGGAAAAGGGTGACCAGATCGCTCTGTAAAAGAGAATCCCCGGTGAGAAGCAGCATACATCTTTTGGCAAAGATATCATCTTCACTGATTTTTTTCATTAAAAATTTCCTGACTACATCATCATTGATGGGTTTGGGAGCGTACAGGGCATCAACCTCGTCCTTTGTCCGATAAAGGTACATATCCTTTAGGGAAAGCTCGTCATCGAAAATGGTTTCCCGGCTGACCCACTCCCAGTCAACTCTTTGAAACCACATACGTTCATCGCGGTAGACGGAATTGATGTTGATAGTGCAATCGTCCGTGACCCAATGGAAGGTAAACGGATCATCATACATAGATCCCTGTACAGCGTTCGGTAAGGTGATATGGTTGCCGGAAAAGGTCCGGACATTGGCGAAAGCATTTTCCGTGGTTCTGTAGGCGATAGACAGTTTCAGGTAGAGGTTTTCCCTGGCATACTTATCCTTCTTGGGAAGGACATCCCGAAAGCACAGCGCTGCACCCGCATCCCAGATTTCAATCAAATCCTGTACAGGATCGTGATACCAGTTAGAGCCATAAATGGTTGCCTCTGAGGCCCGAACTGTCCCGGACAGGCCCAGGACATCGGTCTCAGGCCTGACCACCGGCCTGGGAATGACGGTTTTTTTAACCCTTGGGAAAAATTCCCTTTTTAACTCCATGAACTTACCCCTTTCCTCCTTGCATGAACATATTTCCAGGTTATTATTTTCTTAATTTGCTTCTAAGGTAAGGTATTTGGAATATATACTCGAAATATACATTTCGGATTTTTTCACAAAAAGTGTGGACAGAAAAACCGCTTCTTACGACCTGTAATGATCCTGTGCTTAGTGGTCAGGATTATCACCTTTCCTGAAATTTAATTTTGAAATATCAGTATATCAGAATTGAAACGAGAGGTAAAGAGGTATGAAGGAAATTTTTCATAAATTCTTGGAATTTTTCATAAACTCTTGGCCGGTGTGAATAAAAAAGGGCAGGCCCTGAAATTCTGCCTGCCCCTTGTGCTTTTTTACTGTAAACGAAGTCACTTTGGAGTATTATTAAATAATCGCGCTTGGAGGCAGAAATACCGGCGGTACCGGAAGCCCGAAGGGCAAAAGGTAATCAAGCACGGCTGCATCTCCCAGCGGCACGGTCGAAGAGATCCAGAGAGGATCCGTTGGCGGCAGCAACTCGTAACCGACCGGCAGGGTCAGAGGCAGAGGCAAGCCAAATGGATCCTGCAGGAAGGTTGGCGGCCAGAGATTTACTCCAAAGGCAGGATCATAATAAGCCATTCCTAAAGGGGTATTGTACAGCAGCCAGGGATTAGCTTCGGCCGGGTCCCAGGTTAAAGCAGGCTCTACCGGCAGGATAGTACTGGGAAGTAATTCAGTTACCAGTGGTTCTGGCAATCCTGTAAGAGGATCGACAGGCGACAGGGCAGGGGACCATAATGGCCACAAAGTGTTGTATGGCGGCAGGGCCATCCAGTTCTGAGCTTGTGCAACAGGTGAATAGGCTAAAAACAAAGCAACGAAGCAAATCAATACCAAAAAGGAATAGCTGGGTTTTCTTTCGGTAATCATTATAAAAAACTCCTCACTCTCTTTCGCAATCTCTGTTAGATCTTAATTAGATCTTAAAATGGTTTGAAAAAAAGGTTCTTAGTTATTCTTCCCCTTCCTTCTGCAAATAGTGGCTGCTTCACCTCCTTAAAATACTCATTACGCGGATTAATCCCCAACACCTGAAGAGGACCGGCAATTGGCCAGATCTCAAGAGTTTTCCCTTAAGAAAGGGACCTGCCTCATACCCTCCTTGAGTCTTTGAAAGGCTGCATAGTCCGGCACCAGAACAGGCTCCCCTTAAGTCAAGACCGATTGGCAGAACACGCAAGTAGGTGTCCTGAGCCGCCTTATCTTAAATGTCTTCAGAATGTTGAGAAGGTAATAGCCGGATTTACGAGCCGAAAGCTCATAAACTACCTTCACTGCAGGTCGTGTAAGTAGGTTTTTAAGGCAAGAATTATCATACTATTTAAATGTAATCTCATTTTTTCAAATTTTTCTAAATGCTCAGTAACCAGCATATGCTCTCTTGTGGCCTGGTCAGGTGTTTATCAATACCTCTCCCTTAGGAACTCAATGCTGATACAAGGAAAGCATATGCAATACCAGGTTCTCTGAAGGCTTTCGCATGCATGGATTTAATTATCTGTTTTCCAATGAAGTATTAAAATTATTTTTGTGCTGAAAGAGGGCGATCTGGTAAAGCAATGCAAGGGAGAGAAAAGAGAACCGCTACAGATAATACATGAAAAGAATGACTTTCTTATTTAAAAAGTACCCCTTTTCCCTTTATCTATGAACGAGTTAAAGGATACATAAATACCATGGTACCTCACATAAATTTCCCGGGCTGCTGCATTTGTTTCCGTAGACTGCCGGGAGACTGGCCGTAGAGAAATTACAGGACAGGCTTCGCTCAGAATAACGTTAAGGCTCTTTTTTAAGGGAAGGAGAGCTTCGGTTATGAGAATCGGCTTACAGACATGGGGCAGTGAAGGAGATATCAGGCCTTTTGCCGCTCTGGCAGGAGGTCTCAGTGCAGCCGGCCATGAAGTAACCCTCGCTGTTACCAGTGTGGAAAATAAGGACTATACGGCGCTCGGTAAGTCGATGAATTTCAAAATCCGCCATATAGGCTCTCTTGCTTTTGATCAGAGCATGTGCCTTAGGATCGGAAGACAAGTCATCTCCGAGCGTAATGCGTTAAGACAGCTCAAAATCGTGTTAAATACTCTGTTTGATTCACTTGTCGAAGAAATCTTTGCAGCAGCCCAAAGATTATGTGCGGAAAATGACATGGTTATCGGGCATTCCCTGGTCTATCCCCTTGGTATCGCCGCTGAAAAAGCGCAATGTCCCTATGTTACGGTCACTTTGCCGGTAGATTCGATCCCGACAAAATATCGTACCCCTTTAGGCTTGCCTGACCTTGGCACCTTCATGAATGCCCTGTGGTGGAAGCTCGGCGGAATGGTCATGAACAGCCTCTTAAAAACACCGGTTAACAGCATGCGCAAGAAAGAGGGCCTTTTGCCTATCAAAAATATCATGGGGGAAGTTACTGAATCAAGATTACTGAACCTCATCGCCATAAGTCCTTCGATCTGCCAGCCCCAACCTGACTGGGGGAGCCACCATCATATCTGCGGGTTCTTCACTATCCCGGATGAGGGAATTCCATGGCAGTTTCCAGATGATCTCAAACATTTTTTACATTCCGGTCCTCCGCCTGTCTATGTCACCTTCGGCAGCATGTGGTTATTAGATCCGGCTCCGGAGCAGACGATACGTATGGCGGTAGATGCGGTCCGGCTCGCAGGCTGCCGGGCCATTATCCAATTTAATAACAGGATAGAACTTGCCGGTAGTATAGAACCTGCCGATAGTACTGACCATCCAGGTATTCTTGAGCACCCAGGCGATGAAATACTGCACGGAGAAAAACTGCGCGGAAATGATAAATCTTATAGTGATAATAACCCTTACGGAAGTGATAAACCTTACGGCATTTCAGAACATCCTGACATTTACTGGATATCCCAGGCACCACACCAGTATGTATTTCCCCACTGTACAGCGATTGTTCACCATGGAGGTGCCGGAACAACCCAATCGGCAACTCTTCATGGCTGCCCGTCAGTGGTTGTGGAATACCTTCTCGACCAGGCATCATGGGGGATCAACCTGAAAAGGCTGGGTATAGCTCCCAGGCTTTTACACCGGCGGTCACTCACCTCTACAAAACTCGCCAGGCAACTGAGAACGGTACTCGACTCACCCCTCATGTTTGAAAAAGCCAGGAGGTTAGGAAAGACCATGAGAGGTGAGGATGGTGTAAAGCATGCAGTGAAACTCATCGAAAACTGCTATGCATCGTATTGCGGATCATATGAGGAGCGGGCTACTTTTCGAGACAGGACATGTGGGGTATACGTTTCAAGGAAGGTTTAAATCTATCCTTGTAAACCGGGAGAGTCATCGCCTGGAACAATGCCGTTTACCCTGAGACTTTTCCTGGAAGTAATAAATATACTATGCTTCTTTTCGGGCAGGCAAAGATAGACATGGACAAAATCTAAATCCTGGGCAGGGCAAAATACCCTGCCCAGGCAAAATCTCTCTCAAAAACCGCATCACAACATAGTTAAATGAATTATCACCTGCTCTACAGAGCCATTATTACGTTATATCACGTCAGCCTCCGCCACTCCTACCAATAAAAGGGCAGCCCCGACCATCCAAATGAAAAGAGTGGATTCCCGAATAAGCCTGCGCCGGATAAGCCGGTACCAGAAGACAGGAACCCCGGCCATGATAAAGATGATGACGTGGTGTAATTCCATGGACTGGCGAGACCCGTGGATCTCCATCCGGCGAGTGAGGGACCATAACCGAAGTTAACCCAGGAGGAAGCGGAAAGATTGGGAAACCCTGTCAGAGCCGGAGAAAGGAGGTAGTCGGTGAGAGGCAGGCTGCTGCTCATGAAGCTCATACTGAAAGGTGCGGTCATGACTGGATTATAGACAGCAGCGGGTGCCCCCAGGGCGGATAAGAGCGATGATCCCAGGCCGGAAACAGCGGGAGTGGTCAATCCCATATTCGGCAAACTCAAATAATTATTTATGCCCAGTGCAGAACCCAGGATCAGGTCATTGCCTGAGACAGAGGAGGAGGAAGAAGGAAGAATTAAAGGAACAGGCGGACTGGCAGCCAGAATCAATCGCCACAGGTCTGGAACGCCATTGATATGATAGGTGCTCGTTGGTGCGACACCAAGCACTGGCGTGGGATGGCAGGTATTGCAGTCGGTCTTGGTAGCGGAGTGAGTCAGTGGAGGAAAGGCGTGGCAGCAGCCGCAATCAAGCGTGATGGGGTCAACCGGGAAGGGTATGTTCCAGGGCAAGGGCAGGTTAGATCCTGGATAACCCAAAGGAGCTGTCAGCAGGGTAGTCGGAGGAGTCTGGCCATTGCTGTGGCAGTAGACCACACAGGTTCCGGTACCACCTAAGGGGCCGAGGGTATAAAAATCCCCGTCTCCGATAGGACCAAGCAGCGTATTGAAGACAACCGGCACTTTACCCGGAAGCCACGCATTCGAGGTGCCGTGGATGCAGACAACGTGGTCAGGCCCCAGGTTAGCAGTCAGGTTGGGATGACAAACCGCACAGTCGATACTGAGTACGGTACTGAGTGTGGTAGCAGGTGCGATGACCTTGCTCAGAAAGTGAGTGGCATGCGCTCCACTTCGGCCAACCAGCAGGGACAGGCCATGACAGGCCATGCACTTGGCAACACCGGCTGCTGTAGAGAAAAGCGGCACGCCAACGATCTTGGGGTAAATGTGATTAGGCAGCCCGTTAAAATTAGGGTGACAGGCAATGCAGTTGAAGATCTCCGGGTTGCAGCCGGAAGGATCAAGGCAATGGTCCATGACCAGACTGCCGGTACCGGCACACAGGGCCTGGGGTGGTGCACCATGACAGGCATTGCAGCCGAGATTGGCTGCGGTTCCGGTATAATTATAGTAAAGCGGATCCAACTGCCGGATTCCATCTTTATGTAATCCCAGACACTCCGGAGAATGGCAGTTAATGCAGCCGACCAGCACATTGGGATGGGTCAAGGCAACATTAACGGCACTTGTGGGCAGGACGTGACATCCTACGCATGATGAATCCAAACAGACGAAAGCCCCCCGGGCCGGTGAACAGAACAAAAAAGAATAGATCAAACAACAGATTGAAAAAACAAGAAATTTCTCTCTCATAAACCCCTTCACGCCTCCTTATATTTTCAGATTGCTGGAAAACCGAGAATGATATTTTTTCTGATCTGGATGAGAATTCAGCCGGAGTGTTAGATAATGGATTAAGTTCTGAAGATATTGAAAAAAAGGAAAATTATTATTTTTTAGGAAATTAATTTATTCTATCGAATATTAGTATTTTTACATAGGAAATCACCTCTCATGGTAGGGAGATTACATTTTACTGCATGTTTATATTTTAACGCCGTCAGTAATACAATGCAAATTAAAGTGCAGGTGTAATGAACAATCAGGTGTCATGCATACTCAGGTGTCAGGAATCAGCTTCTCGCATCGGATCGCCAGCGCCCAAGCACCCAAGCAACCGGTCTCTATCACCCAGTCTCCAAGCACCCGGTCCCAAAGCACCCGGTCGCCATTACCAGGTGTCCATCAATTATTTCATCAGGAAGTTTAAAACTTCCTGGTTGAACCTTGCTGCTTTTTCCACCTGGGGTACGTGTCCGCACTGATCAAAGATGACCAGTTTTGAACCGGCAATTTCCTTATGGAACCGCAGGGCATGGGCGACGGGAATAACCTGATCATCCTTTCCCCAGATGATCAGGGTGGGAACTTTAATCTGAGAAAGCTGATCATCCACTACATCCTGATTTTTGTCTACAGCGTCCAGGAAACGGTCAATGACGTAAGGCTCAGGGGAATTCAGTTTCATCCTCAGCCGCATCTTCAAGCCAGCGTCTTCGATAAAATCCGGGCAAAAGAAGAGTTGCCGGGCAAAAACCCTGGTCGATGAGAGCGTAACTGCATTCAAAAGTTCCCTTTCTTTGGCCGAAAGGGTCTGCCCCAGTGCATAGCCTGCGCTATCCACAAGAACCAGTTTTTCGACCATATCAGGGTGGTTCACGGTAAAATGGGTGGATATCCAGCCACCCATCGAGCTTCCTACCAGGACGATCCTTGATACCTTGAGGGCAGACAAAAATTCAAAAAGATACTCGGACATAAGGGATATCCGGTAGGAAAGGAGCGGCTTGTCCGAGCGGCCGGAACCTATCTGGTCCGGAGCGAGGACATGAAACCTTTCCGCCAGGGGTTTGATATTGAGAATCCATCCGAGAGAGCTTGCTCCCAGACCATGCACCAGGACAAGATGCGGCCCTTTTCCTGCCTCCAAATAGTAGAGTTTCATCTTATGGAGGCTGATGTTTCTGGGCCTCACCCCGATAAGCCGGTACCTCAGATCAATCGCCAGTGCAGCCAGACGATCCCCCGAAGGCATTCGGCTGAGCACATTGACCGCTCTATTGACCTTCCTGCTGAATGAATCTGTTAATTTCATCTCCAATCATGAACTCCAGTTTTTAAGCTCATAGTGCAAACAGTGTAAAGATATTCGCTCATATTTATAAAGCAACATATCTAATAAAAAGCATCCATTCCGTCATTCCCGCCTTCGCGGGAATGACAAAAAAGGAATGTGATGGCTACTATATATGAGCGAAGATATTAAAAATCCGCTGATTTCGGAGTTCTGGGGAACGGGATCACGTCACGGATATTGGCCATTCCGGTCATAAACTGGATGGCTCGTTCAAAGCCCATACCGAATCCAGCATGGGGAACCGAGCCAAAGCGGCGCAGATCCAGGTACCACCAGTAATCCTCTTCCCGAAGGCCAAGCTCGGCGATGCGGTGTTTCAGGATATCAATCCTGTCTTCGCGCTGACTGCCGCCAATGATCTCGCCGATCTTGGGCACCAGAACATCCATGGCCCGCACGGTCCTGCCGTCATCATTGAGCCTCATATAGAAAGCCTTGATGTCTTTCGGATAGTCAAAAACGATAATGGGCCTTTTGAATTTCTTTTCGGTTAAATATCGCTCGTGTTCCGATTGAAGGTCCACTCCCCAGGTCACGGGAAATTCAAACTGCTCTTTGGAACTTTTCAAAATTTCAACCGCTTCCGTATAAGAGATTCTCTCAAAACTGCTTTTAATGATCTCCTCCATGGTCCCGATTACGGTGTTATCTATCCGGAGGTTAAAAAAGCTCATATCCTGGCTGCACTTTATCAGAATAGTGCTAAAGATATCCTTGATAAACTCCTCGGCTAGGTCCATATCGTCCGAAAGGTCGGCAAAGCTCATTTCCGGCTCTACCATCCAGAACTCGGCCAGATGCCGTGAGGTATTCGAATTTTCAGCCCGGAAGGTCGGCCCGAAGGTATACACATCTCCCAGGGCCAGGGCATAGGCCTCTGCCTCCAATTGGCCACTGACGGTCAGACTGGTCGATTTGCCAAAAAAGTCCTGGCTGAAATCGATACCGCCATCACTCTCATGCACGGCATGAGCAAGACGGGCCAGATCCAGCGTCGTGACCCGAAACATTTCACCCGCTCCTTCACAATCGCTGCCGGTAATGATTGGCGTATGAACGTAGCAAAAGCCCCGTTCCTGGAAAAAGGTATGGATGGCCCAGCTCATGGTGCTCCGCACACGGGCTACAGCGCCGAAAGTATTCGTGCGGGGGCGCAGGTGGGCGATCTGACGAAGAAACTCAAAGGAATGGCGCTTCTTCTGAAGGGGATAGAGATCAGGATCGGCCCACCCATAAACGCTGAGTCTGGTGGCCCGGATCTCGTTTTTCTGCCCCTTCCCCAAAGATGCCACCAGTTCACCTTCCACATCGAGGCTGCAACCGGTAGTAATCTTCAGAACTTCGGTCTGATAATTTTCCAGATTCTGGTCAGCCACAATCTGAATGTTCTCGATAGTTGACCCATCATTCAGTTCGATAAAGGAAAAACCTCCCTTGGAGTCCCTCTTGGTGCGGACCCACCCTTTAATGAGCAAGGTCTTACCATATTCTTCCATCTGCAGGGCCTGCGAAATTCTGGTTCGTTTCATCGTGTTATTCCTTGTGCTTATTCCTTGTACTATTTCACGTACTGTTCTTGTACTATTTCCTGTAAAAGGTACTTTTTTCTCATCGATCATGATTTGAATAGATGATGCTGCCGTTATGATGACGTTCTCATTATCCTAAAGAATAACGGCTCATGATGCAATGAACTCATGATGCTCCCGCCAGCGGCATAACTGCTGACAGCACAATAGCCGGCTGCGCACTATCTGGCGGTACAATAGCTAATTATACCAATAACATGAGAGATTCTATAGCGTATTTAAAGGAGAGTCAAATGTTTCTGAAGCATTGGTATTAAATTCATGTTAATAAATTCGTAGTTATAAGTTCGTGGTTATAAGTTCGTGGTTATAAATACATGTGAATGAAATCCATGAGGGTTAGCTGGATCTCCCCTGTAATGCCGATCTTCTGTATTGGAAAGGAGGTGTTTTTCCATGCCGGAAATGCATGATCTCTCCCCACTTCCAGAAGGGGGAGAGATAACCTGCGAGCTATTCAAAGCAAACGATCGGGAGCAGGTTATCTCTTGCCTGGCCAGCACTTTTTCCGAATCTGAACCGATGACGAAAACACTGAAAATTGCCCCCTCGGAACTGCTTGGGCTGGCAGAGTTGATATGTAATGAAGCTATCAGTAAGGGAGTATCACTGGTAGCGAAAGACAACAGAACGGGTCGGATTGCGGCTTTTTCCCTTGCAGGGGACTTTACGGACTGGCCACCGCAAGGGATCGAGAGAGTTAATGCGAAGGTTTTCCCCATATTGGCACTGGTAAGCGATCTGGACGAGGAGTACAAAAAAAACAGGAAGATAATGCCGGGGGAGATCTTTCATCTATCCTTTTTAGGATCTTGCGGCCACTATAAAAAGAGGAAAATTGCCACAACCATAGTTAGAAAACATCTGCAATTAGCTCAAGTGAAGGGATTTACGTGCGCTGTTGCCGAAGTGACCGGCCCCGCCTCTCAGCATATACTGATTGACAAATTCGGGTTTGTTGAAAAATGCAGGATTGATTATAAATCATATCTCTATTGCGGAGTACGTGTTTTCGAAAACATAAAAGATGTCTCAAGCTGCTTCTTGGTGGAGAAAAGATTTGTGCCATAATCTTAAGTGCCTATCCCCAAACCTCTGGCAACGGGTATAATCACTTACCCGAACTGGATCTGAGCGGTTTCTCTCAAGTGTCAATCTGCGGATTTTCATCTCATCATTCCTATGCCAGGCAGATTCTTTATGACACTTTGACCGTACCGCCCCTTAGAAGTTTACAGATATCCTTGGGGTCCCAAGCTGGCTTCCCCGGAACGAGGGCTGATGATTTCTGAAAAAGCACTAATTCGCCAAATTCTGCTCTTATCTTTGATTCATTATAATTTAGTAAATCTAGGTTATATTTTATAGTATCCTCATCAGCGAAATTAGTGTGAACCCATAGAAAGAAAAGGTGGCTCAGGTTTATAGATGTAGAATTGGATATCCATTGTTTTGGCGCAACACATTTCCAAAGGTAGCCTGAGTAGATCTGCGGTTGAACAGCAAGCGGCATTACATCATGGTCGCTGTTATTTTCATCGATCCACAAGCAGTAGTCGAGAAGACCGCCAAAAAGAGATAATCGTTTGCATACTTCGCAGACATCCTGGGCATTATGACAGGCCCGGCAGAACTGCCGCCGGTGTCCGAGAAATCCTGTCACTTCAACTTCCAGGCACCTTCTGCCCTGTAAGTATTCATCCTGAATTATAGCTGCCCTGGAGCGAGGAACAAATACGGGCAAGGAATCCGCTTCGTCACCACTGCCCAATTGAGCAATGAAGTGTTGCTGTTCACCGGAGGGATTCCATTCATCAAAATTCCACGTGTAATCCCACGATGGCGCCCACAGGTCGAATCCTTTAAAAAACCATTCCTGAATCCTGTTCTTCCATCGAAAATCGGCACCGAGATTTTGTCGGTTCTCCTCCCACCATCCGCACGAAAGGAGTGCACAAGGCATAAAGGTTCCGACTACAGTAATCTGCATGGCTTCGGGTAGCGGTGGATGATGGAGGAGTTTATATCGTAACTGGCTGATATGCTCCCGCCCCTGTATGGACAGGTCGATGCTACCTCGTGGACCATCGACAAAAACTTTATGGGGTGACACACCCCTTTCCTCAAAATATTCTGTAGTCTGACCGCCGAGTATATTTTGGCCACCCAATACAATAAAGGTATTTTGGGCACTATTCCTCCCAATTGTCACACTTGCGGCAGCAGAACCAGGAGTTAATGCCGCTGCCGCTGCTAAGGGTTTTGGGATGGATTTCCAGCCTGAACATCGGAAATAGTGAAATTTTCACCTGCAACTGCTTTGTCGATATCAATCTTAACAGGGCCATCTTGCGAGGAAAGACCGGTTAGGCTGATATTTTTTTGGGCTGATATATCTCCCAAACGGATACTTATTTCCTTTGCTATTGATATATCATGCTTTTCAATAAGATTGATCATTTCGTAAGATAAACGGACCAGGCTCGAATCATTGTGCATGTTCAGCGCTCGCATTTTATCCTTTATTGTTTCATCTTCGAGCTTATTTTTTGAAGATTCGATTGCAGCTACGTCAAAGGTCCTCCATTTACTCGTCAAATAAGCTTTAAGGGCATTATAAGCATCCCTTACAGCTTTTTCTGCTGTTGGCTTCAGACCTGCTGCCGCTCCAGAAATGAGCGCTGTTGAAATGATTGTTATTGGATCCATCATGTTTCTCCTTCAAAATGTGTTTGGGTCACGCTTTTTACTTATCCCGATGGAAGATTAAGATACTCTATTTACGGGAACTACCTTTAGCCACTCAAGATACTCTGTGACTTCCCGATAAAGAGGGGAAGATGTTCAGTCCACCCTGTTATCATAAAGTACCACTTTAGTATACTATATCATCAGTTGCAAGTATTTTTTGTAGTCCCACATTACTATACTTTTACCGTCTCTTTTCCTGGATACCAGCTTTTGGGCAGGCATAACGGATACATAATTACAAATTGCTTTTCGCGATAAAACTATTGTCATTTGTTTCCGGTTTGGGTTAAGATTCTCTTGCCGCTGAAGAAGGAACTGCTGAGAACCTTAAAATAGAAGACACGCTCTTTAGCAGGTGCAGGGCTTGCCCCCTTGTCAGGGGGCATCCTCAAGGGGCTGCCCTTGCAAGCCGTGCGGTTACTTTTAGAGGCAGGACTTTTCAGATAGCTTCTTCCCAGCTTGGTTGCACCAGAAATTTTTTTCCATTACTTATCTTAAACGAAAGGCAGGCTGATGTCTAACCAGGATAATAGCTGGAACAAGGATACTATTCAAGATAAGAACAATAGCCGGAATAAAGATGACAGCCGGAATAAAGATGACACCCAGGATAAAGATAACAGCCAGGATAACAGCCGAAACCAGGACAGGTTGACCACACGCAGGGGATTCCTGTGGGGGGCATCCACGGCGTTTATCTCTCTTGGCGCTTTCAGTGCGGCAGGTTGCCGCAGTAACCATACGGCCGGTTCCGATTCGGCCGGTTCCGATTACGCAGCGAAAAGCAACACGGTTGCCGACACCGATCCCTCGTCGTGGTGGCACAAGGATGGCGGCTTTATAACCCACGATACTGTTGATACGCGGCAGCTCGCTCAAGGAATTATCCACGCCCGCATTGATGGGTCATGGCGGGAATTCAAGGTAATCGAATTGCCCGATCGATTTGTGGATTGGAGTTTAAGAGTGCGCGAATCCCGCCTGGGGCGAATGCTCAGGTTTGGCGGGATGGACCCTCGGGATCTCGCCGGTTCACATAATGCATGCGTAGCAACCTATGGTGGTCCCCGCCGTGACTCGGCAGTATCGCTCAATACTGCCTATAAAGGAATGGGGTTTGCGGTGCACGCCGGGCAGATTGCAGAAACAACCCGGAAAATCAATGAAGAGCGCCTTCGGATTGAGCGAGACTCAAGGAACGATCCAGGGAAGGAACTCCGGGCCAAGGTCAAGTTCCTCGCGGACTTCTATAGTGATGCATCAATCTTTGACCGCACCAAACAGGTCTCTCTGGAGCTTTTCGCTTCACCGGACTTCCAGACCCATACTTTCCTCAATATGATGGCCAACCCTATTGCTTCGGCTTCCTTCCTGGCCTTCCCAACCTTTGAAATTCGTGCTGTACCCCAGCTCCTGCATCCCAAAAATCCCGGACTATCCAGGCAGGAGAAGGATATGATTGCTTACACCAATGCTGTCCATGATTTCATCCATAACGGCTTAGGCAATCGGATGGTGTGTGTGTATCATGTGGTTGAGCTCTATGACGATACACCGAATGACATGTGCAGAGGAAAACGGATCGCCTGATGTAACGGCATGTACAGAAGAAAAACGGATCGCCTGATTTGTGGAGTATGGCCCGGCTGGATGTAAGATGCCGGGGATGGATGCCCGGAGCTTTCCTGGATGTTTGATGCAGGATGCCGGGATTGGATGCTTGATGCAGCGGTTGAATTCTTGATGCGGGATAAGGATACCGGTGCTTGATACGATAGGCGGGGGGATTTTCAGCTCCCTGCAACATAACCATACGATACTTCCACAAGGAGATCGGTTTTTTATTTTTCATCGCTCCGGCAGCATCTTTTTAGCTTTTCTATTCCGATACATTTCCAGCGGGTTGGTGTTGATTGGGTTAATAAGAGAAGACTTTCGTATTAAGGTGAGGCTTTCGTATGAGAGAAAAAAGGTGTTGGAAAATTGCGGGCTTGATATACGCTCTTATTTTAATGGCAGTCGCGGTATCGGTAAGAACATCCTTTGCCCAAACCAGGATGAAGGGGCAAGGTTCACACTTTTATCCGGGAGAAATTATCATAAAATTTACTGAACAGGCTTTTCGATCTTTGGCAACGAAGGCAGAAAGGGGAATTGCTCTTACTGCTGTTCCTTCGATCGATAATTTGAACCGAAAATATGGTGTCTATGCCATTGAGGCTTTTGTTAACGACGGCGAGCAGGGCTATAAAGCGGCTGAGGACCCTTATGGATTGGCGAGAATATTTGTGCTCAGGGTACCCAAAGAGGCCGACACCGACTCAATAGTTGAGGCTTTTCAGAAAGATTCCCATATTGAATTTGCAGAATTAAGCGGTTATGCAGTTATGGATGATCAGGTTCCCAGGGAGAACCCCGGCTTTGATGCAGCTCACGAGCTGAATTATAGATCTCCTGAATTGAACACCAATGAATTGAACGCCAATGCGGTAAATGCTGATTCAAAGAGCAAACATCGAACGGGTACCGATACTGCGAGTGAAGACGCACCAGTTGCTGATGCAGCACGCAAAGATGCAGGGTGGGCCGATATAGCATGTGAAGATGCAGTGCAGGCTGATGCAGCGAGTGAAGATGCGGTGCAGGCCGATGCAATGGGTAGTGATTGCATGCCCATACCCTATCCATCACCTAATTCAGATACCGGCTTTTCTGCTGCCGATAATTTTTTCAGACCCTCCGATAGATATTATCTGGCTGGCTACCCTAATAACCAATGGGGGCTTGACCGGATCAACTGGTCATGGCCGATGGTTCGGGCCGTAACTCCCGCTGGTTCGCTCGCTCCTCAGATCATTGCTATCGTTGATACAGGGATTGACTACAAGCATCCCGATTTAAGAGATAAGGTACTCGTAGACAGAGGATACGATTTCGTCGATATGGATGCAGATCCCATGGACACAAACGGACATGGCACAGCGGTTGCGGGAATAGCGGCTGCTGTAACCAATAATTTGATTGGCATAGCGGGTACAGCTCCCAATTCTTTATTGCTTCCGGTAAGGGTCCTTGAAGGTGGACCTCAAGAGTCTGGTCCTGCTCAGCTTATGGCAGGTCTTTTGAGAGTAGCCAGGGGCATACGGTATGCCGCTGATAATGGTGCACAGGTGATAAATTTAAGCCTGAGCTGGACAGATCCCTCTCTGGTCGTGTCCAGTGCACTGAATTATGCCTATCGGGTAAGGAAATGTATTATTGTAGCTGCTGCGGGAAATGATAACAGATCCAGTGTAAGTATGCCTGCTGCCCACCCGGCCTGCATTGCAGTAGGAGCTATTGACAGGTCGGACACGAGGGTAGACTATGACACTGCGCATGGCTCAAATTATGGCACAGGATTGGAAGTGGTTGCACCTGGCGATTATATGCTGACTTTGAATACGGTGAGAAACGGCCTCTATACACCTGCTGTCGTGCTTTATAGCCTCCGCGATGGCACCGTGGCGTATAATTGGGGCACTTCCTACGCAGCACCGTTCGTGAGCGGATTGGCCAGTATTCTCAGTACCCAGCATCCATTCGCAGGGAACGAGGCTATTAGAAAGCACATCGCCGATACCTGCGATTCCCTGGGAGACGCGACAGAGTATGGCGTCGGACTTATCAATGTAACGAAAGCACTCCTGAACCCCCTTTAACGGACAAAGGGGTCCCCCTTTTGAACGGACAGATCTGACAGCGCCCTCTCATCCTTCAGCCAGAAACTCCGGGATTTTCTCCCGGTACTTGTGCAGCAAGAAGCGGGTTATCTCGCCCACGCTGCCGTTATGGACAAGGTTCTGGCCAAGTGAAGTCACCGGCATGATTTCATAGGTGGTATTGGTCACAAAGGCTTCGGAAGCTCCAAGCAGGTCTTCGGGAGGAAAGCATCCCTCTTCGATTGCAAGCTTCTCCCGGCTGGCTATTTCCAGTACTGCCTCCCGGGTTACACCAGCCAGAAGCCCGACTTGGAGACCTGGAGTCTTGAGTATCCCGTTTCGGACCCAGAAGATATTACTCACACTTCCCTCGCAGACCCATCCATCCGTACTGAGCATCACCGCTTCCCTGGCCCCCGCCCGCAGTGCTTCCTGCATGGCCAGAATATTATTGAGGAAATTGAGTGACTTGATGGAAGGTGCCGTGGTTTGCAGGGCATTTCTGCGGACATGAACCAGCGCGGCCCGAATCCCCTGCTGGTAGAGCTCCTTTGGATGACCGCCAAACGGCCTGGCCTGGATAATAGTGGTGGGAACGGGACACAGGTCCGGGTTGAGACCGATTTCTCCCTCTCCTCTGGTTACGCAAAGCCGGATATAGGCATCCGTGAGAGAATTCCGGACCAGTATCTGACAGAGAATTTCCCGGATGTTGTCAGGGGATCGGCCTGTTTCGAGAGAAATGGCCGAGGCTGATGCTAAGAGCCTCTTGATGTGCCGGGAAAGGAAAAGAATTTTTCCTCCATAAGCCCGCAGGGTCTCAAAAACACCATCTCCATACAAAAGACCATGATCGAACACCGAGACCTTGGCCTCTGACTTTTTCCAAAATTTTCCATTTATATAAATCCAGGGTTCCATGCTCATACCATATCCTCATAGAGGCTCATGCCGCCTTGGGTTTACGCCGCCACTGCACAGGGGCTTATGTTTCATCCAGCAACGCATTTACTCCTGCCTTGACACTGAGGGAGGGACTCTGTATAATTTTTAATGCCAACCGGTTTTATATTGACTATTGATATTGACTATCGATATTGACCATTTACATTTACTATTGATTTTATTTTTAACAGTGGTTTTGACTATTGGTTTTGACTATTGGTTTTGACCGTTGATTTTGACCCTTGTAAGCAATAATGAGGAGAAAACGAATGCCCGAATGTAACCAGGCAAAGAATAAAAAGGGGTGCAACTGTACTTATGAGCCATGCCCAAGAAAAGGGCTGTGCTGCGAATGTATCGCTTACCACCGGCAAATGCATCAATTACCCGCCTGTTATTTTGCTCCGGAGATAGAAAAGACATACGACCGGAGTATCAAGAATTTTATCCGGCATTACCAAAAATAATAAACCCCGCCCCGCTATTGTCTTTTCAGGAGGAGTTCAACCTTGGGAAAGAGCGATGCATTGGTGTGGGGGAGGAAGAGAGCGGATACGTACTCGTCCATGAAAGAGGCAGAGGTGCTTAATTCCAGATAGGTGGTGGAGCGGGCAATGTGTTCAGCTTCACGCCACAGCTTTTGGGAAAGCAGGGCCAGATGCCCTCCGGTCACGGAACTGTTGCCCAGATAGCGGAACTTCTCGTAAGGAATATCAGGCAAAAGTCCGATCACGACTGCATGGTGGATATTTAAATACCTGCCGAATCCTCCGGCGATCAGAAACCGCTCGATGTCATCAACGCCAAGGCTCATCTGCTTGAGCAGGGTCGAGCACCCGGCATAGACAGCGCCCTTGGCCCTGAGGATATTGTTAATATCGATCTCGGTAATGACGATATCTCTCTTAAGCCCCGAATCCTTAGCCCAGGCCAGCACGTACTCCCTGCCATGATCCCCTTCACGAAGCCGAGGGCAGTCGATATCCCTTCGGATCTTTCCTTTCCGGTCGAGGAGTCCGGACAGGAACATTTCAGCCATTGCATCGATAATTCCGGAACCACAAATACCGCGCGGCTCCCCATGACCGATAACTGAAAGCTTGGGCTCCATCGTACTTCGGTCAATAGTTACGCTGTCAATGGCTCCCGCAGTGGCACGCATACCATGCAAAACCTCTCCGCCCTCAAAGGCAGGTCCGGCAGAGCAGGAAGCTGTCACCATCCAGTCCTCGTTTCCCAGAACAATCTCCCCGTTCGTTCCAATATCGATAAACAAGGTCAAGGGTGCTTCCTTGTGCATGCCTGTAGTTAAAATACCGGCAGTGATATCGCCTCCCACGTAGCTGGCAATGGCAGGCAGGCAATAGAGATAGGCGTTTTGGTTTGCCCTCAGGCCAAGCTCGTACGCCTTTATCGGCGGAACTGAAGAAATGGTGGGGATGTAAGGGTCTTCCCTGATGTAGCGGGGATCGAGCTGGAGGAGGAGATGAATCATGGTGGTATTGCCTGCGGCTACGATGCAGTTAATATGCTGCTCAGGAAGGCCAGCTCTTTCCAGGATCTGGCCGATCAGCTCATTTATGGTGCCGATAACGAGCTGATGCAGTTCTTCGAGACCTGCCGGGGTCCGGGCATAGATGATGCGGGATATGACATCTTCCCCGCAGCGGATCTGGGCATTATAGCCAGCCGCAGTGTCAATGACCTGTCCGGTTAAAAGATCGACAAGATAAACCACAACCGTGGTGGTACCAATATCAATAGCCAGGCCAAGGTGATGCTGGGAATGATCTCCGGGCTGAATGTCGAGGATTTCCACTCCGTCGGGCAATTCGATCAGAGTGACCGTAATTTGCCATGACCCGCTCCGTACGACCCTGGAGAGTTTCCTCAAAATAGGCAAAGGACAGCGTATCCGCTCCCCTCCAAATCCATGAGACACCAGATCCGCTCGCAGGCGCTCTATATCGCTGCGAGGATCCTCCAGTGAGGGGGATTCCAATCGAAGATGCACACGCCGGGCACGGGTTTCGATCTCCCATTTCCCCAGCACCAGCCTGTTCTTGACGACCGGCTTTTCCTCCAGTACTATCCGTGATCCCGCTGCGTCCTTGGATTCTGCTGTGTCCTTAGATTTTGCTGCATCCTGTGATTTTGCATCGGCCCCTGCTCTTTTGCCAGACTGCGTGTCTGCGGCTTGGCTTGATCCATCACTCCTTACGGTACCCCTTATGGGGTCCCCTGCCACGATTGAGGATACATCTTCGTCAACCCGCGATTCAGGCGGAATTTCAACCTCCATGTCCCCTTCCACCATGACCAGACAGGCCAGACAATACCCCTTGCTGATCTCCTCCTTTCGCAGGAAAGGGGAAGGAGAAGCACAACAGGTGCTCCCTTTGATTATAATCCTGCACTTACCGCAAGTACCCTGACCGCCGCAGGAGGCAGGAACCGAAAACCCTGCTCTTCGCAGTACCCGCAGCAGAATATCCCCTTCGGAGGCAGTGATCTTTTTCCCTTCGAACTCTTTTCCTTTTGGATAAACAGTGATGGTAAACTTATTCATTTCCTCTCAACCAATGAACCTGTTTCAATTATCCTGTTCAAATTGTTCTTGTTTCAAACTGCCCTTGTTTCAATTTCTCTGTCCCGGTTTTTCTCTCCCGGTTTTCCGGTTTTTTCTCTCCCGTTTCTATTTTCATCCCGACACAAGGAGCTTACCCCAGGCTGTCACATCAGGAGGCTAAAGCCCAGACAGCTACCAGAACCCCGTGGCGATAAAAATTTCCCCTGCCCAGATCTTTCATTCTGGGAATAATGCCAAAGGCACCGTCCTTTTCCTGTGAGTCGCAAATAAAATCCACGGTTTCCTGAAACCCAGCTATATCCTTATACCCCATAATCTTAGCACAGACGATTAATTCACATAAAATATCCAGTTGCTTTTTCGGCAAATAGAGACTAATTCCTTCCGGAATAATTTCACGAAGAAATTTTGACTCCTTAGGCATGAGCATTTCATCCGGGTCCTTATCTCCGAAGCTCGAAAGGGCAAAGATTTCGTGGGTGATGTCATAAAAAAAGTTGGTTACGTCAAGGTCCGAGGCATAGCTCTTGCCAAGAGGAATCATATAACTGTTTTTGGTCATGGAAACAACAACTCCCTGCTCAATCGAATTGATAAGGGGAATCTTGGGTTCATAGCCCAGATCCCGCAAAAGTGAGCTGTTCAGGATGACATAGGTGATGTTCGGGGGATAGGTCATAGGGCTGTTCAGGATTTCGCCCTTGATGAACCGATGGAAATCCTCGGTTTCAAAACCCAGTCTCTCAGCAGCTTTGGTAATGGCCAGATAGGCGGTAATTTCACCGGCGAATTGAATGTGGAAATCTTCCTGTGCCCTCAATTCCCGGACAATTCTGGCCAGTCGATCCCGGCAAAATTCTTTTTCCGCGGCAGATTTTGCTCCTTTGTAGAGGATATAGTAGAGATTTGCCTCTTCGCCCATCTCAAGAAATCCTCCATCCTCAAAACTGGCCGGATGTTCCATAATCCATTGTAATGCCTTATTGATAACCTCTTCTGCCCGGGATTGACCGGGACTTTGGGACTGGCTGGGGATTTGAAACAGGTTGAGGCTCTGAGACTGGTTGGGATCTTGAGGCTGGTTTGGATTTTGAGACTGGTTTGGATCTTGAGACTGGTTTGGATCTTGTGTCTGGTCAATGCCCTGCGACTGAACGGGATTTTGAGAAAGGGCCGCATCCTTTTTTTGATGTTGATGTGTGCACGAAGCCGAAAGGAGAACCGCCAAAATCAGTACTGCCCACTTCTTCCTCTTGAAATTTTTCATCTAACTCTCCCCTTTACACTTATGAAATTTTTTGCACTGTACCATACTTCAAGCAGAATTGTCAATCTGGATAGGGAGAAGCGTTAGAGGGCGGTTTTCGATTTGGGACCCTGCTCTGGCTACTGCTCCATATTCTGCTGGAACCGCCTGCGTTCTCCCAAAAGAACGAGGTCCCGCAGGCCCTGTTTCCCCTTTGCCGCGAGCCATTTTTTCTCGAACTGGGGATCTTGAACGATCTGCGCGATGGCTGACAGGGCGCGGAGGTAAAAGTTTCGCTCATCCTTTGTCCCTGCCAGGACAAAGATGGCATGGATCTTCGGTATCGACGCCGAAAAAGTAACTCCTTTCCGTGACCGGGCCAGCAGGATATCAAAGGTATGCTCTCCCTCGATAACGATGTGGGGTATGGCAAGGCCCGGACTTATAGCTGTGCTGCTCTCCCTCTCGCGATTTATAAGCAGCCGGGAAAGGACGGATGGATCAATTTTAAGCCTGGTTGCCATAGTTTCGGCAGTAAGTCGCATACATTCTTCCATATTCATAGCCTGATCCATATCCAGAACGAAACTGTTCTCAATGACCCGGTCGAACCTGTCCATGACGATGTTGTCTCGTTCCCGAATGATTTCTCGAAGCTCGAATTCTAAAGAGCCGCTGGCGAGTTCCTTGGCTGTGATCCGTTCAATGAGGTGGAGCAGGGCATATTCCTTGTCCGCCCGGATATGGCCATAAAACCAGTAGGTGAAAAATCCGCTGACCATAAGGATGATCGTCGTGATCAAGGCCCTTGCGCCCATTTCAAACAGAAGCAGGATGAAGCCGACAAGACCGGCGATTTGCATCCACGGGTATAAGGGTGTATGAAAGCTCGGCTGATAATTCTGCATCCGGCCTTCCTTGATAATAATAATTGACAGATTGGCAAGGATATACGTGAGGATAAGGATGGCAGAGCCTGCCTCGACAAGAACATCGAGCTTGAGAAATAAAGAGGCCATGACCAGACCTCCGGTGATGAGGATAGCGGAGTGCGGCGTATGAAACCGCGGGTTGATCTTTTCGAAAAGTTCAGGCAAAAGACCATCCCTGCTCAGGGCAAGAAGGTACCTGGCCGCGGACATGATTCCGGCGTTGGCGGTAGTGGCACAGGCAAGAACAGCCGCAGTGTTCAAGGCAATTCTTCCGAATTCGCCCATAATTGCCCCTGCTCCCTCGGAAATGGGAACGAGTGAACTGCCTAAGGTTGCGGCATCAAGTATGCCGATGGTCACGAAGACCGCCAGGGTGTAACAGGCATTCACCACCAGGAGAGAGATGATCATTCCCTGAGGGATATCACGCCGCGGCTTCTTTATTTCTTCAGCTACACTGACCACCTTGAGCAATCCGCCATAAGAAAGGAAGACAAACCCCGTAGAGGAAAAGATCACTCCCAGGCCGAAAGGTGCAAAAGGTTCAAAATGTTGAACTTTGACAGCCGGAAGGCCCCGGATTATATAGAGAGCCATAAGACCCAGCAAGCCGAAGACAAGAGCGGCCTGGAGTCTGCCTGCCTCCCTGACCCCGATCAGGTTGACCAGGATAAAGAAAAGGCATAAGAGGAGGGAAATAATCCGCACATCGACTCCAAGGAGAGGAGCGATGAAAATTGCCATTCCAAGGAGAGCAAACGCGCTCTTTATGGATAGAGAGAACCAGCTCAGCAAACCGGCAATGGTTCCCGCAGCCGGGCCAAGGCCGCGGGTAACAAAGAAGTAATCTCCGCCTGCCTTGGGCATGGCTGTAGCAAGTTCGGCTATGCTGAACATGCCGGTCATGGCCAGCAGTCCGGCCAGGGCAAAGCAAAGAATAGCGGCTGGACCTGCCTTGGCATGGACAAGCCCCGGCAGGACAAAAAGTTCGGCACCGATCATAGAACCGGTGGCGATACTGAAGATATGAGCCAAACCAAGCTCTTTTTTTAATTTCATGCTGACTTCCCAAACCCCATGGTGGTTGGTTACCAGAAACCATAGCAGTTTACGGCTCTGATGTCTTTCTACATATCTATATTATCTGTTTATCTACATATCTATATTATCTATAAATCTACTTATCCATACTTTTGCACTTTTTATCATTCCCGCCTTCGCGGGAATGACGGGTAGTCAGTGTAAAACAATTAGGCTGTGTATGCAAGGACCCTTCGATGGGGTCCCTGTAAAGTTCGAAATCGCTTCCTGATGCGGAAAATCCATTAGCTTGCATACACGCCCTGGCATTTCAAGCAGTTAATAAAAAATGCAGAAATATAGTGCCTATCTACATAAAAAAGCCTCCTTGACCGAAGGAGGTGAAAAATTCATAGTCAACACTTCGGTCGAAAGGAGGCCGCAAAAAACGTACAAGATCGAAAGGAGGCCAACAACATGTACATAGTAATATCGTTAAATATAGCTTATATTAACGACAATTTTTGCTAAGATTTAAGTAAAATTTCACGTGTTCAAGAGTATCCCAGGCCTTTGTGATGCTGGAGACAGGGCCTTAAAAAATGGCCTTGAAAATAATCTTCATCTCATCGGTAACTTATAGTATAATATTATATTAAAGAAGAGATGGAAAATCAAGGTAGAATGGCGATCTTTGTATGGGGAGATTTATATGGACAAGGATAGAATCGATACTATTTATCGGACCAAGCCGTTAGAGGAAATTCCCTGGAATATGGAGACCCCGCCCGAAGCACTGGTCGAGTTAGTGAAAAGCGGCCGGGTAAGGCCAGGAAGGTGCATCGATCTTGGCTGTGGTGCGGGAAATTACTCCATCTATCTGGCCAGTCAGGGATTCGAGGTTACAGGCATTGACCTTTCTCCGACAGCTATCAGCCGGGCTCAGGAAAACGCCGCCAAAAAAGGCGTTCACTGCACCTTCCTGGTTGCCGACATGCTGGCTGACGGGCTGGATAAGGTTCAAGGGACCTTTGACTTCGCTTTCGACTGGGGAGTACTGCATCATATATTTCCAGAGAAAAGGATGGAGTATATCGCCCAGGTGCACAAGAAACTGAAGAGCGGGGGAATATATTTTTCAGCCTGCTTCAGCGAGAAGGATCGTCAATTCGGCAATTCAGGGAAGTACAGGAAAACATCACTGGGCACGGTTTTATACTTTTCTTCCGAGGATGAACTGAGAGAGCTTTTCAGCCGGTATTTTACCATAATTGATCTGAAAACCATAGAGACACAGGGTAAATCCGGTCCTCACATCATGAACGCAGCCTTGATGGAAAAGGTCCAGGAATGACCTTTTTACTCCCTGTATGAGGGAAGTTTATGGAGCATCTTACACAAAACGCCGAATACGATACACCTTCCGGGAGGGGGCTCTGCCTCCTGAAAAGGCTTCACCTTCCCATTTGGATCTCCTTCTATACAAGGGTAGCGCAGGCTATCTTTCGGGGCTCCAAGGTTGCCCGGAAGGGAGGATACACCAGAGCCTTTTGGTCTGAGCAGAGCCGGTGGGTTTTCGAGGTCATCGAATCTCACGGCGGAGTCTTCCACATCCGTAACCTGGATAATATCCGGAAGGTAGATGGTCCGGTGGTGTTTGTCAGCAATCATATGAGTGCACTGGAAACCCTGATTTTGCCCTGCCTGATCCTGCCAATTAAGGATTTCACCTTCGTGGTTAAAGATGTCCTTTTGGACTACCCCGTTTTTGGTCACCTCCTGAGGAGCACGGAGCCTATTGCCGTGACCCGGAAGAACCCCAGAGAGGATTTGAAGACCGTCCTTGAAAAGGGAGAAG
>JBFMGO010000034.1:0-50564 GCA_040752695.1 bacterium
AATTTCACTCATGATTAAGCGAGATTTCTTGACTCTTTTTACCGTTCCTGTTTCGAGCAATCTTTGTTCCCAACAGCTTTCGAATACTTTACAAAAATTATCAACATCACAGAAAATTTCTGTTAGCCCGGATTATTCATAAATCCCCAGAGGCGTTAAAAACTCCTCTCTTGTAGGAGAAAATTTTACCAAGAATGGGGAATCTCCCCCCTCGAGGAGGAGCTTTTCTCCTCTGTTTACTAGATTTCCTTTGTTTTCAGAGCTTTTTTGCCAAGATTAAGCCATTTTTAGACCTACCACTCCCTTTTGAATAAAGGTGAAGATCCATACTGTCTATTTTTATTTATCTCTTATGCAGTGTTTACGCTTAATCTGAGTATCTTAAAAATATCCCCTATTCTTTCTAATAAGGGTTTAAGAGGGTATGAGCTTGGCAAATGGATCTTTATCTTCGTTTTTAGCTCCCGTACCAAGGCGCCTATTTTCAAAACTCTCTGACGGATGGTGGCAAAGGTAGCAGTTGCAAATTCCGTCCCCTTCAGCAGATTCTCTCTCAGAGCATGAATCAGGATGTAGGCCACCGAATGGAGGAATAGTCTAAATTGATTAGCCTCAAACCTGGTGCAGGAGGTACGGTCTGATTTCAGAAAGAGCTTGTGATCCTTAATATTATTCTCCATATTCCCTCTGGCGCAGTAAATAATATCGTAGGTCTGTTGGGGCTCATCATTCTGGATATTCGTGACAACAAACCGCAGGTTTTCTCCTCTGTCTGTGATTTCCGCTTTTACGATAACCCGGCGAGGCTTGTCCCAGCTAGCCGCTTGATATTCGAAAGAGTCAAAAAGCCGCACCTTTCGATGGGTAGTGCTGTACAATTGCCTGGCTTCCAGCAGCGTCTGTTGTGCTAATCTTTCCAAAACGCTATTTTTTGCTTGGCCTATGGCGTACAAAATGCCATTATCATCCAGCCATTTCAAAGTCTCAGGAGCTGAGAAGTGAGAGTCTCCACGGAAAACAATAATGGTTTCTTTCCATGCTGATCGAAGCAAGGGAACAAGACGACTCAAAATGGCAACCACCTCTCTGGAGCTGGTCCTCTTGCCAGGGCGTAAGATCGTGGTGATCAGCCTTCCACTCAACCCCTCATACACATGCAATGGTTCATAACAATATCCCCCAT
Organism: bacterium; assembly: GCA_040752695.1. GTDB lineage: Bacteria > SZUA-182 > SZUA-182 > DTGQ01 > DTGQ01 > DTGQ01. The sequence goes on from JBFMGO010000034.1 coordinate 1,184, forward strand.
AATAGGTGTTGAACAGGCTCAACTGTTGTGCTCCATGCACAGCATCATCGGTATCATCAAAATCTAACACCACAATGGCTGGCTCTTCCCGATATGATGCTATAAAGTGATTGGCAAAGGCATAGCCAATCCTCACTAAGTCCTTGCGAGATATTGCGTTCTCAAACCGACTCATCGTGGGCTGGCTCGCCAGTGCATCTCCACTGATTGGCTCCCTCCCAGCAGCCATCTTCATGGATGGGTCATGCCGCAGGGAATTACAATCATTGCCATCCTCATACCCACACCCAATCTGGATCACTCTTTGCTTGATCAGGCTCTCCAACTGCTGTCTGACATACCGCTGATCCCTCTTATCCCTGATGCATTCGGTCACAGCTTTAATGATTCCTGTTTGCTTTTCAACCTCTCTCAAAAGTAATGCTCCGATATCAGAGGTTAAATCTCCCCCTCCAAAATCAAGCTCTACTCTCTTATGGGCAATTTCTGACAAATTGATGCTCTTCCCATGTAAAATCTCACCCTCACATGAAGAGGCTTTTTTGCCAGGCGATGACAAAGATGACTTGTTATTTTGATTGTTACGAGGAACTCTCATGAACAACTCCTTCTGTAAACTCTCTGAACCAAATTTAGACTTGTTCATTATATAACAAATAGTTAACCTTTGCACGCCTTATTTTCATGAATAATCCGGGTTAGCATGGCTTTTGGTCCCCCCTTCTTGGTTTTTCTCTGATGCAATTAATTCTACCAAGATCGGGGGACTTGCCTATGTCGAACTCACGTTATAATAGTATTCAACCGTGCATGGTAGGAACTCGCTTTGTCCATGTGCGGCCAGGTCTCGGATAGGTGCCGTTAACACCTTCCGGGACCACTGTAAAATTACTCCTTTTTCTTCGCGGAGCCATGTCCTTGATGTGAGCTTAGCGGCTCTTGGCAACAATGAACAATTTTTTTTGTCTTAGGATCAATTACTTTTTCAAAGTAAAAATCGTTTTCTCTATCTATTACCCTATCTATTTTCATCCACTTTCCAGTTTTTTTGTGCAAGTCTGCCCCAGTAATGCTTTCATAAGAATGACGCCCAGGCACCCTACCTCTTTTATGTCTTAACCCTAATTTGGAGTAAACCTTAATTTTTTCTTCTATAGAAACCTCAAATGAGCGACTTATGGAACCACACATAGGGCAAGGGATACGCATTTCAGGCAAAAGAGACTCATTCAATATAAGCCCACATTTTTTGCATGTTATTGGTTTTTGATTCATTTTTGAAGATTATCTCCTTATTATCAAACTCGTTGAGAGACGAACTTACAAATCACTAATTTGTCTATGACCGCCTTTAGTCCTCTTTATCTATGCAGTACGTTGTAGATACCTTCCCGCTCATGGTCCTCTCATTTATCCTCTTACGCTCAAATTCCGCGAAAGATCCAAGCATCTGAAGGAATAATCGCCCCTCTGCACTTTGAGTATTGAAATTTTCGGTGACACTCTGGAGAGCAATTCCCTTCGGGTCCAGTTCATCGTCTATGAAGATAAGAAGATCTTTCAGATTACGGGACAGCCGGTCAAGTTTGAAAGTAAGGAGAACATCAACCGGATTCTCTTTGATGTAGGATACCATTTCCTGAAAATGGGTTCGGTCAGTAGATTTACCGCTTTCCCCGCCGTCAATAAAGATCCGGTCAAGAGTCCAGTCCTGCGATATGGCATAGGCCCGGCCCCGCTCTAATTGGGTATCGATAGAAGTATTATCAATTTGACCTTCGGAAGATACACGAGCGTAGAATATTGCTCGGTTTTGTGTTTTTTGTACGGTGGGAGTTTTCATAGAGACCTCTCTTTCCATCTGAGAGGAGTCCTGCTATAATGAATTATTCGCCGTTGGTTTAGGACTCCGCAGAATTGACCAATGGCGATTATGTCCCGGACGATGCCGCAAACATCGTTCGGGACCTTTTACGATTCTTTTTGTTTTGACATGAGAAGCTGTAAAAGAGTCTGATTCAATTGGGCAAATTGAGTATCTATCTTTTGGGATAAAGTATCAATTCTTTGGCTCATCTGTGCAAATTGAGTATCTGTTTTTTGGGATAAGGTATCAATTCTTTGGCTCATCTGTGCAAATTGAGTATCTGTTTTTTGGGATAAGTTATCGATACGTTGCCCCAGGCTATCAACCCTTTGTCCCAGGCTATCAATACGCTGGTTCAGATACCGAAAATCTTCTTCCTGTCGTTGCTTAATCTCACTGGTTTTCATTTCTATTTCTTGGTAAACATCATCCAGGGTAATTCTTCTGATTACTTTTGTTGCTGTTGATAATGGTTCTTTCATTTTGATGCCGCCTTTAGTTCGTCAGTTTCACCCCTGACAAATCTATCAAGGTCTTCTCTCAAAAATCTATAACTGCGCCCTAGTTTATTACCTCTTATTTTTCCTTCATGAACCATCCTAAGGAAAGTCTTTTTTGTAGTTTTGAGGTATTCAATCGCCTCATTGGTAGTCATTACGGTTTCATTTTCCATTTTTTATCCTCACATATAATTAAAAATTCTTAACTACTCCTAAGTATACTACCTATTTTATCGACATGTCAATAACTTTATTCAATACTTCACATTATCCTGGATTTTTTTCAAGGTCTATGGCTAAAATATTAAGGATATTGATTAACTATATAAAAAATATAGCCATAGGAAGAAATAAAAACGATGAAAAAAATAATTATTGCTTTAATTCTAACTTTAGCATTGGGAGGATGTAGAAGGGTTAACACACTGCGCTGCTGGGTTAATTCGATAAGTACCCCTAATAATACTACCAGCCGTTATGTCTTAATGTCAGGTATGGAAGGAATAACTGAAGATGACTTACAATTTCAAGAGCTTTGTAAATATCTCGATAACGCATTGAAAGAAAAAGGATATATTAAAAGTGTTGACCAAGAAAATACGGATATAATCATTTTTCTCCGGTACGGTATAGAAAGTGAGCAAACTAACCAGGTAGGACGCGGAATCACCCTGCCAATTCCAATAGTGAGCCTAACCAAAAATCGTACAAAATCTATCACAACTTTCTTCCCCTACATAAAATTAACGTGAGTTCGACATAGCTAAATTGCAACCATGGGCAAATTTTGATCATACCAATGAAGGTTTAATGATGGTTTCTTGGGCAAGTAGGTGTAAGCTACGAACCCAGAGATCAGATTAACCAAAAAGCTGGCTGAACTTCTGTGCCTTGTATGTTCTACTTGACATATATTTTTTAACTCATCATTCACGGTTTCGATAAGAGACCTTTTCCTGAGGAATATTTTATCCATGAGGGGAATGAGTTTGTTTTTCATATTCTTCTTTATCTTCGTAATGAGTTCAATCCCTCTTTGTAGAAGGGTTTCAAAAAGATCATGGGATATGTATCCCTTATCACCAAAGAGTTTTCCAAAAAGATCTTTGGTCAATTTATCTATGAGGTCTCTGTTTCGATCATCCACATTGCCAGGGGTGAGATTAAAGGAGAGCAACTCTCCCTTGTCATTGATAACAATATGGAGTTTAAAGCCATAGAACCATCCTACAGAGGATTTTCCTCTTTGGGCACTGCCCTTAAGCACACGATGAGAGTGAATCCTTCTGGGATGGCACACCTCTAAGGGGGTGGAATCAATAAATGAAATTCCCGTTATCTTGCCAAGCCTCTGGGTTTGAAGGTAAAACAGCAAGGGAACTATAATCCCTTGTGATAGCTCTACAAACCTGTTATAACTTACCAGGTTTGGGAAGGCTGAATGATGAGAGCCGCATATAAAATTTACATAGTAATCTTTAAAAATTCTAAATTTAGAGAAATGAAAGTATATGACTATAGTCATAATTTCACTCATGATTAAGCGAGATTTCTTGACTCTTTTTACCGTTCCTGTTTCGAGCAATCTTTGTTCCCAACAGCTTTCGAATACTTTACAAAAATTATCAACATCACAGAAAATTTCTGTTAGCATGGCTTTTGGTCCCCCCTTCTTGGTTTTTCTCTGATGCAATTAATTCTACCAAGATCGGGGGACTTGCCTATGTCGAACTCACGTTAAATTATGACCTTCCACGGTAAAACAGCGGCCAAAGGATGATATGGATTATTAAACTCCGCAGGCTTGCAGCGTGATCATGGCAGGATTTGTTTGGCTCCACGATGATACAATTGGCCCCGATAATAAAATAAAGGACAAAGGGAACAATTAAAATATCCATGATGCACCTTTCTAAAAATAGTATGAGAAATTTGACTTCGTATTTAGTATGAGATAAATTCCAAAGCGTGTTTCTGTAATGGATACCTGCATGAGAATTCCGTTAGGCCATTTTCACCTTTTCGTGCATTAATTCGCTCCCTTGGTGGTTACTTTATTTTGATCAAAATGCAAAATCAGTACCACGGGATATTTTCCGGAAACTCCTACCCATATCAGGTCTGAATCAGGTCTGAATCACTGAAAAAGGTACACTGTATTGTCAGAAGTTGAACAAATGGGTATTCATTCATGATTCAAATGTTATATCAATTACCATCGGTGGTCAGTGTTATGCCTGTTCCTGGCGATTATCACCACTGGTCAGTGTTACGTCTGTTCCTGGCAATTACTGCCAGAAGATCAGCGCTTTTCTGTCCCTGGTTTTCCGGGAACACAGGCAGAAAAGCCGAGTCCATCACCCATCAGTTGTCAACATTTAAGCTTTCTCCCTCTTCCCTTCTGCTGTCTGCGGCTTCAACAATTAATGCTTCCACGTCAGCCTCTCCGAGTACTTCCTTTTCCATGAGCGCACTGGCCAGCCTGTCGAGGGTAGGGCGGTTCTTCAGTAGAATTTCCTCTGCCAGATGAAGAGCGGCTTGCAGCATGGATCGAATTTCCTGGTCGATGATAACCGCTGTCCGCTCGCTGAAATCCTTTTCCTGAGCAATCTCCTTGCCAAGAAAAACATGCCCCTCGCCATGACGAAAGGCCACAGGCCCCAACCGCTCACTCATTCCCCAATTGCAGATCATTCGTCTGGCCAGTTGCGTGGCCTGCTTCAGGTCATTTTCCGCACCGGAAGTAACATCATTGAACATCAGCTTTTCCGCGGCCCTGCCGCCAAGGCCGATTACCAGCCGGTGCATCAGGTAGGATTGAAAGTAATTATGCTGATCCTCATTGGGAAGCTGTTCGGTTACGCCCAAAGACCGTCCCCTGGGAATGATAGTGACCTTATGAATAGGATCAGAATCGGCGAAAGACTTGGCCACCAGGGTATGTCCTGCCTCATGATAGGCTACGATCTTTTTTTCCTTTTCGTTTAATAAATCCTCCCGCAGTCCTCCCAGGATAATTTTGTCTTTTGATTTTTCCAGATCTTCCATGTCCACCTGATCCTTGTTTTGACGCGCTGCATCGATGGCCGCCTCATTGACCAGATTTTCCAGATCGGCTCCGGAAAATCCAGGAGTCCCCTTGGCCAATACCTCCAGGTCTACATCAGCAGCAAGCCGAACCTTTCGGGTGTGGACCTTCAAAATCTGCAACCTGCCTTCCCGGTGGGGCCTTTCGATAACCACCTGGCGGTCGAACCTCCCCGGCCTGATCAAAGCGGGATCGAGGACATCCGGACGGTTGGTGGCCGCAATGACGACCACGGAATGATGTTCACCGAATCCGTCCATCTCGGCCAGGATTTGATTCAAGGTCTGTTCCCGCTCATCCTGTCCGCCTCCGAGCCCTGCCCCCCGGTATCGCCCCACCGAATCGATTTCATCGATAAAAATAATGCTTGGAGCATTTCTTTTGGCTTTTCCAAATAAATCCCGCACCCTGGAGGCACCAACACCTACGAACATTTCGATAAACTGTGATCCGGAAATGGAATAAAAGGGAACATCAGCCTCTCCTGCCACAGCACGGGCCATCAGGGTTTTCCCCGTTCCCGGCGGTCCCATCAGAAGAATCCCTCGTGGGATCTTTCCTCCCAGCCGCTCATACCTTTTCGGCTCCTTCAAATAAGAGACAATATCCATCAACTCCTGTTTGGCATGGTTCAGACCCGCCACATCATCGAACGTGATATTGCTTTTGGTCTTTTTATACAAGCTGGCCCCCGATTTATTAAACCGGTTGAAGAGGGCATTCTGGCTGTTGTTCAGCTTCTTGCTGGTATACCAGAAAAACCCGAGAATCAGGACCCAGGGCAAGACGAAAATCATGAGGCTCAAAATCCATTCGCTTCCCTTATCCGTCCTGATGATTACCCGTGCTTTGACCAATTCCCGCATCAGGTCCTGGTCGCCGAACTTGGGTATCCGGGTTGAGAAGTACTGGGACCCCTTTCTCATATCGGGGGAGGGGGATTGGTCTAAAGAGACAGCCTGGACAAATTCTCCACTGATGGCTTCGTTATGGGTTATGACTTCTTTAATGTTTCTTTTAGCCAATTCCTCTTTGAACTCGCTGTATGGAATCTCGATGTACTCTCTTTTCTGGCTCCCGTAGAGAAAAAGCTCGTAAAAGATTATCGTTAGGATGAAGATCACAAAAAGATGCTTCCAGAGGCCGCCCCTTGGTGAGGGTTTTTCTTTATCGGCATCTTCAGGATCATCATTCCATTTATCATTTTCTATCCTCATGTTTGGCTCCTGCTATTTATTAGTCAAAATAGCCCGAAAAAGGCTGAGATTTTGCTTTCTTTATCTTTATATTTGTATAGTCCTCTCTTGGATATTTCGGGTAATTTTTCAAAAAGGACGAGAAATGATCCGTTTATCTATAAAAAAAGGCACAATTCAAAAGTATGGATTGTGCCTTTTTATCTTGAGACTGGTTTTAGAATAGATCCCACATTGCTTAAGGAATCGCTTCAGTTAGTCGATGAGTAAGTCTCGACACTTGAGCTGCGATTGCCCTTTAATTCGCTAGCTCATTACCCCTGCCACCAACTCTGCTACCATCCGGGCGATAGCCTGACTGGCGGTCAGGCCTGGTGACTCGATGCCGACCAGATTGATAAGGCCGAAGAGGCCAATATCGGATTCCTCCTTGACGATAAAATCCCTAAAAGGATCATGGGGACCTTGAATTTTTGGCCTGATTCCTGACATATCAGGAACGATTGCCTCTTTTTCCAGATTGGCTATGATTTTACTTGCTGCCTGATGGAAATGTTCCGCCTTGCTTTCCCTGACCTGATAGTCGATTTCGCTGACATACTCTGCATCCGGGCCGAAACGAAGCCGTGCCCCCATATCCAGAGTGGCATGGACGCCGAGGTAGTGGCTACCCGGTAAGGGATAAACCAGCCTGTTGACAGGTGAGTGCCTGGCATAGGAAAAATAGTCCCCTTTGCACAGGTAAAGCCGGTATCCCCTCTGATCAATGTCGATCCCGGCAAGAGAGGCAATCCGGTCGGAAAAAAGGCCAGCGCAGTTGATGACCACGTGAGAGCGGAACCGGTAGTTATCCTGCTCTATGCCGACCGTGAATCCCGAATTCTCCTTTTGCAGCAGATTTACCTCGCTGCAATAGGCAAAATCAACTCCTCTTGACTGGCTGGCCCTGAGTAGATATTTCATCAGGGAATGCGTATCGATAATGCCGGTGTGGGGCGAATAAATTCCGGCCATGCCAAGAGCGTTGGGTTCTAAGGCGCGAATTTCTTTCTGACCGAGCACTTTCAAGCCTCTGGCACCATGTGCCGTTGCATTTTTGAACAGCGCTTCCAGCGCTTTCAGTTCATCGGGTTCGGTAGCGATAATGAACTTGCCAAGGCGCTGATGGGGGATAGCCGCTTGTTCGCAAAGCTCGTACAGGCAATCCGCACCTTCGAGGCAGAGCTTTAATTTCAGTGAATCCGCCGGGTAATAAATCCCTGCGTGAATCACTTCACTATTTCTACTGCTTGTTTCCTGACCGAAATGCCTGTTTTTTTCTAACACTACGATATCTGTGTAGGTCTTCGACAATTCGGCAGCTATCGATAAACCGATGAGCCCTGCTCCGATTATGGTTATGTTTACTTCATCCATCCTTGCCTTCCCTCATTTTCTGTTCCCTTACGGTATGTTCCCTTCCTTCACCTTGCGGGGGGAAACGAATTATTCGAGCCGGCTGACGGGCGAAAGTTCCGAAAAATCCAGGAGCGCCCCCATAGCCAGGTTATTGGTTTTGACATTATTCTCTTCACAGGCTGCGAGCGGGTTTAAGCCTCCGACAACGATCATGGCCGCTTTCCCTTCTGGGACAGGGATGTCGAGCAGGGCCTGGCCGGGTTTACCAATCAGCAGGATTCCTCCAAGGCCGACTCTGGCGAGTTTTTTTCTGATTCTTTCCGCTTCCGGGATGGCCACAGCGGGTATCTCGCGAAAGCTGGCGCCGATGATACCGCTCCCTTGATGTGCAGCCTGAACGACACTGGTCATACCTCCTTTGATAAATATTTCCAGGGGATCGAGCGTGGAGCCACTGTAATAAATAATCTCGGTAAACCTGACCGGCTGGCCGTTTCTCATTTCGAGCAGTCCGCCGAATCTGGAAAAAACAGGAATCCCAGAGCTGAGAAATATTCCATTGATGGTAACGCTGCATACCGTACCGATGGCTATTTCCCCTTGTGGCACATAAAAGTTTCCCAACTGACTGCCTGATTCTTTTATAACTGCAAAATGGCCCATAGCAAGACCTTTCTCAAAGACAGGGATCATGTGCTTCAGGGCTTTCGGGAAATCCTGCGAATGAATGGTCGAAATATTCAGCACAATGGTCCCATTGAGCCTGGAGAGAGAAAATTTCATCCTGTAGGATAGCTCGTCGATCTTGGAACCCATAAGGCCGATTTTACTCATCACAAAAGCGCTGTTCAACTCTTTTCTTCCCTCAGGCGTAATCATGCGGCCGCGTTTATTTCCAAGATTTCTGGTAAATCCGGCCTTATCGGTGAGTGCAAGATAGTATCTCACCGCCCTGGGGCTGAGGTTGATCCCGTACAATTGAATTTGTCTGGCAATTCTGGTCCCGCCAAGAGGTTTTGGAGCCTCCCGTAATACTCGCAGGATGGCGACGATGTTTTTATCAGTTTTTATTTCCAATGACCCTCCTTCGTGGAGATAATAGACTCTTTTCTCGATCCAGTGGAGATTCTCGGCATAGAGAAAGCTATCTTATCATACTATTAAAGATTTACAAGGATAAAATCCGGCAATATTGCCGAGATTACACGTAAGGCGAATAGTCAACACTGCGTACCTTACATCCTCGCTTTTAACGCAGGTCTGACACGGTCCCGATCAGGGGCTAAATTAATGCCGAAAAATTAGGCAACAACAGCCGAATTGTGCTTGACATCAACCTTATTTACATGATATTTTCATGCCTAAAAAGTGGGCATTACCTTGCCGAACAACGATGGGGTGCAACCATTGGGGGGGAAGAGGATTTTGGTGCACCGTAAGGGAATTCATCTATAACAGCCTTATTCAGTCTTTTCAATGAGTCTTTTTAAGGAGAGGGAAAATGAACTTACAACAGCCAAACGCAAATGACGCCACAAGAACCTTTAATCGCTCGAAAAGTGTCGTGCCCGGTTCGGGTTTATGTTCCCGATGCGTCGATGGATGCAGGGGAAATTGCGAAGTGTTCAAAGCTTCTTTCCGCGGTCGGGAAGTAATTTACCCAGGGCCGTTCGGAGATGTAACGGCTGGTGCTGACAAGAATTATCCGGTTGATTATTCTCATCTGAATATTCAAGGTTATGCCCTGGGTGCTCAGGGACTTCCCGAAGGAACCGAGGCAGGCCCTGATACAGCCACTTTCCCCATGGTGAATACGGAGACCGAATACGGATGGAAGATCAAGGTGAAGATGAAAGCACCTATCTTTACCGGAGCACTCGGTTCTACGGAAATCGCCAGAAAGAACTGGGAACACTTTGCGGTTGGTGCGGCCATTTCCGGTGTTACCCTTGTCTGCGGAGAAAACGTCTGCGGTATCGACCCCCAGTTGGAACTCGATGCTCACCACAAGATCGCCAAGGCCCCGGATATGGATCGGCGTATAGAGGTTTACAGGAGGTATCATGAGGGGTTTGGTGAGATTCTGGTTCAGATGAACGTGGAAGATACTCGTTTGGGTGTAGCTGAGTATGTTCAGAAAAAACATAACCTTGAAACCATAGAATTGAAATGGGGCCAGGGTGCGAAGTGCATTGGCGGAGAAATTAAAGTTAAATCGCTGGAAAGGGCGCTTGAGCTCAAAAGACGTGGATATATCGTCACGCCGGACCCCTCCTGCAAGGCCGTTCAGGAATCCTTCAAAGCAGGAGCCATCAGGGAATTCGAGCGTCATTCACGGTTGGGCTTTGTTTCGGAAGAAGGTTTTCTGGCTGAAGTCGAAAGGCTCAGGAAACTCGGCTTCAAACGAATCACCCTGAAGACCGGTGCCTACTCCATGCGAGAGCTGGCTATGGCTATCAAATATTCATCGATGGCCGAAATCGACCTGTTAACCATCGACGGAGCCCCTGGCGGTACCGGTATGAGCCCCTGGCGTATGATGCAGGAGTGGGGAATCCCCACCTTCTATCTCCAGGCCCTGACCAATGAATTCTGCGAAAAACTGGCCAAAAAAGGGATGCGTATACCTGATATTGCCATCGCCGGCGGATTTTCCTCCGAAGACCATGTCTTTAAAGTCCTGGCCATGGGCGCACCTTACACCAAAGCGGTCTGCATGGGAAGGGCACTCATGATTCCCGGTATGGTAGGGAAGAATATCGCCGAATGGATAAAGAATAATGACTTGCCGAAAACCGTATCCGAATTCGGAACCACGCCTGAAGAGATTTATGTCTGCCATGCGGAATTGGCCGAAAAGTATGGGGATGAAATGAAGAATATCCCCCTCGGTGCCCTCGGTATCTACAGCTTCTCTCAGAAGATTCGGGTCGGCCTGCAACAGCTCATGGCCGGGAGCAGAAACTTTAAAATCAGCTCCATTTCCCGAAAGGACGTCATGGCCCTCACCGAAGAGGCCGCTAAGGTCTCCGGTATTCCGTATGTCATGGATGCCTATCGTCTGGAAGCTGAAGAAGTCCTAGACGCTGCCGAAGAGGTTTTTGCCTAACTCCTTTATTGGATACGGCAGCATTCATCTTTTTTCAGATCTTGTAAGACAAAAGGGGCTCATGAAGCATGAGCCCCTTCTCTCATTATTCCCTTTCTTTTTATAAACATTCCCTAAGTTAAGTAAGGAGTATCGAACACATGGCAGAGCACAGGTCTTTACAGAGTCAGGAAATAAACAAAGAGCATATCTTAAAGGCAGCTCTCGATAATAATATCAGATTCATTCATCTTTGGTTCACCGATGTTTTAGGATTTTTAAAAAGCTTCTCGATCGATATCGATGAACTGGAAAATGCCCTGGAAGGAGGCATGGGTTTTGACGGGTCTTCCATTCAGGGCTATGCACGTATTGATGAAAGTGACATGATCGCCAGGCCGGACATCAATACCTTCCGGATACTGCCAGCGTCAGAACCGGGCGAGGTTACCGTGGCTCAGATGTTCTGCGATATTTTCGAGCCTGACGGCACCCCTTATAAAGGCGATCCGAGAGGGGTATTGAAAAGAAGCCTCAAAAGGGCATCCGACCTAGGGTATACATTTTATGTTGGGCCGGAGCTTGAATACTTTTACTTTCGAGCCAGTGAGGGGAAACCCGAGGTGCTGGACAAAGGAGGATATTTTGACCAGACACCCCTCGATTTAGCCTCTGACCTGCGCAAGGAGACCGTGTTAGCCCTCGAGAAGATGGGCATAGCCGTAGAGTACTCGCACCATGAAGTGGCGCCGTCGCAGCACGAAATAGACCTGCGGTACACAGATGCCCTGGCCATGGCCGATAATGCCATGACCTACCGGCTCATTGTTAAAGAGATCGCCATGAAGCATGGAATTCACGCTACGTTTATGCCCAAACCCCTGATGGGTCAAAATGGCAGCGGTATGCACGTGCACCAGTCCCTTTTTAAAGGTGACAGGAATATTTTCTTTGATCCCGATGATAAATATCACCTCTCCCGCGAAGGAAAAGCCTATATTGCCGGTATCCTGAAGCATGTTCCTGAGTTTACCTCCATTATCTGCCAATGGGTCAATTCCTACAAAAGACTGGTTCCGGGCTATGAGGCTCCTGTTTACATATCCTGGGCAAGGAGAAACAGGTCTACTCTAGTGCGGGTTCCCATGTATAAACCCGGGAAAGAGAAAGCAACACGAATCGAGCTTCGCTGTCCTGATCCTGCCTGTAATCCATATCTTGCCTTTGCGGTAATGCTGGCTGCCGGCCTCGATGGTATTGAGAAAGGGTATGAAATTCCTGAGCCCATTGAAGAGGATATTTTCGAAATGAGTGCCCCTGAACGTCTAAAACGAGGCATCAAATCCCTGCCAGGGGACCTCTATGAAGCCGTATGCCTGACTGAGCAAAGTGAGCTGGTAAAAAGGGCACTCGGCGAGCACGTCTTCGAAAAGTTTATTGAAAATAAAAAGATCGAATGGGAACAATACAGGACATGGGTGACCAATTACGAGATCGATCGATATCTACCGATCCTGTAGCCGCAATAAGTATTCAGGTTTTTACGGAATGCCGTTTACGGAATGCCGCTTTTCGTCTTGGCTCTTGCCCTGCCTAGATCAAAGCGCCTCCGCCTCCGACACCTCCCAGCCCTCCGACACCGCCGCCATAAAAGCCCGTGGTGATGAGCCCTGAAATGGTAGCCGCCGGGGCAAGGGTAGATGTGACTGAACTGTTATAGATATTATACGTCGGATCGGCAACGGCAAGCGGAGAGGCCAGATAGCCGTAAGCCTGAGCCGGAAAAGGACTGGCATACGGATAAGGGCTGCTGCCGGTGGCAAAAAGGTTGGCAAAGTTATAGCCGCCTACCGAGTAAGGATACCCGGGGTTCGGATCGTTGAAGTATGACGACAGCCCCCCTAAGGTCAGGAAAGATAACACCGGTTGAGGGCCGTACCCGTAGGGGGGTAATGATGAATACCCAAGCCCGAATAAGGGCGGAGGTGATGGAATGGGCGGAACATAGAAGGGATAGACAGGGCCTGATGACCAGAATAATGAGCTATTGGAATAAGGCCCTGATCCGGTCCCGAAGGGCGACTGACTGCCGGTGGCCGGATAAGAGGAAGCAGCGGAGGCGGTGGAGGAAGTCGTCTGGGAAGGGGATGCCGGTCCTGTGACCTGCAGATAATTTCCTTCCGGCAGGTAATGTAAGGTGAACTGGCCGCTGCTGTCGTGTGAATACCATCCATATTGATTCATGTCTGAGGCAGCAGGGTTATCAAAGCTCATAACCTGGACGTTTGAAGGGGTCCCCGCATCATTGGAAAAAAGCTCTATATCCGCCAATTGGAAATCTTCGCCCCGGATACCTATTTTTTCGAGGTGGTCATAAACATCGCCTCCCTGGGAAAGAATGGCCTTAAGGTCCAGGATTTCAATCTCGTGCCATTCGCCGTCGGTGAAGCTCCTGTTCAAGGGAATCTCTATGAGGTCTGCCTGATAAGATGCTGAACCGGCTGAGGGAGTAAAATTGATCCACCTGCTCTCACCACCGGCTGTGCCGACGCGCAAGGAGATAATAAATGAATACCGGGACTTGAACTGTACCCGAAGATTTTCCTGGGTATACCATTCAACCTCTTTAAAGATGTAAACTGACCTTGAGGAAGACTCTGCCGTCTCTCCGCCGGGAACATTGCACACCATTCCTGCCATCGCTACTACCAAAGCCGCAAGCCACCATAACCATATCTTATTCTTATTCATCCCCTGCCTTTGAGCCTCCAAGATTTCCAAGATTTCATTGATTGGCTTTAACCCACTGAGCTATTTTTTATACATATATGCGTAATTATGTGTGCGTAAATTAATCTCTACCGATCATAGAATACGTCCCGCAAAAAAGCCAGCGATCAGTCCCACGAAAGGCAAGCGAGAATCATAGGCAATGGCTTCAGCTCTCGCCGTAAAGGGTCGAGGGACAACCCCAGCGCCTCAAGCGTAAAGGCGCCGAGAAGTACACTGTCTCCCTCCTCACCGAAAATGACATCTGCCCCGCCGATCCTGTCTTGATAAGTGAAAAGGGCCACTCCTTTCCTGCGCACAATCTTTGATCCGTCTGCCAGCCGGAACTCCTGCTCTGCCAGAGGCCTGATGCCGAGCCTTTCTAAAATGGGAGTGGGAACTACCGAGTAAATAGCTCCTGAATCGATCAAAAATTCGACTTTTTCCCTGATATCGGGATCGCCAGGATTTCCTACCTCAATCTCAAGGACTGTAAGCCCCATCGGAATATCCCCTCTCTCTCTTAAAAAAGTGAGTGAAGGGCGTCACATCACCCTTCACTCACTTAGTGTACATCTTCCTGCGTCAGTATTCAATCCTGTTTCTTGGATCACAATTCGGAGTCGGTCTTTATCACTCTATAACGGCCTTTGGCCCCTTTATCCCTTTTTAGTTCGTCATGCATTCAGCTCTTTAACGCTAAATGGTGCTGGTGGTTGAAGACAAAAGGGTTGACAAGTCTGGCAAAGTAACGGTGGTCGATGCGGGAGCATAGGTCGTCACCGGTATGGTAATATCGGAGAGCCCTGTTATTCCGAGGCTTCCGAGGCCCAAGAGGGATGACAGGCTTACCTGGCTGGTAGAAGGTACCAGGGTCGGGATTGATACGGTACTCGTGGGTAAATCAGCCAGAAGGCCGCTCAAGAGCCCAGTACCGCCCAGGAGTGACCCTCCCAGCAGGGGCGAGATACCAGTCGAGGTCCCAAGGAGGGAAGTAAGGCCGGTTCCTAAAGGAGATCCCAGAACGCCTCCATAGATGGAATATGGATAGCCGTAGCTGGAGTAGGGAAGACCATATCCTGAAAGGGCAGCGCCTATCCCGTAAAGGGGTGAAGGATATCCATAGCCGCTCAGGAGCCCGCCATAGCCACCCAGACCGTAAAGACCGCCAAGGCCATAACCGCCCAGACCGTAGAGACCAGCCAGCCCATAGCCACCCAGCCCATAACTGCCGAGGCCATAAAGGCCGCCCAGTCCATAAAGGCCGCCCAAACCGTATCCATACCCTAAATAGTCGTAATATCCGAGACCGCCATAATACCCACCATAATACCCGCCATAATATCCGCCGTAATACGGGCCATAGTAATTATCGTAATATCCACCCCAGGCAGAATAGGGAGAATAATAAGAGCTGCCCAGGTCCGTAGGACTGTAAACCACGGCTGCATCAGCGGATCGATTGAGGTTGGAGTCATCGGATGCACTTTTTTGCAGCGGTCCCTTAGCCTGGAGATAGCCGACGAGATTTTCGTCGTATTCGATCGTGAAATACTCCGGGTCTGTCAAATCCCATCCCTGCCAATTCTTTTTGTAGCTCGGAGGGGCAATATCCGGCAGTCCGAAATTATCGCTTCCATATCTATCTTTATCGAGGGGCTGATAGTGCTTTGATCCGTCACTGTCTACATAAAATACATTGACATAGCGGACTCCAAAGTCACTGCCGAGTATGCTGATTTTTTCGATATTGATCAGGGTCCAGGGAACATGGCCTTTCGTCAGTGCTTCTTCATCCAGCGTAACCTGCACATTCAGTTCAATAGTATTCCATTGCCCATCGGTCGCGCTGTTTCCTACCCCAGCCTCGATCATACCGGTTTCCTCATCGTAATTCGGTGCGCCGCTGTGCTTTGATGAGTAATTAATCCAGTATTCACCGTCCGATGTATAGACCTGCACACAGATTTTAAATGGTTGCGTCGTCTTTATTTTGAAAGCGATAGAGTCATAGACCTTGACAGAGTTGTCTACACTCACGGTCTTTGTCAGGGATATGAGCTCTCTTCCCCCTGTATCTGCAAATGATAAAGAAAAGTAACGAATGGTGCCACAACCGAAAAAAACAATCCCTGCAACAATAATAAGCAATACTTTCTCCCCTAACCTCATCATCTCAACCTCTTCTTAAATGTACAACCGTTTACGTTTACAGTAATAATTCTCATCAAGCGCGTCTTTATGGTAGACTTTCATGCAATCCCAATGCCAGACAAGATGAACAAGAGGAATGATAAGCTATTGATGCTTTTATTTCCCTCGTCCGGCCAATCATTGTGCACAATGTTGCATACATATGCAAACATATGCTTACCCTCAAATACATCAAACACACCAGATACCATAAATACACCAAAGACACCAACGGCACCAAATTCGGCAACGGCACCAAATACATCAAAGGCACAGAAGATGTCAGCCCTCAGCGGGTCTTTGTCCTTGCTGTGCCTTTGTGAAACGTTCCTTTGAATGTTCGAGGGCAAAAACGGGTGCTTACTTCGTGCCTGGCTTTTTCGGCGGCGGCATTTCAGGCGGCATGGGTGCTTTGGGCTGAGCAGGCGTTTTAAGCGGTATATTGGCAGGTGCACTGCCTTGCGGTTTCGCTTCACTGCCCGGAACAACCGCACCTTGCGGCATCACACCTTGCGGTATGGCACCTTGCGGCATCATACCTGGAGGCATGGCAGAAGTAGTGGGATGGCCGCCCTCATTCTGCTCATCTTTCGCCTCATCCTTGACTTCTTTCAGTTCATCGAAGGTTTTCGATAACTTGCTGATATTGAACTGAGAAACCAGGTAGAGGACATCTTTATCAGCCTTCACGTAATACTGGTTCTTGTCATTCTTCTTGCCGACCATGATCTTTTTTTCCGTCCCGTCACTCAGGGCTACGGTAATCTGTTTGGCAGGGGGTGACAGCTCATATTCGGCCAGCTTTTCGGTCTCCTCTACAGCAAGGTCGATAGCCCGCAGCCGGGACAGGGTGTTTGTCATGTCATCGACCAGGTTTTTCTTGGCCGGGGCCTGGTTGGGGTCAGTCAATTGCCAATTGTCGTTCTCTTTTTTCAGGGTTAATTTCTTATCTCCTTCCACGATTTCGATTTTAGAGATTTCCTCTGGAGTAAATGTGCAGACATTCAGGTCATACCAGTTTTTCGTCGTACGGCTGAACATGGATCTCAGGTGGTAACCATCACACAGAAGCACTTCCTGCGAGCCTGCCTTACGAAGATAGGTACTCATAAAGTCAGGACCGGTTTTACCGACGAGAAAATTGGCCAGTGGCTTCTTATTGCCGTCCGTGACCTTGACCTCGATGCCCTTGTTTGGATCGACCTCGTAGAGGTTCTGGTTTTCAGGATTCCTGGAAACGATATTATTCGCTTTCTTAAGCTCTTTTATGGATTCCAGAGCCTTCTTGACCAACTCCGGATCAGCGGGGAATCCTTTTTCATCTCCAATCTTCCAGCCCTTATCGACTTTTGCCAGAACGACATTTTCACCTTTGTTATGGATATCGACCAGGGCGGCAGTATCCATGGAAAATTCGGGGAAAAGGCTCAAAGGCTGGTTATTGTCCTTCGGACGCTCCAGAAGATATGCAACTATGACCAAAAGGGCCAGGAAAATGAACAGAAAAAGGGTTTTCTTGAATTTCATGCTCTTATCTCCTTAGCTTATACTAGTCCAACCAAGCGGTTCTTCGTTTTTGGTTTACATAGGCTCTGCCCAGTCCGAACAGGATGAGAAGCACCGAAACTCCAAAGATATTGAGATACCGGATGATGTCCCGCTGATGCGGCTCAGTGGATTTGAGCGGATGTTCGGTATTTTCCCGTGAGCGGATGCCGATGAGATCCTCACCCAGCGTGAGCCAGTCAACGCTGTTTAAAAAGAAGCTCGCGTTTTCGCCAGGCTGGTAGTAACTGTTCGTGATCATGCGGGAATTGCCTATCACCAGAATCTGGGACTGAGGACTTTCTTTGATTGTCGTTTCATTCCCTGCTTCAGGGTTTTGGCCTTGAGCATCCATGGAAGTATTTGTCTTTGGCGGGATGGGCTTATCCGCAAAGAAGCTTTTGAACTTAGCCGATACCAGAACCGCCAGGGGGACGCTTTTCATATCCGAGGGCTTGCCGAATTTTTGGCCGGGGTCGAGGTTATAATTTTCCGTTTCGATCCAGCCATTGGTCGAGGTCTTGGCCAGGACTGTGCCTTCTGCTCCCAGGGTTTTTATCCGGCCGGTCAGAAGCTCCAGCGAACTGGTCCAGGGGAAGGTGATGGAGCCGAGCTTATTGACTATGGGATTTTTCTGATCCATGTTTTGAGCAGTCGCTTTGGGCCAGAAAGGATACGGAATACGGAAACTGAAAAATCCCCTGCTGAACCCTACGGTAGCGCTGTAGCGGTCCAGTGCCAGATCGTTGTTGACCTTGACCCCATAAGAATTCAAAAGGTCATCCAGATTATGCTTTACCTGCTGGGTTTGCAGCATATTCTTTTTATCGAGCTTCATGGTGTCAACCAGGAAGATTACCTTGCCCCCGCGCATGATGAATTGATCGATATCGTACTGGGTCCTTTCCCCCGTTTCTTCCGGTCCTGCGACAATGAGCGTATTGACTGTTGCGGGAATTTCTTCCCCTTTTTGCAGTACTTCTATCTTATACTGCCTGCTGAGGTCTTCTCTGACCTTGGTGGTCATTTCATTGAATTCAGGTTCCGGCTCATCCGTCATGAAAGCAACGGTCTTCGGCTCTTTTTGGGTAACACGGATAATGCCGCTGGTCAGATCGTATTCGAGGTTTCTCGTATCCTGAACTACCGGGATGATTTCTTTCTTGTCCTGGTAAAGGATCATCATACCGAGGTAAACATTGGTAAGTTGTGCCTGATCTTTCTGGAATACATTTAACTGGACTTTGGGTATTCCGATGAAATGCATTCTTTGTTCGAGGCTCGGGTCCGATGCGGGGTCGATGAATTCGACCTGGAGGTTGTTGTGGCTGTAAGCCTTATATTCATCCAGAATATCCTGTACCTGGCTGTTCAAGGTAGCCAATTGGGGAGGCAGGTCTTTTGAAAAATAGACTTTGATATTGACCACGTCCTTTAGTCTAGCCAGGGCTTTTTTGGTGGATTCCGAAACGCTGTACATCTTCTCTTCCGTAAGGTCTATCCGTTTAAAGTGGCGGATAGAAATGAAGTTGACGACAGCAAGAATCCCGAGCATGATGAGAGTGACCAGGAAAAGATTGCTGCTGTATTTTACTTTTCTTAATCCCATAATTTATCTCCATTTCCGGCTTTCGACGGATCGAATGTTAAGGAATAAAAAGAAGACAATGACCGAAACGTAGTAGATAAGGTCACGGGAGTCGATTACTCCTCGCCCGATGCTTTCGAAATGGGCTCCCAGCCCGAGGAAGGTAAATATTCTGGCCAGCCAGCTCGGCAGGGCGGTAATCACGATCTGCTCGCCAATGATAAAGAGGGCAAAGCAGGTAAAGATGCTGACGATGAAAGCCACGATCTGGTTTTCCGTGAGACTTGAGATGAAAAGGCCGATCGACAGGTACGCTGCTCCCATGAGCAGTGCTCCCAGGTATCCTCCTATGATTGGACCGAGATCCGGTTTATTGAGATAAAAGAGAGTCAGAGGGAAGGTAGCGGTCAATAATACGGTAATGGTCAGGAAGAGAAAAGCGGCCAGGAACTTGCCCATGACGATCTCGTAATCACTGAGAGGGAAGGTCATCAAGAGCTCGATAGTGCCCAGTTTTTTTTCTTCCGCCCACAGCCGCATGGTAACCGCAGGAACAAAGAAGAGAAATTCCCAGGGGAGGATGGAGAAGAAGGGCCTCATGGTGGCCTCTCCGATCAGGAAAAAGCCCCGAAAGAACAGCCAGCCGCTGAAAACCAGAAAGGCGGTTATGAAAATATACGCAATAGGAGAGTTAAAGTAACTCCGAAACTCCTTCTTGAAGATGGCAAAGATATTATTCATGGCTAATTTTCCTCTGTAGTGAGTTGTTTGAAGACATCTTCCAGAGTAATAGGTGTCCTTTGCAATTCAGTCAATGACCACTGGTTCTTGACTACCATCCGGAAAAGGGACTCGCGTATGTCCACTCCCTTCGGGCTCTTGACCTCAAACCGGTGGCTTCCATTTTCAGACACTAAAAGGCGGGTCGCCAGAACGTTATCCTGAGCTGCCAACTGCTCCTGGATTTTGTCCTGAGGACCGTTGATCGTAATATAGACAAGTTCTCCTCCCCCTTGAGCCTGTGATGCCAGCTCTTCCGGAGTTCCGCTGCCGACGATTCTTCCTTCCTTGATAATGATGATCCGGTTGCAGGTAGCCTGCACCTCGGGCAGAATGTGAGAGCAGAGGATAACCGTTTTTTCCTGTCCGATGTCTTTGATCAGGCTCCGGATCTCGATGATCTGGTTGGGATCGAGGCCGGTGGTGGGCTCATCAAGAATGAGAATATCCGGATCGTGGATCAGAGTCTGGGCCAGCCCCACTCTCTGGCGGTATCCTTTTGAGAGTTGCCCGATGTGCTTGCCCAGTTCTTTGTCAAGTCCGCACAGATGAGCGGTTTCCTTGATCCTTTTTTTTCTCTGGGAGGAAGGAATCTTGCGGACTTCAGCCACAAACCGGAGGTAATCCACGACGCCCATATCCTGATAGAGGGGAGTATTTTCCGGAAGATAGCCGATTTTTTCACGGATCTTCAAAGAATCCTCAAGGGTATTCAGACCGTCCAGGGTAGCCGTGCCCTCGTCCGGAGGCATGTAGCAGGTCAAAATTTTCATTGTGGTGCTTTTCCCCGCGCCATTAGGTCCTAAAAATCCCAGGATCTCCCCCTTGCTGACCTCAAAAGAGATATTGTCGACAGCCAAAGTCGGACCGTATCTCTTGGTAAGATTATTGACTGTGATCATAGTGGTTCCTTTCTCTTGCTATTTTTAGGTTAGAATGTGATCTTTTCGATGTCTTTGCTCTGTAACCAACCAATCAACCCATTTTTCAGCATAATCTGAAGCCAGTTCCTCCTTTGTTGATGAATTGAAAAGGTTGTGCCTTCATGGAGAGAAAAAAGAGTAGCCAGATTTTCCTCCGGGCCGCTTTTGACTTCGACAGACTTGGAAATGATAATCCCGGAGCGATCCGATTTTAACTCGTAAAGCCGATAGAAAAAAATCCCTCCTGCCAGGACTAACATGACTGAAAAGAATACGACAAGATGAAAGAGCCTTTTCCTGGCATCAGCCTCTTTCTTCCGGAGAAAGAGAATCAACAGCCCCATCAAAACAAGATATATTCCGGTGCAAATCAGGGTTAATTCATTAAGGGTCAAAAAATATGTAATCTTTTCCCAAAGGGGGATCAGCCAGAAAGACTTTACTTCAATCTTGTCTATAGTCAGGGAATTGGCATAGGCAAGGTTTTTCCGAATGTCATCGTCCCTGGGGAGAAGCAGTCTGGCTTTCTCATAAAAAAGGATGGCCTGCCCCAGATTTCCCTTTTTAAAGAGAGCATTTCCCAGGTTGTAGAAAAGAAAAGGGTCCCGGTATCCCTGCCGGACAAGTTCGAGGTAATGGGAGGCTGCCTCAGCATAGTTTTCCTTTCGGTAACACTCATTCGCCTGATAAAACTGTTCGGTTGCCGACAACTCTTCTTTCCCCGTCTCTTTTGCCGGCAGGCTTGCGGGAACAAAAATCAGACAGAGCAGAAAAAGGAAAAGAAA
This sequence comes from bacterium, assembly GCA_040752695.1. Classification (GTDB taxonomy): domain Bacteria; phylum SZUA-182; class SZUA-182; order DTGQ01; family DTGQ01; genus DTGQ01. Next base: position 22,904 of record JBFMGO010000034.1, read on the forward strand.
AAGACAGCTATGAATCTTCCTCATGGTCATTTTTTCTCCCTGGTGGCCTTTTCGATGCTGCAAATCACCTGCTCCGCTTCCGAGAGCATGCTTTTGCGCGCCCTGGCATCACTGGTCGCTGGAGCGAACCGGGCATAATCGCATTCGTCAAGACACTGCTGTAACTGATCGATCACCTCTTTTGGTATATGCATGTCCAAAAGCCGCTCAACCATCTGCCGTCCGGTGAGCCCTGCAGCTTGAGCATCGAGTTTGTCGGCCACATATTCGGTCAGAGATTTCGAAATCGCGGCGTAAAATTCCTTTTCCTCTCCCTTCTGGTCATGGACCCGTGCCTGACCGAGCTTCTTTCTGGCCAAACCATGGGCCCGTTTCAGGCGGGCATAGCGCGGGTCCCCTTGAAATTTTTGTGCCCTTCGGTCCACCCAGAAAACTGCGATGAATAAAAGAAGAGGAAAGGGCAGGAAGCTTAAAAATAACGTATTATTCAATAAAAGTAAATCTTTTTTTAAGCACTTAACATCAGTTTTGATATAACGGATATCCTTTTGATTGAGAGTGACTTCCTGCTTGGTAACCAGGGCATTTTCATCGATGGGAGTGGAATCTGCACCGGCTGTGTATTGGCCGGGAGCGATGGACACGAGGATAGGATCTGTTGTCAGGGTATGATATTTTTTATCTTTTGGGTTAAAAAAGGAAAAATGAAGGGAAGGAACATGCAGATTTCCGGTCTTTCGCGGAATGAGGAGGAAATCGAAGCACTTCTCTCCCTGCAATCGATCCTGCTTGATCAGGGTCTGGCTGACGGTGGTATCGTATTTCTGAAAGCCTTCCAGGTCCGAAAATTCAGGCTCCGGAAGACCTTCGATATAACCTGTTCCCTTAATTCTGGCGTGCAGGGTAATGGGCTCGTTCTGAACACCGCTTCGATTGTCTGTCTGGGCGGAAAAGGTAAAGTTTCCTACAGCTCCGCGGAAATCGTGCGGCTTTCCCTCTTCTGGAAGGGGAAGCACCTCGATCGAGACCGGTTCTGTTTTCAGCGTCCGGGGAGGCGAGAAGAACCCCGCCTGATAGGAAAGGGTAGCCGGTCCGATCGTACGATTGCCCGGGCTCATGGGAAAGATGGCTTTTTTGATTTCCTGTATCCGGTACTCTTTTCCGTTTACGGTTCGGATAAAGGAAGGTTGTGCTTCCAGGTCCTCCACCCAGAACCCTTCCAAAGAGGGCTGGGTGTACGTAGGATTTTGCCACAGGTCGATTCTGCGATAGAAACCGAAGGTCAGAATAATCTGTTCGTTCACGTAGACCTTGTTTTTATCTACGGTATTGGTGATGAAAATATTCCCCCGGTACTGTTGTTCCTCGTTTCCCCACGGATTGGAGGACCGGGAGGATGGGAAAGGGGAGCGAGGCCGCTGCCGCGACGAATAAGGGGGGGATGATGCCGGTGGTGAGCCTGATTGAGACACGGTCACGCTTATCGGCTCGGTCTTTTGGGTTTGCCCGTCCAGGGAAACCTTGATCGGTCCGATGGTAAAGGTTCCCGCCGCTTCGGGCCTGAGAATGTATCTGATTGTCTTTGATGCGGAAACCTTGCCATTAATCCAGGAGAAGTTCGATCCCTGGAATGAATCGGCAATGAAAAAGTGTTCGATTTCGGGAAGTTCAGGATCAGGAAGAGATCCCATATCGGAACCATTGATAACGACGGACAGGATGAGTTGATCGTCGAGGCTTAATTCTGTCTTATCGACCGAGGCCTGAATCGAAACCGAACGTGCCTGTGCCACGCCAGTAATGCTCAGGCCGAGCAGGGGGAATAACAACAGGATGATAATGTGCAAAAATGCCTTCTTACCAATCATGTTCGATGTATTCCCTTTCCTGTCCAGACTGTCGAGTCATGTACTTTTGCTCCTGCGCCTTGTTTTCCCGGTCTTCCAAAGACCGCAGGATCCGTAAGGCGTCCTCTTGAGACATCTCGTCATGATCGTGGTCCTGCTTTTTCTTATCTTCCTGCCTGCCGAAAGCCGCCGGATGGTTCGGGTCCTGCCGAGAGTCCTGTGACTTCTGATTCGGATCCTGCCGGGCGAGGTTTTTCTCCTGCTTCTCCTGGTCACCTTCGGATTGTTGCTGTTGCTGTTTTTCCTGGAGCTCTTTTCGATCTTTCTCTTTGCCCTGCCGAGCCTGCTGTTGATCTTGCTGCTGCTGTTGTTGATTCCCCTGCTGCTGGCCATTCTGCTGCTGATTCTGCTTCTCTTTCTTCCCTTTTTCCTCTTGAGACTGCCGGGGATCGTCTTGCTGATTCTGCTGTGATTTTTGAGCCATTTCCTTGAGTTTTCGCTGAGCCAGTTCCAGGTTAAACTTGGCATTCTGGTCGTTCGGATCGAGAGCCAGGGCTTTTTTATACTGCTCGATAGCGCCGGGGAAGTCGTCTTGGCGGAATTTACAGTTTCCCAAATTATAGTGAGCCCTGGCCTGTGTGGGCAGATCCTTCGACTGAAGGGCCTTCTGGTACTCTTCCTCCGCCTCCTTGTACTTCTGTTGCTTGAACAGGACATTCCCGATATTATAATGAATTGCTTCCGATTCAGGATAATCGAGCTGTGCATCCAGGTATTGTTTTAATGCCTCATCATAGTTGCCCTGGGTATAGAGTTTATTTCCCTGCTTGATCCTGTTGGTCAGAGGATTTGACCAGCCTGCACAAAAAAGGAATGACGCCGCACAGACTGTGACTGCGTTCAGATATTTACGCAAAGCGGCCTCCCCATTCTTTTTTGACCTTGCGCCGGCCATCGAGAAAAAATTCCAGGAGCAGGAAAAAGAGGGCCGGGAATAAAAAGTAAATAAACCGGTCCTCATAATGAATATACTTTTTCGAGGCAAGATCCTTTTTTTCCATCGTAGCTATATCCTGATACACTCTGCCAAGCTCCATCCCTGCCGTGGTTGCGTGGTAATATTTTCCGTCAGTCAAAAGGGCTATTTTCTCCAGGGTAGTCTGGTCCAGTCTGGTCATGACGACCTTTCCCTCCCGGTCCTTCAGGTAGCCGGTAGAGGCTCCATTCTGATCCCTTAAAGGGATGGGCTCTCCCGCTTCGGACCCAAGACCGATCGTATAGATGCGGATACCCTCCTGGGCAGCCTCTTTGGCTGCATCGAGAGGATCGCCGCTGTGACCCTCTCCATCTGTCAAAAGAATGAGCGTTTTATACTTTCGCTCCCCCTGGACGAAAGCCCGCCGCGCCTTTTGGATGGCCTCATCGATGGCAGTTCCTCCTTTTGGAATGATATTGGCATCGATCACTTTGAGAAAGATTTTCGCTGCCGCATAGTCCAGGGTCAGCGGGCATTGGACAAAGCTGGTGCCGGCAAAGCAAATGAGTCCGACCCGGTCCCCTTCCAGTTTATCGATGAGACCGGCAATCTCGAGTTTGGCCCTCTCAAGCCGGTTCGGTTTGATATCTTCCGCCAGCATGCTCTTTGAGGTGTCAAGGGCAATCAGAATGTCCAGCCCCTTGCGTTTGATCGTTTGCATCGTGGCTCCCCATTGCGGCCGCGAAAGAGCCAGAATGAGAAAGGACAGGGCCAGGAGTAAAAAGACCGTTTTCCTGACCGGCCTTTTTAATCCTGATGGAGAGGACGAGAGCTTTTGCAGGAGGAGCGGATTTCCAAACCGCTGTAAGGCAGCCTGTTTTTTCCTGCCAGCCCAGGAGAGAAAGAACACCAGCACAGGAAGGAGGATAAAGAGGTAAAGCCATGCCGGATTTGCGAATTTCATAGGTATAATCCTCTCCTTACGGGATCGTCCTGAATCGAGTATTCTCGAAAAGAACGCTCATGATTAAAAGAACGAAAGCCGCAGCGAGAAAATATTGAAACAATTCGGTGTATTCCATATACTGGTTGACTTTTATTTTGGTTTTTTCCAGCGCATCGATCTTTTGGTAGATCTTCTTGAGGCTGTCCTTATCTATAGCCCGAAAATACTGACCTTTCGTAATTTCCGCTATCTGCCTTAAAGTCTCCTCGTCCATCTGCGTCAGGGCCAGCCTGCCGTCAGGACCGCGAAGATACCTTTTGCCGAAGATCGGGTCATAGACCGGGATCGGTGCCCCTCCCTCCCTGCCGATGCCGATCGTATATACCTTGATGTCGAGGGACTGGGCTATCCTGGCGGCAGTGACGGGGTCTATCTCTCCTTTATTGTTCTGGCCATCCGTAAGGAGAATCACGATCCTGCTTTTGGCCTTGGCATCCTTAAGCCGGTTGACGCAGGTAGCCAGGGCCATGCCGATGGCAGTGCCATCCTCCACCATGCCGATCTGGATGTTTTCCAGAAAGCTCAAAAGGATTCCATAATCTGAAGTCACGGGACACTGAGTAAAGGACCTCCCGGCAAAGACGACCATTCCGATCTGATCCGACACCCGCTGCTGAATAAAGTCTGCCACTACCTGCTTCGCCACATAAAGCCGGTTGTTCGGCTTGAAGTCCTCTGCCTGCATGCTTCCGGAAACATCGATGGCCAGCATGATATCGACTCCTTCCGTGGTAATGTCCCGGTTTCTTTTTCCCGATTGCGGCCTGGCCAGGGCCAGGATAACAAGGGCAATAGCCGCAGCCTTTAAAATGAAAACCAGATGCCGGTATCTGAGCGAGCGGGAAGGCCGGATTTGCTTCAAAACGCGAATATCCGAAAAGCGAAGGCTCGCCGGGTTTCCCTTTTTCTTCCTGTACCAGTAAACCATGACCGGTATGACCAGGAGCCATAATAACTGGTATCTATATAAAAAACGCATATTTTTTAACCCTGCTGACTTCTCGTTTCCACGGTTTTCTCCTGCGCCGGTTCCAGACGGCTTTTGCCCTCCTCAGGTCCCGGCCCTGCAGCCGTGGCTGGATGGGCATCGACATAAGGCCGTGTGGCATCAACACAAGGCCGTGTGGTATCGACAATTTGAAAAGCCATCTGGTATAGCTCTTGCGTCTCCTCGCTGTCCGGCGTGTATCTGGCAAATTTCACCAGATCGCACCCGCTTAAAAAATCCGAGATCATGACCTGGTGCCGTGAGGGGATGGGCTGATTCTCGATTTCCCGGCGCAGTTCCTCGGTCGTCGCCTCAAGGGCATTGATCCGGTACCGGCGGGAAAGATACTGGCGGATAATCTCCGACATCTGAAAATGAAACTCCCTGACCTGCCGGTTCTCCTGAAAGGCATCCCAGATCCTTTTCAGGTCCGCACATGCCACCTCATGGGCAGGCAAAGGCACAGGCCCGCCCGCTTTGAGTCCGGCGGCCCGCTTCTTTCGCCACCACCACCATCCCCAGGCAGTCAGAAGGGCAAGGATAAAGCCCCCTGTGCCCCAAAGCAACACTTTTTTTAAGGGAGCCCAATCTTTTTTCATCTCGATCGGCCCTGCAATGTCTTTGACATCCACGGCATTTTCAAAAGATACGGTCTTGACACGGATTTCGATCTCTTTGGCCGAAAGGGTCTTTTCTTCCCCTTCGGGAGTTTTGTATCCGATTTCCACTGAGGGGATATGGTACGTACCTGTATCGTATACAGCTATGATATAGGTGATGGTCTGAACGGTTTGCCCCTCTTTTTCGGTCGGGCCTGTCATCTGGTAATCGAGGATGTCGAACTCTCCCAGATTGCTTCCGAGCGGCGGTAAAAAGAGCTCCACCCCTTTTGGCATGGTGACCGAGAGGCTGTAGTGAATGGGATCTCCAATGGTGACCTCGGTCCGGTCCACCTTCGATTCAAGGAGCACCTGCCCGGAAGAAGCAGCCTGTAAAGGCCGGGCAATGGATATGACGATGAACAAAATGATCAGAAATACCGCCTTCTTATTTCTCATCTTTTCCCTGCTGAGTAAAAAGATAGTCGAAAATCTCTACCTGTTGGGCCTCCAGGGTCTTTTGCAGTAACTCCTGATAGGCACCCTGTTCTTTTTCTTTTCGAAGGTCTGCCTCCACCTGGGACAGGAGGGCCTGCACACTGCCACTGCCACCTGCTGCTCCAGGCTTATTTCCTTTTCCAACATACCCCTCATAGCGGTCCTTGTGCGCTTCATAATACAGCCGGCACTCGGCCTCGGAAACCTGGATTTTTGCTTTGATTTCCTCAGAAACAAGCTTTTGAACCATTAATTCCCTGCGCACCCGGTCAAGATCCTCCTGAATGCCGGAATCCCGGTCGTAGCCTCTTCGAAGCGCGGTTTCATATAAAAGTTCCCTGGCTATGTACTGCTGCAAAAATTGAAGCTGCTCTTTCGGAGAATCATACTTTTTTTGCAAGGCAGGGGGAAGTTTCTGAATCTCATCGTGAAGATCCTGGAGGGTAATCAGCCGATCCCCGATCCTGGCTACGATATTGACAGCCGTGCTTTTCTGCCTGTCCTCATTTTTAAGCGCTGTTGAATTTTTCAAGGTTCTTTGGGCATCGAGCGGGCGCTCCAGCCGCTCCAGGCACTCTACCAGCCTGCGATTGATTTCAGGGACCAGGGTGTTGTCGGGGGCGAGTTGTTTCACCCGCAGGTACTCGGCCATGGCACCTTCGAAATCGTTGAGTTTCTCACGATACAAAGTAGCTATCTGGTAGTGGATATGAGCCCGTTTGTCAGCGTCAAGATCGCTGAGGGAGAGGTAATTCCGATACGCCTCAATAGCCTGTTTATAAAGCCCCTGCCCCTGAAGCGAGGTTGCATAGTCGCGCTCTTCCTGTGCCCTGTGCCGGACTCCGGGTGATGAGGAGCGGTTTTCTCTTTGGGTGATCTGGAGCGTAAAAATACCGATCAGGAGAAGAAAGATCAGCAAAGTCAGTGCGTTCGATCGGAGAAATGAAAATCTGGAGCCCTGAGGCTGACCCTGGCCTTGAAGATTGGCACTCATCGCTGTCTTTTTACCCTTTCCCGGAAAAATTTGTTTAGCTCGTATACATACGGCCTGTCTGTCATTACTTCGATGAAGTCGAGGTTCATGGAGCGAAAAAGCTTTTGCCTTTCCGCTTTCTTCTGGTCATTGGTCTTGAAAAAAAGTTCCCTGACCACAGGGTCCGAGGTATCGATCAGGATCTGCTCGCCTGTTTCGGCATCTTCCAATTCAATGAGACCCACATCGCACAGGTCCACTTCCCTGGGATCGGTAATGGTAACGGCAATCAGGTCATGCTTTTGCAGGGTGATTTCAAGTGCCTTTTTATAGTCAGGGGAAAAAAAATCGGATACGAGAAAGGCAACACATTTTCGCCTGATAACCTTGTGGAGAAACTCTAAAGCTGCGGTGATGTTGGTCTGTCTTTCTTTGGGCCGGAAATAGAGCAGTTCACGAATGACTCTCAGGACATGGTTTTTCCCCTTTTTCGGGGGGATATATTTTTCAATGGCCTCGGTGAAAATAATAAGGCCTACCCGGTCGTTGTTTTTGATAGCGGAAAAAGCCAAAAGCGCGCAAATCTCAGCGGCTATTTCTCCCTTCATCTGGCGGATGGTTCCAAAATCGCCCGATGAACTCGCGTCGACCAAGAGCATCACCGTGAGCTCCCGCTCCTCCCGGTACTGCTTGACATGCGGGTGTCTGGTGCGGGCCGTGACATTCCAGTCTATGGTTCTGATATCATCACCGATCTGGTACTCCCGCACCTCGGCAAAGTCGATCCCCCGGCCCTTAAAGACACTGCGGTACTCACCGGACAGAAGGTCATTGACCAGACGGTTGGTGTAGATTTCAATATGCCTAATTTTTTCAATGATTTCTTTGGGAAGCATACTCTTTTTTTATGGCACTTCGATCTTATCGAAAACCATATGGATGATTGATTCCGACGTGATGTTTTCCGCCTCTGCCTCGTAAGTGACGATAATCCGGTGACGCAGGATGTCCATCCCTACAGATTTGACGTCCTCGGGTGTGACATAGCCTCTGCGGCGAAGGAAAGCGTGTGCCTTTACTGCCCTGGTAAGATAAATCGTGGCCCTTGGCGATGCGCCGTATTCGATCAGACCCGATATATCGAGCCCGAACTTTTGGGGCTCGCGGGTGGCAAAAACAAGATCGACGATATAGTCCTTGATCTTGTCATCGATGTAAATCTCATTTACGATAGCCCGCGCCCGGATAATGTCCTGTGGTGAAATAACCTGACTGACCGGGATATGGTCATTGGTCACCATCCGGTCCTGAATCAGCCGCTCTTCCTTTTTGCTGGGATAGGTAAGGTGAACCTTGAACATGAACCGGTCCACCTGCGCCTCGGGAAGAGGATAGGTTCCCTCCTGCTCGATCGGGTTCTGGGTGGCCAGAACCAGGAACGGATCTTCCAGAGGATAGGTGCTGTCACCGATCGTGACCTGCCTCTCCTGCATGGCCTCTAAGAGGGCGCTTTGCACTTTGGCCGGAGCACGGTTGATTTCATCGGCCAGCACAATATTGGTAAAGATGGGCCCCTTCTTGGGGATAAAGCTTCCATCCTTCTGGTTGTAAACCATCGTCCCGACCAGATCTGCCGGCAAAAGGTCAGGAGTGAACTGGATTCTCTGGAACCTGGTTTTGATGATCCCGGAAAGGGTCTTTATCGACAGCGTCTTGGCCAGCCCCGGCACTCCTTCCAGCAGGATGTGGCCATTACACAAAAGGCCAAGAAACATCCTCTCCAGCATGTAGCGTTGACCAACGATTACTTTCTCCAGTTCCTTGAAGACATTCTCGACAAAAGCACTCTCTTCCCGCACCTTTTCATTGATGGCGCGTATATCATAGTCCACTGTTCTGTCCTCCCTGTAGAATAAAATCCCTGGTTAGGGTGTAGATTCTATCCATTTCCTCCACTCCTGGTTCATAATGGGCAAATTTAGCCCGATCACAGGTGCAAAGAATCGTATCGATCCGCCTTTTAAGCTCTTCATCCACCTGAGCGCCGGAGATCTCATCAAGAATCATGAGCGTGGTTTTTCCTGTGGTATTGATCCCATACTTCTTCGCAAGGTAGCCCTTCAGTGTGGCGGCAATGTGCGTATGATATTCCCGAAGATCACCGCTTTGGCGATACTTTTCTGCCTCACTCAAAAGCTGCAGCGCCTGGTCCTCGAAAGAGGGTGAAGCCCCGGCCAGAGATGCCAGGCGGGCTTTTCCTTTTTGTTTGATCCTGATGATGAGCACAAGCGGCGTTCCCGCGATGAGCAAAAGGATCATGAGAGATGCCAGTCCAATGATTTTTTTACTTTTTTTTGAAAAATCAAGATATATTCTCGAAATAGTGATTTCAAGGGCTGCCGAGGTGATCGTCTTGAGAGGTTCCCCTGGTTCGAGGGCATACTGAACGGTAACCGGCTCAATAACCCCCACTCCGGCATCTTTCCCCTGCAGGGTATAGGTGTACTTTCTTTGAAGAATCAGTTCCCCTTCCTTTTCCTGTGCCGAACTTACGGTTGCTGTGGCTATGAGGGCCAGGTTATTACTGGTCCGCAAACCGGGAAAGAGTATCTCGGCTTTTGTAAATGTGCCGCTCCATTGGATAGTCACCTCTGCCTGGCATATTTCCAGAGGGGCTATTTCCCTTTTATCGATGCTGGCCTTGAGCATTACAGTCGAATCTGCACTGTTTCGCGCTCTCGTGACAGTAGTGGATAGGAGCACAAGAACCCAGCCTATGCAAATAATATGGTACCAAGCTCGCTTCATGCGTTGATTTGAACAATCTTCCTTATGTACTTGTTTTTTTGATAGTTGTTCAGGAGTAACGAAAAAGGGACTTCACGGATTGGACAAAATTCCCTGTAACCCATTGGTCCCTTTATCTGTTACGTAAGCAATAGAATTTTCGAATAGTTAACCAATACAAGAAAGATTGGTGTAATTATTTCTCCTTGATAGCAGTGTACAAAAGATGGTCTTCGCGTTTAATAAGGAGGAGTAAGGTCTTTTTGTTTTTCTTGGCTATTTTCTGAAATTCGGCTACATCCGACACCTTTTGCTTGTTGGCTTCGATAATGATATCACCTCGGCGGATATTCGCCTCGTCCGCGGCACTTCCCCTGACGACATTGGTGACCAGAACCCCGGTCGTTTCAGAAAGGTTGAAATGGTCGGCCAATTCAGGGGTAATATTCTGGAGGCTCATTCCCAATTCGGTTTCTACCGGGCCTTGACCACCTTTTGCCTCCTCGCTTGAGAAGGTTGCGACCTCAACCGTTATTACCTTCTTTTTCATATCCCGGATAATTTCCAACTGAACCTTTGTCCCTGGCCGGGTAAGACCGGCGAATCGGGACAAGTCGGTGTATTCTCTGATTTCTTTGCCGTTAAAGGAGATAACGACGTCACCCTGTTTGAGTCCTGCTTTTTCTGCCGGGCTTCCATCCACGACCTCGGTTACTAAAGCACCCTTATTCTCTTTCAATCCGAAAGACTTGGCCAGGTCAGGAGTGACTTTTTGAATTACCAGTCCCAGCCAGCCTCTGGTGATTTTTCCCTTCTCTTTGAGTTCCGGAAGTGTTTCTTTGACCATATTGATGGGAATGGCAAACCCGATTCCCTGCCCTTCGGCCGTGATGGCCGTATTGATACCGACAACCTCGCCCCTGATGTTGAGCAGCGGGCCTCCGCTATTGCCCGGATTGATCGAAGCATCGGTTTGAATAAATGAATCATAAGGCCCCTGCCCGATCGGTCTCCACTTGGCACTCACGATTCCGGCGGTAACCGTATGCTCAAGGCCGAAGGGGTTGCCGATAGCCATGACCCACTCGCCGATTTCCAGGTGGTCGGAATCTCCCATTTCGACCACAGGCAGATCTTCCTTAACTTCGATTTTCAAAAGAGCAATATCCATATCCGCATCAGACCCTATGACTTTGGCTTCATATTCGTTTTTCGTGGACAGGGTAATTTTTATGTCCTCTGCATCCTTTACCACGTGATTATTCGTAAGAATATAGCCATCCTTGCTGATAATGAAGCCGGACCCCAGACTCTTGCGTTTGAGATCCCCTTTTGGGATGCCGAAAAATTTATTGAAAAAATCGTCGCCGAAAAAATCCCTGAACGGGTCGTTCATCGGCGCGTGGAACTGAAAATTTTTGACTACCTGGGTAGAACTGACATAAACGACGGCAGGGTTTGCATCCTTGGCAATTTTAACGAATATATTGCCCGGGATCAAGACTTCCGCCACCGTGGATTCTTTTGGTTTTCCATTTGATTCAAGCTGCACTGCGGTGCTGTTTTGTGTCCAGTTAAAATGTGAGGCAATCATGATTCCGATGAAAACAGAAATAAGGCTTGTTACAATGATTACCGGGACAATAAATCTTTTTTTCTCCATGTATCTTATCTCCCCTCCGTTAAAATTTTTAAGGGATATTTTACTACATTTGGATTTGATTATCAATACGTTTATTGCTTTTATTCTCTGTTTTGAAGGGAAAATATGATTTTAAAATACCTTCGATTGTATCGAAGGTTAAGATCCTCATCTCGAAAAGTAGGTATTTTTTTCGAGAAAAAAGTCCAGAAAGATCGTATTGGGCAAAAAGAAGTATTGATTATGGAAGAAAATGTGCAAAACACATTGGATTTAAAGGGGGCTTTATCGTAAACCTAAGCTGCATGGGAACACACAAAGATCCTCTTGCTCGGTTTACCAAAAAAGCCCTCTTAAAAATCCAAAGATAAAGAAAGCAACATTACTCAATCAGTCGATAACCTCCCTTAGTACAGGTCGCCATAAATACGCGACTGGTTGACCTTGCCTTTTTCGCGGACACCTTTATGAAAAAGTCCGCCCAACGTCATTCCCGCGAAGGCGGGAATCCAGTTTTTTCAAGGGCTTCTGGCTTCCCGCCTTCGCGGGAATGACGAAGAATTACTACATGCTAACTGGTCGCGGAATTAAGGCGATCAGTACTTAGTTTTTAGTGGCCAAGACCTAAGACTTATTGATAAAGTCCATCAGCGGCGAAATTCTGTTTGGCTGTTTCAGCCGCTGTAGAGCTTTTTCTTCAATCTGACGGATTCTTTCCCTGGTGAGATGAAAATATTTGCCGATCTCTTCCAGTGTCTGTTCCTTATGGCTTCCGATTCCGTATCTCATTTCTATGATGGTCTTTTCCCGCTTGGTCAGTGTTTTCAAGACCTTTTGTATTTGCTCTATGAGATTGAAATCAAAGACCATATCCATGGGAGATGCGCTGTTTTTATCCTCGATGTAATCGACGATATTATAGTTCCCCAACTCGTCGATAGGAGTTTCCACAGAAATGGGGTTTCTGATGATCCCCACCAGTTCGTGAATTTTCTGAACCGGAACCCCCATATCCAGTGCGATTTCAGATACGGTAGGTTCCTTTTTCATCTCCTGAGTCAACCTTTGGTGACTTTTCATCATGTTTTTGATCGCATCGAGGGTGTGAACCGGTATGCGAATGGTTCGTCCCTTGTCAGCCAGAGCCCTGGTTATGGACTGGCGGATCCACCAGATAGCGTAGGTGCTGAATTTGCATCCCTTGCGGTGGTCAAATTTTTCCACTGCCTTCATTAACCCGATATTGCCCTCCTGAACGAGATCGAGGAAGGGTAACCCGCTGTTAATGTATTTTTTGGCAATGCTTACCACCAGGCGCAGGTTGGCTTTGATGAGCAACTCTTTGGCTTTTTCGTCACCAGCGGCAATTTTTTTAGCAAGCTCAATCTCTTCATCTTTATCTAAAAGGGGGACCTTTCCAATTTCCTTGAGATAGACGCGAACCTGGTTATCAGTTTCCTCGAAAAAACTTGACTCTTCCTCCTTAGGATCTTCTTCGATATCAGATTCATCCGAAGTATCCCGCAAAGTCTCTTCATCATCGCTTCCAGGGTCGAAATCAATACACTCATCTTCAATACAGCCAAGGTCTTCTTTAAAAAAGAAACCGTAAGAATTAAATGCTTCCATAGTAGCCTTCTCCTCCTCTACTACTTCTCTTTAGATCCCTTTTTTGTCTCTTCATATCCTGGTCTTTTTATAGGTAAACCAGATACGATGGACCACAGTCTGGTGGCAAAGGATCGCTAAAATCCAGATAGTTGGCTTCAAGCAATTGACGATCGATCCGGCTGAAAGGACAAGAATCCTTTCCGGCCGTTCCATAAGTCCAACCGTGCACGATCCTATGATATTCTCCGCTCTCGCTTTGGTGTAACTTATCATGACAAATCCGGCTGTGGCTATGACACTCAGGAGAACATATAAGATTTGACCGACCCGGGCAAAGGAGATTGTGATTCCACCCATGACGATCAGGTCGGAATACCGGTCAATCGTTGAATCCCAAAACGCCCCGAATTGAGTGATCTGCCCCCTGGATCTGGCGCAGGCACCATCAAGCAAGTCGAAAAAGCCGGCAGCCAGAAGGAGAAGTCCTGCAAGTTGAGCTTTTCCTAAACCAAAAACACAACCGCCCACAAGACTAAATATCAATCCGAGACTGGTGATCTGGTTTGGGGTGATTGCAGGTGGAATTTTCCTGCACATAGGAAGCAAAATTTTATCTGAGGAGGCTTTTACATATTTAGCCAGCATTTTATCTATCCCTAACCTTGATCCCTAATCCTATTCCCTTGCCTAACCCACCTTGACAACCCAATTCACTTTATACAGGGATTTCGCAAAAAGCCAAAAAATTATATGTTCATCGACCTCCTGATCCCGATTAAGGTTCTTTTGGTAATTCTGGAATCACTTATGCTGAAAAAGAGTAACTAGCCGAAAGACCGCACGCGTTTAACGGTCTTGTTTCATAGCCAGTTTTCCAGATAAAAAGCAGTGTATCCATTATAACGAAAAATTTTCAATTCGCAAGTTGATTTCTAAATTAATCCTTCCTTAAAGGAAGTTGTTTCTTCATAAAATGGGTATTTCTTACTCGACAGAAGAATGCAAAACAATTGCCAATTATCTTCCCTCAGTCACAAAGACCGTAAAAACCTCCTGTCAAAGAGTGCCTTATCGCACTCTCAGGGTATGGGAATGGACTGGCGCACCTTGAATTTGCTGGATCTTGGATGAGGTATTTTTTAAGCAGGGGGCGTGCAAAATATGCTTGACAAAAGAAAGAAAGAGACGAGAGAATGGGTGATAAGTGTGAAAATTTTTTCTTATCAGGTATTTTATTTGCATTTTCAAAGCACATGATAGTATGGATTTTTTCACTCCTACATGAATTTTATGCACACTATTTTTATACGCCGTGCTCGGATGCCTTTTTCACTCGCTCGCTTTCGGACCGCGCCCAGGCCGGTGATTGTCGGGATAAAAGAGAAAACCCCTGCCAGCAAATGCTGGCAGGGGTTTTCTCTTTTCAGATAGAAAGTACCTTTTTAGGGCAATCCTTTGGGTACATGAGTACCTCAATGCATTAATACATTCCGCCGCCCATACCGCCGCCGGCAGGCATGGCAGGAGCCTTTTCCTCTTCTTTGATGTCGGTGATCAGTGCTTCGGTAGTCAGCATCAGGCCGGCAATACTGGCGGCATTCTGCAGAGCGGTTCTGGTCACTTTCGTCGGATCGATAATGCCGGCTTCGATGAGGTCTTCATACTGATTCAGCTCAGCATTAAATCCGAAAGCTTCCTGGGCATCCTTGACTTTTTGGACGACAATCGAGCCTTCCATTCCGGCGTTGGAGGCAATCTGCCGGATTGGCTCTTCCAGAGCCCTCTTGACGATATTGGCACCGATGCGCTCGTCATCTTGCAGCGCTAATTTCTCAATGGCTGGAATAGCTCTCAAAAGGGCTACTCCGCCGCCGGGAACGATTCCTTCCTCTACTGCGGCCCGGGTAGCATTCATGGCATCTTCGACGCGTGCCTTTTTCTCTTTCATTTCTGTTTCTGTAGCTGCACCTACATTAATGACGGCTACGCCGCCGACAAGTTTGGCCAGTCTCTCCTGAAGTTTTTCCCGGTCGTAATCCGAAGTGGTTTCTTCGATCTGGACTTTGATCTGTTTGATACGCCCTTCAAGATCAGATGCCTTGCCCGTGCCCTCGACAATTGTGGTATTTTCTTTGTCAATGGTTACTCTCTTGGCCTGCCCGAGGTCTTCCAGTCTGATATTTTCCAGCTTGATTCCCAGATCTTCGGAGATAACCTTGCCTCCGGTCAGAATGGCAATGTCTTCCAGCATGGCTTTTCTACGGTCACCAAAACCGGGCGCTTTAACTGCTGCCACATTGAGGGTTCCCCTGAGCTTATTGACTACCAGGGTAGCCAGTGCCTCTCCTTCAACATCTTCAGAAATGATCAGAAGGGGCTTGCCCATTTTGGCGATCTGCTCCAGGATAGGCAAAAGGTCTTTCATGCTGCTGATTTTCTTCTCATGCAGAAGGATGGCAGGATTGTCCAGAACGGTTTCCATTCTTTCAGGATCAGTTACGAAGTAGGGGGACAGATATCCACGGTCGAATTGCATCCCCTCGACGAATTCCAGGGAGGTCTCCATCCCCTTGGCTTCTTCGACGGTAATAACGCCATCTTTGCCGACCTTATCCATGGCTTCGGCGATAAGATCCCCGATGGTTCTGTCATTATTGGCGGAAATGGTTCCAACC
Organism: bacterium; assembly: GCA_040752695.1. GTDB lineage: Bacteria > SZUA-182 > SZUA-182 > DTGQ01 > DTGQ01 > DTGQ01. The sequence goes on from JBFMGO010000034.1 coordinate 38,506, forward strand.
TGGGAGATTTCCTTCTTGGTTCGTGTGTCCTTGCTCAACGCTTTAATTGCTTCCACCGCAGCTTCAACTGATTTTTCAATTCCCCGTTTCAGGGCCATGGGGTTGGATCCGGCTGTCACGTTCTTTGCGCCTTCACGATAGATGGCCTGTGCCAGAACGGTAGCCGTAGTAGTCCCGTCTCCAGCCACATCGCTGGTTTTGGAGGCCACTTCCTTCACCATCTGTGCTCCCATGTTTTCGTAGGGATCTTCCAGTTCGATATCTTTGGCTACGGTAACGCCGTCTTTGGTAATGGTGGGGGATCCGAATTTTTTATCGAGAACTACATTCCGGCCTTTAGGACCAAGGGTTACTTTAACTGCATCAGCCAGTTTATTGACACCCTTAAGGATTGCGGTCCGTGCCTCCTCATCAAAAAGCAATTGCTTGGGCATTGATCTTCCTCCTGCATATTAAGCGGTTTAAAGGTTCTTTATGGTTATTCCTCAATAATTCCTAAGATATCGTCCTCACGCATGATCAGGTATTCTTCATCGCCGATTTTAACTTCGGTTCCGGCATACTTTCCGAAAAGAACCCGCTGGCCAGCTCTCACATCCAGAGGAACCTTGGTTCCATCCTCTTTAACCTTACCGCCACCTACGGCTATAACTTTACCCTCCATAGGTTTTTCCTTGGCTGTATCCGGGATAATGATACCGCCTCGTATCTGTTCACCTACTTCAACGCGCTTTACCAAGATTCTGTCATGCAATGGTCTTATGTTCATGATTGAGGCTCTCCTTTCTTTTAAACGGTAATGATGCTTGTATCGCTTTGGGTTATAGGATTAGCGGTCTTAAGACTATCTTAAAGAAAGACAATCCAGGCGAGAAACCCACCCCCTTTCCTGTCGTTAAATACGGAACATTCGGATTATTAGCACTCACTTGCGATGAGTGCTAATACTATATTGTGCCCCCGCCTAAAAGGCAAGCCGAAAAATGCGTGATGGAGGGCAGTTTTTTGCCGTTTAAGATGATTAATATACCTTTACTCAAGTTTTTACTTGTTTCCCCGTAGTTTTACCATTTTTTAGCCGAAATGGTTTACAGTCCATCCAGATCACTCAGTTGTTTCTTAAGCCACTCTTCAATATCATCTTCTTCCCAGGCAGAGAGTTTGGCCAAAGATATGCGCCTTTTCCGGTAATAAACCAGGAGGAAGACTATACTTATAATAAACCACAGAACCAGTGAACTGGTCAGAACCGGAACCCAGGTGTAGAGTAAACGCAAACGCTTTTTCCACAGGATTTCCAGCTCATCCAGACCGAGTCCGAGACTTGCGGTCAGCGCCTTATCGATTTCATCTCCCCGGATCAGAAGGTGAACGATCTTTCGCAGGGAGTTTTCCCCATAGGTATCGAGAATAAAGGAAACCATGCTTATGCTTTGCACATAGGCAGTCTGGAGCTGATCCGGGTCGGAGGGAAAGGAGTGTTCGAGTTGTCGGAAAGGGATGATGGTTCGGGTTAAACAAATGCGGGTCATGAGGGTCTGGTAATGCCAGTTCCATTCTCCGGCCTCGTGCATGCACACTCCTTCGTTAAACCAGGTGGGGATGAGCACCGATGGTCTGCTGAAAGAGGCGGATCCGAGGACAATGTGGGTGAGTTCGTGAATGAAGGTTTTTTCCAGTTGAATGGTTCCGCTCGATGCGGCCCTGGGAGACAGGAGCAAAATGCGGAATAACCCAGGGTAGGCAAGTCCTACGGCTTGCTCACTTATCGGGGAGGGAGCAGGCTGGAGGCTGATGAATACCTCTTTTGAACTGGCCAGGTAGAGGGTGGTTTTTCGGTCAGGATGAAGACCGAGATGGGTGGTTACCAAGTCGTAGGATTCTTCGGCCAGAGCGGCCAACTCGCGGGAAAAGTACTCATCTACGGCCGTATAGTGGATCGTGAAGTGAGGAGTCTCGATGATGAGCCACTCTTCCTTGCAGTCCGGCAGCCAGGTGCGGGGAAGGTTATGATTCCCAGCGTGTAGGGCTGATGCAAAGGACAGCCCCACGGTGTACGACGGTGATAGCCCCATGGTACACGGCAGCCAGAGGATGGTCAGCCCGAGGCAAAAAAGCAGATATGCCTGGTATATCAGGTTGGAGTAAATCTTCATTGGTAGAGATACCCGATCCATATTGACATAAACAGATACCTAATCCATCTTGACGTAAGGAGTGACAGTGAAACCGGCTCCATCAGTTTCAACCCTGACCGCCCCATCACGATCGGTGCGGTAAATCTCGCACGGCAGACTTCGATAGCGATTGAGTGTTATGGGATGAGGAAAACGCTGCCTGCCGTAATTTCTGCCGGAAAAGACTGCCGCCTTGGGAGATACCCTGTGCAGGAAAGGCAGCGTGCTGCTATAGCGGCTGCCATGATGGGGAACCTTCAAAACCGTGGACTGTAACTTTTCCCCAAGAGTTAAAAGCCTGCCTTCAGCCTTCGACTGTATATCGCCGGTAAACAGAAAGCTTATGTGACGGTAAGATAATTTCAGGACCAGAGAACAGTTGTTTTCCTCCTTGTAGGTTGCCTTTGAATTTATCGGCTGATCAGGCAAATTACCATCAGCCATAACTTCAATCAAAACGCCGTCCAAAGCGGCTCGTTCCCCACGGGCCACGGTCCTGACAGGAATCCGTTTTCTTCGGCTTATGTCCTCAAAAAGACGGTACTCCCTGGACGCTGAGCGATTCATTGTTTTCCAAACCCGCCCGATAGTAAAATTTTTCAGAATAAATAAAAGGCCATTGAGGTGATCCGGATGAGGATGAGAGAGGACGACCAGATCCAGGGTATCAATTTTTTCATGCCACAGATAAGGGGCAATAATTCTATGGCCGACATCGAATTCATTATGATTGTAACTTCCCCCTCCGTCAATCAAAATGTGTCTACCCGATGGGGTCTGGATGACACAGGCATCCCCCCTGCCGACATCCAGAAACGTTACGGTCAGCATCTTGGGGGGGATGGGCCGGGAGGATCGGGGCAGGAGAACGAAAAGGAGCACAAGGAGAAAAGATAAGAAGGGGATGAGGTACCTGATTCTCCTTTCAAGGGATGAGTTTCTCATCCAATGCCGCAGGAGAAAAGCGGAAATAAATATGCACACGTATATGATAAATACATGAACCTTAGAAGGAGAAGGAAGGTAGAAAAAAGACAAGGGAATTCTGACGGCCGAGGAATTGAGCCGGATCAAAAGGCCGGCAAGGAACGCTCCAGTCTGAAAAAGGAGCCCGGCCAGACCAGGACAAAGAGGGAGTATCACCATGGCTCCAAGCCCTGTATAAAGGATTCCTAAGACCAGGAGCGCTGCAGCAAGGTTGGTGAAAATCCCTCCCGGACAGATGATATTGAAATAGTAGGCAGTCAATGGGCTGGTGATAAGAAAAGCGGCCAGGGATAAAAACCATGAGAGGAAAAGGGAGCGCTTAAAATATATGAGAAGCCTCCTTAAGAAGGATGCCGGGGATGGGAAAGGGACCTTTAGGTCTGAGAGATATTCGATCATGAAAATGACACCGAAAGAAGCCAGAAAAGTCAATTGAAAATCGAGCCGCAAAACAGATGAAGGCTGCCAGAGCACAATGCAAAAGCCTGCAATAATGAGGGGTCTTAAGAAGCCTTTGTTTCTCTCAAGAAGCAGGGAGAGAAAGAAAAGGGTGACGATAATGCATGCCCGAATGGTCGAGATCCTGCTTCCGGTCAGAGCGGTATAAAGGATAATCAGGGGGATGGATAGCAGGGCGGCCAGACGGGAAGGCCGTATCAGGCATGAGAGCATCTCGATGAGCCGGTCGGGCAACAAGCGCAAGAGAAGGAATCTGAGGCAGAAAAAAGCGGCTAAAGCCAGGATGGTAAGGTGAAAGCCAGAAATGGAAAGGAGGTGAATGGTGCCTGCCTCGCTGAATAATTCTTTGATTTGATTTGGTACTTTGTGCCTTTCGCCTAAAAGGATAGCCTGAAGAAGTCCTGAATATGGCCATGATGTCGTGTTTTCAATATGTTTTGATATGCGAGAGCGGAACGCATAGAGCCATCGGAGGATAAGTTCAGGATATGGAATCGTTTTTGCTTCTTTATAAGGAGCGAGAGATTTGATACTGCCGGTGGCGAAAACACCTTTTTGGGAGAGATATTCTTTATACGAAAATCCTCCCGGATTCTTATAGTCCAGGGGGAGGCGCAATTGGGCGGTTACCTGGACGGTGTCATAATATTGGCACCTTAGTGTGGGGTTATACCAGGTGAGCTGGACACCTCCCAGGGTCATAACATTTCGTTCCGGGAGAATAATTTTTTGCACCTCAAGGTGAAGACGGGTTTTGCGAAGAAATTCTTCAGGCGGCTCGATGATCCGGCCAATCAGGGTAATCGGGAAATCGATGGAATTTGGATCTTTATCTAAATAATGCGTAAGGTGATTTGGGGGCAGGTCGTCTATCTGAGCAAAGCCTGTATGCAAAAAGGGAGAGTTCATGTAGATCAGGAGCGGAGAGAGCACAATCAGCAAAAAGAACAGGCGACTTTGAGATGTGAGCAGTTTTGACCAAAGTGGAGAGATCCCACCAAAAGTTATTTTATTCATAGCACAGTAAGGAAATGAGTTGTTGATGCGCCAAGTAAAATTGGAAAGAGTAGAAAACTTTATCCGCAGCTTTATCTTCAATACTATAAAGCAATTTATGTACGATGGCAAGAGAGGATATGCCTCATCGGAGTATGCAATAAGATTCATAGATATGTATTCAATTTCATTTTTGTGTAATGTCTTGTTAAATAAGCTGATGCTAAAGGTGGTATTTAGGGTATATGAAAGTGTTTTCATACCTTTTTCTCCAAAAGGTAAGAGGTTGGGCTCTATTTTGAGGGGAAGATCCTTTATCAGCAAGGCTGAAGTAAGAGCTTGGTATGAGAAAAGGTTTGGTATGGAAAGCATTTCGTTTCTGATCGGTGATATGGCATAGATGTTGCAAAACATTTTTAAGAATATCACTGGCATCCCTTAATACCAGTGGAAAGGGCGGAAAGCATATAAAGGTAAGGTATTGAGGTTGATCCTCTTCTCGAAAATATTTTTGGTTATGCTAGGAGGTGATCGTATGATCGGTGAAAAAAAGATAAAGAAGGAGGTGAATACCGGGGCGGGAATTTAACTGATTGAGATTACAGTGTGTTGTAATTTAGGCTAAAGAGCAAGCTTTCTGAAGGAAGGAGATTTTTTTTTGAAAGGAGTCATGGTTATGAATAAAAAAGGGTTTTGGAAAGTTTTAATGGTAAGTTTGGTTATGGCTTCAGCGATCGGGTTGATGGCCAGCGGGGCGATTGCCCAGAATATCCCGACTCAACTGCAACTCCGTGAAGGAAAAGGACAGCAAGTAGGCGGGACGATAGTTCTTGATAACTTCCAGTATTGGAACAGTCCTCGTGACCAAGGGTGGAAGGCGTATGAGCCTGCCTATCCAATCTGGGGTGCTGGTATTGGCTTAGGCATTTATGAAACAGTCGTTGATTTTCAGGAAGGCAGCCGGGTACTTGAGGTTCACTCTAACCCATCAGTTTTTCTGCCGATGGGCGGGAATCAATATATGCCTTTCACCATCACCAAAGATGCAAATTACTTTGATGCCGGCAACGAAGCAAGAAAAGGTATCCCTGGTGCTTTCAGTACCATGAGCTTGAACTTGAGAGCACCCCTGTCAGTTGAATGGTTCGATACCTTCAGAGTGATCGTCAGAGTAAGAGTGATTGCTGATGTCACCCCAAGTGCTAGTGGTATGATTGATATCGGTGGCGGTGATCTGAGAGAAGTTCCTCTTGGCGCTGACGATATTTGCGGTACTCCTGTCGCTCTTGGTTTGGCTGACATCATCTACTATCCCAGAGAGACTCAGGTCGGCTGCACTCCCGATAACGGTCCAGCCAGAATTACCAAGGTTGACCAGCCTACGATCAGACCTGCGGCACCAGCTACCGGTTTTGTGCATGGCAGCCCGGAAGTCAACGTTTATACTCCTAATGGCGAGTTCATTGCTGCCGGAGCTAACGGCGAAGTCGCTCAGCCTTCCAGAGTATGGGTTGCGCTGGGAAGAGAATTCCAGGATGGTTCATGGCATATGATTATGGAAGATCTGGACGACATTATTGCTGCACTCTCTAACAATGCAGAGCACATTTTCGAAATCGTGAGCGTAACTGTCAGAGGTAATCAGTACCGGATGGACGACCTTATGTTCACCGCTCCTGCTGCCTCTATTGCCAATAATAACGCTCCTTACCTGTTCCGCATAGGTCCAGTATACGGTCAGTTGTTCAACGTCAACCAGACCAGATACGTTTTTGCTGAAGATATCGACCTTCTCTGGCTCTTCAGCGATCAGGCCCTGCTTATAAAGGCTCAGAATGATCCTGACCTTACTCAGCAGTTGTCTGGACTGCCTGCAGGATGCCGTTTGGCCCAAAGATTACAGACTGTAAACCCGGCCAATCCACCTGACTTCCCGTTCATTGAAGATGCTACAGGTCTTACTCCAGGTCAGGCTGGTTTTGATGCGGCAACCGCAATGTTTGTCAATCCTGTTGTTACTCCGGCGCCTGCTGCTGGTGCGCAGAGCCCGGCTTTGTTCCCTGCTGGCGGAGCTCCTTCACTGACCTTCAAGTTTACCGTGGGTGATGCTCTTGGCTCAGTAAGCAGTATGGGTCAGCCAGTACCACTGCCTGCTACCGTTGCCGATGTTACTCAGGCTTATATGCGCTCGATGCCTCCTCAGCTTCCTGCTATGGACGTTGCGACTAGAGCATGGGTAAGCAATAACGGTGCTGCCGCTGTCGGTAACCCAATGTATGCTCTGGTCTGCGCCATGGTTAACAGTGGATACAGAGTATGGCCTACTATTCAGATGCTGAGACCCTCTGCCGGTCAAGTCTTCGAAGATCTGATCGTAACCTGCCGGGTTGAGGACATTAATGGCGTTGCTGATATGGAAACCTTCCCGGTCAGCGTAGTGAATTATCCTGTAACCAATCTGCCTCCACTTATTGAGCAACTGGAAGATAAATTCTTCCCCACGAACGAGACCTCGGTATATCAGATTACCGCTACTGACCCGGATTTTGCCGATATGGCAAACGGCTTGACCTACAAGGCTACCTTGAATGGACTGCCAAACTATCAGTATGGTCCCTGGATGGAGCAAATTATTAATCCTATTACTGGTACCATCTCCCTTACTCCTCAGTTTGAGGGTGCTCTGACATGCACCATAACCGTTACCGACCCTCGTGGTGCTCAGGCTGTGGGCTATTTCAATATCTTCTGCATTGGCGGTGGTACCTGGTTGAACCATCCACCTGCAGTGCTCGAGATTATCGAATCTCCGCAAGTTGTTAAAGCTGGTCAGGCTTTCATCATCAGCGATCTGCGCATAGCCGATCCTGATGGTCAGCAGCTGTACTACTCCTGCAACATCGGTGCTGTTGGCAGAAACGGTATCTACAGATTCCAGAGCGAATTCCCAGGCGAATACCTGGTCCAGATTACCGCATACGACAACAACGGTGCCGCTGTTACACAGCAGTTCGTACTGCAAGTACTGCCATTCTGGTCATATTAATCGGTGCTGAGTATCGTGAGATATTAAGATACTGTTAATATCGACATCGATAAGCGGGCAGCAAGTTTCTTGCTGCCCGCTTTTTTTTCGTCGTATAGTATAAATCTAACCTGCCTGGAAATTTTTTCTGAAACCAAAGAGTATATTAAAACGTATAGTAAAAAAAGGATCGAAAAAAGCCACGAATTAGATTTGGAATATGGATCGGATGGATAATAGGATGAGCCGTTTGATTAGAGGTTGGACGAAACCAGCAAAGAGATAAAGTGCAGTGCATCACCAGTAGTTTATGAATAAGGTGATTGGAAAGGTTCAGCTCATGGAGCTCGATCAGCCTTTTCGAGATATGGAATCTTTTCCGAATTGCCTGGCCTGGTATAAAAAGGCCTCCAGTCTGGTTTTGATGGAGGTTTGCTCGACGCCGTCATAAGCCAGGTTCAGAAAAGGGAAATCATTATGTTCAAGGCGAACCTTTTTGAGAATAGCGGCAGCAATAGTACCCGGCATGCAGGTGAAAGGCATGACATTAATTAAGCCAGCCATATTCTTTCTGGTAAAGTCTATTGCTTTTCCAACACTGAGAATGGCCTCACCCTCAAATGAGGAATGGAGGTAGGGGCTGCTGTAATTGAGGAGCTGTTCGACCGAAGGATCCTCTCCATTGAAGATAGCGGTGGACAATAGCCGGTGAATTCTCTTTTCATCTTTTTTTTGGAGAATTTCACTGATCATGGTTAGAAGCAAATTTTTATAATTACGATTGACCACACTGCGGGATTTACTGGTGTAGTTGGTATAATGGAACCACTCGTTAATAGGTGGCATACTGACTTCCCCTCCCAGGTTTTCAACCTCGCGGATTAATTCGCAGTTGCTGAAGCGATTGGCTCTGACGAAAATTTCCCCTACGACGCCGATGATCGGTCTATCGGTTTTGGGGCCAGGCTGGAACCGGGAAAGAATTTGAAGGATCTGTCCGATGGCAGGCAGGACCGATTTTTGCGTTTCAATGGTTTGGCAGAGGGTGGAAAGGCACTGACCATATATTCGATCTGCATCTTTGGGTGCTTTTTCGTATGGCCGGTTTTGCAGGAGCCACTTTTCAAGGTAGTCGATAATGACGATTCCCTGCCAGGCCAGGCGGATAAAGTCGCTGCCGGCGATTCCAATATCACTGTAGAAGGTTTCTCCCTGATTGGGAGAATAGATGGGTACATCAGAAAGGCCCACTCTATCGAGGACCATCCGGTGGAGCTGGTAATATTGTCCGAATCGACAGGGTCCGTCACCTGACGGCATGAAGAAGGCACTCCTGTGCGGATCGAACTGAGGGGAACGGGTGATCTTGATCATATCACCGGTCGTAACAAGACATGGGAAACATTCCTTTCCGGATGTATGCATTCTTCCATATAGAACGGTCTCTTCATCCGGCTCTGGCATCACTTCAGCCATTATCCCCTGTGACCTGAAAGCGGAGCAGATAGCGTGAGCATGGTCAGACATGGGAGGAATGAATAACTTCCGATTGCCCGATGTATGCTTGAAGTTACGGCTAAAGTACAGGGATTGACAGTCAGGGCATTGTTCCGATGAATCAGAAGGCAGATGTACCAGGGGCTTATTGCACAGGCTATCGATAAAAGCTTCACATCGGGTAATGATTCCGGCACCGGCGCTGTGCTCGTCGATTTCGATTTGCAGATAGGGCTTTCCTTTCATCGTATGCTGAAAAAACTGGGTGATGAAGGAATCGGGGCCACAACCGAAATTGGTGAGATAAATTGCATAGCAATTTGCCCTTTCACGGATAAATTGTGCAGCGCTCAGGATTCTTTGTCCATATCGCCAGTACATGTTTGGCCAGTCTTCGTCAATCTGCTTATGGTGGAGTGGAAGAAAATCCATGGGAACGATCAGAAAACCCATTTCTCGAAAGATCTTGGGTACTTCAAGATTTAGTCCGGAATCGCAGCCGTTATAGGGTCGGCTGATCAAAATCAGCACTTTTTCCTGGTCTGAAAGGTTCTTGAGGACTTCCTGGCCTTTTTTTTGGATAGCGGAGTAGAAAGTGTTTTGAGCGGCCTGAGCTGCCGTAATGGCTTTGAGTATCGTGCTCCCGGACTTTCCCAGGTTGCGGCCAAGCTGCATAAGGTTTTTTTTAAGGGATCTTTTTCCGCGGCGTAAAAATAAGACAGGACGAAGAACCTTAATCCCGTTTTGTTCAAGGTCAATGGCAGCTGACGCGGTATAGGGGATAGTTTGTACGTAAGGGCAATTAAAACTGTTCGGAAGGCCTTCCTGGTCACTGGGCATGTTGATGATACTGGGTAAAAAGAGGTAGTCGACGCCCAGTTGAATGAGGTTTTGGATATGGCCATAGGCAACTTTGATTGGAAAGCAGGTATCGGCGATAGCAGCCTGGACCCCCTGATTGATAATTTCTTTATTGGTAGACTGAGAGAGAACTGCCTCAAACCCCAGAGCTTCAAAAAAGGTGCGCCAGAAGGGAAGCAGTTCGTGGAAGAACAGGCATGAGGGAATTCCTACCCGCCCAGAGGGCTTCGTCGGGGAGGAGTTTTTTGCGCCAGAGGGCAGCGGGTATTTCCGGTGAAGCTCCTGCGATCTATAGGCGAACAGATCGGCCTGATGGGGCTGGGATCTTTCACTCTTTTTTTCATCGTACCGGTCGCACCGGCTCCCATAGTAGAGCGGTTTATCCTGGTCGAGGGTTACTTTTTTAATCTGGCAATGGTTAGCACATCCCTTGCACTCGAAGCTCGTAATCTCGTAATGCCGGTGGCTTAAATCGAATCCCCTGAATTTACTCCTGGTCCAGTTCTGCTTTTCCTGGGCGATCAGGGCAACGCCAATCGCACCGGTAACTTCATGATGCTCTGGAACGATGACGGGTTTTTTCAGGACATGTTCAAAGGCAGCGACAACTCCTTTATTGGCAGCGACTCCACCCTGAAAAAAGATTCGATCACCGATCTTTCGGCCAGCTACAACGCGGTTGAGGTAGTTATGAACAATGGAGTAGCTGAGACCTGCCACCAGGTTGTCTTTTGCAGCGCCGCTTTGCTGGTGATGGATAAGGTCAGACTCCATAAATACCGTACATCGCTCACCCAATCTCACGGGATCAGAAGCGGAAAGGGCGAGGTCCCCGAATTCCCCCTTGATGCTGATGCCCAGTTTCTCAGCCTGCTCTTCCAAAAAGGAGCCAGTTCCGGCAGCGCAGACCTTATTCATTTCAAAATCCACAACAGCGCCCTGATCAAGGCTGATATACTTGGAGTCCTGGCCCCCGATCTCCAGGATGGTATCGACCTTGGGATCGATACTGGCAGCGGCCCTGGCCTGTGCGGTGATCTCATTTTTAATGATGTCCGCACCCACGAAATCGCCAATAAGATATCGGCCGGAGCCGGTCGTACCCACTCCGCAGATAAGAATGGAGCGCCCTCTCATTTCCTTCCCGATCTCATCCAGCCCCAGACGGACGGCTTCAATCGGTCGGCCGGCAGTCATCAGGTATCTTTTGGCCAGCACTCTTTTTTGGTTGTCAATCAAAACGACATTGGTACTGATCGATCCGACGTCGATTCCCAAGTAGGCCTGAATCAGGCCGGATGTATTGACCAAGCCGTGCCCGTTAGGTGGGCTTTTCACTGTGTTCTGAATCCTTTGGCCGCCAGGGCGTAATGATGGAAGGAGGGAAGTTTGCCCGCGGTTTGTTTTCAAGTATTCGGTTATGATCCTTGGGATATCACTCCCTCTTTTAAGCTTTGGATTTTCAAGCGAAACCAGAGCTGCGCCAATAGCGCCCATGCAATTGTAATATTTCGGGACGATCAACTCTCCGGGAGCAAGTTCAAGCAGGGTCTCAAAGGCTTTCACCATGCCTTTGTTAGCGGCTACGCCACCTTGAAAGAGAATGGGTTTTTGAAAATCCTTCCCCTTGCCAATGCTCCCCTTAAAATTCCGTGCCATGGCCAGGCAAAGCCCGGCGACGATATCGTAGTCGGGGGTAGCTTCCTGCTGCAAATGAATCATGTCGGATTTAGCAAAAACGCTGCATCTGCCGGCAATACGGGCCGGATTTTTTGACTTCAAAGCCAATTCCCCGAACTCATCCTCAATCGATACACCAAGCCGTGAAGCCTGCTGGTCAAGGAAAGACCCGGTCCCGGCCGCACACAGGGTATTCATGGCAAAATCTTTCAGAACTACAGAACTGGATGAATCAACCCGATCGAGCAGAATGAGCTTGGAGTCCTCCCCGCCGATTTCGATAATGGTTTTAGCTTCGGGATGGATGAAAAGAACCGCTTTCATCTGGGCAATAATTTCATTAATAAACTGACAGTCAAGGATCTGGCTCAGTATTT
>JBFMGO010000035.1:0-46173 GCA_040752695.1 bacterium
CTCGTAATCGCAGATGTCAGGGTCGTCTTCCCATGATCAACATGCCCTATGGTCCCTATATTTACATGCGGTTTCGTCCTCTCATACTTCTCTTTTGCCATGCCTTGGTTCCTCCAATTTCTCCTTTCCTCATAGAGCCCACGACCGGACTTGAACCGGTGACCTCTTCCTTACCAAGGAAGTGCTCCGCCGACTGAGCTACGTGGGCCAAGCAGTAATTTGGAATCTGGAGCGGGAAACGGGATTCGAACCCGCGACCCTCAACTTGGAAGGCTGATGCTCTAGCCAACTGAGCTATTCCCGCTCTTATTGAAGATACAGTGGTGGGGGGAGGATTCGAACCTCCGAAGGCATCGCCGTCAGATTTACAGTCTGATCCCTTTGGCCGCTCGGGAACCCCACCATTTTACTCTCTTATGAAGCTGGCGAAGGGACTTGAACCCCCGACTTGCTGATTACAAATCAGCCGCTCTACCGACTGAGCTACGCCAGCGATGAACGAACATACTATTCGTTATGATTCAATTAGTCAATGTCGGTTTAGGACAATGAAGCGCAATTGGCCGTGGTTTTAATACTACTATAAATGATAATCTTTGTCAAGCTACCATTTTCTCTGTTTTACAACCTCGTACATGAGGATCGCACCTGCCACCGCTACATTCAGTGAAGAAATGTGCCCTCGCATAGGGATAGAGATAAGAAAATCACATTTTTTCTTTAATATGCTTTTCAATCCCTTTCCCTCACTCCCCAATACAATGGCTAAAGGCAGGGTAAAATCAGCCTCTGCCGAATAAGGCTCGCCTCCGCCGTCCGCTCCAAAAAGCCAGATCCCCATCTTTTTCAGATTCTCACACAACATGGCTAAATTGGATACCTGGACAATCGGCACATATTCAATCGCACCACTCGATGCTTTGGCTACAGCAGGTGTCAGGCCACTGCTTCCATGCTTTGATATAATCATCCCATGGATACCCGCCGCCTCACCCGTACGAATTAATGATCCCAGGTTTCGTGGGTCCTCGATTCTGTCCAGGATCAGCAAGAACGGCAGCTCATTCCGCTTTTGGGCATTGTCAAGGATATCTTCCACTTCGAAGGTCCGCTCTTCCCCCGAACTGACACCTGTTACAAAGGCCGCTACTCCCTGATGCAGTGGGGTTTGGCACAAAGTGTCCATCTCTTTGCGCGTCCGGTACCGAAGATTTATCCCTTTCCGTGCTGCTCTTTTTTTTATTTCTTCCACTTTCTGACCATGGGCAGAGTCTGATACCACAAGTTCCCTTATACTTCGCCTTTCAGCCACAAGAGCCTCAAGAACGCTGTTTCGCCCATAGATCAGTTCCTCTTTCATATTCTTCTATTTTTCAATTTCTTCTATTACTTTCGACTACTTCCGCTTCCAGATCGGGCCTTCTTTGCGGTCCTCGATGGTGATTCCCTTCTCCTGCAACCGGCTTCGGATCTGGTCAGCCAAAGCCCATTCTTTTTTAGCGCGGCACGTATCACGGATTTCCAGAATAAGTTCCATCAAATCATTCACTATATTATCATCATCGGCCAAATCGGATTTGGCTTCGGATTTCTGGAAAAGTCCCAGGATTCCGCCTAATTCCCTGACAAGGTTCACCATTTCCTGCAAGGATTCCCTTTGGGAGGCAGTCAGCAATGGGTGGTCCTTCATAAAGATATTAATCTCCCGCACCGCCTCATAGAGCCTGCCAATGGCTTCGGCCGTATTAAAATCATCGTTCATGGCATTTTCAAAGGCAGACCTTACGCAGCCCAGCCTTTGATACAGGGAGGATTCACCCGGTGACTGCTCAGCCGGTGTATCTTTCTCCCGACTCCTTTCTCCTGACTCCTCCTGACTGCTCACCTTCAGCAGGTGCTCTGCCGAGCGAAAGGTGTTATAAACGCGCTCAAGCGCCTTGTCTGCATCTTTCAGGCCGGCATCGGTAAAATTAACCGGGCTCCGGTAGTGTGTGGATAGAAGAAAGAGACGAAGGGCCTCGCTGCTGTACTGGTTAAGGACTTCTTTAATGGTGAAGAAATTCTTCAGGGATTTTGACATCTTTTCCTGGTTGATATTCACAAAGCCGTTGTGAAGCCAGTAGCGGACAAAGGGTTTTCCGGTCGCTGCCTCTGACTGGGCGATCTCGTTTTCATGGTGAGGGAAAATTAAATCTTCACCTCCGCCGTGAATATCAAACGTCTCCCCAAGATGCTTCATGGACATGGCCGAGCATTCAATGTGCCATCCCGGTCGCCCTTTTCCCCAGGGGCTTTCCCAGGCGGGCTCACCCTCTTTGGCGCTTTTCCAGAGAGCAAAATCGAGCGGATCCTTTTTGCGGGGATCAATTTCAACCCTGCTGCCCGCCCTCATACTCTCGATATCCCTGTTGGAGAGTTTGCCATATTCGGTGAACTTTCTGATATCAAAATACACATCGCCATCCACCGGATAAGCATATTCTTTTTGTTCCAGCCGCCGAATCAATTCGATAATTTCTTTCATGTGTTCGGTGGCTCTCGGTTCTTTGGTAGCCGATCGGATTCCGAGTCGCTCCATATCCTGATTGTATTCTTCGGTATATTTTTGAGCTATTTCCTGCGGCTCGCGCCCCTCTTCCCTGGCGCGGTTGATAATTTTATCATCCACATCGGTGATATTCCGGATGTATTTAACGTTTAATCCGCGATACTCCAGGTAGCGCCGGATAATATCGAAAATCATGGCACCGCGTGCATGTCCGATGTGGCAATGATCGTACACGGTCACTCCACAGACATACATGCCTATCTGCCCTGGAACAATGGGGATAAGCTCTTCTTTTTGGCTGGTCAGTGTATTGTAAATTCGAATTTCGCTCATGATTTTTCCAATGACAGTACGTGCGCAATCCGCCGCAAACAGCGGTCACGACCTAAAATGGATAAAATTGAGACCAGTTCAGGTCCCGTGGTCCTCCCGGTGAGAGCGATCCGTATGGGCATATATAAATTTTTCCCTTTTTGAGCGGATTTTTTCTGCACTCTCTTGATCAATCCGTGGCCGTCGCTCAAATCCTGCTCTGTAGAATCCTCAATCACTTCCTGCAAGGCCTGAATAACCGCAATTGATTCTGGCATCTCCAGCCAGGACTGGCTGTCGTTCTCAACGGACAGATCCTCTTCAAAATAAATATCCACATGCTCGGTAACCTGGCTAAGATACGACATCTTGGTCTGTACAGAGGTCACGATTTCTCTCAACCGGGGCACAGTTTCCGGCGATACACCCAGGTAGCCTTTCTCCTGAAGGAAAGGAATACACAAGTTGGTGATCCGATCAGGATCAGCTTCTCTGATATAGTGACCATTCATCCAGTTCAGCTTGGTAAGGTCAAAAATGGCGGCACTGCGCGAAATACGGTCCGTTGTAAAGTTTTGGACCAATTTCTCCCGTGGCAGGATCTCTTCCTCGTCGGGTGAAGACCATCCCAAAAGGGCCAGATAGTTATTGATCGCTTCAGGCAAATATCCTTTTTCCCGGTAGCTTATCACCGATGTCGCTCCATGCCGCTTACTCAGGCGCGTGCGGTCGGGGCCAAGAATCATCGGCATATGCCCGAATTTGGGAGGATCGAACCCCAGTGCCTGATAAATCAAGACCTGCCTCGGAGTATTGGAAAGATGATCCTCACCGCGCAAAACGTGAGTGATCTCCATCTTTATATCGTCGATGACTACGGCAAAATTATATGCCGCCCTGCCGTCCGAGCGCAGGATAATGAAATCCCCGATCGTCTGACCCTCAAACGATACCTCGCCGCGAATCAGGTCATTTACCAGAACAGGATCTCCAAGGGTCCGAAACCGCACCGAGGGCTGTCTTCCCTCTTTTTCGAGCTCTTTTTTTTGTTCACTGCTCAGGTGCAGACACCGGCCATCATAGCGCGGAGTCTGGCCGAGCGCCAGCATTTTTTGTCTTGATGTCTCCAACTCTTCCGGTGTACAGTAGCAGTGATAAGCCCTGCCCACCTCCATGAGTTTTTGCGCGTAGCTTTGATAAATCCCCAGCCGGTCGGATTGGCGGTAAGGACCATGAGGCCCGCCCTTATCAGGTCCCTCGTCCCAGTCCAGTCCCATCCACTGTAGATCCTGGATAATCAACCCTTCGGCCTGGTCAACATGCCGCTCAGTGTCCGTATCTTCTATCCTGAGGATGAAAGTTCCGCCGTAATGCCGGGCAAACAGCCAGTTAAACAAAGCGGTCCGTGCATTGCCGATGTGCAGGTAGCCGGTTGGACTGGGCGCGAACCGAACGCGAATTTTTTCCACTTACGCTTCCCTTTATGATTCTTTCTCTAATAAAACCACACTCAAGGCCGCTATTCCATCGTGAATCCCGGATCCGAAAAGCGGCACTCCATTGCTCGTTGTGGCCTTGACATTCACCTGTGATTTTTCAACCTTCAATGCCCTGGCCAGGGATTGTTGTATTTCCTCTTTATAGGGAGACAGCCTGGGTTGATTGGCAATGATGGCAAAATCACAATTTCCGATCCGGTACTTTTCAGCCCGCACAAGATCCAGGACTGCCTGAAGAAGATGCGTGCTGGCAATATCTTTAAACCGCATATCCGTATCGGGAAAATGCTCTCCGATATCACCCTTGCCGATCGCTCCAAGGAGCGCATCACAAAGGGCATGGATCATGACATCCGCATCCGAATGCCCTAAGAGCCCAAGATGATACGGAATCTCGACTCCCCCAAGCATTAATTTCCTCTGTGCTGCCAATGGGTGGATATCAAATCCCAGACCAATCCGCATTCGCTTTACCTGCCACTTTTTGTCCGCACTCCTCGCCCCGCCCGCCTGTTCCTTTTTCAGTCAGCCACTTTTCAGCCAGGTCCAGATCTTCGGGATAGGTAATCTTGATGTTCCTGAAAGAACCCGGAATCATCTTTACTGCATGGCCGAGGCGCTCAACCAAAGAGGAATCATCCGTTCCCTGAAAGCCGTCCCAAAGAGCCGCCTGATGTGCCTTAAAGATAAGATCGAACCGGAAGGACTGAGGCGTCTGGGCCATCCAGAGCCTCGACCGGGAAACCGTTTCCTCGATCTCACCCGCTTCTTCACGCACCTTTTTCAGGGTATCCCGCACCGGAATTCCCACGATGCAGGCCCCGAACTTTTTGGCCTCAAGGATGGACTGCCGGAACATATGCCCGTCTGCAAATGGCCGGGCTGCATCATGGATGACTACGATATCGGACGCTTCGGCTTCTCCGTGAGCCACATACTCATGAACAGCTAAAAGTCCCTGATAGACTGACTGTTGTCTTTCATCTGCGCCAGTTACCAATTGATAAGGCTTATGGAGACCGCAGGCAGGGATGATTTCCCGTTCACAGAATTCACGCTCCTCGGGGGATACGATGATCACGATTCTATTAATCTCGGAGCATTCTTCTATCGCTCTCAAGGGGTAGGACACTATCGGCCGTTGCCCGATATGGCGGTACGGCTTGGGGCATCCTCCTCCTAACCGCCTGCCCAGGCCCGCTGCTGGTACCAGGGCTATTGTATGCATTTTTTCGCCCGGCCCATTCCGATAGGTACTGACTTTTGCCATCACCTGTTTCGCCTTAAAATCTATTAATGCATTTCGTCAAAAATTTGCGTCAGATCCTTCTCTACACTCGAAACAGGTACGTTGCACACGTAGGAGATTTCATCCACAATCAGTGATTTGACACTATCGAGCATCTTCTTTTCTCCAAAAGAGAGCTCTTTTTTTTGATTCATCAAGACTAAATTCCGAAGCACCGTAGCGAGTTGAAAAATCGACCCCGTTTTCAGGCGATCCATGTTATCTTTGTACCGCTTGCTCCACTTGGGCGACATTGGATCACCCTTGCCTCGAAGGACATCAACCACCCTGTCCACTTCCTCTGGAGAGATCAATTCTCGAAGGCCCACATCATCTGCATTACTAATAGGAACCATAATGACAGTATTATTACTGAGGATCCTTAAGATGTAGTAATGTTGCTCAACTCCGAGGATAATTTTAGCCTCGATGGCTAAAACCTCACCAACCCCTTGAAGTGGATAAACAACTTTATCTCCCACCTCAAACATGTTCGATCCTCCAAGAAATAGAGCATAATATAGCATACTTTAGGGATCACGTCAAATTTTCTTGCTCTTTTCTCACCGATTTTCTCTTTTAAAACGATCTCTTTTTCAGGAAAATAAAAAGTCTATGGCATCCTGGACGCGGCTTACACCATGGCACTTGTTTTGCAACGTGGAGTCCAGCACCTTTCTGTTACTCACCGGGAGAACACACGTATCGAAGCCCAATTTCAGGGCCTCACGAACCCGTAACTCTGGCTGGCTCACTCCCCGGATCTCTCCTGAAAGCCCGACCTCTCCGATGACAACCGTATTCTTATTGATCACCTTTTCCCAGAGACTGGAGGTCAGAGCCATGGTAATACCAAGGTCGATAGCTGGCTCGTTCAGCTTAAGGCCGCCCACCACGTTGACGTAGACATCCTGATCCTGAAAGCGAAGCCCGATCCGCTTCTCCAGAACGGCCAAAAGCAGGGAAACCCGCTGGGTATCCACGCCGATCGCAGTCCTGCGGGCAAATCCGATACTTCCGGGTGTAACCAAGGCCTGCAACTCGGAAAGAAGAGGCCGTGTTCCCTCCATGCTCGAGACCACCACTGACCCCGACACTCCCAGTGTCTGTTCGGTCAAAAAGAGCGCGGAAGGGTTTGGCACCTCGTTAAGCCCCGCTCCCTTGATCTCGAAAACGCCGATCTCGTTAGTGGGACCGAAACGGTTTTTTATCGTCCGTAAGATACGGTACGTATGGTACCTTTCTCCCTCGAGATACAGAACCGTATCCACGATATGCTCAAGCACCCGTGGACCGGCTATCGAGCCATCTTTGGTAACGTGGCCGACAAGGAAGGTTGAAACATTCTGACTCTTGGCCTTGACCATAATCCTCGAAGCAACTTCGCGGATTTGCCCCACGCTTCCCGGCACTCCCTGCATGAGTGAGGTGTACGTGGTCTGAATGGAATCAAGGATAACAACCTGCGGCCTGATCTGCTGAATATGGTGCTCGATGTTCTCAAGTTGGGACTCGGAAACAAGAAAAATGTGCTCTGAATTCGAGCCGATGCGAATTCCCCGATCCTTGATCTGGTGAATAGATTCTTCACCCGATATGTATAAAATACCCTGCCTGGCCGCGGCCAGTTTCTGGCAGATCTGAAGAAGCAGGGTGGATTTTCCGATGCCGGGATCTCCACAGATTAAAACGACTGATCCGGGAACAATGCCCCCACCAAGGACACGGTCAAACTCATCAATACCGACCCGAATCCTCGGAGTCGCGGCTGCTTCGATCTGACTTAAGGGAACAGGCGCTGCGGTTGCTTCCAGTGATCGTCCGGAAGATTTCCCTGACTCTGTTTCTCTGACCTCAACCAGAGAATTCCACTCCTGGCACTCAGGACATTTTCCCATCCACTTGGCCGAATAAAAACCGCATGATTCACAATAAAAAGCTGTCCTTGTCATGCTCTTTTTATCACCAATTACAATCCCGGAATCGGGATCTTCCCCAGAAGATACTTTAAGTCCTCATCTTCGAAGAAGAATCCGGCACCAAGATAATAGCTCAGGCGATCGTCGTCGATCAGATGATCCACGCCCGTATTGACAGAAAAATATTTTCCAAAATAGTAATCTGCGCCAAGTTTAAGGTGGGGCTTTTCAGCCGTAAAGTCCCAGGCATCGGCGTGCAGTTGAAGGCCATTGTTCATCAAGAGGTAATCCATCCCTATTCCTCCCGATGATTCGATCAGGCCTCCCCGCAAAACCACATCCTGAAAACGTTTGGCAATTTGTACGCTGAATTTGAACCGATCCTCGGTGATTTCCTCCCGGTTGGTAACAGGGCCGTTGCTGTCAATATAGGTCACGGTTTCTTTGGAGGTGGTGATGCCTCGATAATCGTCGATAAGCTCCACCTGGTAGTATTTATCGTTGCTTGGTTGCAGCCTCAAGGATACATAGCTTTTGGACTTTTCGAAGCGGGTGGCATACTCGCTCCTGTACCCCAGGTAGAGACGAAAATCTTCGGCCTTGGCCAGTGTGGTCTTAAAGCCTGCCAGTGTTTCTTTCGCATCACGGTACAGCGCATCATCCTTGACCAGCTTGCCCACGGTTCCCTCTCCCTTGTTGACCGTGGTGAGAATAGCGTTGAGATTATCCGTGGCGCTCTGGAGCTTCAAAACAAGCTGATTGGCATTCGTCAATCCCTGATGCAGGCTCTCACGGTTCTCGGCTATCACTTCATTAAGGCTTTGAGCTACCGACTGAAAGTTGCTGGCCAGGGTTGGACTTTCCTGTCGCAGAACGTGAGCGAACCCTTGCAGGTCCTGAATGATCTGCGAAATCCGGGCCTCGTTTTTGGTTAACATCCGGTTGAGGTTACTGGAGACCTGCTGGAAGTTATCTACTGCAGTATGAATCTTTGAAGCGTTTTGCTCAAGAATGTCTTTGAATTGAGCCGTTATCAGGCGCACGTTTTCCAGGGTTTCTTTCAGAGCCAGTTTTCCCTCGGGCGAAGCTATCGTCTCGTTGATGGCTTCTGTTATTTTTTTCAAGTCACCGGCCAGGTCCGATAACTGCCGGGCCAATTGGTCGAGGTCTTGATTCTCGTCCCCTGCCCTGATGGATGCTTCATTCTCCACATAGGGCAAGTTCAATGTCCCTGGAGAAAGTTCAACATACTTTTCTCCCATAAACCCCTGTGATTTGATGCTGGCCACAGCATCCTTACGGATCTTGACTTCAGGGAAAATCAGAATCGTCAGCCGGGGTACGCCATCGATCAGGGCAATATCCTCCACCCTCCCCGCTTCAACACCGGCTACCCGTACCTGGGCCCCTTTATCCAGTCCTCTGACATTGGTAAACCTCGTATACAGCACTGTCCCCTTCTTTCTACCCCAAGAGAGGTTCCCTGCTTTAACGGTCAGATAAGCCAGTGAAACAAGAGCAAAAATCACCAAAAGCCCAACTTTTTCTTCCTTATCGAAAAACTTCATCTCTTATACACACGCTCCTTCTGTGATCGGACCCTTGGCACTTCCCGTAATAAATTGACGAACTATCGGATTCTTCGTATTCTGAATCTCTTCGGGCGTACCCGTTTCTATGATCCGCCCCTCGTAAAGCATGCCAATGCGATCCGCAATTTTGTAAGCGCTGATCATGTCGTGAGTTATGGCGAGCGAAGTAACATGGTAGGCCTCTTTCATCCGGATGATCAAGTCATTGATAACATCGGACATAATCGGGTCAAGACCCGTAGTCGGCTCATCGTAGAGCAAAATTTCGGGCTCCATGGCAATGGCCCTGGCAAGCCCCACTCTCTTTTTCATACCACCGCTCAACTCATCCGGCCTCAGAGCGTCAATTCCCGGAAGACCTACCATGTGGAGCTTCTCCTGCACCTTTTCCTGAATCTCGTCCTTCGATAAAGAGGTATGCTCCTTTAAACCAAATCCCACGTTCTGGCCTACAGTCATGGAATCGAAAAGAGCCGCTCCCTGAAACAGCATGCCGAACTTTTTGCGTACCTCGTTGAGCTCCTGCCGCGAACATGAGGCCAGAT
This sequence comes from bacterium, assembly GCA_040752695.1. GTDB lineage: Bacteria > SZUA-182 > SZUA-182 > DTGQ01 > DTGQ01 > DTGQ01. Next base: position 9,704 of record JBFMGO010000035.1, read on the forward strand.
CTTTCCCATCTATAATGACCTGGCCCCGATCAGGCCAGATCAGCCCCATGATATGCTTCATCAACACACTTTTCCCGCACCCGCTTCCGCCGATCACTACCATCGATTCTCCCCGATGGATGGTGAGATTGACCCCGGTCAGGACCTTTTTATTGCGAAACGACTTATGAATATCGATAAGCTGGATCATTCTCTTAGAAAAAGAGTGCAGTCATGAAATAATTGGAAACAATAATAAGCATATATGCCATAACCACAGCGCCCGTCGTGGCATTGCCTACACCGTGGGCACCACCTTCGGCATAAAATCCCTTGTAGCATCCTACGACGGTGATAATGACGCCAAATACGGCAGCCTTGAATATACCGCTGTAAATATCCTGATAAACCAGAAAATCAAAGGTTCGCCGGATATAAACCACCGAATTGGCGTGTAGAAAATAAACGCTGACCAGATATCCACCGATAATGCCCGTGATATCGGCCAGAGCAGCCAGAATTGGAAGCATGAGCAGACCAGCCAGTAAACGGGGAGAAACCAGGTACTCTATCGGATTGACCGCAAGAGTTGTGAGAGCGTCAATCTGCTCGGTAACCCTCATGGTCCCCAACTCGGCTGCAATGGAGGACCCGGCCCGGGCTGCCACGACCAATCCGGTCAGGACCGGTCCCAACTCCCGCGTTACGGACAGAGCGACTACTGTTCCGACCAGGGACTCGGCATTGAAGCGCTTGAACCCTATATGGCTCTGCAAGGCCAGAACCATACCGGTAAAAGCGGCCGTAATCAGCGTGACCGAAAGCGATTTGACTCCCACCTCCTCCATCTGGCTCATTATCAGTTCAAATCGAAAAGGAGGACGGAAAATCCCTATGAGCGCCTGTATGAAAAGGGTACTCAACCTTCCCGTTTCGCCAAGAAAATGGGAACATTGCCTCCCTATCTTATTTAAAAATCTCCTCAAAAAACCTCACTCTCCTTTTCCTTGCAGCCTACTCTTCGGGTCTTTCAAAAAGCAGGGGATTAAATCTCCCCCCTCTCCGATTCATCATGATCGAAGTATACCCGCTCGGCCCTACGCCCAAAAGAGCACAGCACCTCATAAGAAATTGTGCCCAATTGCTCAGCCAGTTTTTCCACCATAAGACCGCCCTCTTCACCTCCCAGCAAGATGACCTCATCTTGGACCTCAACACCGGCGATATGAGTGATATCGATCATGGAGATGTCCATGCAGATAGTTCCCACCACCCGGGCTTCGCAACCTTTGACCAGAACACCCGCCCTGTTAGAGAGAACCCTGCCAAAGCCGTCTGCATAACCGACCGCAACGGCGGCGATCCGCTTTTGTTCCTGACAGGTGTAGGTTCTCCCATAGCTGATGCTGTCTCCCTCCATCATGTGGCGAATCTGCATAATCCGGGTCTTCAGGGTCAATGGGAACTGCAAACGGATATGGTCCTTCAGGTGGCTGGCAGGGTAAATGCCATAAATCATCAGGCCCGGCCGTACCAGATCATACCAGGTTTGCGGATATTGTAAGAGAGCGGCGCTGTTGGCCATATGCTTTATCAGAATATGAACCCCCTCGCCATCCAGTTCCGCCAAAAACTGTTGAAACCGCTCCATCTGTAAAAGCGTGTAGGCATCCTGCTTGATATCGGCGGTAGCAAGATGGGTAAATACCCCCTCTACCTCCATGTTCGGCAGTTCCTTCATGAGGAGGATTTCCCCGACAGCATCCTGCCAGGGCAGACCGAGCCTTCCCATGCCGGTATCAATTTCCACATGGATTTTGGCCATCACGCCTTCTTCCTGCGCCGATCGTGAAATGGCTGCAGCTTCATGCAAACCCCCGACAGCCAGGGTCAGGTCATTCTCCATTGCAGGCTCAAGACAGATTTCGCTTCCGCCACCCATGACCAAAATAGGACAGCGGATGCCGGCTTTTCTCAAAACTACCCCTTCATAAATAAAAGCCACGCCCAAAGCATCGACCTCCGGCTCAATGGCTCTGGCGACAGGAACCGCTCCGAGACCGTAAGCGTCCGATTTAACAACAGGCATTATTTTTCTTGACGGGCCAACCATTTTCCGGATGCTGCGGATGTTCGCCCGGATTGCGGCCAGATTTATTTCAGCAACTACTGGCCTATGAACACTGCTCATGAGAAATAATCATCTTCCTTGGCTAAGTTTTTAAATTTAGTAAAATCCTTGAGAAAGGCCACCTTTACGGTACCGATCGGCCCATTGCGCTGCTTCCGGATAATCAATTCCGCGATGCCTGGCTCATCTTCGGGATTATACATTTCCGGACGGTAAAGAAAAGCGATTACGTCTCCATCCTGCTCAATGGCCCCGGATTCGCGTAAATCCGAAAGTATGGGACGTTTGTCTTTTTTATCGCGTGTCTCTACGGCCCGGCTCAACTGCGACAGGGCGATAACGGGAATATTCATCTCTTTGGCCAGCCCTTTCAGCGCGCGGGAGATTTCGGAAATCTCCTGCTGCCGGCTTTCCCGGCGGTTTTGGCCCTGGATCAATTGAAGATAATCAACCATTATCAAGCCCAGTCCTGTCTCTTTTTTAAGGCGACGGGCCCTGGCCCGCATTTCCATAACCGTAATCGTAGCCGAATCATCGATATAAATGCTGGCCTCTGACAATTTAGCCGCCGCCTGCACCAGTCTCTCCCAGTCCCGCTCACCCAGATATCCTGTTCGCAGCTTATGGCCGCTGACCTCAGCTTCGGAACACAGCATACGCAACACTATCTGCTCTTTGGCCGTCTCCAGACTGAAAATCAACACCGTGGCCCCGCACTCGATTGCCGCATGCTGGGCAATGTTCAGGCACAGACTGGTCTTACCCATCGAGGGCCGTGCGGCAATGATGACCAAGTCCGTATTCTGCAATCCAGAGGTCATGGCATCAAAATCAACAAATCCTGTGGACAATCCCGTTATTTGCGACTTATTCTCATACAGCTTTTCAATCATCTGAAAGCTGCTCGAGAGAATGTCCCGGATAGACTGAACACCGGCTTGCGTTCTGTTTTCGGTAATATTAAAGATCAGCCGCTCGGCGTCATCGAGGAGGTTTTCAATTTCTTTGTGCTCTTCGTACCCTCTTTGGGCGATTTGCGTTGCAGCGGCAATCAGTTGGCGTGCCAGGAACTTTTTATGCAGAATCTGAGCATAAGACTTGATATTGGCAGCGGTGGGAGTTGAATCCACCAGGGTCATCAGGTAGCTGATTCCCCCAGCCTCCTCCAGTTCGTTTCGACTGACGAGTTCATCCTTGAGAGTTACCAGATCGGGGAGAATTCCACGGCTGTATAAATCCAGCATGGAAGAAAATATTTTCCGGTGCGCTGGATCATAAAATCTATCCGGTAGAATAATATCAATGACTTTACTGATAGATTCCGGTTCCAGAAAGACCGCTCCCAAAATCGCGCGCTCTGCATCCCGATCCTGAGGCGGCAACCTCAGCGCTATTCCTTCTCCCGGAGGTCCTTCTGACTTCATAATCCAACCTGCTTTTTTCTCACCAACATGCCCTCTTCAAGGAGGTCTTTCCAAGGGGTGAGGGAGGCTCACATCATCCGAAACTACTCTTCTCCCTGCGAAGGAGTGTCTTTTTTGGTAACCGGCTCGTCCTTGACAACCCACACTTTCAGTTGAGCAGTCACTTCGGGATGCAATTTTACCGGCACCTTGTAAATTCCCAGTATTTTTATGGGATCTTCCAAAACAATTTTTTTCTTGTCAATCTCAATGCCTTCTTTTTTCAGAGCCTCGGCAATGTCCGCATTGGTGACGGAACCGAAAAGCCGGTCATTTTCTCCCGATTTTCTGGCGAACGTAAAGGATAATCTCTCCAGTTGGGAAGCCAAATCAGTGCATTCTTTCCTGGCCTTGGCCTGGGCGGCCTTGATAAAGGATTCCTGTTTTCCCAAAAGTGCGATATTGCGGGGTGTCGCCTTGATAGCCAACTTTTTTGGAATCAGGTAGTTTCGGGCATAGCCGGGCGCAACATTGACTACCTGACCGATTTCCCCCAGACTGCTCACGGTTTTCTGTAAAATTACCTCCATATGATTCTCCTTATAAGTAATTGCTCTCATTGACTGATAGTATAAGATAATATCAGGCAGTATCAGACGCTTGTCTCTCCCGCCTTCGGCCTGAGCTTTCGAAAATCGATCCAATTATCGAAAAGACCTCCAAGAGTCAATAAAATATAGCTACCAGGGATGAAAAGAATAAAGGCTACTCCCAGATACCTCAGGAAGGCCGGAATATGCACCTTGTGAAAAAAGTAGACGATAACCGCTAGTCCCTGAATCAGATACAGGCAACTGACTACGATCAAAAAATTCAACCCTACCCTGGACGGAAGAGGCATTTTCAGGAAATACCACATGAGCCCGGCCACAATGAATACCCAGACCCAAAAGTCCGGTAAGATCCAATACCAAAAGGGCTTGCGATCCTCTACCGGAAATTCGAGAGATTGCAGCCAGTGCCGAAGGATAAAATAGTTTACCGAACTGACAAAGATCAAAAGAACGGCTAATATGGCAGGGAATATGCTGATCAGAGTGTCTTCTATCTGCTGGGATGATTTTTTCAGCAGTGCTACCTGATCAGGTTCAATTCCTCCCTGCTCATATAATTCAATTACCTTGGACATTGACTGGCTTATTTCATGGTGCAGGCTCTCGTCCAGTCCCGTGGATGACCGCAGGGAATACATCCCCAGAAAAAAGAACAACAAAGCGATCGAAACGATTGAGCTGATGAAAATAATCCGCTCGCTCGTAAGACCCCTCTCAAAGAGTTCGGCCAGAACAATACTTACAGAGCCAAAGATAACGAGGGCATAAAAAATTAAATCCGCTTCCGGCATGGCAATCAGTGCAACTATGCCGGCAACGAGTAATGCGCCGATCACCCATTGGCTTTTTCCCCGGCGCAGAATCAAAAAGGTTAATGGAATCGGGATGAAAGCAACCAGAAAGAGCTGAGAGATAAAGCATAAGAATAAAACCAGGAACAGGGAGCCCAAAACAGCGGAAATCTTCTTCAGGGCACTAACACTTTTAGAGTTGCTGCAACCATTGTTGTATCTTTCTTGATTACTGCTCAAGGGATTTTCTACTCCTTAGCTTTTAACTCCGCACTCTGTGGCGGACTACTGTTCGACAGTCCTCTCCCCTCATCATAAGAACCACGAGGGAATATGACCATACACAACTCCTGTTAAAACCTGGAGACCTTGATTAAGACCGGAAGTTCCCCCTTTTCAAAGCATTCTCTTTTGAGATCAAAAGTGAAATTCCCCTGACGCCAGGGGTACAGGGTCGCTATTCAGCCAGGAAGGGCAAAAGCGCAATGTTTCTAGCCCTCTTGATAGCCTGCGTTAATTCTCTTTGATGCTTGGCACAATTGCCGGAAATACGGCGCGGGATAATCTTGCCTCTTTCAGTCATAAAGCTGCGAAGCCTTCTTGTATCTTTAAAATCGATAAAGTCAATTTTCCCTTCACAAAATTTACAGATTTTCCTTCTTCTAAATCGGGTCAGCATTTTTGCTTTCATAAACTCTCCATTCAGCGAGGACTTACGCAAACTCGGTTATTCCATGCTATTGTTTTTTTTATACGGACCATTATTTCTTTCATACTAAAATGGAGGATTGTCCTTCCCGTCGAATGAACTCCCATCCTGGAAGTTTCCAGCTCCTTCTGCTCCCTCATCCAATCTCTTGGGCAGGAACTGAATAGTAGTAGCCACAATCTTTATCCGCGACCGTTTTCCGCCCGTTTCATCTTCCCATCGGTCCTGTTTCAGCCGACCTTCGATTAAAACACCGCTTCCCTTGCTCAGGTATTCACTGCACAATTCCGCCTGTTTATCCCACGTCTCGATATCGAAAAAGTCCACCTCTTCCTTTTTATCTCCTTCCTTGGCGGTATACTTGCGGTTTATGGCCAGACTGAAATGAGCCACTGCAAGACCGCTCGAGGTATAACGCAACTCGGGATCCTTGGTCAGGTTTCCCATTAATATAACTCTATTAAATGAAGCCATTTAGTCGGTACCCTCCGCCGCTCCGGATTCTCGGAAACCGCCTTCCTTGGCTGTAACCATGGAGGATCCTTTTCCAATGTTGGCTTCCTTCATATTGACGGTCATATATTTTAAAATCTGCTCGTCATACCGGATAGCGGCATCTAATTTTTTCAAAATATCACTCGATTCAACTTGATAATCATAAGCCAGATAATATCCCTTCTTAAATTTCTTTACCTCATAGGCTAAACGCCTCTTACCCCAATTTTCAAATTGGATTATTGATGCCCCCAGATCCTCCACAATCTTTTTTACTTTCTGGGCAACTGTCTCCACTTCCTCTTCACTCAGGTTTGGGTTGATAATCAGTAAGGTTTCATAATAGATCAAATGCTTTCCTCCCATCGAGATCTTAACCAAATCATAGTAATAAGACCCGGCATAATAATAAAGACCCAGCATTGATACAGACGTGCTAGGCCTTTCCCCAATGTATAAACGATAACCGATTTTTCTTTTTCAATTCATAGACTTATCATGGCATTACCAATATCTATACATGTGTAACAGAAATTCTAACATAATCAGATGGAGAAATCAACCACTCTCTCGATAATCCTTCCTTTTCATTACCTCCTGAAGGACCTCGCCCACCTGATTACGGGTCTCTTCCAGTCTGCCGTTGTTATGAATGATAAAGTCGGCATATTTCTTCTTGGCTGCAAGACTCATCTGGCTGTGAATCCTCTGCATGATTTCGGAAACAGTTAATCCGGGATGCCTCTTTTGCAGTCTGGCTATCTGGACATCCTGCTCCACACAGACTACAACGACAAAATCGACCAGGCGACGTAACCCTGCTTCGATCAGCAGAGGAACATCCAGGACTGCCAGCTTCACTCCCCGGTTTTGCAACTGCTGTAACTCGGCTTTCATTTCCTCGATGATCAGAGGATGTACTAGGCAATTCAGCTTCCGCAAAAAAAAAGGATCTCCAAAGACGAGTTCTCCAAGCCTGACCCGATTGATCTGCGAATTTTCCGGACACACTACGGACGAACCAAAGTACTCATATACCGCCCACCAGGCAGGCTTGAAAGGAGCCATTGCTTTTTTGGCCACTTTATCGGCATCAATAACTTTCGCACCCGCCTCTTGAAACATCCGACTGACAGTGCTCTTTCCGGAGCCGATGCTCCCCGTTATTCCGATCTTAATCATGTCAGTTCTTCATCATCCTCGATCTCGCAGTACCCCAAAAGAAGAATGCAAAGTGAAGTACGAAAATAGGTATGCCGATGAAATATAAAGCTCAACTAATTTAATAGCGAACGAACTTGATAGAGAACTTATGTATCTCATCATCTTACCTGAGTACAAAAATATCAGGAAATGGATAATGAGGCAAGAAGGTATTTTACTTTATATCCATCGGGAAGAGAAAGTTGACATCTGCTCTATAATTCTGTATAGTTATCAACAAACCTGTCAAAAATCTCTCTTCGCCATACACAGAGGCTGTGGCCCTGCAGCTAAGCAATGGTACTATTGGATTTTAACCTCAAGGAGGAAAAAATGAAAAAGATTTCCACTATCCTTATTATTCTTTGCTCGTTATTTTTCTTGGGTACACGATCCTGGGCTGACACTCAAAAGACCGTTGTCGATGTTAATGGAACGAAAATCTCCCTTGATGAGTTTAATGAGATTGCTCAGGGCCGAACAGACCGGGAAAACTTGCTCAACCAGATTATCGCCAGTATCCTTCTCGCTCAGGAGGCCAGAAGGCAGGGATTGGACAAAGACCCTTCGGTCCAGCAACAACTGAAAATGATTAATGAACAGCAACTGGCCCTGTTCTTTTATCAAAAAAAGGTTACCGATAAAACCAGACTGTCTGATAAAGAATTGGACAATTTGATACCTGCCAAAGAGCGACAAAAAATCCGGTTTCAAGAGATCGTGACCCAGTCCAAGGAAGACGCTGCTGCTATTCTCAGCCAGATTAAGCAGGGAACCAGTTTTGAGAAGCTGGCCAAGGAAAAATCTCTCGGACGCAATGCCAAAGATGGTGGCGATATCGGTTTTGTTATCATCAACACGAACATCTTTCCGGAAGAGGTTGAAGAGGTTATCTTCAAACTTAAAGACGGAGAGGTAAGTGAACCCATCAAGACCCGGGAGGGCTACGCTTTATTCAAGGCTATTGAGAGGAAAAACTTGACCGACAAGGAACTGGAGAGTAAAAAGAATTACCTCCAATTTAAACTGGCCAAAGAAAAAACGGATCAAATTACCAGTTCCCTGCTCGAAAGCCTGCGGTCAAAGGCCAATGTCAAAGTCCTTGATAAAAACCTTGCCAAGATCGAAGAGGCAAAAGTAAAAGACGATAGCCTGCTCAAGATCCAATTAGCCGAGGTAAACGGGAATGCTATTACCCTGAATGATATCATCGGTGGACAGGCCACCTACGGGAATCCTCTGGATAGTCCTCTTTTGAAAAATCCCTCTTTCTTAAAAAATATGGTTGAAGATAAAATCAAAAATGTCCTTTTTGTTACGGAAGCAAAGCGTATCGGTATGGAGAAGGATCCTGAATTTCAAAGAAAGACGAAAATCTTCGCTGATGGCGTTCTAGCAAATAAATTTGCGATGGATATACTGTGCAAGGACATTAAGGCATCGGATGATGAATATCGCAAATTCTATGATGAACATAAAAATGATCCGCAATTCAAAAATATTCCTGAGCGGGTAAGGGTCAAACACATCCTGGTAGACGATGCCAAACTGGCCGATGATATTATGAAACGCCTTAAAAAAGGAGAAAATTTTGCAGCCCTGGCCAAGCAGCATTCGATCGATCAGTTCTCTGCAGAAAAAGGGGGCGATCTCGGATTTATCCAGCGGGGCAGAATGGACCATGCTTTTGAAGAAGCTGCTTTTGGCACAAAAGTCGGGGATGTGAAACAGATTGAGAGAAATAACTTTGGTGCTGCTGGCGGTGGACAAGGAAAAATCTACGATATTATCTCTGTTACCGACAGAAAATCGGCTGGTGCAAATAAATTTGAAGATGTTAAAGATATCATCGAACCCACCCTGCTCTATAAGAAGCGTGAACAGAAAATCACCGATTACATCGAGCAGCTCAAGACAAAGGCTACTATTACCAAAAATATGAAGTTAGTCAATACGGCGCCTACCGCTGGCTCGATGCCGCCTGCTGCTCCACCGATTCCTTAACTCTACACTATCCATAAAAAATCCTCTTGGATTAAAGTGATAATTATAGATTAAGGTGACAATTATCATGTCACTCCTTCAAAGGTCTCCACAAAAACTTTGTGGAGACCTTTTTACTATACACAGGGAGAAGCCATTGAAACACAAAGCGGTATCAACTTTTTGCGGATATTACCAGATAAATCGGCTTTTCTCATGATTCCAGGCGGGCTTATCCACATTCCCCTTCCCCGTATTCCCCGGAAAATTCTCTTCAACAAGGAAAACTGAGCTTCCACACCTTCTTTGCGAAATTAAACATTTATGTGATCCGATGAATTCTGAAAGGCCGTTCAGCCGTCATTCTAAGCGAAGGCTTAGAATCCTGGTTTTTCAGGGGCTTCTGGATTCTAATACCATTTCTCGATTCAATTATGGCATAAGTGTCCTTATGGCCAGCGCTTCAAGGGTATGATTGCCTGGTTTCATATGAGAAATGAAGCTCCCCGCTTAATGACTCCTCAGGACAGGCTTCGCTTAGAATGACGGATAATGTGCTGCGTGGATAATAATCTATCTGGCCGCGTGTTTAACGCTGCCTGTACTATACTCCCCACTCTATACAGACAACCAGCCTGATGTCAGAGAAGCGTGTCCACCACTTTCGAGAAAAATCTGCAAAAAGGAAAAATCTGCAAATTGTCCATAGGGGTGCGGAAGCTTGGATATATCGGAGATATGATGGGAAATACCTTCTCCCTCTTAAAAACGCCTTGAAATGTTATCCGAAAAAAAAGGAGTGGCCAGGTAATTTCCCCGGCCACTCCTTTTATGTGAAGTGCTTATTCCGATAGATAAGCCTTTTGAGCAGCTTATCTTACTTATTTTAATAAACTGTCAGGTCATCTACACGAACATCTCCAGTTATAGTCACGCTTTCAATTTGATTAAGACCACTATTATTGAAGTAAACCTGCATCATGTCACTCAAGTTAATGGTCAAAGTATGCCATTGTCCATCAGTGTAGAAGGGCCCCAGATAGCTATATGCCAATGTTGCGAATGAACCTCCGGAATATTCGGTACCGCCGGTGGCATAGATGAGGTTATACTCGACAGCATAACTGTCCCTTACTTTAAACCACAGGGTAAATTGGCTATTAGCCTTGATGTTCAGGGTTATCGTGCTGCCGGATGTCATAAGGGTTTTTTCCACCTCATAGATAGAAACCGCGTCCGTATTGGGAATGATAGATATAACCTTACTATGAACATCCGTATCATAGACAGAACTGACCTCTCCGAGTTGAGCGGTTTTCTCTGCCCAGGTACCAAGATCACTGCAGCCGTCGGTAAATGTGGCATTTCGCGGAATGGCTGAAACCTCGACACCGTTGCTTTCCGAACCATCCTGCATTACCTGCATGACCTTGAAGGTGTGAGAAACATTGTTCGTCAAACCGCTTACTAGATAAGAGTACTCATTCGTTGTATTGCTAATGAGACTTGGAGAAATGGCAATAGGCATATTCCCGTCGACGGAGAGGCGGAACTCTGCTACTGTCGGATCGGCGCTCGTCCAGCAAAGCTCTGTAGAACCATCGAGTGGTCTGGCCACAAGGCTGGTAACATCCGGAACCGCCTTTTCCAAGCGGATATTGTCGATGGAGCATTCTCCCCGGATGGTAATCCCCAGAAGATACATGAAGGTAACGTTTTCGAGTCCCTGTGCATCCTGGATATCCTTGGTCAGGTTTCTGATTACGGTACGCCAGTTGCTGTTTTGATCTTTCCCTTTCCATCCAAGATAGTGAGTGATGTACAGCCCTTGCCGGATCTTGTCCGGTGTGGGGCAGTAATCAAAATCTTTGGTCACATCCGGCTGGTAACTCAGGAAATACCTGTTACCGTTGCTGGCAAGAACATAAAACTCAATACTGCAGGTACCATTTGATTTAAGGTCAAAATGCAATTCCGGATTATTGCATTCCTCAGGATTACTAATCCATTTAACCGCTATGAAGTTCAATTTCTTGCTCGAAGTGGGAACGAGACTCATGTATGAGTTGCTCCCTTCAGCAACACGGTTGATGCTCCCGGTACCTTGCAGGCGGAACCATCCATTATCTGTGGGCGTTCCAGTGCCGGAATACTCAAAATCATCCACGGCTATCTCTGCCGGTGTCTCTGGGGTTGCTGTGGCTGAAATCTCAGAATAATTGCGAGGAGTTGCATTATCATAAGCTCTGATCGTAAAAGTATACGATCTGTTATTTTCCAGTCCGGTCACCCGATAGCTGGTTACGGCTTTTCCAACTACCTCAACAGAAACCCCATTCCTGAAGATCTCGAAGATATCAAGGTCACCATCGGAAGGAGCGGTCCAGGAAAGTATGACAGCCTTATTCTGCGGTGTTGCGGTAAATGCATTGGCTGGCCAGGTCGGAGGCGTGTGGTCCGGCCGTGGCTGCGTTTGAATAGAGACACCAGGACTTACATTTCCGGTTATCTTATCACTGCTGTCCTTTACAGGAGCGTTATCATAGGCTTTGACTTTAAATTCATAGTCTCTATTATTGATTAAGCCACTGATCGTGCAGGTTGTTGCCGTGGCTAAAACTTTATCAACTCTGGTGCCCACAGTCTCAACCATATAGCCGATGATATCGGGGTCCTGATTAGCAGGAAGAGTCCAGGAGAGAACCACTGCCTTGTCTTTGGCGATCGCAGTCAGGTTTTGGACATCTTTCGGAGGATTGAGATCCCTGCTTCCAACGGCTACAGCCACGTTATCGAAGCGATCGATGTCTCCACGCAGGACAATGCCCATCAGATAATCGTAGTGGACCTGATATCCCTGCTGTGTGGCGGCAATGGCTCTGTTCAGATCCTTCTCCATGTTTCGCGTCACCTGTTTTCCGGCAGAATCGATAAATTGACTGCCAAGGTACCAGTTGATATACAATCCGTTGACGCTAAATTCCGCACTGATCGGGGGATCCTGAGGAATGTACCGCAGGAAGTAATTTTTGCCTTGCCCGTTGTTATCTATCGCATGAATGCAAACCTCAACATAGTAAAGGTTGCGGTCGGCAATAGTGAACTGCAATTCAGGGAAATTCCGCGTATCAAGAGGATTGTTGAGCCACTTGGTGGCAATATACTGTAATTGGCCCGTAGCTGAGACGGTATTGGGATCGGCATGTGAGGTAACCGTCTTCAGGTAATGATTTGTTGTACTGTCTTGCAGTGTTTCTGACAGCACGCTCATCTGGCCTTGACCCTGCAGCCGGAACCAGCCATTGTCCTCGGGTTTTGGAAAAAGGGCCAAATACTCAAAGTCTTCCACAATTTGAGAAGGATAAATCACCTGTATCTGAATATCCCTGGTAACAGACAGGTTCGAGGGCTTGCCATCGGTTTCCACGACCTTGAAAGTGGCTGCATACAAACCGGCAGAGCCAATCGCAGTGGTCCAACTGAAAAGGTTGCCTGTGAACGTTGCGCCATCCGGCAGGGTGAGTGCAGAACATGTCAGCGTGTTATTGTCGGCATCAGCACCCGTGACTTCCAGGGTAAGCGTTTCATCTTCATTGACACTGACCTGATTGGTTTCAACGACCTGACCATTTTTCTTAATGGTAAGGGTTGGAGCCCGGTTTCCAATGGTGATGGCTGTTGCTGTAAAGGCAGGACCACTGGTTTGACCATCGGAAGCAATAACCTTGCAGGTATACTGAGAACCCTGCGCCAGGGCTACGGTTGAAGGCAGTGTGGAAGTGGTCGAGGAGGATGCTGCTTGAGTGTACACAGGAGTTGCATCCGAATCCTTGAACCATTCAAAGGTGTATTGTACAGAATCACCGTCTGGATCGGTGCTTGGGCTCGTTACGCTGCATACTAAAGATGAATTCTTGTATGGGCTTGCAGGCGTGAGAGATGCAGCCGGCTTGGTCGGTGGATTATTGACGATGGTAACGTCCTGATCGGCAGGATTGCGTACAAAAGCGGTGTAGGTTGCACCATTATCATCGGTGGCTGCAACCTCGCAACGCCAGGTCTGATTCTTGGCCAGCACTGAATCTAATTTCTGGCTCAACTCCGTGGTGGGGCCTTTCGTTACCGGAGCCTGATCAACGCCATTCACGGTGCATGTCCATTTATATAAATATTTTATTGTATCTACACCGTCGGCCGCGTCTGGATCCGTAGCTGCCTGCCCGATGGTACAGGTGATGCCATCGACAGTTTTTGCAATCGAAATGCTGCCGGGAGCTGAAGGTGACACATTGCCGATGGTCAGAGAGTTAGATGTACCAATATTACTGGTCGCAGTACTATTCTCGGTCAAAGTGGCCTTGCAGATCCAGCTTTCACCCTTTTTGATTTTGCCGGCTGAAAGCGTTTCGGTAGTGTTATTGGTTTCCTGATTGTTTTTGTACCACTTTACGGTATAGCCCAAAGTATCGGAAGTATCCGCATCTGTACACCCGCTGATACTTACGGTAGCCACCAGGTCGGAATTGGTTGTCGGATTGGCAGGACTGACGCTCACGGTGGGGTTCCCAGAAGGAGCAGTATTGCCGATCGTTACTGTATTTGAAGCCTTGGCCGGGCTTTCGCCATCAAATGGAGTATCGGACACCGTCACGGAACATGACCAGGCATCCCCCTTGGAGGTAAGGCTGCTTGAAACAGTGCTTCCGGTAATACTCTGCGCAACTCCATTTTTAAACCAGGTATAATTTTGGGTAACCGGATCACCCAGAGGATCGAGACCGCCTGTCACGGTACAGGTGAGAGTGTCACCCGTTTTGGGGCTGGCCGGTGAAATCACGACCGAAGTAGGCGCTGAGGGTATTCCTTCAGTAACCAGAACAGCGAAGGTTTTTGTACCGGTCTTTACATTGCTGGCCTCAACGGTAACCGTATAGGGCGCCTGACTGACATCTCCTGCTGCAGGATTCCAGGTAATTTTTGCTTCAGCCGGGTCTGCCTGAGCAGTAATGCTCATACCGTTTGGTGCACCTTGAAGATTCCAGCCGCTGATGCTGTCTCCATCAGGATCGTTAGCAGCCACGTCAAGAGAGAATGCCTCACCTGGTTTCATAACGTATTGATTATTGATGAATCTTAAGCTTGAAGGCTTAATCGTAACCGCTGGCGGCTGATCCGCAGCTTGTGGAGCTATCAGAATATAGTTTGTTCCCCACTCATCTAGTCCATCCGGCATATCTGGAAAACCTTCAGTTTCTACATTCGGGTTCCAGGCAATATTTTTTATTACCTTGTATCCTTGATTTATCCCACCAAGGCAATAAATAGTCACGTTCGGGGTTCCTGAAATGGCCTTATATTTACCATCCGGTCCATAAACATAGCCGATTAATTTGACAATCGAATCATATATCCCGAAATCTTCATCCAAATGCTGCCAGCTGTTTTCGCTGCCAGCTACAGGATAATTGACACCCTCAATACCGACCATAACATAGACATCTTCGGCAGCGACCTCATCCATGGTTGGGGAGTAAGTGGTAAAATAGATACTTTGATCGGCGAGAGGAAAAGTATCCCCTTCCTGGGGTGAAACTTCGGTCTTAACGCTCAGGTAGGGAGCCGCCTGGGGATAGTCAATAGCAGCGGAGCCATTGACCGTCATGTTTATCTTTACATAATAATTCGTACCTGCCTGAAGTCCAGCCACTCCAATCTGAACGATTCCGTCCGATTTCCAGTTAGTTTCCGTAAGGTTGAACGTTGCAGGGTTTGTGCCTTGAGCATCCGTATAAACCAAAACATTGATGTCACAGGAACTAAGAGCCTGATCTATCATGCATACTGCCCGGAAGCTGTTATTGTTTACATCGTGAATAATAACGGATTGGCCATCTATGCTTACCAAAGATGCAGCCCCCGCGTTTGATACTACTACTCCCAGAGAAATAATGATAAGGCCAAGGATTATCTCCAAGGAACAAATCTTTTTAAAAAACTTTTTCATGAATACTTCCTCCTTTCGCTACCCTACTTTTCACTTTTTTTCTCCTGCGTGTATGTTGTATCATCAATTTAAGTGCCCCCCCACCAAAGCTTCTGAAGGAAGATTTGGTCTCAGGCTTCAACCTTTGGATTCGTGGTCCTTATCCTTCATTTCTTCAATGGATCAACGTTTGAGACAGCATTTTTTAAAAAGACAAAGTAACCCATTCCCCGCTTCATGTCCTTTGAATCTCGAACAACCCACTTTCCTCTGGAAAAAACTTTGTCTGTCTTTGTCCAATTCGCCCCATCATACGTTAAGATAAAGTTAACATTCTGGTCACCAAGTGCATCTATGCTCTCCAAAAGATCCTTGGTTGAATAAAAAGAGGGAATTTGGGGAAAACCGCAAATATTCATGTTCTGATTAAGACTGAATTGAGTCGTTGCGGGATAGCCGCTAATGTAGAGGGGCTTAGTCATAGCTTCTTTCATCAGCACCAGATACCCTTTTCCCGGGTCAATCTTTACAGCATCTCTCGTAACCCATTTGCCCCTTGAAAAAACTTTATCTGTCTTTTTCCAATTAACCCCATCATAGCTTAAAATACAACTGACCTGACCTCCAACAGATTCCAGAGCGTCCAGAAGCGTCCCGGTGGTATAACCTTCTGGAACTTCGCACGGATAGGAAAAAGCATTAAGGCCGTTGCCGAATTTGATAGCGGCAGTCACCTTGGCTGAACTGATCGTCTGGTTTCCAACCCTGGTAATGGCCGGAACCGGCATAACCTGTACCATATCACCGGCTACGGGAGTAATGCCCGGCACAACGCTCACCTTTAGGTAACTGCCTTCCACTATGCCGGCAGTACCTGGGTCGTCTCCTGTCAACTGAAGCGGAAAAAGATCTACCACATTCGGCGTACTGGGGTCGTCAGCAAATAAGTTGTTCAGGTTTAACGCTGCATATTCCCTATAGGAAATATTGGTCGGGGCAAACGATTTACCCGTATAATCGGCAGCCTGGATATTCCCCGGCATGCCAAAGCCAACCCACCCCGTCAGGGGATACTTGTTCTTCTTCGTCGTGCAGCCTGCATCAGTGTAGATATCGGCCATCACCAGAGTGCCCAGGGCCGGAGTCTTCCCATCGGTATTGAATACGGCTACGTGAAAAATGTCGTTGGTTACAATGTCATTTGCATTCGGGTCAGACGAGAGGAGCCCTCTGAACAGGGCGGTGGTTACCGTACCGCTGAAAGTGCCTGAGTTTTTCCTCGTTCCCGTATAACTGTAGGTAGTACCATAATCCAACCCTATAACCTCAAACTTTATTACACCACGGGCCTGGGCATCCGCATCAGATTCCAGGATGATCTGACTGCCGTCCACTGCCGCCCCTCCACTTTTGCGGACACTAAGACTGCATACGCCGAGCCCGCCGGTACTTTCCGTCCAAACCACACTAAAAGATCGGGTGGTTACATCAGTGACAGTCGGATCCAGCGCCCAAACGGATGCTGAAAGAAAGACACTTCCCACCAGTAAAAGAATAAAACAGGTTATCCTGCTACTCTTATAAAACCATTCCATAAATGAGGACCCCCTTTCGCCAAACGCAAAAGCTACTAAAGTTTTGGTAAGATTCTTCATTTAAAAAGTTCATGTTTATCAATGTTCTGGCACTGCCCCCCTTTAAAAATAAACGATACCTTGGCTCGAATTAAAGCAAATAAGATGCCACTTGGCCCACCAATAAAAATATAAAAATTACTTATCAATTTCGCTGCTAATTCAGCTCTTTTCCGTCCTTGGTCGTTTGTTTTGTTCTCTTTAACTCCCTCTCTCCTTCACCTTAAAAGAGAGAAGAATGTGCAGATTTGTTCATAGTGTGCAAATGATTACCTACTCCTTGTTTAATTTTTTGGTTTTGTGCTGTATCACCCGGATTATTTTCAGCACAAGTATGCAAATTCCAGTTCATGAAGGTTCTAAACTTCAAAAATACTCCTTTGACCTTTACTCATGCGCTGTCCGGGGTGCTTTGCGGAAAGATTGCTCAAAAAATCACAAAGACGAATAAATTATAGCACTCCTAAATTAGTATTGTCAAACTATACAGGTAAATAGATAATAAAATATAAAGACTTTGGTAAAGTCAAAAAGCAGGGGACTTATATATAACATAAGTCCGCAATGGCAATTTAGGAAGGGGAGTAATGATAAAATAAAAATGGTGAACCTTAAAAAAACTGCATATTCCCTCCCACTCTCCACACCTTGACTTCAATCTTCACTTACAAAGACAGCCTCCTTTTCAGGGCAATCTCCTTCGTACGGCCATGGCATGAGCAGTCAGACCCTCAATCTCGGCCAGCGTAACGGCACTTGGCCCCATCTGCTTAAGACCGGATCGGGTACAGTGAGTAAAACCGGATCGCTTACAGAAAGTGTCCACCCCAAGAGAAGAGAAAAACCGCGCTGTTCCAGAGGTTGGCAATACATGGTTTGGACCAGCCAGATAATCCCCCATGGTTTCCGGAGTGAAATGGCCTAAAAAGATTGACCCTGCATTCTGTATCCTCGGCAAAAGAGCAAACGGATTCTCCACTGCCAGAATCAGGTGCTCGGCTGCCAGTTCGTTAACCAGGCCAATTGCTTCCTCCATGTCCTTGGTTTGAATCAAGTAGCCGTAGTCTTGCAGGGAGCGGCTTGCGATCTCCTTTCTCGGCAACTGCTCTACCTGGGTTGCGACCTGGCGTTGAACTTCCTGAATGATCGAACCTTCCGGTGTTACCACCATCGTAAATGCCCGCTCGTCATGCTCTGCCTGCGAAAGCAGATCTGCGGCAGTATATTCCGCACTGGCAGTGTGATCGCACAGGACGAGTACCTCGCTGGGACCAGCCAGCATATCGATATCGACCAGTCCGAAGACCTGCCTCTTGGCCAGAGTTACAAAAATGTTACCCGGGCCGACAATTTTCTGCACCCTGGGTACACTTTCGGTACCATAGGCCAGGGCCGCGACTGCCTGAGCACCACCAACCTTGCATATTTTCTGGACTCCCAAAAGATCAGCCGCAACTAGGGTATAAGGAGATAAAGTCTTGGCTTTGCCCGGAGGAGAGGCAATGACAATATCTTTAACTCCGGCAATCTGTGCAGGGACGACTCCCATGATCACCGACGATGGATAGGATGCCTTGCCACCCGGAACGTAAATGCCTACCTTCTCAATAGCCGTGACCAGTTGTCCCAGTACAGTCCCGTTCTCTTCCGCGTAAAACCAGGATTCACTCTTTTGATGACGATGGAATTCTCGAATCCTTACGATACTTAATTCCATTGCTGCAATTTCCTCAGGCCGTACCTGGCCATAGGCAGCTTCAATTTCGGATCTTTTCACCAAAAGGTCTTCCCGGGCCAAAGAGACGCCATCAAATTCGCGGCTGTAATCCAAGAGAGCCCGGTCCCCCTCTTGATGCACTCTGTGAATAATCGCCTTGACCTTTTCCTCCACACCCTCGGCTGCCAATGAAAACCGATTGACCAGCCGGTCAATTTCTTCTGCAAAATTACTCTCCTGCGTAATTATAATCTTCACGGCTACGACCCCTCCTCGCTATAATAGAGCTTGTCTTAATAGAGCTATCTTAATAAAGATGTAAGAAGTGAAAACAAAGCCATAAAAGGCACAAGGGGAATGAAAGGTACGCGAGTGCCTCTCGTGCCTTTCTTATCGTGAGCGGGGGTTCCCTGTCCCCATGCCATGTTAACAGCCTGACAATCTGGCCACGAGGATCCGGTCAATTCCGGCGTAATCGGAAAGGATCTCCTGCACTTCATACCCATGATTATGAACTTCCCGGACGAGGGCTTCTTTTTGCCCTGAGCCCATTTCCATAATCAAAAGGCCCCCGACCTTCAAAATCCCCCTGGTCTCATGGATCAATCGCCGGTAGCAGTCCAGCCCATCGGCACCTCCACCGTCCAGAGCACCCTGAGGTTCAAAGGTGCACACTTCCGGCGACAGAAAAGGTATATCCGATGGCGGGATATAAGGGAGGTTGGATGCCACGCAGTCAATCTTTCTGAAAGGAAGGTATTGAGCGAAGGCGGAGAGAAGATCGGCCCGCAGGAAGGTTATTTGCCCTGATACCCGATGGCGGGCGGCATTCTGACGAGCCACCGAGAGGGCTGCCTCTGAGATATCGAGAGCAAAGATGCGGGCCGTTGGGATCTCTTTGGCCAGGCAAACGGCAATGTTGCCGCTTCCCGTACCCACATCGATGATGAGGGCCGCACCGGGAGAAAAACGTAATACGGCTTCGACCACAAATTCGGTCTCCGGCCGGGGAATCAAAACACCGGGAGCTACGATGAAATCAAGGGACCAGAATTCTCTCTCACCGACGATATAGGCCGATGGCTCGTGGCGGGCTCTTCTTGTGACCAGTGTCTGAAAATCCCGAAAATGCGGACACTCCTCGTTCCATCGGGTATAGAGTTCGATGCGGCTGATCTTAAGGAAATGGGCAAGGAGGATTTCGGCTTCCATTCGAGGATTCTCGATCCCGGCCGATTCGAGCTGATAGACTGCCTCCTTAAGGATATTGAAAAGAGAACAGGAGCCCGCGCTCCCCTTCTTCCCGACGCTGAAGAGGGAAGATTTCATACCAATAGTTCCTTTCTCAACCTCGATATATCTTTTATTTCTCAACCTTCGACAATGCAGATTTTAAAAACCTTGCAAGGCAAAGAAATTAAAAAGGCGATCTCAATCGACAGGAAGGAAGGCAGGGGAATACCCGGCTTTTTCAGGCGACCCTCTTTAATTCTTCCGCCTGAAAAGTGGTAATGAGCTGATCGATGATTTCCTGAATGTTTCCGAGCAGAATCGAGTCAAGTTTATAGAGGGTCAGCCCGATCCTATGATCGGTGATCCGGTTTTGGGGGAAGTTATAGGTGCGGATTTTCTCACTCCTCTCTCCCGACCCTACCTGCAAGCGCCGATTCTGGGAGATTTCACTTTGCTGCTCCTTCTGAAACTTGTCCATCAGCCGGGAGCGAAGCACCCGCAGAGCCTTGGCCTTGTTTTTGTGTTGAGATTTCTCATCCTGGCAGGAAACCACTAACCCGGTAGGAATATGAGTAATCCGGACCGCAGAGTCTGTAGTATTGACGCTTTGCCCGCCCGGTCCGGAGGAGCGAAAAATATCGACTCTGATATCGTTCGGGTCGATATGAATGTCGATCTCTTCCGCTTCGGGCAATACGGCGACGGTTACGGTAGAGGTATGAATTCTTCCGGAAGCTTCCGTGACCGGCACTCTCTGAACCCTGTGCACACCGCTTTCAAACTTCAATTGACTATAGACCTTCTCGCCACGAATCCCGACTATTACCTCTTTAATTCCGCCGACTCCCGTAGCATGGATGTCCAGGATTTCCGCTCTCCACCCCTGAATCTCAGCATACTTCAGATACATGCGGAGCAAATCTCCGCCAAAAAGCGCGGCTTCTTCTCCACCGGTACCGGCCCGAATTTCCAGGATGATGTTTTTCTCATCGTTCGGATCTCTGGGAAGCAGCAAAATGCGAAGTTCCTGCTCGAAAGATTCCTTCCTGGACAGATACTCTTCCAGCTCGATTTTGGCTAACTCCCGCAACTCTTCATCCTTGCTGCGGTTGATAATGTCCCTGGCCTCTTCTATATCTGCGCAGACCTTTTTGTATTCCTGGTATTTGGAAACGATCTCGGCAATTTCCGCATGCTGCTTAGAGTAGTCACGAAATGACTCCTGATCCGCAATTATTTTCGGGTCACTGAGCCTCTTGTTCAACTCATCGAATTTCTTTTCTACTTCAGCTAACTTATGAAACATGTTCTCGCCTACCCCCGGGACATCTTCATGGCATCCATTGCTGCCTGCACATCCGTTGCCGCCTGCTGCCTTAAAGATTGTAATGTGTTGAGCAGATTATTTCCCCATCTTTTGTGCTTTTTCATACCGTCTCCGGAATTTTTCGATCCGTCCGGCAGTATCAATCAATCTCTGTTCGGCACCTGTATAAAAAGGATGGCACTTGGAGCAAATTTCAACATGCATCTGCGCCTTGGTGGAGCGGGTATGAATAACCTCACCGCAGGCACAGCTGATAACAGCTTCTTGATATTGAGGATGAATTTCTTTCTTCATTCTTTATCTCCTTCTCTTTTAATAGACAATTCGGTAGTAGATAGTGTCTCTTCAGCAAGATCCTCAATTTTAATCTAATATTTCAACTTAGGCAAGGGAAAAGAGGGAGGAAAAAAACTTGGGTTAATCTTCCATCTTATTCATGTAGTTTAGAAACTCTTCATTACCCTTGGTTTCCCGCAATTTCTCCTGGAGGAATTCCATCTTCTCCACCACACTCAAAGGCGAGAGAATCTTGCGCAGGATCCACACACGGTTCAGTTGATTCTGGCTCAGCAGTAACTCTTCTTTCCGGGTTCCGGAACGATCGATGTCGATGGCCGGAAAGATTCTCTTATCGACTAGCTTGCGGTCCAGATGGATCTCCATATTTCCCGTACCTTTGAACTCTTCAAAAATAACATCGTCCATTCGGCTTCCGGTATCCACAAGAGCAGTGGCAATGATGGTCAGGCTGCCTCCCTCTTCGATATTCCGGGCTGTACCGAAAAACCGTTTCGGCCACTGGAGGGCATTGGCATCAATACCGCCAGAGAGGATCTTGCCGCTGGAAGGAATAATGGCATTATACGCCCTGGCCAGACGGGTGATGCTGTCGAGAAGGATAACCACGTCATTTTTGTATTCTACCAACCGTTTGGCCTTTTCAATGACCATCTGAGCAACCTGTATATGCCGCTCCGGCGGCTCGTCGAAGGTTGAACTGACAACCTCTCCATCAACCGAACGCTGCATATCGGTAACCTCTTCCGGACGCTCATCAATCAGGAGCACGATCAGAAATACCTCCGGGTGATTTCTCGTGACGCTGTTGGCAATCGACTGCAGAAGCATGGTCTTCCCAGTCCTGGGAGGTGCCACGATCAGACCCCTTTGCCCCTTACCGATAGGGGTTAAGAGGTCCATTATCCGGCCACAAAGCTCGTTGGATGCTGTTTCCAGACTCAGCCTCCTGTTCGGATAGAGAGGGGTCAGGTTATCGAACAGAATCTTCAGCTTGGCCATCTCCGGGTTCTCACGGTTGACCGCCTCTACCTTCAAAAGGGCAAAATACTTCTCATTGTCTTTTGGAGGGCGGATTTGACCGGAAACCGTATCTCCGGTCTGAAGGTCAAATTTCCGGATCTGCGACGGAGAGATATAAATATCGTCCGGTCCCGGCAGGTAGTTATAATCCGGGGCACGTAAAAAGCCAAAGCCGTCCGGCAGGGTTTCCAGAACCCCTTCGCCAAAGATAAACCCGTTCTTTTCCGTCTGGGTCTGGAGAATTTTAAAAATCAGCTCCGACTTCCTCAGGTTACTGATTGACGTCACTCCTAACTCTTTAGCCACATCACTCAATTCGCACATATTTTTTTGTTTAAGCTCAGCGATATTCATTAGCGCTCATCCCTTATAAATGATCTTCCTTGAAAAATGTAACTTCCTTTCCACGACTGTGTTTGTGTATCGCCCAACTTTGCACCGCACTTCCCTTGTCCTCATCTTACCTTCCTTCGCTTAGCAATAGGATACATACCTTATTACTGAAATTACTACGATTTTTTTACCGCATCGAGGAAGGTAATAACGATTTACAAAAATCAGTGCACTGTTCTTATCGGCAGAAAGTCTGATAACGACTTCTTTTAAGGCTTACATTCCACTTCGAGAGCTTCCTCACTCGAGGAGTGAAACAAGAAAACCTTAAGGCGTAACGCCACTCTCCTAAAACTTTCAAAAAAATAAATCCATAATCATAGACAGTGTACTGTTGACCGCATATTTTCCCATTCAGGGAAGGGAAGCTTATTATTGAAGCTTGTTCTTAATCTCTTTGCTGTAAATCTTACTGGATAAGCAAACCTTTATATTAGCTTGATCGTTGGGTTAGATAAAAAGTTCCTTTAGGTAGGTGGAAGTATCCTACATCTGTGGATTTTATTACTAAATAAAGTATACCTACACTAACCACAACTGTCAAGCATTTTATTCTTCTCTCCTTAAAAATTTCCGCAGTTTTCGAAAAGCGGAACCTTCAATTTGCCGGATCCTCTCGCGGGTAACTCCAAACCGCTGGCCGATCTGCTCCAGGGTCATCCCTCCTCCGCCGTCAAGGCCAAACCGCAAGCGCATAATTTCATTTTCATTTTCACTCAAGAGGCTCAGCAATATGGAGATATATTCTTTCCGCTTGAATGCATCCATCAATTCATCCGGCATCGGAGTGGAGGTGTCCTCCAGAAAATCTCGAACAGGAGCATTGCCTCGCGTCTCTAAGAGAGCATCCAGGGAGATATTTTTCTGCAAAAGGTCCTGTAACTCCTTTATCTTGGCCACAGGCAACTCCATCACCTGAGACAACTCCAGACAGGTCGGATCTCTGCCCAGTTTTTGAGCCATGCTCCGCAACACATGGACAAAGCGGTTAACGGTCTCTGCTACGTTAATCGGCAAACGGATGGTTCCCGAATGCTTGGCCAGGGAACGGATGATTGATTGCTTTATCCACCAGGTGGCATACGTGCTGAACCTGTAGCCCCGGTCAGGATCGTACCGCTCCACGGCTTTGATCAAGCCCAGGTTCCCCTCTTCGATCAAATCAAGAAGTGGGAGACCCCGGTTTACATACCTCTTGGCTATACTGATGACCAGCCGCAGATTTCCCTTGATCATACCTGCGCGGG
The DNA here is from genome assembly GCA_040752695.1 of bacterium. Lineage (GTDB taxonomy): Bacteria > SZUA-182 > SZUA-182 > DTGQ01 > DTGQ01 > DTGQ01. Next base: position 33,866 of record JBFMGO010000035.1, read on the forward strand.
CTTCAGTTTCTCCCTGACATGCTCTTTTCGCCAGGTGATATTCCTCTTCCGCTGTAAGGGTATTCAAACGGCTTACATCAGTGAAGTATTGCTGTACAGGGTCAAAGCTAACCCTTTTCCTGCCTCGCCCCTTTTGCTCGTCTTGGCCCAAGTCCTCCTCTTCCTGCCGGGCAGGTTCCTCACCGTCAGGAAGAAAATCCTCATCATCAAGCTCAGGCAAAGCATCCTCAGACAGATCTCTTATAAAGAACTTTTCCACCATTGTGTCCTTTTTTTCCGTGAATAGCTGGATGGATATCTGATTCCCTATAAGTGTTATCGACTAGGGAAGGTAAGAAATCGGATCAAATGCTTTTTGTTGGTAGCGAATTTCAAAATGGAGGTAGGCACCCCCATCATCCCCGCTTTGCCCAACCCTTGCGATGGCCTCTTTGGCGAGGACCGTTCTGTTTACCTGGACCAGGTTTTCCTGATTATGGGCATAGACCGTGGTGTACCCCCCCTGATGCTGAAGGATGATTATTTTGCCGTACCCTTTCAGGTCGCTGCTCGCGTAAATCACCTGTCCGGGGGCCGCAGCCTGGACGATTGTACCGGCAGGAGCCTGAATGTCGATTCCCTCACAGCGCTTAAGGCCGTCTTGACCAAAATTACGAATAACTTCTCCTTGCAGAGGCCAGGAAAATGCGAGAACAGAGCAGGTAGCTGGTACCGAAAGCACTCTTTTGCCTCCGGATATCCATAACTTTTGTCCTGCGTAAATTTGATGGGCACTTTTAAGATGGTTATCGGCACAGAGCTTTTGAAGCGGGACCTTATAGACTTGAGCAATCTTCCATAGGGTCTGCCCCTTTTGAACACAGTGAAATACTCCCTCCCCTGGCACACGATTTTCCTGCTCCAGGGCGCAGGAGGATCCAAGATGGCCTATACAGCCGGTAAAAATAAAAAAGGCAAGGAATATTCCCAGACATATTTTCAGGTAGATCCGCATGATGGTAAGATCCGGAAAGATCGGGTCGGCAGTCAATAGCAGTGGTAATAGACCCTTATAGATAGATTACGGATCGGGGCGAGAGGATTTGAACCTCCGACCTCCTACTCCCGAAGCAGGCGCGCTAACCAGGCTGCGCTACGCCCCGATCTTTAGCTTTCATCTTCAGGTAAGCGATTTGGTGTTACTTTCAGCACTCTTGAACTACCGCTTAACAAAATATCAGAAACGGAAAATTTTCTCAAGCATTATTAATCCGGAATTCAAAAGGTCAGTATCCAAAAGAATCCGGGGGCAGTCCCCAGCATCCGGTCTTGAGTCCCCAGGGCTGCATCCAGTCCCCGTCATCGGAGCATCCATTATCCATTCCATCCATATTCGCCAATGAGTTTTACAAAGGTGCAGCGAAGTTTTTTATCTTCAAAAATCTGCCCGTCCCTCTTGTAGACAAACCGCAGGGTCTGGCTCTTTTCCGTGCCTACGGGAATTATCATCCTTCCCCCTTCATCGAGCTGTTCACAAAGAGTGACAGGTACGGACGGCGATGAGGCCGAAACAGCAATGCCATCAAAGGGAGCCTTCTCCGCCCATCCTTTGCTGCCGTCATCTACCATGATTTGAAAATTATGATAGCCTAACTGCCCCAGTAATCGCTGAGCCTTCTGGGCCAGGCCCTTAATCCTTTCAATGGAGTAAACCTTCTGGCAGATTTCCGCCAGAACTGCTGTCTGGTAGCCCGATCCGGTACCGATCTCCAAAATCCGGGAGTTTTTATTCACGGCCAGGGCTTCAATCATGTAACCGACGATAAAGGGTTGAGAAATAGTCTGTTTCTCCCCAATCGGCAGGGGATGATCTCCATAAGCACGCATGGCGAAGGCCTCTTCCACGAACAGGTGCCTTGGAATTTTCCGCATGGCCTGTAAAACCCCTGTGTCTTTAATTCCTCTTGCTATGAGTTGCTCTTGAACCATCCTCTCTCGCTGAATCTGATATTCCATCGATCATGTGCTCCACGTTGGCAGCCGCTCCCATGCATCTTTTTACGCTATACGACAGCAACGGTCTGTTCTACATTGTGCATTTTCCGTTTGATACTCCTCGCTGCCACTACGCCGGAAATCGAGGCCTGCATCAGACCTCTGGTCAATCCCGCTCCATCACCGATGGCATAAAGATTACTGACCGGCGTCTCAAAAGACTGTGTCAGCTTCAAACGCAGGGAGTAAAACTTGACTTCGAGGCCGTATAAAAGTGTGTGCCGGGAATTGAGTCCCGGGGCCAGATTATCCATGACCTCCAGCATTTCAATAATGTTGGATAAGTAGCGATAGGGCAGGACGAAACTTAAGTCCCCCGGTGTTGCCTCGGGGAGAGAGGGGTGAATCACATTCCTTTTTATTCGATCCGCGGTCGAACGCCTGCCCGTTAACAGATCCCCAAGCCGCTGCACAATGATCCCACCGCTTAATAAATTGGCAAGACGGGCCAGATAACGACCATAGGATATCGGACGATCAAAGGGTTCGGTAAAATTCGTACTGACTAAAAGAGCAAAATTGGTATTTTCCGTTTTGCTCCTGGCATAACTGTGGCCATTGACCAGGTGAATTCCCTGACAATACTCATTGACCACCTTGCCGTAAGGATTCATGCAGAAGGTACGCACGCGGTCATCGAAACGCCGGCTGTGAAAGATTAATTTCGGCTCATAGGTGATCTGAGTAAGGGGCTCCATCACTGCTGCCGGAGCCTCAACCCGGACGCCAATGTCAACAGGGTTTTTCAAGGTAATCAGATGCAGACGGTCAGCCTCTCTTTTCAACCAGTTAGCCCCTACTCGTCCCGGTGCCACAACCACAAAATCCGAAAAAATTTTCTCTCCTGCTCCCGTACGAACTCCGATGGCAGATCCATTCTGAATTAAAATTTCCTGAACCGGTGTGGTGAAGCGAGCCTCCACTTTGGAGTCAAGGTACTGCCGGAACGCTTTGAGAACCTCCAGGCATTGGTCAGTACCCATATGCCGGATGCGGGAGGGGATCAAAGTCAGATTGTGCAAGGATGCCTTTCGCTGAAGCTGAATAATAGCCTCCGCATCAGTACCGTATACATACTCCGGTGCACCAAAGCCGCAGTAAAACTGATCGACATAACAGATCAGTTCTTCCATCTCTTTCGGGGACAGATACTCGGCCAGGGACCCGCCGACATCGGAGGAAAGGGTGAGCTTGCCATCGCTGTAAGCTCCGGCACCACCCCATCCGGAAAGCAAAGCACAGGGCTGGCACCGATGGCAGGCGATTTTCCGCTCCGCAGCAAGACACTGGCGTTGACCAATGTCCAGCCCCTTTTCCAGCATGAGAACTCTCGCCCGGTCGTTTTGCCGGATCAGCTCAAGAGCAGTAAAGATCGCAGCCGGGCCAGTACCGACAATAATTACGTCGTACTTTTCCATAATCTTATTGAAAAAAATCTCCTGAGGATCAGTCAATGGCCATATATTCAGTCAAAGGCCAGTGCTCGTGAATGCTGAAAAAAACAGAAAGGGACATTCTCCATGTCCCTTTCTTACATAACAGAACTGATCGGGGCGAGAGGATTTGAACCTCCGACCACTGACACCCCATGCCAGTGCGCTACCAGGCTGCGCTACGCCCCGATATCATAAGCTCATTTCTATTTTCGCTCCTCTCTCCCTGCTCTTTTCGTAACAGCTTACCCGCATACTATAATCAACTCGAATAACTTTCCAGGAAGCGCTTGATTTCAATCAGTTTCTTTTTATGCTTTCTTAATATATCCCGTATTTGTCCGTAATCCTCCCTGCACTCTTCCTGTGCAGGCCCTGATTTTTTCGCCTCCAGCCGATCCAACTCCAAACGTCTCTTGGCTCCGGGAATGGTATAAAGCTCTTCATATAATAATTCTTTGATCCTTTGCAGGATCAGGATATCCTTTTTCCGATAGACACGCTGCCCCGTTCCATTCTTGGTGGGCCGCAACTGCTTGAATTCCGATTCCCAATAGCGGATCACAAACGGCTTTACATCTAAAATCTGACTGACGTCTCCAATCTTGTAAAACATTTTTTCCGGGAATCCCGCTTCATTCTTCCCCGGAGACTCTTCCTTCATTTTTCAGCCAGCTCCACCTGCTCTCACTACAGACAGCACTCCCTCATGAACTGCGTGGTTATTGTCATCCTTACTTCACTCATCCGAAGCAGGAATCTGTGTAGTTACAGCGGCATCAGGAAATCCTTTCCCATTAAGCTGCCTTTGTTCCTCCATAGCTGCCTCACGATGAGAATATGCGCCTAAAAAAACAGAGTATGTTTTCACTCTCGTCTCTTCGCGTATAATATTACCAGAATATCCTTTATGTTTCAAACTTTTTAATAAGCTTTTTGCACTTTCCGGATAATAGCATGATCCTGCCCTGATAGTATATTGATTTTTAGAATCTTTCTTCAAATAAACCGCAAACCCGTCATTTGTCAACCGATCAACCGTTTTATGAATGCTCGACGAATCCGAAGCTACATAAACGTTTTCCATCATGACAGCGTCATGTGCTCCAATGATCTTTGGCGAATAGTTCATGAGAGTAAGACGGTCTGCCGCTTTTTCAATCTCGTTTTTCACTACGCCAGAGCACACTTTTATATAGTATTCTGTTCCTTTTGTCTCTTTTACCTCTTGTACGGCACTCTCCTGACCAGATTCATCGCGGATACTACTATTATCTTCCCGTGTATTTTTAACCTGAACAACATCTTTCCGGGCGATTCCCTCGTGGCCAGCACCTTCCTGACCATCCCCGACAGAGTCCTGGCCTGGGGAAGGACTTTCTACCGGGAGCGCGCCATCCTGCTGTTCCCCGCTGAGAGAATCAACCTGCACCGCCTTTGGATCTGCCTTGCCCGTATGATATACCTTATTCAAAAGAAACCAGTATTGATAAATATCGCCATGCTTATACCAGAAAAAAGCAACCACCGTAGTCAGGGCAATCAAGGCTCCACCCAGGAGAATCCTTTTCGCCCAACTCCCTTGACTGGATTTTTTTCTTGCGGATGGAGAAAAATTGACGTTTTTCATGGTTCAATCCTATCTACCTCTCCCGCGATGTTTCCCACCTTTGGTGAGTATCCATATCGCGATAGATGCAGAAGGCTCCCCCCTCCAAAAAAGATACGATTCAATAATACACTCCTCTAAAACTCATCCACCGGCCAGGAGTCAACTTGTCATCTGACCCGTTAGCGATTGCTGACGCATACCTGAGCCTGGCCTTACACAAAGACCTTTATGGCTTCTTCGTAGAGATTCTGAAAACGAAGAATTCGGTCGATAATTTCCCGCACAGCGCCGCCCCCTCCCGGAGCCCGCGTCACATAGTGTGCTGCCCGCTTGACTTCGTCCACTGCATCTGCCACAGCAACGGCCAGTCCGACTTCACGAAGGACAGGCAGGTCATTGACGTCGTCACCGATATAGCAGGACTGCTCTTTGTCCAGGCCATATTTCTGGAGAAGCTGGGAAAACGGCTCTACTTTACGGATTACCCCCTGATATACATCCAAAAGGTGCAATTCAGCAGCCCTGCGGGCTACAAGTTCCGATTCCCGTCCGCTGATGAGGGCAACCTTCAATCCTGCCTGCCGGGCCAGGGTTATGCCCATACCGTCCTTGATGCTGAAGGACCGGACCTCGCCCTCCCTTTGGGTATAGATAAGCCTGCTCTCTGCCAATACTCCATCCACGTCCATTGCTATCAGGCAAATTCGGCGGCTTCTGGCTTCCAGGTCTTTATCTGAACATTTCCCCGGATCTAATTCTCTATCCGGCTCTTTATCCGACACCGGTGGCATCAGACTACCCCTGCTTTCAGGAGGTCATGCAGATGAATGACTCCGATCGGCTTCCTTTCCTGGTCCGTGATCAGAAGGGAAGTGATTGAGTAGGTTTCCATGATCCGCACGGCCTGGGCAGCCAGAGCATCAGGATCGATGGTCTTGGGATGGCAGGTCACGTAGAGACCCACCGGCCTTGTCAGGAACTCAAGATCCTTTTCCAGTAAACGCCGAAGATCCCCGTCAGTGACAATTCCCATCGACTCCCCTGCCTGGTTGACCACGCAGGTCATTCCCAGGCGCTTGCCGCTGATTTCGCATATGGCTTCCTTCATAGGCTGCCATTCGCCCACGACGGGCATTTGATCGCCGGAATGCATCAAATCCCTGACCTTCAGCAGCCGCTTGCCCAGTTTTCCTCCAGGATGGAACTGGGCAAACTCCTCCGCCCTGAACCCCCGTTTGCGGATAAGAGCCATAGCCAGAGCATCGCCAAGGGCTAAAGCCACGGTCGTACTGGCTGTAGGAGCAAGATTCAGCGGGCATGCCTCCTCCTCGATCTCGGCCCGAAGAACGACATCGCTGAAGCGGGCCAGGGTGGAATTCGGATTGCCTGTAATGGAAATCGTTTTAATCATAAACCGTTGAATAAAGGGGATCAGTTGTCTGATTTCTTCCGTTTCTCCGCTATTGGAAATGGCAATGACCACATCCCCTTTGACCGCCATTCCCAGGTCCCCGTGAATCGCATCAGCAGGATGCATGAAAAAAGAGGGAGTGCCGGTGCTCGAGAGGGTTGCGGAAATTTTTTTACAGATCAGGCCTGACTTGCCTATCCCGGTAGTTATCACCCTTTTAGTACACTGATAGAGAATATCAACAGCATGGATGAATTCCTCCCCAAGCTGCGCTTCCACCTTCAGAATCGAGGCAGCCTCTTTTCTTAGCACTTCCTTGCCCTGTTTTAAAATTGTATCTTGATCTATCATTATTTTTCCCTACGACTCCGACTTCTGGATAACAGTATCAATCTGCTGGAGAACCGGCAGCAGTGAAGCCAGTTCCTCCACAGAAAGCATGTTGGAGGCATCGCACAGGGCCTGATCCGGATGATCGTGAACCTCCACGAAAAGGGCATCGCAGCCTGCTGCTACTGCGGCCCTGGCCAGGCAGGGAACGTACTGCCTTTCTCCTGACGAGCACTGGCCACCCTTGCCGGGCAACTGAACACTGTGGGTAGCATCGAACACGACCGGATAGCCAAAGCCACGCATGATGGGCAGCGATCTCATGTCCACGACCAGATTATTGTACCCGAAACATACTCCCCGCTCGGTAATCATAAGATTTTCATTACCGCGGGAGCGGACCTTGTCGATGATATTGCTCACCTCCCAGGGGGAGAGGAATTGTCCTTTTTTCATATTCAGGGGTTTACCCGTAGCTGCCGCTCTTAGAACCAAGTCTGTCTGTCTGCACAAAAAGGCAGGAATCTGAAGAACATCCACTACACTGGCTGCCTCTTCGACCTGCCCCGCCTCGTGGACATCGGTCAGCACCGGGACCTTGATGAACTCTCGCACCTTTTGCAGAATCCTCAAGCCCTCCTTAGGGCCGGGGCCCCGGAAAGAGGATGGGGAACTGCGGTTGGCCTTATCAAAGGATGCCTTGAAGATAAAGGGAACAGACAGCCTGGCAGCCAATGCCTTCAGCAGTTCAGCCATCCGAAGGACATGCTCTTCGGACTCGATCACACAGGGGCCGGCAATGAGAGCCAGGGGAGCCCGCCCCCCGATCTGCACCTCGGCAACCCGTATCCCGCGGGTCAGCATTTCCTTTCCCTCTCTTTCCTGAATTGGCTTGCAGCTTCAATAAAGGCGGTAAATAAGGGATGAGGCGATCTTGGCCGGGACTTGAATTCCGGATGGAACTGGCAGGCCACAAACCATCGATGTCCCGGCAGTTCAATAACCTCCACCAGGTTCTGATCAGGGGAAAGGCCGCTCATCACCATCCCTTTCTCTTCGAAAGGCAGGCGATACGCATTATTGAATTCAAACCGGTGGCGATGCCTTTCAGTAATCTCCTCCTGTCCGTAAGCCTGAAAAACCCGTGAACCGGGTTTCAACCGGCATGGGTACCCTCCCAAACGCATAGTCCCGCCAAGCCCTTTTACTTTCTTTTGCTCCTCCATAAGCCCAATCACCGGAAAAGGAGTATTGGGATCAAACTCGGCGCTATTGGCATCGGTCATACCCAATACGTTCCGGGCAAACTCTATCACGGCACATTGCATACCGAGACAAATTCCCAAAAATGGAATGCCCGCTTTCCGGGCAAAAGAGATCGATTCGACCTTCCCCTTGATCCCGCGATCGCCAAATCCGCCGGGGACCAGAATGCCATCGAAATCAGCCAGGTATTTCTGCGGCCCGTCCTCTTTGACCCTTTCCGTATCCACCCAGTGCAGGCGAACCACGGTCCTGCTCCCGATCCCTCCATGAACCAGAGCTTCGGACAGGCTCTTATAGGAATCCTGAAGATCTATATACTTACCCACAATGCCGATATGTACCTCATGGTCAGGATTCTTCAGCCGGTCTACGATATCCTTCCAATCCGTAAGGTCAATACTCTGGGGAGCCTGTACATGCAGAAGATCCAGGATAATATCATCCAGCCCTTCCTGACGGAAGACCAGAGGAACCTCGTAGATCAGATCCACATCCTTGGCCGTGACAACAGCCCGCTTATCTACATTGCAGAACAGAGAGATCTTGGATTTGATATCATCCGGCAGGAATCGGTCGGTGCGGCAGAGCAGAATATCTGGCTGGATGCCGATCTCCCGTAATTCCTTGACACTATGCTGGGTCGGCTTGGTTTTTAATTCATCCGCTGCCGCAATATGGGGGACTAAGGTGACATGAATGTACAGTACATTCTCCCGGCCACGATCCTTTTTGAACTGCCGGATCGCCTCCAGAAACGGAAGACTTTCGATATCTCCGACCGTGCCTCCGATCTCACAAATGACCACATCCGCACCATTGACTACCCGCAGGATTGAATCCTTGATTTCATTGGTAATGTGAGGGACCACCTGCACGGTTCCTCCCAGATAATCCCCCTTTCGCTCCTTGCTGATCACGGAGAAATAAATCAGGCCAGCGGTGACGTTATTCACTTTTCGCATATTTGTCCTGGTGAACCGCTCATAATGCCCCAAGTCCAGGTCCGTTTCCGCACCATCGTCAGTCACGTAAACCTCCCCGTGCTGAAAAGGGCTCATGGTGCCCGGGTCTACATTAATGTAGGGATCAAATTTCAGAAAAGTGACCTTTAAACCGTGTCCTTCCAGAAGGCAGCCAATCGAAGACGCTGCCAAACCTTTTCCTAAAGACGAGACAACTCCGCCAGTGACAAATATAAATTTACACTTCATTACTTATCCCCTTCATTTTTAAAGCCTTACTACATATAAGCCGCTATTATAGTTAAGAATTGACTTAATTTCAAGTAAATTGAACAGCCTTGTCATAAGTAAGGCATCGATTACCCGGTAGTAAGTAATACACTGACAAGGGCTTCCTGCAGGTGACGCCTTTTTTCAGAAAATCACTGGATATGCCTTCCTTACTGTATCACATTTACCAGACTGTATCACATTTACCAGGTTAATGCTAACCTTCCAGCGTAGAGTTTTGCACATGACCTCACGGTGATGGCTGGTTCTTCCGTAATCATTCATTTCCATCCATGGCAATCACTCGACTCTTATTTGAATCACTCACCCCCATTTATTTTCCGTCATTTTGACCAGCGGGACAATCTTTAAGCATACTTTTTCCATAAGGGAGGGATCTTGGCACCTTTTTCAAAAGGCAAAGGCGCATAAGCTCTAGAGCTCATGTCATAAAAAGAGCACACCTGCACCCTTCTCTTCTGAAGCACATCCGCCACCTCCCCTCTTTCTCGCCCCTTTTCTCCTGGTGGCACCTATGCTGTCTCCCTGTCGGGCAAGTCGGAACGGGAACATGGTATAAGCGTTGCAAAGGTCGAAAGAAAAGAGTTTACGAGGAGGAAGAAATATTTTTAGGGAGGTGATACTAAGAAATCTCGTTATTGCTCCCAACAAGATGCTCAAAAAAGCGACCTGTTAAGTGACCTGCTATTAGGTAATGCCCGGCAGGGTGCCTGAGCATTTTCAGGGTTTTCTTCTAAGGGGCCTCTGACACGATAACCTGATACTGTCAACGATATTTTATTACAGTTCCTCAGTGAGGAGAGAGAATTAATGAAAAAACTATTAGGACTCCTGTGTGTAACGATACTTTTTGGATTAGCGGGCTTAGCAGAAGCTACTACTTTAATAGATATCTACCAAGGAGGGACTCTTCTTGGATCTGTTACCCCTTACACCGGACTTATCACCGGGGCAGCTAACTATAATTTCTACAGCGATTCCGGTCACCCGATAAACGGGCCTGAGCCTGTATTCAAAGAGGGTGAAATTTTTTTCTATGATGGTTCCGATGGTCTGAATTTCAATGTAATCTTCAGCAAAGAAGGCATCGGCGGAGCTGCCGGGTCTGCACAGTGGGACATCACCATTACCGGAAGCACAACAAACCTGAGTGTGAGAGTTACAGACGATGCCAGCGAGTTAAGAGAAAATGTAACTACTCATGTATTTACAGGCCGTTGGGGTTGGAATAATCAAAACACCGATGGAGGAGTAATTGGAGAGATCGGTGGCAGCGAATGGATCATTACCATCGATCCTATTGCTTATAGTCTTGATAACCTGAAAGCGTATAGCGCCTCTGGCTCATCATATGCCTTGAATCTGAATACGGACGCATCGGGCGATATCATTCTGAAACCGGCATCTTCCCCGGTTCCTGTGCCCGCCACCATACTTCTTTTTTGCTCTGGCTTTTTAGGCTTACTTGGTATTGGTGGAATAAAAAAGGAACGCAAAGATAATACGTGATCACTACTCCTGAACGGATCAGTCCGACAATAGACGGGATGAAAATATCCCGTCTATTGTCTTTGTGACCTTCAAGACAGTTACACTGGGCGCTTATAAGTCCCGGTGGGTGCTTATACCCATCCGTTGTGCCCCTCCCAGTCCGATGTGCCCCTTCCAGTTAAGTCAGGCTGTTTTTCCATAAAATATACGACTATTTATGAAAAATTTTTCACAAACATCAACTCCTTCAAAAGGATAACCTTAGAACACATCTCTTACACAATATGAAATATTTTGCAAATTTCCACTCTTCGAAGCCACTATCCATGTCTCCTCAGGAGGACATCCACCGCAACCAATATCTATTAAATATCATGATTATTCAAATAGATAGCAATATATTAATATATATTACTTTTTTCCCTACAAATCTCCATAATGGCACAGCTATTGCTAACGACTGATTAAGGAGAGTTATCATGTATTTATTTATTTGTTCCTGAAAGGGGTTTGGCTTCGACGAAGATCCCATGAGTATACCCAAAGATGCATACACGGACGGTCATTGCCCTCCCACATTGACAAGGGGATGTTTTTCTCCTTTTTGAAAAAGGGGGAAGGGGATTTTCGAGAAACACCCCTCATTCAATCAATAACTGGTCAGCTCATTGCAGTGCAATGTATGTAGTTCTTATGAAGGAGGTAAGTCCTTAGATGTAATTTTCTTTTTATTATAATTTATATTTCCCTGAGAGAACATCTGAGAAACTGCTTAAAGGTAACAGTGACCTGATCTACCGACTGGCTTATGGTTTTTATAAGCTCCTGCCAATACAAATGAATTAAGCTAATCAGGGTTAAAACTCCAAGGAGGTGATGGCTGGAAAAGAAATCTCTTGCCATTCGGGGCAAGAGCCGATTCATATGCCCCGGACAAAGAAACAGTTTTTCTTAAAAACCAAGCTTAAAGGTAAAACAGTAATGGAGGTATGTGAGATGAAAAGATGGTTTTGGAAAGTCGGGTTAATTTTCGCTATGGTATTAATGGTAAGCTGCCTGACCACAAAAAGAAGTGAGGCCTATTATGGCAGTCTCTACGGCGGCCTCTACGGCAGTTATGGCAGTTATTACGGCGGCCTCTATGGCGGTCTTTACGGCGGCCTCTATGGCGGTCTTTACGGCGGCCTCTATGGCGGTCTTTACGGCGGCCTCTATGGCGGTCTTTACGGCGGCCTCTATGGCATGTACGGCTTATATGGCGCTGTCAATCCTTACAGCCCCTTTGGTATCCAGAACATGTATTATCCCGTTGATACCGGTACCGGCCTGACCTTCCAGATTCCGTTTATGCAGATAGCTCCGCTGCTGGGAGTTGGTGGTTTGTACAACAATCTTTTCCCCAATTTGTTTAGCCCGCAGCAGACGGTAGTTCCGTCCTCTACTCCTGTAGCGGCACCTACAAGTTCAATTATCGTGAC
>JBFMGO010000036.1:0-45554 GCA_040752695.1 bacterium
AGGATCTCTCGATGAATTTACCCGCATCGTTCAACTGATATTGCAATAGCAGGACCTATTCTTTTATGAGGGAGCGTATCGGGGTAATTGAGAAATACAAAGGACATCATCGTTGATTTCCTGGAAATGGAGTCCAAATTTTCTCGGAGCCTGCAACGAGGGAGGAGTAGCCCCTCATGGCAAACATGCCTTTTTGTAAGTGTCATTCTACCTATAGTGGTTTCCACTTGAGTAAACTACAATAGTTGCCTCTGAAGCGGCAATAACAGTATATGAGGTGCAGTGCATACGATTGCAAACCGCTATAAAGGAGTATAACCATGGATTACCTGATTTGGGAGGCAAATCCGGCTGGAGGGTATTGTACCCTGGAAGATTTAAGAAATGTGGATGATTCATACGAGCTCACAAGAGGCGTCTCCCGATCTGACGGCTTTCCAAAAGAGGCATGCTTTACGATGGATGCCTCTCATCCAAAGGAGATTAAACTCGCTGACACTATTTACACGTTAGATAATTTGTTAGTTATCTCGCGGCAACTCAAAGAGTTTATCGAGTCAAAAACCCCCTCCTTCATCGAGTTCTTACCGGTTACTCTTTTCAATCACAAGGGAAGAGTTGCCAGTAAGGATTATTTTATCCTGAATCCGTTCCATCTCCAGGACTGTATAGATAAGGATAAATCAGAGCTGGTATGGAATGAGATCGATCCTGAGCTTATCTCAAATTGTTTCCAACTGATCGTTATTCCAGACAGAATCGATACTTCTTTTCTTCTGTTCAGGCCAAAGTATATGCCAACCGTCGTCATGGTCAGGAGAGACCTGGCTGAGGAGATTGCAGAGAAAGGATTTACCGGAATTGATTTTGTGGAGCTCGATGAGTTCGAGCTCTAGCTTTTCGTGCATCATAAGGGGCGGCTTTCATGAGAACAGAGGGATCAAGAGGGATCAGCTTTCACAAGATTATAAGGTCCAGCTTTTACTAGATCATAATGCCCAGCTTTCATTGAACGTAAGGACTAAGACCTGGTGAGTTTATCGGAAATAAGAGAAGATATCATTGATCAAATCAAGGAGAACCTGTCCGTAGTAGCAGGAGGATATCCGATGGGGAAAGTGGGAAACCTGTTTGAAGAAACAGCCTCCTGCTTTCAGGCGTTGGGGATATGCAATCTTTTACTGTCCCTGGACCTGGCAGGCTTTTCACGAAACCTGATTTTCAGCGGATATACACGACGTTATTTTCTGAATCAAAGCCGGTTGGAGGGGAACATTTCCGATGAGCATCTGGCCATCAGCCGGAATGAATCTTTTTTCGATGCAATTGCAGCAGGGGCAGTGGAACTGGCACGAGAGATTGCGGACCTGTCTTTTGACGAATGGATGAAAGATGGTGAGTATGAAGATGATTTCTGCTACTACCTTTTCTTTCATAATTATTTGAAAGGATCTGAAAACTTCGACCGGGCATTCCTGAAAAAAATCCTCGCCCGCTTTGAAAAATCGTTAGAGCGGAGCTCTTCAGGCAGGTTGAGCATCTGCTGTGCATTCTACACGCTTGATCAAAGGGGTTTTGAAGAGGGGTTTCAGGAATTGGTCAATGAGCGTCAAAACCAGATCGAAAGTTACCGCCTCAGCAATGACCTGACATTTGAGCCGAAGAGCCATGTCTTTGTCGAAGGGCTGGCTTTATTGAGAATTGCCGAAAAGGCTGGTTTTCCCATCCAGAGAGAATATCAATATTGTCCGGCCATTGCCCGCGTCCCCGCGAGCGCGTCTCTTCCGGGTGATATTTATGGGGAAATCGAAAGAATAATTCATCGAAAAATATGATGGGAACTATAGTTTTGCACTTTTTATCATTGTGAAACTATCAGCATTTCAAGCACTTAATAAAAAAGCAAAAGTATAGATTGGGAAGTCGAACGGGAAATAGAACGGAACATATGGAAAAGGAAATGCCCGAAATTATCAGAGTACACTCTCAGGAAGAACTGCTCGCTCTATCGCAGCCACTCTTGTCAGAGGAGACTGGCAAAAAACCGGCGAAAAAGCCCAGACTTACCCCCAGCCCGTCTGATGGGGGTTTTACTATCGGCCTCTATCAGGAGCATCTTGAGGAGATAAGCTTTCTTTTCGCCCAGTGCCAGGCCCTTTTCTCCGATCCTGAAATACCGTGGCCTGAGGTGGCAGAGTTCGAGGAGCGTTTGGCGGCACACATCGATGCCATAGAACTGGGCGAAGATCTGGCGCGTCGATGCACCCTGGAATTGCTGGAGAGCCATCTGGAAGGTGATGATGGAGATGAAGAGGAAATACGCGGTGCAGTCTACACCCTGGCTACAGCGGGTGGCCCGGAAGCTATCGACGAAGTGTTGAAAATCATGGAGGCCGCCGATGAAAAATTTATCCCCTGTTTTGTAGACGCTCTCAAATACACACCCCGCCAGGGAACAGCCGAGCGGTTATTCCCTCTCCTCTCCCACGGACGGCCTGAGATCAGGGCTGCGGCGGCCAGGATACTCGGCTATCGCCGTGAAGGTCAGGCAGGAGGATCAGTCCCTTTGCTCATCTCCTTGCTTCAGGATGACAACCCGCAGGTTATTTCTGCTGCTGCCTATGCTCTTGGACATCTCGCCGGACAATTGCAGTACAGAGCGGCCATTCCCGGCCTTGAGCGATCCTTAGCCCACCAGGATCCGGCAGCGCAGCATTATGTGGCCCTTGCCCTGTTCCGCATGGGACATCATCCTGCTTTGGAGTACCTGACAACACTTTGCCAAACGGCAAATCTTTCTTTCCCCTGGCCTGTTCTTTCTTTGGCTCTTTGCGGACGGGCCGATGACCTTCACGTTTTTATCGGGCTTATCAGGCACCGTCAAAAAAACCGGCACATGAGATACGATCAGAATGACCGGCACGTGACTTCCAATATTCTCCTGGCTATGGGTATTCTGGGAAATGTGCAGGCAGTAGAAATTCTGATCGATGAACTCAAGGTCGTCTGGGGTGAAGGAGTTCAGGGAGAAGAAGGAGAAGGGGGAGCATATGATAAAAATCTCCAGAGCGAAGTTGGCACGTATGATGAATCATGGAAAGTATCCGCCGGGGAAGCATTGGAGCTTATAACCGGTGCTGGCTTAAGGGAAACGGTCACTTTGGTCGATCCCGTTGATCCTGACGAGCTGCTTGAAGGAGAAGAAGAGCCTTCTGTGCCGACCGTACAGAAACTAGAGCGTGTGTGCACCTCATATGAGGAGTGGGCCATTTGGTGGCAAAAAAACCGGTCCCGTTTCCATCCGGCTATCCGCTGGCGCTACGGCAAGCCGTTCGATTTCGGCCTCTGCATCGATGAAATGGCTTCAGAAAAGGCCAGGTATGCTGATCGTCAAAGGGCTTATCTTGAAGTTACCATCCGGTCCGGCCATGATATACCCTTCGAACCTGACTGGTTTGTGGGCAGGCAAAAGGAAGCCCTGCATCGATGGCAGACCTGGTGGCAGGAGAAGAGCAGGAAATTTCCTCCTGGAAGATGGTACTTTCAAGGGAGAGAAACATGAATAGATATGCTTGAATTGACAATCACTGCCACAAGGGAAACGGGAGAAATTCTCTTACGTAGTGCAGAAATCTATTCTTTAATCCTGTAGCCTATCCTTAAGCGTATGGCTTATTCCTTAAAAATCCTGTAGCCTACTCCAAAATCCTGTAGCTTACTCCTTGAGCCTGTAGCCTACTCCTCGCACGGTTTCGATATGCTCGCCAGCGCTGCCCAGTTTTTTGCGAAGCCCGGCAATTTGAACGTCGATGGACCGGTCTGTCACTACGTAATCATTTCCCTTCACTGCGTTAATGATTTGATTACGGCTGAATACCCATCCTGGTTTCCGGGTCAGGAAGCACAGGATACCAAACTCGGTGGCGGTAAGCTCAACTGCCTTGCCGTTTACCAGGACCTGGTGCCGGGCAGGATGAATAACCAGGTTGTGTACGGCAATGATGGATGCATCTTCCTGCTCATCCTTCTTGCGTCTGCGAAGGGCCGCCCTGATGCGGGCAATCAGAACTCTTGGACTGAAAGGCTTGACCACATAATCATCTGCACCAAGCTCAAGGCCGGTTACGATATCGGCATCCTCCCCCTTAGCTGTAAGCATGATGACCGGGATATGAGAGGTTTTGACGCTGTTTTTTAAAATTCTGCATACTTCAAGGCCATCAACTCCCGGCAGCATAAGATCGAGCACGATAAGGTCTGGCATTTCTGTTTTGGTTTTGGCCAGGGCTTCTTCACCGGAGGTGGCTTCTTCCACAAAATATCCTTCCCTGACCAGGTTGTATCGTACTAACTCCAGAATATCTTCCTCATCATCAATGACCAGAATTTTGCTTTTGGCCATGATGCACTTCCTCCTTCTAGCGGCTTTGCGGCAGGGACGATGATGCGGAGCCCGCCTTGCCGGATGCCCCATGCAGCTTTTGTTGTTCAATTTTATCGTGGTATTCCTGCATAAGTTCATCGACTTCAACCCTTCTGATCTGCGTAAAGGGCTCCTTCTGCAAAAGAGTGTTGACCAGACCCTTTGTCTGATACTTATTGATCAGTTCATCGGCAATTGCGCAAAGTCTGGCATTGTGGGCCTCACATTGGCCAAGCTTTTGACGCACTTTTTCGACCTCCGATTCCAGGGTCTTCTTCATGTTTTGTTTTTCTTCGGCGAGTTGCATTAAGTCCTGCTTTGCCTTCTCATGCATTGCAGTTAACCCGGCCAGTTCTTTTTTATTGTTTTTCCAGCTTTCTATCACTTCCTCCATCCTGCAGGCGAGTATCTGAAGCTCATGTTCAAGCTTATTTTTCTGCTCGAGCAAAGATTCATACTCCTGCATAATCAAGCTCTTTTCCTTTTGAAACGCTGCAACACGGGCTTCGGCAGTCTGTATTTGCGCGACCAGAGAAGATCTTTCCCTCAGTTGCTGTGCCTGAATAACCTGACTCTCCTCAGCCTTTTTCTTTTTTAAAAGATCCGTTTTTTTCTCGGCTGTTCTCAACTCCTTTTGCAGCATATCCCGCTGCCTGGTGAGTTGAACCGTGTTATACCACCAAAAAACAGCCGTTATTCCGAGACTGAACACCAAGAGCAGGTAAGCTGACCTGGTTGTTACTCTTGTTACTCCGGCCTTATCCATACTTTTTCTCTCCACTCTTTTCTCCGATCCGAGGGCTCAAATCCGTGAGATCGAGATCCGTAAGCGCAAAACTGATTGTTCTGCGGGCTGAAAGCTGGTGCTTACATCCAAAAAACATGAAAAAGCTTTTCAGCCGCTGGAAAAAGCTTTCTGGCCGCTGGAAAGGAGAGCTTTTAGCTTCTGACAAAAAGGAATACAGGAGTCAGGATAAAAGCGGGGCCTTCTCCTGACTCCTGTATTTCTGGCTCTTTCTTTTTCAAAAAAACATGCCAGACTGCTCCATTAAATCCCCGAGTTCCTCCTTTTACCCGGTAAGAGATATCCGCAAGTTTATTGACCGCGGCATACCCTCCGGCGGGGGTTCACTCATCGCATGCATTTTTTCCATAGCCAGCTTTACAGCCTTATCCATGTAATCATTTCCGGAAAAATCATAGATTCGATAATTAATAACTTTCCCCTCAACATCGAGGACAATTTTAAGCAGCACCTGGAGCTTGCCTTTAGGAATTTCTCCACCCTGAATCATTATCCTTTTCTTGATTTCCCCCTCAATCATTCGGGTATACCAGGCGAATTTCTTCATCGGAGGGCATCCATGGGAATCTCCTCCGATCAAAATGGATCTTCCCCCTTTTTTACTCAGAAGGCCGAATGCGTCCGATCCTGCTGTGCCGTCGGCATCCAGTCCAAGGTTGTCGTCGGTGGCTGCATTTTCCTGGGAGTCATCGGTATTGGCCTGATCAAGGGGCGGTGCTTCCTCAGGCTCCGGTTCCGGCTCTATAATCTCCTGTTTTTGGACTTCTTGCTTTGGTTCCGGTGTTTTCTCAGGTATTTTGGGAGGGGGCTGGGTTATCAATCTCACTTCCTGAATCTGACGTACTCGCTGTGGCCCATGATCGGCCATCAGCACCCTTATGGTTACAATAACCAAACCAGCGAGGGCGAGAAGAATGAAACCGCACACTACTCCAACAACTGATTGCAAGGGGTTTCTCTTGCATTGGGGCATACATTATCCTCCGGGAAAATTTATGTGGTTAAAAGGTATCCTGCCGGTGTTACTTGACAACTTTTTGAGTAACAAGCCCTAACTGATTGATCTCGAGCTTGGCTAAAATGTTCAGTACCTCGATGATCGATTTATAGGCGATTTTCTCATCCCCCTTGATAATGATTGGCAGATCAGGATCTGCGGCTTTATATTGACGCAATCTGGTCTCCAGCTCTTCCATTGTCACCCGGAATGTGTCAAGGTAAATAGAACCCTCAGCGGTGATGCTTATCGCCTTGGTTTTCGGTTTCGCCATACTTGGCGAATTACTGGCAGTGGGCAGATTTACCTTGATGCCCTGGACCGTGGCCGTAATGGCAACAATAAAGACCACCAGAAGGTTCCAGGCCAGATCCATAAGCGGTGTAATATTGATTTCGGTATAAGCGGCGCTTTGATAAATGTTTCTTTTCATGCTCTTTCTCCATTCATGCTCTCTTTGCCGTTCATGCTCTTTCGCCGTATTTTTCTTCCACTTTACAGATAAATTCATCAACGAATAAATACATGTCAGCCGTCAGGTTTCTGATCTTGCCAACCAGATAATTGTAG
The DNA here is from genome assembly GCA_040752695.1 of bacterium. Taxonomy (GTDB): domain Bacteria; phylum SZUA-182; class SZUA-182; order DTGQ01; family DTGQ01; genus DTGQ01. Next base: position 6,796 of record JBFMGO010000036.1, read on the forward strand.
CCGAACAACGCCGGTATAGCGACAATGAGGCCGATAACAGTAGTGGACAAAGCTGAAGCAATACCCGGAGCAATAACCACGATGTCTGCCTCACCAGCCATGGCCATGCCTGCAAAGGTGTTCATAATACCCCAGACCGTACCCAAAAGCCCCAGAAAGGGGCCTCCGCTGATGGCCAGGGTCAGAATGAGCAGCCATTTGTTGAGCCTTTGCTCCTCTTTGGTTGTGCCTTTTTCCAGCGATGCCTTGAATGAAGTGATTTCTTTTGATTTAAGGATTCCCTCCTGAGACTTTGAACCACCGGCGCTCCCGATACGGCCTTTCAATTCCTGTTTCCCTTCGCAATAGATCTGATGAAGGGGGGAATCCTGAAAGTTTTTGTCTGTATTTTCAAAAGCAAGCATGTCGGACGATTCCCGGAATACTTCAAGAAACTCCTTGTTTCCCTTGTCCGCCAAAAAGAGCGTAAGGGTTTTGGCCAGCAGTACGATCCAGCTCAAGGCCAGCATGATAACGAGAATAATATTGATAACCCAGCCATCCAGGGTGGTATATCTGATAACCGTTCTGGTGTATGCCCAATAATTGGAAAGAGCCCTCTTCAGCCCGCTCTCTTCGACATTTCGCTCCTCCCCGGCATAGGCAACGAGGCTGCTCTCCGGTCCCTGTCCTGTAGCAGCCAGCCTGATCCATGCACCCGGTCTGGCCAGATTCGAGATTTGAATCTCGTCCAACTCGCCTAAGAGAAAATGCCCTCCTGCGGTTGAAGCTCCCAGGGCACAGGTGCCGGTCAAGTCGGGTAAAGCCGCAGGCAAATCCCTGGTGCAGACTGAAGTTCCATCGAGATATATGTCCAGCTTCCCGCTTTGATCAACCGAAACGGCAACATGGTACCATCTTCCAGCAGAAAGATCCGTATCCGCTTCAGCCACCGCAGCCTGATCCTTGTCTTTTGCAATCCGGCAATAGACTTTCTCCTGATTGATGCCAATCACCAAAGATCCGCTCTGCTCTTCTCTGGCGAAAAGGTAAGCGTCTTTTTGAGGGCCGGCGATCCTGAGCCAGGTACTGAAGGTGAACCCGCCGGAAGTGCCGGGAAAGTTCAAGGGTGGTGAGGCAGGGATGATCATCCTGTCTGAAATTCCGTTCAGGGAGAGGCCGCTGCCGATTATTGCAGGGACCGGCATGCCCAAAGACCCGCCGCCAGAGTCTGATATGTTGTTATCATAAGCTGTCTGGTCCTTGAAAAGACCTTCAGACTCCTCCAGGTGATAGACAGCAGCCTGATTCAGATCATAGGTTCCTTTGGCATCCTGGCCGTCCTCAGCCGCCTCGTTTCCATAGTACATCCAGATGAAATTGCTGCCGGATGCATCCGCGAGGCTGGTCACCTTTACCCAGATCAGGGCCATCTCATAGAGTGTGTCATACTTTTCAAAGTGATACTTAAGGAGCGTCTTATCATCGCTGCTCACAAAACGAAGGTCTCTTCCTTTCTCTTTCACTCTGGTAAAGTCCAGGTTACCCGAATGCAATCTTAAAAGAACCGTTGGCTGGCCTAAATTTTCTTTCAGGTCGATTCCAGACGAAGAAGTGTCGAGAATAATCTTCTTGCGATACATCCACTGATCGTTCCACCAGGCTTGTGCCGGTGATGCAAGGGCAATCAGGATGAACAGCACCATAAAGGCGGACAGCCAGGGGAATGGATAGGTAAGTTTTTTGGTCATGTAACCTCCAGAGGTTAACTCTTTCCTTATGTTTTTATTCATATTTTTATTCATATTTTTATCCATGCTTTTATTCATGCTCTTATTCACGTCCATAGTTTATATTCTTTGCTCTTTATGTTTTCTTTTCCGATTCGACCTCTTCCATTGACAACGGTACATTATTTGCAAGAGGTGTGATGGTCTGCCTGTTTCCAGGGAATTCACAAGGTACGGCAGGGGTGATTGGACACGCAGTCTGAACGAGAGCGGGAAAGGTGATCCGCCACGAGAAGATAATCAGTACAAGGCGGCTGAGCATCTTTCTCAGGCTTCCTCTCCTCATGGAAATCCTTGTGTTCTTACTCCGCCATCTTCTCCACTCATGACTTTTATAATTCTTGCACTGGTAATGCATAGATTAAATTTTTATGAATAGTATGTTAATTTTTCAGTTTTAAATCTCTTTCATTAAAAGAGTTCAAAAAACTGATCAAGCCTATCTTAATGAGTAATTGTTAAACGATTCTTAAATGAATATTAAATATTCGTTAAGAAATTATTATAATGAATTGAGAAACTGGTTTGATTAATATCGAAGGGAAGATGATCTCCCGGCTTTATTGATTATTGTATTTCCAAAGCGGCACGCTGCAATCCTTCCCCTGACGGAGGACAGGTCCTGACCACATGAAACGACATGGCTGCTTCGGTCACCTGACTTCTGCCGGTAAAAAGAAAGATACTCATCCACAAAAATTGCAGGAAAAGGATCATAACCGGATTCCAGAGGGAGCGTAATCCTGCCACGATATTTGCATTCTGAAGGTGTGGTATCGCAAACCACCATGATATAAATACGGCGTAGGGAACCGATATCATTCCCATTATCTGATAGGCTGAAAAGTCTCCCTTCCCCCGGTAGTCGGCCCGGAAGAACTCCGAGATTATCCTCCAGGCTTGAGTCGTGATCAGCGTCTGCAAAAAGGCGGCTGCATAGTAACCGTTCAGAAAAAGATACACACCCAAGAGCCCGGAGCCGGTATAAATGATGGAAGTTATGGCCTGGATCGGTATCACCTTCTGGCCATCGAGCCCGCCTTCATAAGCCACTTTTTTGGTGTGTCCAAAGAAGATAAAGTTTCGCTTCTCGAACAGTTTCTGGAAAAAGGGATGACTTTTGGCCAGAGGCTTTCCGTAACAGCAGCCAAAGCTGATGCAGGCGAGCCTTCCGATACCCTCGCCAAGTGCATAGGAGGAGGTGAGTGCAGCCAGGGAAGTCAGGACCGGTACCTGCACCCCTGCCCCTTTGCCCAGAGTCTGGTTGATCAGCCAGAAGACCCACGGCGCTGTCACCAGTCCGGCGAATGAGGCTCCGCCGACCGTAAAGGTATTCGGCTGTTTTTCAACCAGCCTGGCTATGATCCTGGAGGCAGGAACGCAGACAGCCAGTATGACCGCTGCTTCAACCATGCTGATATACATCGGCACGGCCAGGGAGCCTAAAAGGGCAAACATAATGGCTACCGCTGCAACATATGCGTTGGCGGTGAATAAACCATAATAGGTGAAATTGATTCCTTTCCAGATGCCGCTTTCTTCTTTCATTTTCGGCATGGAGACGAGAATCTGCCATTTCTCCTGCGGCAGGGCACTGAATCCCCATAGCAGCATAAGGGCTAAAATAAGAGCAAGCGTTAAGATAAAAAGCTCGTTTATCATCATGGTCCAGTTCCCTCTGATGTTCTAAATGTTCTATAAGGTTTCATGATAAGAAATGTTTCATGATACGGATGAAACTGCCCTCTTGTGAATCCGGCCTCGTCACTGAATTGCGGCTGCGATCTCGGACCGTACCTTGAGATCTGTTTCTGCCAGGGGTCTTCCGAACCCCTTTGAAAAGCGGCTCCTTACATCCTGATGATGCAGATTCGAGACAAGGTCACCGGAAAATTTCACTCTCCCTTTCTGGAAGATGAGTACATCAGTGGAGCTTCCCGGCCGGTAAAGGCTTTTCGGCTGACCTTTATGCAGGAGCATTCCTTTATGAATGTCCTTCGGGTGATCATATCTGCTCTCGCTGTAGCACTGAGTGATATCGCCGATCATCAGGGCAACGATTTCGATCATGGCCACCAGCCCTGCGCCGGTTCCGCCTTCGACATCGGTGTCGATGATGGTTACCACCCTTTTATTTTTCGAATAGGGAGTGGCCATGATGACGACCGCAGACGGATTGCAGGAATGATATCCTCCGGGGATCTGGTAGACGTCCAGAACCTTCCCGCAGACAGGTGTATGATTGTAATGGTATTTTTCAGGCGTCAACCTGAAGATGGCAAAATCTCCTCCCTTAAAAGCCGTAAGCCAGGATTGTTTATCCCTTCCCAACAGATCCTCGAAATGGAAAAATTTCTCTTTGAGGAAAAGGTGAGAAGTCTCGTCAAGGGAGCCGAGCAGCACTTTCGCATCAGCCGCAGAGACAATGGCTGAAGGCTCTTTTGGCATGGGACGTGTTTCCCAGTACCTGATCTTTCTTTCGAATATCTTTTTGGCTGTATTTAAATTTCCGGGATAATCAAGGCATTCGGAAAAATCGATTCCCAAAGCTGCCATGAGTTTTTTCCCTTTGGTAATTCTTGTCTCAAGACAGAGGTCATAGTTGAAAAATCCCAAAAAGCTGGACATTCGGGCAGAGGTCAACATCTTGAAAAGGAGTTGTGAATTCTCTCTCGCGGCAGAGTAGATAAACCGTATCATCGGGTCGGCATAGAGCTTTTCCGTCTTGACCGTGCCTGTTTCCCGCTCGATATACTGATGTATTTCCCTATACTGATGTATTTCCCGCTCGATATTCCGCCCGATATTCTGGTGAGACATAACGTTTTGTTTTAATATCATGACCGGCACTCCGCCTCGGACTGCCTGATATCGCTGTGAATGGTCAGGAGCGTAAGATGGATAAGCTTCCTTAAAACCTCTGCCGGTGCTCTTTCCTCAATCACCTCTCTCCTGACGGCTCCCAGAAAAGCCAGAGGACTTTTCCCGTCCAAAAGAGCAATAAGGGCTTGCTGGTAAAAAGTGTCTCCATCGAGAGCCGCACGTGCTTCGATTCTCCTGAAATCGTCTTCCAGAAGAGCGAAAGCCTCTTTCATCTGGCACATTCTCAGGGTATTTCGATAGTAACTCTCGGCAGCCTGATTGAACTCAATACCGGAAAGATGAAAAGGTGTTGCAGCATGGGCTTCATGCAAAATGCCCCGGCTGAGCTTTCCTGCTGCCGAGTACAGGTGAGGGTTTTCGATCCTGCTTTCAAGTTCGCTCAAGGTTGTGTGCAATCCCATAAGCTCTATGAGGTCTGCGGCATCTTCTTTGATAATCTTGATGAGTGCCCGCCGGTATTCGAGGTTGTGAGCCCGCAGATAGCCGGGATAGCGGTGACTCAGACGGATTTTGTCCATTTTCTTCAGAATCTTCATCATGAACTGGTTTTGGGTACCTTTTCGAACATAGAAAGTGGGAATGTTAATCGCGGTTCCAAAGAATACCTGCCTGCGCTCGCTCTCCGTGGAAGGGTCGTCCGGTATGTAGGCATGAGTGACATCTCCCTTCAGGATATATTTGTAAGCCAGGGCTGTAATCAGGGCCTGTAGGCTGGCGGCTTCTCCCATGTCGCCGCTGATGCTTTCGAACAGGCTGTAGTGCCGCCCCTCGAACCCCGAAAAGCCCAGGGATGAAAATGCACGAAGCCGGTAGAGCAGATAGATTGACATATTCGTATCGAACACGCCAAGATCGGCCAGATCCTTTTTCAGCCTCTTTTCATTCCCCAGCGTGCCATCCAGCGCCGGGCTCTGGTCTGTGCTCATAAGAGATGCCAGATAATCGATAAGCCTGAAATCCGGAATAAAGTCACCTTTAAGACGAAATATCTTGCTGATGAATACATCGAGCCATTTCGGTCCGAAGGGTGTGATCGGGTTACCGAAGATTTTCAGTCTGGCCTTTCCCTTCCATCTGCGCCAGATCATGCGAAGATGAGTGTAGTCGAGCTCATGGGGCAGATACCCCAGCGCCTTCTCAGGATGAAAATCCCAAAAATCGAGCCTGTATGGTGCAGCGCTGTAGGAGCCGACAAACAGGGGCAGGAAGTGCTCGATGATCTTTATGGCCAGATCGCCAAGGTATTTCTCCTCTTGAGCCCCGAACCCCGATGCTGCATCACCCACAAGACCGCTCAGTTTACGGCTGCCAAGACTCAGGTGCGTTCCATTGTTAGCCAGGCTGACATTCGACAGATTGGGAAGCACTACCAGATTTCTGGTGATGATGCCGGCATCCTTTAATTTGGTCAGAGTGTTCAGGTGGCTTCTGGATAAAACCTGATGACAGAGAATCATGTAATGATGTTTGACTTCACCCCTATCCCACCCGGAGAGGCAGGGACTCATGAAAAGTTCCCTGTAAAACGAGTCGGATATGAGATCGTTTAAATACTTCTGCCGTACAGGCGGGTGCGGCGCAAAATAGATCATGGCCCTCTGCCCGTTTTCGATAAGCTGGAAACTTCTGTTGGCGTACATGGTAAGAAACTGAGTCAGTAAAAAGCGTTTTGAGGTTTCCCTGGCTATACCTTTTCCCATTCCGGTGCCGGGACTTAACAAAACCGTTTGAAAGGAATGGGTTTCCGGCGAAGTATTATCGTTGAGGAAATGATGCATGATCCGTTCACTGGTTGCCCTGACCGCTAGGTGAAGCTCAGGGCCGGAGCTCACGGCATCTGCCAGGGATAATTTGAGGAGATAACTGAGCGGAATTCTTATATGTTCCTCCCCGTTTTTGTAAAAGGTAAACCTGCCCGCGTCCCCGCGCGTGGTACCTGCGGGATCGTTTTTATCAGCCAATAGATCGCGGCTGAAGACGGTATTGGCGTAAGGGCTCAACACCGAGCGGGGGAACCTTACCCAACTGTTTTCCCAAACCTCCTGATGATTGTCATGAAGATACTTTTCCAATTCGGTGATTATTCTCTTGGGAGTATCTCCTGCAATGGTTCTTTTAATCATGTTTTGGTAATAATTGGATTCCTCTATGGTTATGGGAAGATCAATATCATTTTTTCTCCCGGTAACTACCGTTTGAAGCTCAGTTTCTGAACCAGCGGTGGTATCGTTGAGCGAAAAAGGAATGGATTCGATGAACGCTTCAGGTGACTTTTGATTTATTTCTAATAGATTCAAGATTCTTGCCAAACCGTAAGGCGTATAAATCTCGCTCTTTGCACTTTCTCCCCTCAACAGTATATCCATACGAACCATGCCTCCATGAGTTTTGTACCTGAAAATCCATCTACGTTCTCTATTGTATTACTCAAGTATTACAAGTATTACACATCTGTGTTGAGATTCAGTAAGGATAGTGTTAAAAATTGTTAAATGTTCCTTTCGAGAAATCGCCTGACAGCGTATTACCGCTGCACAGAAGGGAATGAGAAAAAGGGGTGGATAGGCCACGACCTTGCAGGCTGTAAGGTCGTGGAAATAGATGCTCAATGCACGTCAAGGGAATTTGCCGGTTATTGATTGGAGGGTTTTGAAGCGGCTGCGGTGATAGAGGTCATCATGGCTAAACTTTTTTGCAGCTAAACTTTTTTGCAGCTAAACTTTTTTGTAGAAAGAGGCTCAGCATTCGGGAAAAATCCCGAATGCTGAACGTTCCTGGACTGATTTTATCGGCAAAGCGGTGAGAAACGGCCAGTCAAAGGCAGTCCTTAGAGGGAGCAATGAGAAATGAATGCTTAGGCAGCCTTAGTTGCACGCTTGATCTTTCGTTTGAGATACTTGATCTTTCTTCGCAGCCGTTTCACCTTATCCTTGTCTTTTTCTTTGAGGGCTTCGCCCTTATCTTTTTGTCTGGCTCTCATTTCCTGTTTCAGCGATCCCTTGGCCTGTAATACCTTTTTCTTTTTCGCTTTCGCTGTGGCCGCGGCCTCTTCTTCTTTGATTCCCAGAACGTCCATGAGGACTTTAATCAGTTGATCCTTTTCCATCTCATGGATTGTGCCGGAAATCTGATCCTTGTGCTTGAGGGCCTCGTCTCTTAACTTAGATATGGGCATTTTTTCTAAGTCTTTCTTTTCCATCTGATCGATCCTCCATCAATGAAAAGATTTTAGAGAGTAAAGTAAAAGAATCAAGGCAATAAGCTATAATATCACCTTTCTTTTCGTTCGTAAAGGGGAACGGTTGAATTATCGGCTGCCTCATTCGTGCGCATCTTCTTCGCTCTGCCTCAAAGGAAGCGTAATAATGAACGTCGAGCCTTTGCCCGGTGTACTTTTTGCTGTAATGGTCCCGCCATGATGTTCGGCAATTTTTTGGCAGATGTAAAGCCCCATCCCTGTTCCCTCGGCCTGGCTCCGGCTCTGCAACCTCTGGAAAGGGCGGAATATTTTGTCGAGATACCGTTCCTCAAAACCCATGCCATTATCTTCAACAAAAATATGGCACAGGCTGCCTTCGGTATGCCCGTAGATCTTTACCGTCAGCTTCTCGTCCTGCCGGCGGTACTTTATGGCATTGCTCAAGAGATTCTGAAAGAGCTGTCGCATCTTGTGCGGATTAATCCAAGCCATGGGGAGTTCATCGATTTCTATGAGCGCTCCTGCCTGCGCGACGGCAAGATCAAGATCACTGGCCGCTTCCCTTGCAACGTGAGCCAGGTCCCTCAGTTGGAACGGATTCGGCCTCCTCCCTAGACGGGAATAGTCAAGAAGTGCCCCGATCAGGTTATTCATTCGCTCTGCTGACCTGGTCATCCGCTCCAGGTAGTCCTGCCCTTGTGCTCCGAGGGAATCATGGTAGCTGGTTTTCAGCAATTCACCGAAGGTCGTAATTTTCCGCAAGGGCTCCTTGAGATCGTGGGAGGCGACGAAGGCAAATTCCTGAAGCTCTTTATTCAATCGCTCAAGCATGGTTGCATAGGCATTGAGGTCCTGGTTCGCTCTTTCAAGTTCGGCAGTTCGCTCCTTAACCCGCACTTCCAGCTCGTTCCGGTATCTGTAGATTTCTTCCATAGCCTTCTTGCGCTCGGTTATATCACGAAAGACCAGAATCTGGCCGCTTATGTTCCCCCTATCATCCTTGATGGGTGCAACGCTGTCATCTATCGGTATTTCCGTACCGTCTTTGGCTATAAGTATGGTATGGTCATCCAGACCGACAATGGTGCCCTCGCCTATTATCCTTGTTATCGGATTCTCTACGGGCTTATGCGTGTCCCTGTTTACGATGTTGAATGCCTCTGTCAGCCGTTTTTGGAAGACCTCTTCCTGCTTCCATCCTGTCAAGACCTCGGCAACTGCATTCATGAACGTTATCAGGCCGTTTTTATCGGTGGCGATCACAGCGTCTCCGATGCTTCTGAGCGTTGTTGCCAGCCACTTTTCACTCTCTTTTAATTTCCTTTCCATTCGGTGTTTGTACAGGGCCATATCGATGGTTATATGTAATTCCCTTTCCTTGAAAGGCTTGAGTATATAGCCGTATGGCTCTGTTACTTTTGCACGCTGCAGGGTATTTTCGTCCGCATAAGCGGTAAGGTAGATAATCGGAATATCCAAGCTGGTCTGGATCTTTTCGGCGGCTATTACGCCATCGATTTCACCATGCAGCATGATGTCCATCAACACCAGATCAGGACACATTTCTTCTGCTTTTTGGATACCTTCCTCACCGGAAAGGGCAATATCAGGGGCAGGATACCCCAGGCTTATCAGCCTATGCTGTATGTCAAGGGCTTCAATGCCTTCGTCTTCAACAATCAGTATCCTTGCTTCAGACATCAGGCCAGCCTCCTTTCTTCTTTCGATGTATCGAAGGATGTCTCAGATGTATCGAAGGATGTCTCAAAGGTAATGGTAAATTCGGTCCCCCCTCCTTTATCGGGATGACCGAGCTGCAAGGTGCCTTTAAGCTGTTTTACCAGCACATGTACCAATCTCAGTCCCAGTGATTCGCACTTCTCTATCTCAAGGCCCTCTGGCAGTCCTACACCATTGTCGCCGACGGTCAGCAGGTATTTATTGCCGCCTGCCCGGCGCAGGTCAATGCGGATTTCACCCATCCTGCCTGTACGCTGAGGGGAATCCAAAAAGGCATACTTCAGCGAATTCGAGACAAGCTCATTGATGATCAGGGCGCAGGGGATTACCGTATCAATACCGATCGTGACGTTTTCGACCTTTATATCCGGTCTTACGGTCCTCTCGCTCACCCCGTAGGAAAGGAACAGGCTGGTTACAAGACTTCGTATATATTCGGCAACGTCAACTCTGGCCAGCGACCTGGACTGGTATAATTTTTCATGAATGAGAGCCATGGTGTAAATCCGGTTTTGGCTCTCCTTGAAGGTCGCGATAGCCTGTTCATCCCTGATATAAGGCAACTGGAGATTGAGCATGCTATGGATGATCTGGAGATTGTTCTTGACGCGGTGATGTATTTCTTTAAGAAGCACCTCTTTTTCTCTCAGCGATCTTTTGATCTGCTCCTCGGCCTGCTTGCGGCCGGTGATGTCGCTGACGGTGACAGCAAGGCCAATGATCTGTCCGCGCACCGTCACCGGATACCAATTGTCCACCCAATGGTGTATTTCGCCCGGATGGGCCGGAGTCGAGCCACTGATTTCGACGTTGATCATCGGCTGGCCGGTTTCCAGGATGCGCCGCCATTTGGCGATCAGTTCGCTGGCAGCGCAGACGTCGGGTACAATCTCATCTACGGTCTTGCCCAAGTGTTCGTGGATGGGCAGGCCATTGATGTCTGCCAGGGCCTGGTTCAGCCGGACAAAGCGCAGGTTCTTGTCATAGAACCCGAGACCAATGGGTGCGGAGTCAAAAATGGCATCGAGCAGAGCCAGAGTTTCCTCTTTGGCCTGCAAGGCCTGGTGCAGCTCTTTCTCGGCCTGCTTCTGCCGGGTGATGTCCCTGAAGATAATTGCGAACCTGCCCTCATCCGGCCTGTAGCAGAATACATCGTAGTGCCTGTTGGTGTCCCTGCTATAGTTCTCGAACCTGACTGCCTTGCCGGTCAGGGCAACGTTGCAGAAAGTATCGATCCAGGAGCGCTCCAGGTTGGGGAGCACTTCGGTCATAGGTCTTGCCACTACTGCCTCCCGCTTCAGGCCGGATTGGTGCTCGAAGGCATCGTTGAGCTCAAGGAAACGGTAATCCTTTGGAACGCCGTCTTCCCCGAACAAAGCCTCGCCAAGGGCAAAACCTTCGGTCATGTTCGTGAACAGTCTCCGGTAGCGCTCTTCGCTCTCTCTCAGTGCCTCTTCCGCCCGCTTCTTTCCGGTGATGTCCTGGGTCGTGCCGAATCCGCCCTTGAGCACTCCATCCGCATCAAATTCCAGTTCGGCCCGCTCGCGCACCCATTTGATGGTGTCACCGACGACGAGGCGGTGCTCGATATCGTACGGTTCGCCGCGAAGTCCTGCCATCCACTTCTCGTCAACGTATTGTCGGTCTTCCGGGTGAACAATGGCCAGGAACGCCTCATAGGTCATGGGCATTCCCCTGGGGATACCGAAAATCCGGTGGTTCTCGTCGGACCACAGCAGCACGTTTCGCCGGACATCCAATCGCCAGCTCCCGGTTTGAGCTACGGCCTGGGCACGGTTCAGGTCCTCCCGGCTCTCTCTCAGTGCCTCTTCCGCCCGCCTGCGTTCGTTTTCCCGCATCTCTTTTTGAATCTGTGCATAGAGGACCGGTGCTATCCGGTTTGCGATCGCTTCGATAAACTCCCGGTCTTTCTCGGTATAGTCGGTTTCCTTGTTTGCCAGGTTGAGCAGCCCGATCACCGTGCCCTGAAACAGTATCGGTGCTGCCAGGTTGCGCCGGATGGGCACATGACCGTCTGGGACCACGGCTGGCTCGTTGGAGTAGAGGGTTCTTTTTTCCAATAGCGCACGGCCCCACAGCCCCTTCCATGTGGCTGCCGGATAACAGATGCACTTTTGCGCCATATCGCACTGGTCAAATATCTTTGACATGGTCGGACAGATTAAATCACCATTTTCATCAACATAGCCAAACACGCCATACTCGCTTTCCATTCTCTCGAGCACGATGTCAAGTATCTTGCCGTACAGCTCATCACCTGCCTCTTTGACAAATACCTGAAGAACCCTGTTTGCAAACTCCGTCTCGCGGCTTTCTTTGTAAAGATACTCCTCCGCTCGCTTGCGCTCCTCTACTTCTTTGCTCAACGCATTCCTCGAAACCGTGGTAGCTTGTAATTGCTCCGTCATAAGGTCAAAAGCCCTGGAGAGTTCCCCGATTTCATCGCCTGCTGCTATACCGGTGTGATGGGTCAAATTGCCGGCGGTGATGATCTTGACTCCTTTACTGAGTGTTGCCAGAGATGTACTGATATTTTTCATCATATGGATAAGAACAGCAGTGAGAGGTAAGGTTATGATAACGATAAGAAAGAAAACAAATGCAGCGGTTCTTCTCTGTGTCGTGGTTATCTCATCATCGATCAGGCTTTCAAGGCGGAGCGCATCTTTAGTGATTTCACGCGGCAGGGCAAGGACACGGCCTGCCAGTGCCTCCTCCTTTGCACCTTTGAGCGATGCAGTATTCTCCACCGGACCAGGGATTTCATAGGTGGAGACCAGTTCGAGGAACAGGTCTTTCATCGATTCGCTGCTACGGCGAATGTTTTCCAAAAGCTGCCGCTGCCCGCTGTCGCTGAGCCTTAAGGTTGCGATAAGCCCGGTTACCGTATCGTGCTCTGTCAGGAATTGCGCCCTCATCTGGTCTTCATGATAGAGCGTAGTGGAAAGGGCCAGGCTGTTGAGCTCATTCGCACCGTTCATGATTTGTAGAACTATCTTACTTTTCTGCTGCATCTTTTCCATCACTCGATAGGAGATATGGAAGACGAGGCCGATAGCGAGCGCCATGAGCGCAGGCACCGATGCGGCAAGCTTTAATTTCGTGCTGATTCTCATACCCTGATTTTATCCCCTGGATTTTCATATCCTGATTTTCATAATCTGTTCCTGCCTGTCAGCCATCCTGACGGCAAGTGTTTTCAATTCTGGCAATATGATGACAGAAAAGGTGGGCAATCACTTTTATTTTTATTAATATGTTTATTTTTTTTAAAATCTCTCTATGAGCTAGTTTGCCATAATCCGGTCAATTTTTCAATATGGGTATGATAAAAACTAGTTGTTTTTCAATCAGGTTGGTTATATAATTAATCTCAAAAAGAGGTTACGTTATTACTTCATTTAGTTAAAATCGAAACATGAAAACCACGGATCAGGAAATTGTCTTGAGCAGTAAAATGCAGGGTCATCTCAAGACATCAGGTATAGATTATGCTATCAGGGAAATTCACCAGGGTACGCATTTGTGCCAATTTTATCGAACCGAGGAAGATCTGACCGATATTCTTATACCATATTTCAAAGCCGGTATAGAACATAAGGAACTCTGCCTCTGGTTCGTCGCGGACCCTTGTCGTGAACGCGCGATCCAACAGGCAATACAAAGGATCTGGCCGGATTTTAATGAATATGTAAAAGAAGGCCGGATTGAGATTATTTCCCCTGGCCGCTGGTATCAGGAAGGGGAGAAGGTTAACCCGCAAGGTGCGGTCGACAGGCTGCTTGGGGAGTTAGGTGGAAAGATCGGGCAGGCCGCAACCGGCGGTTATCATGGTTTGAGATTTGTCCAGGATGCAGCCAGCCTTGACGAACAAGACCGGCCTGAATTCACAGACTATGAAAAGGAAATGAGCAGGATCGTTGATCAATGCCGAATGACCGCTCTGTGCTGTTATCCTCTCGATAGATGGAGTGCAGCCAAAATAATCGATATTGTCAGCAGTCACCGGCTAACCCTGGTCAAGCGGGATGAAGAATGGAAAATGATTGAGAATTCCGGTATTTTCACCGCGCCTGAGAAAGCGTGTGAGGGATACGGGAAATCCTTCCCGGAAGGCTCTGGCAGATCTGGTATGGATTATCCTCCCGCCCCCCGCCACACCCAAGGCCGGAATGCCGAAGTCCCCTGCTGCAATGTCAGCCTCTTTGGGGGTGAAGTTGACGAGGTTCAAGGCACTTTTGCTGCGGGCCGTGATATTGATGAATTGAGGCGCGCCGAGAAGAAGCTGAAGACGTATATGGCCAAACTTGAGAAGAGCAATCAGGAGCTTCAGGACTTTGCCTTTGCAGCTTCTCACGATCTGCAAGAGCCGCTTCGTAAGATCCAGTCTTTCGGGGACCAGTTGAAAGTCAAATACTTCGACCATCTCGGAGCTGAAGGCCGCGATTACCTGGAGAGAATGCAGAGCGCAGCGAAAAGGATGCAGGCCCTTATCCGGGCACTGCTCAGCTATTCCAGGGTCACCACCATGGCCGAACCTTTTTCCACGATATCTTTGACGGGCCTGGCCCGGGAAGTGGTCGCTGATCTGGAAACGAGAGTGAGAGAAACCGGCGGCAGGGTCAGGATCGAGGACCTGGCAGACCTGGAAGCTGACCCGAATCAAATGCGCCAGCTCTTCCAGAACCTTATCTGCAATGCCTTAAAATTCCACGGCCGGGAAAAACCGCTTATCAGGATCTATGGGCAGAAAAACCATTCATCAGCCCAATACCGGATTTTTATCCAGGACAATGGCATCGGCTTTGACGAAAAATATCTCGATCGCCTCTTTATTCCTTTCCAGCGATTGCACGGCCGCAGCAGCGGCTATGAAGGGACAGGTATGGGGCTGGCCATTTGCAGAAAGATCGTGGAACGTCACGGCGGAACTATTACCGCCAGAAGCACGCAGGGGAAAGGATCGACCTTTATGATTACCCTGCCTGTGAAACAGTTCAAAGAGGAAGAGGTATAGAGGTATGATGATAGACAGGATGGCGAATCCTTCGATATTGATGGCTGATGATGATCAGGATGATTGCCTTTTGGTAAAAAATGCCTTTACCGCCGGACGGATTGCCAATAGCCTTTACTTTGTCGAGGATGGCGAAGAATTGATGGATTACCTTTATCATCGCGGCAAATATGGCGATATCGCTGCTTTTCCATCTCCGGGACTGATTTTGCTTGATTTGAATATGCCAAGAAAAGATGGCCGTGAGGCCCTCAGGGAGATAAAAGCCGATTCCGGTCTTAGAAAGATTCCTGTCATTATCCTGACTACCTCTGAACGGGAGGAGGAAATAGTGCGCAGCTATGAGATGGGCGCCAATTCATTCATCACTAAGCCAATGTCCTTCCAGGGATTGGTGGAGATCATAAAAACCCTGAGCAGGTACTGGTTTGAGATCGTGGAACTGCCAGACATACAAGAAGGATAATAATGGGCACTTTCCCTTTGTCAATACATGTTTTGCTTATTGAAGATGATGAGGATGATTATATTCTCATCAGACAGATGCTGGCCAGCATTCCGGGCAGGCGGTACGATCTTGCATGGGTTTCAACCTACGAGGCTGCCCTTTTGGCCATGCAGGAAAATAGACATGAGGTTTATCTCCTCGATTACCGGCTCGATCAGCGTACCGGGCTGGAACTTATGCAGGAAGCTGTCAGGAAAGGCTGCTGCCACAGCCCTGTCATATTTCTTACCGGCCACGGAGGGTATGAAATCGATATAGAAGTGATGAAAGCGGGAGCAGCGGATTACCTCACCAAAGGAGAGTTTAACTCATCGCTCCTTGAACGTTCCATTCGGTATGCTATCGAGCGGAAAAAATCTGAGGAGGCTTTGATTCGAAGCGAGAAGGAATTACAAAAATTAGAACGGCTTGAATCCATAGGTATTCTGGCTGGTGGTATTGCTCACGATTTTAACAATGTCTTAACAGCCGTTGTTGGAAATCTCTCCTTGGCTAAATGCTATATAGACCCGGAAAGCAAAGCGGCCCAATTGCTGGCTCAGATGGAAAAATCGCTTTCGCAAGCCAAGAGCCTGACTCAGCAGTTGTTAACCTTTGCCAGGGGCGGTGCGCCGATAAAGAAACTTGCTTCAATCTCAGAGTTAATAGAGGATACAGTAACTTTTGTCCTCAGAGGCTCTAACGTGAAAAGCGAATTGCAGATACCCGATGCCCTTTGGCCGGTCGAAATCGATGAGGATCAGATCAGCCAAGTTTTGCATAACCTGGCTATCAATGCCAAACAGGCTATGCCCTGCGGGGGAGTAATAAGAATTTTTGCCGAGAATGTAACCATCGGAGCACAGGATACGATCCCCTTGAAGGAAGGACGATATCTCAGGATATCACTGAAAGACGGGGGAGTCGGAATCCCTGAAGAAAACCTTACACATATATTTGATCCTTATTTTACTACCAAGAAGGACGGAACCGGCCTGGGATTAGCGGCAGTATTCTCAATTGTGAAAAGGCATGAGGGCTATATTACCTGCGAATCTCAAAAGGGGGTTGGAACCACCTTTCATATTTATCTACCAGCTTCGGAGAAAGAGCAGGGAAAAGAAAGTGAAAAGAAAGAACTCTATTTTTGCCAGGGCAGAATATTGGTTATGGACGATCAGGAATATGTCAGAAACATTACCGGTGAGATACTCGTCTTTCTTGGCTATCAGGTTGCATTTTCAGCCGATGGGGAAGAAGCTATAGAGCTTTATAAAAAAGCCCGCGAGTCAGGGAATCCCTTTGATGCAGTTATCCTGGACTTAACCATACCTGGTGGTATCGGTGGCAAGGAGGTTATTCAGGAACTGCGGAAAATAGACCCTTTCGTGAAAGCGATTGTTTCAAGCGGGTATTCCAATGATCCCATTATGGCTGATTACAGAAAATACGGCTTCAGTGGAGTAATTACCAAGCCTTATGATATCGAAGAATTCAGTAAAAGGCTGTGCGAGGTAAGGGGAAATCCCCTATCGAACTCTTGCAGTTGATTTCTCCTCTTTTAGAGCAGCCCCTATCAAAAATCACTCCCAAGGACATTCCCGCCATTTTTTAAAACAGCTACCTGGGCCAAAAAGTTGTCCTTGAAAACCAGAGCTTATACCGAGCGATATACTATAAAATACTGACCCCCAGCTTGTTTTTTCTGCCGGTTGTTGTTGGCTGATATTGGTTCCGGCTTGTCCGGGCCGGGGATATTACAAAATGCAAGCGAATGGAGAAATCAGTGTGTGAGCTTAAAAAAAATAATTATTCCAGCCTGATCGAACAGACTAAGGATGGAATAATTATTATTGATGAGGAAATCATTCAGTTTACCAATGAGGCTGCGGCGGAAATTATCGGCTGTGATATTGAAGAACTTATCGGAAAATCCTACATTTCTATCGTTGTCCCGGAGTTGAAAGAAATCAGTGCCCAAAGATGCAGGTTGTGTCAGGCTGGCAAATATATCTCATTCCATGAAACAAAATTTATCGGTACGAACCGTAAAACCAGTGAGGTGGGAATTTCCGCCAGTCCCGTCCGATGTCACGACAAAACCATGGTGATGGCAATTGTTCACAATCTCACCGAACACAAAAGACAGCAGGAAGAGGTGCAGAAGAACCAGAAACTCGAATCCCTTGGTCTTCTCGCTGGCGGCATTGCCCATGACTTCAATAACCTTTTGGCTGTAATTATCGGCAATTTGTCTTTGGTCAGGACGTATGGCCAGCCAGGATATGACCTTTTGGCCATACTGGAAGAAACCAGAAAAGCAGCCTGGCAGGCCAGAGATTTAACGCAGCAGCTATTTACCTTTGCCAGGCCTGCCATACCAGTCAAGAGAGCAGTTTCCCTTTCGAAATTGATCAAAGAGATAGCCGCTTCTACCTTGAGCGGCTCTAAAACGAGGTGTGAGTTTTCACTCCGGGACGATCTGTGGTGTTCTGAAATTGATGAGGGACAGATCGGCCAGGTCATCAGGAATCTGATTATGAATGCCGATCAGGCCATGGCCGGGGCCGGGCTCATTGAAATACGCGCCGAAAATGTCATAGTCAAGGCAGAGGACGATCTTCCCCTCAAAAAGGGGAAATACACCAGGGTATCGGTGAAAGATTACGGGATCGGTATCAGGGAGGAAAATCTTCAAAAGATATTCGATCCGTATTTCACCACCAAGCAAAAGGGAAGCGGCTTTGGCTTGGCCATAAGCTATGCTATTGTCAAAAGGCATGAAGGATACATAAGCGTCGAGTCCAAGCCAGGAGGCGGAACCACTTTTCATGTCTACCTCCCTGCAATAGAAAAATGTTTCGGCAGTGAAGGTAGTAATGAGGGGGAAAATCGTCGCTGCCCGGGAGAAAATGTTAGCCCTGGATAATGGGGAAGGCCGCAAGCCGGCGGGCACGGGGACTGGACACCCCGGTCTTGGATGTCGGGCTGCTCCGGACTTGGACGTCTTTTCTCCCTCGTCCCTTTGGGGAGAGGGCTTCGGGTGAGGGGGGATTGAAGAATCAGATGCTGGATGCCGGATATGGGGATGCCGGAAGCTGGATTCCGGCTGCTGACGGGATGCTGGAAGCTGGCCTGGATATTCGGCCATTGATTAACCGGCTTTTGTGAATCCTGCCTTATCTCACCTTCTCATGAAGTAGTTGACCAGCATGCCGGGGTCATTGCTCCCGATGCCGTCAACCTGCATTTCGACATATGGTTTCAGCAGGGCAGGGTGATCAATATTCCAAACGAAAACCTTTACTTTTTCCCTGTGGGCTGCCTCGACCAGTTCCTTATTGACAAAGGCATAGTTCATGACCAATGCCTCGGCGGATACCTGTCTGGCAAGGCAGGCATCCACCGGACACCCGACCAGAAGCACACCTGTTTTGATGCGGCTTTCCATCTCCTTGACTCTTTTGACCAGCATGTGCCAAAAGGAAATGACAAAGACGCTGTCAAAAAGCTCACTTTTTCTGATCAGGTCGACTACTCCCTCCTCGGTGCCTTCCTCTTTCAGCTCAACTACCAGCATGGCCCTTGAGCGGACATGATCAATTACTTCCTGCAGGCTGGGTATGCGCTCTCCCTTGCCTGCATCGAATTGTTTTATCTCTGAAAGGGTGTAGCCGCTGACCGGGCCGGTTCCATCGGTGGTTCGGTCGAGCGTTGAATCGTGGATAACCGCAAGTTCCCTGTCCCTGGTCAGATGGACATCGATTTCTACCGCATCGACCCCCAACTCCAGGGCCAGGTTGATCGAACGTAAGGTATTTTCAGGCTCAAGCGCAGCAGCCCCCCGGTGTCCCATCAGGATCATAGCCGTTCTCCTTTTTTTGTTTCTTTTCCGTTTTCCTTATTTCATTATCCTCTAACAAATATATCCGATTGTCAAGGGGGGAAAATATCCTTTGTGGCGCGTAGATTCCATAATAGAAAGACAGTAAAAAAAAGTGGGCGAAATATGGTAATCTTCCCTGATAATCACTTATAATGTCAGATATACTATATCTTGCATATGGTTGAGGCAACTGCATAACCCAGTTTATAATTTTAATAACTATACCTTTGCATTTTTTATTAACTGCTTGAAATGTTGATAGTTTTGCAATGACTGCCTGTCATTCCCGCGAAGGCGGGAATCCAGGCTTTTCAAGGGCTTCTAGATTCCTGCCTTCGCGGGAATGACAAAAGTGCAAAAGTATAGATAGTTAAAATAGCAGATTGATTTATTACTCCTCTTATACTATAGTCAGAGAAAGCCAACCAGTAACCAGAGGAGAAAAAATTATGGAAAAGATGAATGATATCAAAGTCGATAAGCTGAACCAGGAAGAACTGACAAAAAGGGATGTTTTTTCCTGGCCTATATGGGAAAAGGAAGTATCCCGTTTTGACTGGCATTATGATGGTACCGAAGAGTGCTATCTTTTGGAAGGGAAAGTTGTGGTTGAGACAAAAGATGGGAAAAAGGTGGAGTTTGGCAAAGGGGATTTTGTTACCTTTCCCGATGGCTTGTCCTGTACCTGGGACATCAAGGAGCCGGTCAGAAAGCATTATAATTTCAGATGATAGCCTGCTGCATGGTACAGGCATGATGGGTGATGCATTGCCTATCGCACATAATGCCTGATGAATCCTGAGGAGGAAAAAGGGATGAGAGGTTTTCATGTTAGCCGTTAAAGGGATGTATGAGAATGGTAAAATAATTTTGCAGGAAAAGGTGAAGGCAACCAAGCCAGTCGAGGTTATTGTTACATTCTTGGAAGATGTTGAAATACCTACACCGAAAAAACTCGATTTAGGGAAATTTTCATTCAGCAAGGCCAGAGAATTACTAAAAGATTACCAGGGATCATTAAGTGATGCGATTTTAGAAGAGCGACGGAGCGAGATATGAGAGCATTTTTAGATACATCTTCCCTCTTGAAGCTATACCATCATGAAATAGGTTCCGATGCAATAGAGGATGCTCTTTTAAGTGACGTTGAAGAGATATTTTTATCAGATATCGCCATTTTGGAGTTTCGTTCCGCTATCTGGAAAAAGGTTAGGAAAGGCGAGATTAACGAGAAGGTTGCTATAGAAGTTATTTCGTATTTCCAGGATGATTATCATAACTTCCAATGGATAAAGATACAGTTCGAGACTCTTGAGGCAGCATCAAAGCTACTCATGAAATATGGTCATAAGGGATTGAGGACATTGGATTCTTTGCAGTTAGCATCCGCCTTAACTTTAAAAAATGATGAATGTATTTTCCTGACTTCAGATAATTTGTTGAAGTCACTGTTTAAAGAAGAAAGCCTTCATGTAACATAGGCAATTGGAAAACAAAAAAAGAGCTCTTATTCAGCTAACCGCCAGTAACGAAAACCGCCACCGCCCTTCCATCCTACGGCCTCGGAAATACCGCTCTGGTCGGTCCCGTCGATGACCTTCCGAAGGCGCGGGATGATGTGCGTATGGCAGTGCTGGCCGAGTTCACACATGATCCAGCGACGACCCATCTTCTGGGCAACAGCGCCTGTGGTGCCGCTGCCCGCAAAGGCATCCAGGACCCAGTCCCCTTGTGTGGTCGAGATCTCCAGGATACGGCGGATAAGCTGTTCTGGCTTTTTCCCTCGCTGGAAGCCGATGCCACCCTCATTGGCCAGGTCAGCTTTGGGGATATCGGCATGAACCCAGATATCGGTGAGTTTATTTGCCTTGAGTATCCGGTTTTCCTTTAAGACAGCGCTCTCTCTCAACCAGGCGAACAGTTCGGCATTATAGTAGTACAAAGTTATGCGCTTATCCTTGTATTTTCCCCGACTGGGTACATAGTCCACGGTGTAGAGGGATTTTGGACTCATACCGGAAATAAGCTCATTCTGGAAGACATTTTCCTTTTGAGGATTGGTAGTGCGAAAGAGTTTATCGAAATGTCGGATGAATTCTGCCTGAATCTCCTCTTTTCGCACTCGGTAATTCCGAAGAGATACGGTCTGTATGGAAAAGTCCGTATGCAGGTAAACCCTGACCGGAAGGCCATTCGATTTAGATTTAAACTCCCGGGCGAGCCTTTTTTCCCCCTCGGAAACGAGGACCTTATTGTATCTTCTCATCACCTTATAATCCAGGGGAGTATATGCCTGTATATCGCCCCCTAGCCAGAGCGTGCCCTTTTTATAGAGCAGGATATATTCGGCTGTATTGACCAGGAACCCTCCCTGCCCAAGCCCGGCGCTCCCTGATCGCTCGTAGGTAACGTGGGCAACGAAATTCCTGCGGCCAAAGACCTCGTCCATCAGGACCTTGCAGTAATGAACTTCAGTGCTGTCAAGATGGACCCATAAGAGCCCTGTTTCTGCCAGCAAGCCGTGGAGTACCAAAAGCCGGTCCCGCATCATGCTGAGCCAAAGAGAATGCTCCAGTTCGTCATCATAGTGGCCAAGACTTTGTCCGGTATTAAAGGGCGGATCGATATAAATGCACTTGATTTTTCCTGCAAAGTCCTGCTCCAATGCCCTGAGACAGGTGAGATTTTCTCCGAAGATGAGCATATTCCCGTCACCCGGATCGCCGTAGGATAGGGCGGGATCTTCGATGAAGGATAGGCTTTTTTGGCCGCTGCTGTTCATTTTTCCCTGTCCTTGGGATGAGTTCGGGTTTGCCTTGGCTGGCCAATGTCTCTACATTCTTTAATATGGTCGCTCATATATAGTAGACATCACAACTGTTCTTTGTCATTCCCGCGAAGGCGGGAATCCAGTATACCAGGGTTTCTGGATTCCCGCCTTCGCGGGAATGACGGAATTTGAATCCTTTGGTTTGTTGTCTTATACATAAGAGCGAATATGGTTTTGTAACTCTTTGAGTAATCCTCGACAAGCGGCCTCATCTATCCTGGTGGGCTATCAACAAAAAGGGCTTGGGTAAAGGCCAGGAGGCTGAAAAAGCCCTGCCGCCCTTATCCTCAAGCCCTTAATAACTACATACACCGTGGAGCTATTGTGTAAAATTGCAAACCATGCATCTGTACCCGTCTTCAAACAGGACTTCCATTTTTTGAGGGGTAATTAAATGGGTTACAATTCCCATACCGAATCTGTTGTGGTTGATTACATCCTCAAGCTCATATGAGTCTGCCATGGTATAGGGCTTGGCGGAAGACAGATCCTTCTTGGCCAGGGTTTCTCTCCAGAGTTCTTTCTCTTTTTCCTGCATGCGCTTCAACTTGGCCCGTTTCTTTTCCTGTTCTTTTTCCTGTTTGGAAACGGCCGAAGTTCCTGCTGAGGCTGCCCTGACCCGGCTGCCCGGCTCGCTGGCCCGATAAACATGCTGGCTGTGGCAGGTAAGGCACTCCACCTTTTTGGGCCGCGTTCCTACCATGGCTGCTACCACATGATTTAAGATCAACCGGCACTTAGTGCAATAAGCATCGATTTCTGTACCAACCATAATTTCCTTTTTTATCGTGGTCTCCCCCTTCCTTTGATAGTTAAGGTAGATCATTCATCAGCTTTTGTGAAGTCTTATTATATCAAAGATCAGGAAAAATTTGAATATGGATTGAAAAATTTTTCCATAATCCTTGTTTTGTCTTCACGGCAGTGGATTTGCCAACTGCTGGTGAATCGCTTTTGATATCTGCTCCAAGATTAAGGTAAAATTTCCCTTTATTTTGGCTCCGGCAGCATTACGATGTCCGCCTCCTCCAAAATGTTCCGCAATCGCGGCTACGTTAACCTTCTTCCTGGACCGAAAGCTGACTTTGAAAAAACCTTCCGACATCTCCTTGAACAGCAGGGATACCTCAACCGAAGCAATCGTAAGGGGATAGTTAACGATTCCTTCAGCATCGGCAAATGTCGCTCCATGCCTTTCAAAGGCTTCTCCCTTCAAAAGGATCGTGGCAATTTTCTGGTCCTCACTCATAGTTAAATTCGAGAGTGCGGCCCCCAGGATAAGAAGCTGTCCCGGCTTCTTCCTGCCATAAATCTGGCTTGAAATCTGGGACGGCTGCACCCCCGCTTCCACCAGGGCGGCTGCTATCCGCAAGCATCGCGGGGAAGTGCTGTTATAGGTGAAACATCCGGTATCGGTCAAGATACCGGTATAGAGGTTACTTCCGATAGATGTATCCGGAGGAATGGACAGAGCATCCGCCAAAAGATAAACCATTTCAGCCGTTGAAGACATACCTGCATCCACCCAGTTCAATTCACAAAACCGGTCATTATTGAGGTGATGGTCAATATTGAGGCATGGGACCGTATCGGGGATCGTCAGCCCTGTTCTCTCGGTGGATCCGCAATCGAGATAAATACCTGCCTCAAACTCTTCGAGCTTTCTGTTTGGGCTGGTCCTGATTTTTTCCGCTCCGGGAAGGAAATCGTATATCTCAGGCACGGGATCTTTGTTCAAGATCAGAGCATCCTTTTTCATAGCTTGCAGAACAAAAGCCATGGCGATCTGTGAACCGATTGAATCCCCGTCACCCGCCTCGTGTGATGTAATCACGAAAGAACGATATTTTCTGATCCATCCTGCTACTTCGTTAATGATAGCGGTCATTTTTACTCTTCATTCTTCAGCTTTTCCTCATTTTTTATTTCTCCCAGTAACTCGTAGATATGCATTCCCCGCTCAAATGATTCATCGATCTTGAAGGCAATTTCCGGCGTATAGCGCAAGCGGAGTTTTCTGCCCAGATTTCTCTGAATAAACCGCTGGGCGCTTCTCAGCCCCTCGAAGGCTTCCTCTTTTTTCTCTTCAGATCCAAGTGCGCTGAAGAAAACCTTGGCATGTTTAAAGTCCTCGCTCACCTCCACCCGCGTAATGCTTACGAACTGGATCCTCGGGTCGTTGGTCTCCTCAAGGAGAATGGAAGAGATTATCTCTCGGATAAGTTGTCCAACTCTGTCTGTGCGTTTATACTCAAGCATTCTCTCTCCTCCTCTTTCTGGTGTGTACTTCCTTACCCTCGACGGTGTATATTCACCTCGGAGCGGATAGTGACCGGCCTCAAAACACGAAAGATCCGGCCTTCATGTGCCCTGACTCCCCGCTTTCCAGGAATTTCCATGATATGTATAAATGGGTAAATGAACACTCACCAGACTTCTATTTCATAATGTCCAACAATGGCCAGATCCGTATGTTCCACGAATGAAACTACCTTAGCTAAGGTTATATCTACTTGTTTTCTATCATTACTGAGAGTGACAATTCCCAGGATTGACCGCTGCCATAAATCCTGGAACTCGATTTCTGCAATAGCCACATTGAACCTGTTTCTCACCTGATCCTTCAGGCTTTTGATAACCTTTCTCTTTGCCTTGAGGGAGTTGGATTCAGGGATATAGAGCTCTATTCTGCATGTAGCAACAACCATCATACCTGTCAGCTTATAGAGAAGGGAGCACGCTTCCTGCCTCTCTCTCCTCACTCTCTCCTGTCCGTTACAATCTGCGATCCATAGTATCGATGAGATACCAGAAGCATCTGCTCATATTATATTATAGCACAAAATTTACGCTTAATGGATATCTAAACAACATAACTTTCAATATAATCTCAAGGGGAAATTCCCTTACGGCAGAGCCTGCAATGCATGTTCGAAAAGTCCGCCAAGGCTTCTTTTTTTTCCCTTTCCAGAAGGATTGAATGTTACGGTTACAGACAAAATCGTCAAAAACCGAATGTCATATAGGAGCACAAAAAAGAAGTGAGCAAAAGAGAATAGAGTGCAGCAGCTATGGACAAGAAGTGCAATTGATTCCAGATTGTTGATATGTTATCATAGTAATGAAAAAAAGGAAAATAAATTCTATCGGAATCTCGCTGAGGAGATCGATAGCGTGGTGATAAGGCGCATGAGAGACGAAAAAGTTCCAACTAAGAAAGAGTTAGAAAAAGAGTTAAATGATTTTTTGCAGAAGAAATACGGGGGGCGCGTTCTCGGAGTCCCAATTTTTCCCAGAGAAACAGGCCAGGAGGAAACCGGCGACTACCAGCCATCATCAAATCACCGGCCACCTGACAGGAATATCAATTTTGATCTTCGCCCTCGGGAACTTAAGGAATTCCTTGACCAATACGTTATCAAGCAGGACGATGCCAAAGAAGTCCTGGCCACAAAGGTGTGCACCCACTACCACCGGATTCAGTTACTGCGGAGCGGGGAGCGGTTTCACCAGTTCCAGGACGTGGGAAACATAAAGAATAATATCATCATGCTTGGCTCTACTGGAGTCGGCAAGACCTATCTGGTCAAGCTGATCGCCAATAAGCTCGGGGTTCCTTTCGTCAAGGGGGATGCCACCAAATTCAGTGAGACGGGATATGTGGGCGGCGATGTAGAGGACCTGGTCCGTAACCTCGTTCGCGAGGCCAACGGCGATATCCAGTGGGCTCAATATGGAATCATCTATATAGACGAGATTGATAAAATCGCCTCTCGCGGTACCCATTACGGCCTGGATGTTTCAAGAACTGGTGTTCAGAGGGCCCTGCTGAAACCCCTGGAAGAGACGGAAGTCAGCCTAAGGGTGCCCCATGACCCCCTGTCTCAGTTGCAGGCACTGGAAAACTACCGCAAGACGGGCAAGAGCGAAGCCCAGACCATCAACACCAAGTACATCCTCTTCATCGTCAGCGGCGCCTTCAACGGGCTGGAGGAGATTATCCAGAAGCGGCTGCACAAAAAACAAATCGGCTTTGGTGCCCCGCCTCCGCCTAAGGATAAAGAGCGTACTTCCATACTGAAGAAGGTCAAGGCGGAAGACTTTATCGAGTACGGATTCGAGTCGGAGTTCATCGGCCGGTTACCCATCGTGACTATTCTGGAGGATCTTGAAGAAGATGATCTTTTTCAGATCCTTAAAAATAAAAATTGCTCGATCACCGTTAATAAAAAGTTTGACTTCAAGTCTTATGGCATTGACATTCAGTTCGAAAGTGAAGCCCTGAGAGAGATAGCCAGACAGGCTTTTGAGGAAAAAACCGGGGCCAGAGGGCTGGTCAGCGTCATGGAGAGATCGCTTATCAAATTCGAGCAGTTGCTGCCCTCCAGCAACATCGATAAATTCGTAGTCACTCCGGAAATCATCCAAAACCCGCAGGCCGAGCTCGACAAGCTGGTGAAAGACCCCTCCAGCGTGGACCTGATGGATCGCTACGAATGCCTCCTGCGGGAGGAGAAAAACGCCATCCGCCAATCGATCATTAAACGAAGAGTGGAACTGCAGGGGGTCTATCACGAACTTCTGGACAACGAAACCATCGACATGATCGTCGATAATGTCGTGACCAGAGGATACACCATCGATCAGATCCTTGAAAAAATCAACAAGGTCCACCGTGCTCTCAAAGGTTACGAGAGAGAATTCTTTCTCAGATGGGGCATCGAAATTACCCTGGATCAGAGCGCCATTAACTATGTCACCAGCGAGGTCCTGCGCAGAGAGGTTTCTCCCCAGTTCCTGTGCGAACAGATCTTTCGAAACTACGAGCATGGACTCCGGCTGGTGGAAGAGAAAACAGGACAAAAGAGGTTTCTTCTCGACAAGGAAGCGATCCTGGACAGTGAAAAGTTTTTGAATCACCTGATTCAAGAATCCTTCCGGCAGGGTTCCTGAGTTCTCCAGGGAAAGTCACCTCAAGGGGGGCTTTCATGTGTGGCGGGTTTTTCTTCGGGACTCAACGCTCATGTTCTGGTTTTCGTGAAAGTATTTGACCATGCCCCCCTGCAAGGCATCGACCCTTGCTGAAAACCAGAACATGAGCAAGGGAATTCAGGCCATGCACATAGCCTGTACATGGCCTAACCTGAATTCAAGGGGCCTTGGGATGGACCTCCCCCTTGTTATCCTTCAACGTTATTAAATCCGGTCCCATGAAACCTTATCTTATGATCATTAATCCGCGTGGAAAGATCGCTCAAGGCTGCTTCCAGATCAATCCCCATTTCCTCCGCGCGGGCCCGTAATCCTTCGGGAGCACTCTCGGCCAAAGCCGCCGCATCATCATCAATCGATGGATTTTGGGATAGCCTTAAAATACCGCTAACTCCAAGGCCAGGATGCCAAGACAGGCTATCAGGGTCAATGGTGTGATTATCAGGCCATAGCGCATGAACTCTTTGAAAGAAATGCGAAAATCTTTGGTATGCAAAATGCTCATCCACATGATTCCAGCCAGGGCTCCAATGGGGGTCAGGTTGGCACCCAGGTTTGAGCCTGCTGCCGTAGCCAGGGCAGCGGCAAGGAGATTTTTCCCTGAAAGTCCGCGAATAATCGACACAAAAGCGACACTCATGGGGATATTATTCAGAAAATTAGCCGAAAGGGCTGAAGACACACCGTAAACAAGCCCATAGGCAGCACTTGAGGTGCCGCAGATGCTTTTGAAGAAGAGCCCAACCTCACTGGTTATTCCGTAAAGATGCAGGGCCTCCACGGTGATGAACAAAGAAAGCACAAAAGGAACAACCGTCCAGGGCATTCTTCGGAGGGTGGAGCCGACCGCTGATCCGCCTTTATTACCTGCCGCCCTCATGTCTTTGCGGAGCCAGGCCACTGACGAATCCCGCAGGATAAGAACTGCGAGCAGAGCAAGGGCAAAGGCGAGCGAAATAACCCACATGGCAACACCCAATCGAGGTGCAACTGCCAGAGCGAAAATGCATCCCCCAAGCAGCAGGAGACCAAGGAGCGCGCCGGTCTTATCGGTCAGTGCTTCGAGAGGATCCATCGTTTGACTGACCGGGACGATCGGCCTGGAAACGCTTTTTCTGAAAAGAGCGAAGAGCCCAAACATATTGATCGCTCCCGCGGCCAGCGTCGGAAAAACCATCCACTTGAAATACCTGTCGAAGGGCAGGCCAAAAGCCGCTGCCAGCAGGATATTGGTCGGATTGCCGATGTACAGCATCATACTCCAGGTGTTGGCAGCGAAAAATTCGGCAATCAGGTATGGCTTCGGGTCTATTCGGGCACTCGTGGCAAAGTAATAGATAAATGGAGTAAAGGTAAGGATAATAATATCATTTGATGTGAATACCGTGAGCAGTGAAACCACAACGTACAGTGAAAAGAAGAGCCGTTTGCCATCCGCTCCGGCCCACTTGAGGGCGATGCGGGCGCAGCATTCGAAAAAGCCGGTTATGTCAAGGAATATGCTCATGAAAACCATGGACAGGAATAGGATTAATATCCCGCACGGGTTCAGACCATGTCCCCCCTTTAATCCATTGACCACCTGATGATAATCCAATACACCGAAAGTCGTGATGAGAAGGGGGCCGAGGAGTGCACCGAGGAAATAACTTTCAATCTTCAGATTCCGCCTGCCCAGCCTCAGATAGAGATAGGGCCTCCTGAGAATGAGGTAAATGGTAAGCAGGCAGGTAATGATAAATATGCCGTGAACAGCGACCTTTCCCGTCATGTGAGTCCATCCTGATTTTTTTTAAGCAGATTACGCACTATAGCCTGATGATATCCCGGTTGTCAAGCTTCATTCTGATACCCTTCCCCTGTTTTCAACCATAGCCTAACCATTCACGCAGCCAGCCTTGTGATTGAAATTACTCCGCAAAATTGAAAAAAAATTCATCAATAAATTATTATTATTTGAAATAAATACCTTGATATGCTAAATTGTTATTAATCCATGAAAATAAGAAGGAGATAAAAAGATGGATAAAAAACCATATCATCCAAATTATATAAAAATCATAAAATCAAACAAAAATAATCGTATTAAAATAGATTTATTTCGAACGCTCCTGCCCTGTTTTCTTTTTTCTCTGGTTATAGGGATAGGGACTGTCAGGTGGTTTTCCCTGGACGCTGATGGCATTCTCAGCACATACGCCTTCGCCGGCGGCTTGGACATGCAGGATAAATCTTACCAGGCCGGAGAAGAATGCGTTAAGAGCTGGCAGGTCAATCCAAACGGGATTGATTCTCCAGTTATACTCTCCAGCAGGGGGAGTGAAAGAGGCGGATACCTTGATGACAGTATAGCTATTATATCTCCTTACGCAGGCAATCCGCCATGGATCGGGGATGATCCCAACCAAGATCCTGTCAGCATCATCACTATGATTGAAGAAGATCCGCCCCTCGTTATTACTCTAATCTCAGGCCATGATGATGAGGGCGATCCCCTCAGCTATCGCATATCTTCCTTCTCCGCCGTGGGGAAGCTTTACCAATACATCAGTGCGGATGATCATAAAGGTGACCCGATCGATACATTCCCAGCAGAAATTACAGACCCTGACCACCAGGTGGTTTATGAACCTGTAAACCGCACCATGCCCTACACGGACACGTTCTATTGCCGGGTGAGCGATGGAACATCGGACTCAGTAAACGAGGCAAGAGTTGAAATAAGGGTAGCCGCTGATAACGACAGGCCGTGGATCGGTGATAATCCTGCGATAGACCCGTACATAGGCTGCACGATAGATGAAGAGGATGATCCGGCCAGGATCACTTTTGGCCCCTGCCGTGACGCCGAAGGTGAGCCTCTCACCTTTTTTGTCTCCACGAATATTGATTTTCATGGCAGGCTCTATCAGTATAGTGCCGGTGGCGAAAACTACAAGGGTGCCCGGATTTATCCAAACACAGCCTATCCGGTGGCGGCGCCCGATCCCAACCTGACCATAGTCTATGAACCTGTAAACCGCACCGGCACCTATACGGACACGTTCTATTGCCGGGTGAGCGATGGAACATCGGACTCAGGTAATAAGGAAAGGGTGGACATCAGAGTAACCGCTGATAATGACAAGCCGTGGATCGGTGATAATCCTGTGCTGGACCCGAACATGGCCTGCACGATAGATGAAGAGAATAATCCGGTCATGATCACCTTTGGCCCCTGCCGTGACGCAGAGGGTGAGCCTCTTACCTTCTTTGTCTCCATGAATATCAGTTTTTATGGCAGGCTCTATCACTATAGTGCCAGTGGCGAAAATCACAAGGGCGCCCCTATGTATCCAGATACAGCCTATCCGGTGGCGGCGCCCGATCCCAACCTGACCATAGTCTATGAGCCTGCAAACCGCACCAGCACTTACACGGACACGTTCTATTGCCGGGTGAGCGATGGAACATCGGACTCGGGTAATAAGGAAAGGGTGGACATCAGAGTAACCGCTGTCAATGACAGACCGTGGATCGGTGATGACTCTGCTGCAAATCAGACCTTGGCCTTCACGATAAATGAAGAAGATCCTCCGATTACCATTATCCTGAGCTCCAGCCATGATAAAGATGAAGATGCCTCGCTCAGTTATTGTATCCTTTCGTTACCCTTTTTTGGCAAGCTTTACCAATACATCCATGATGGCAATCATACAGGTGACCTCATCAATACATTCCCAGCCGTTGTGAAAGACTCCGGCCATAGGATAGTCTATGAGCCAGCCAATCGAATCAGCCCTTATACGGACACCTTCACCTGCAAGGTGAATGACGCCTTCCTGGATTCGAACAATACCGAGATCGTGCATATCGACGTGACTGCCGATAATGACAGACCGTGGATTGGTATTAATCCCAATCGAGATCCTAACAGGACCTTTACTACGGATGAGACTTCCCTGCTCGAAATCCCCTTGATCCCGGGGCATGATAAAGAGAGCGGTAATGATCTTGATTACAGGATCTCTTTGCTGCCCTCTGTGGGCAAACTCTACCAATACAAGAGCGGGGACGATCATAAAGGCAATCTGATCGACCCGAATCACAGTATCGTGGAAGACCACAGGGTGGTCTATGAGCCGGCTAATGGCAGTAATACATACAGTGTCACCTTTTCCTGCAAGGTGAACGATGGTTCTTTGGATTCAAGCAACACCGATATCGTGCATGTCACCGTGAATGCTGGTAACGAAGCGCCGGAGTTCAGCACGCAGGATTTGAAAAAGGAATTCGAATTGGCAGTAGGGGACATGTATCTGTATACGGTTGAAGCGACTGACAGGGATATAAATAATACACTGAAATTCAGCCGGGAGATTCTTCCTGGCTGGCTGAAGCTGGAGGATAATGAAGATGGCACGGCAACTTTATTGGGCCGGCCCACAATCTATAATACAGGTAAGGCCGGCAATATGGTAAAGATCAGGGTAGATGACGGGCATGGCGGCTTTAGCCTGCTGGAATTCACCATTAACGTAATCATTCCCGGTATTACGGAAATATATGTTAATCCCAATAATAATGTGATCGAATCAGACGAGGAGTGGCGTGATGAAAAAGTAGTAATAAAATCAGAAGGGGGAGATGTCCAGGCTGTTATCGTTAGGCCTGACAGCACACTGAAAATTGCTCCAGGGACCACCGTAGAATTTCAAAATAATTTAGGATTGATTGTATATGGAACCCTGGAGGCAGACGGATCTTCTGGAGAAATCGTCTTTAAGGGCGAAGACTGGAAAGGGATAGCGTTTGTTGATCCCAATATGTATGAAGATCCCAATAAACAGAGAAACGATCCCAATTCCGTTTCCGTACTTTCCTATTGCACGCTGGAGGGCGTAAAAGGTGTTATTGGTGCTGTCAGTGCCACGAATTACGCTCACCTGAAAGTCGATCATTGTACTCTCAGTGATAATGAGGCTATTTGGGGTGGCGGAATTTATCTATTTAACTCAAGCCCACCGCTGATGCATATTACTATCAGTCATAATAATGCCTTGATGTATGGCGGCGGGATTTATTGCGTAAATTCCGAGCCGGATATGAGGGATATTATCCTCACCGGAAATAAAAGTTCCCAGATGGGCGGCGGAATCTATATTGCGGACGCAAATTGTCCGACCTTGACCAACATCACGATTAGCAATAATAGTGCGCCGATAGGCGGCGGGCTTTATTGTTCGAAATCCAATCCCGTGCTGATCAACAACCTCATCACGAATAATTACGGCAGGCGTAAGGGCGGCGGGATTTATGGTGAGAGTTCTGATCTGAAGCTGATACACAGCACCATCGCCATGAATTCATCTATTCAAGGTGCAGGAATTTACTGTGATTCATCGAGCCCGGTAGTGAGAGATACTATTTTGTATGGCAATATCAAGACTGATTTATACGGCAATATCATCAAGACCAATGGCCAGACCGATAGTCAGTATGAACAGGTTTATCTCGACGCTAACTCGAATCCCAAATTAAAATCGAACCCTGCTTTTTATTATTGCGATGTACAGGGTGGCAGAAAACAGTTCGGGGGGTCTCTTCTTGGATTTGACGAAAAGCGCTATGACAATGAAAAGAATATGGAAAAAGACCCGCTGTTTGTTTCACTCCCTCCTCAAGCAGGGGTGATCGATGATTTCGTACCCAACTGGTCCTTGCAGTCGACTTCCCCCTGTATCAATGCAGGGAATCCTGATCCGAATTCCGTCATAAGCAATTTAAAAGACCCGAATTCCATAGAGGCTGTCAAAAAGGATCTGGTGGGCACGAAGAGGCCGTATAACGCAACGGACAATGGCGATATAAACCGGCGTTACCTGATTTACCCCGATATCGGAGCTTATGAATGTAAAAATAATCCTCCCTTTATCGGCATGGACCCGAATACTGTCATCGATATCCAAAGCACCACAGATGAGGATACCCAGATTATTATCACTTTATCGGGAGGCAATGACGTTGATGATCCCGACTTCCGGCATAACATGTTCAGCTTCCCCGAACTTTCCAACCCCGATCTTCCGGTCAAGATGGTTCTCATGCCGCCCTGGTCATCAGGCACTCTCTATCAGTATGTCCCTGATGATGCTTCGGGTACATACAAAAGAGGCGCTGCCCTGTCAGTCTCAAATCCGGTCGTAACGGATACTGACCGTCGGGTAATCTATGTACCAGCCAACCGCAGTTGCGATTACACCGATACTTTCATCTTCAAGGTGAATGACGGACAAATGGATTCTTCGAACACTGAAGCGGTAGATATCGATGTAGAAGCGAATAACGAAAAGCCAACCTTTACAACGCTCCCGGTTACCGGTGTTCAGGCTTCGGGTGAGTATCATTACCGGATCGGAGTAGCCGACCCGGACCTGGACGATTCTTTGACCATCAGGTGCACAACCAGCCTTCCCGCCTGGCTGAACCTGGTCGATAACAGGGATGGTACGTCGGTGCTCCTGGGCAGGCCGCCATTTGATTCAGCAGGCGACTATCCCGTAGTACTTCGTGTTCTCGATCAGAAGGTCTATACGGACCAGATTTTTACCATTACGGTAGCCCCAAATCTGTTCTCCGTGAACGCTGGGCCTGACAAAAGTGGCAGCCCTGGTTCCCCCATTGTTTTGGAAGCATCGGTCACAGGGTGTGATATGGCCGCTTTCAACTGGGAATATAGATGGGAAATTCGCGAATTAGGTGCCGATGGAAGCACGTCGGATGCAAATAGTATCGCCGTTGCCTATCCGGCCAGACCATTCACCTGGACCCCTGCCTGGGAAGGAATCTTTACGGCAACGGTTACCGTCGGCAATGTTATGGATGAAGTGAAATTGATCATTGCCGATGGTTTTGCTAATGACGATGATCATTCACTCGATTTCAATGGCCGTGAAGGCATCCTGGATACATGGGAGGCTGGCACAGGTCCGAACAGCGTAAACAGACAACTTGGGCTATTGGACAATTTAGTGATCGAGAATCCGACACCTTCCAATGCCTCCGCTGAGACATTGACAGACGGGCAGAGAAATAAGATTTTGGCCATTCTGGAAACAATAGCCGATTCTCCTGACACTGGTGTTATGGACAAGAAGCAGATTTACAAGGCTGTTGAAGTGCTGAACGAGATGGTTCACCAGCGAGGGGGCAGCTATCTTTCATCCGATCAGGCAGCCCTGCTCAGAAGTGTGGTCAAAAAGATAGCCAGGGAAGGAGCCCGTCTCGGCGGAGATCTGCAAGCCAACAGCTATGACTCCATCCAGATTTCGATTTCCACGATAGATTTGACGAAAGTAAAATGCGATGATCCGAATGCCACTCATTGTATCGGCGGCCCAGCCAAGACTGACGCGAGAGTACTTTTCCCGGCAAGCACCCTGTGTGAGATCAAGAAGAGGTTCGGTAACAATGAGGTGACAGCGAGTGTGACTGCCAATAAAGCTACCGGAAGCGGCCCTGGAGTCATTGTCTCTGTCTCCTTGACCCAATCCGATGGTACAACGGATCTTCCCGTCACTCATCTGGACAATCCTTTTGAAATACATATACCGGTGACCGATAAAGCCAAAAGGACGCCGATGTGTTTTGACGAGGCTTCCGGTATCTGGGACAGCAAGGGAATCTCCGAGACCATCGATCTCAAAGGTGATGTCATTATCTTCAAGGCCAGCTATCTCAGCGACTTTGCACTTTTCAGCTACCAGGATGAAGGCGAAGACAGTGAAACCGGCCAGTTTATCTCGAGGCTCGATTCAGGGTGCTTTATCCGGACCGTTACTCACCGGTATAAGGGTGAAGACACACGGTGACGGCAAATGGCCGATGAATGCCGGCGGCAGGTTTTTGGAGTGGTGGAAAAGGATAGTTCAGTTAGGCGGGTGATTCTTGCGGCATTTACTTAGCGAGAGAACCACTTAGAAGGGTAATTCATATACTGAAATAAGCGTTTTATTGATAATAACTTGTTAGCGTGCTAATAAAAATGATTCAAAAAGCAACTTCTTTAATCAGGAAAAATGGAGGACCTGGATGCTTGAACTGAAGCTGATAGTAGACAGATTAATCAACCTCAACATAGTGCCTGTGCCGCGGCCGCCATACGTGAACGGCCAATTTGTGACGGTTCCGTTACAACAGTATCATCTTCAGGAGTCGACCGGCGTATTCACGAAAACCACCAATGTTCAGCCGGGGTTATGCCCGAAGGCACACAGAAATTTCAGGTGGCTGCCATGGCTGCCCGGAGCGATAAGCGAAGTCGCTTTGGCTGGTGAGGACGTGCTAACCGGCCCAATGAGTGGATGCTGGCTAAGGCGTGTACGCAAAGTCCTAATAATGGGATTCCTGCAAAGCTCGAAATCGTTCCCTGATGCGGAACGAGCATGAGTTTGCATACACAGCCTAGTCACGTACACAAGAGCCGGCGTCCGTTATGCCGGGCATCTCGGCACTAACATCGACGATCCAGATCAAACGGCGGCAGTCAATAGAGAATGGAACCGATTCGCTACCAACCTGGCCAACGCCGCAAATGGCTACAGAGGCTTCAATCCTTTACGACATTGGTAAGGACTCTTTCCCGCGCAGCGGATAGGCGAAGTTCCCATAATCTTCGGCTTATACACGACGACCGATCTGTTTTATGTGATATTTACTTATCAACAGAATAATTCAACCCTGTATCGGATAGCCGGTATTCAATAGGTTCAATCGGCGAGCCAGCATAAAAGCAGAAGGGTAGAACCAATATTTTCATTTGGTTCTACCCTTTTTTTTTACCAGTTTGGACAGGTGCGAACAAATTTAGCCACGCGAAAATAATTTCTACCGCTGCTGTCTTCCAATCCCTTGGCGCTCTGTTCGGTCAGTTTGATTTAGATTCTCAATTGGGTCTTATCGACCTTCCCAATTCATCGTCTTTTGGACGTGAAACCGATCAATCAGATCAAATCTCTCATGTCAAATCTCTTATAGCAATTCCCTTTTGGGTATGCTACAGAAGGGGAACAGATTTCAAATCTGTTCCCCTTCAAGCGGTAGTTCACTCAAGTGGGAACCGCTATAGTATATTCGCTACCATAGTCAAATGCTGTTGAGAGCTCAATAAAGAGTCTCTTGCGGTTATCATAATCAATCCGAGCTTTGCCAGCTCAACACTGGTACGGCTCTCTTCCTTTTATTTTAGTAAAGAACCAGGGAATGTTCCTGCCTCCAATGCCCCAACGCGTGCTTGCAGCTTTTCATTCTCCGTTTTTAGTTCTTCACAGTGAGTCTTCAACTCTTTGACTGCTTCAACGAGAACACCTACAATACCGGCGTAATCAATTGCTTTATATCCATCATCGCCGGTCGAGACCACATCCGGCAAGACTTCCTCGACCTCTTCAGCAATCAGGCCAAGGTTTTTACCCTCATTAAACTCTCGATCAGGGAACTCTTCCGTACGCCACTTAAACCCTACCCCCCGTAAGGCAGAGACTTTATCGAGAGCACCATCTATAGGAACAATGTCCTTTTTTAATTGAGAATCACTGGAAGTGTACCAATGGTCAGCAAGTGCATCACCGGCCACATGCAACTTATATGATGGTGTCACTGTGCAGATGCCGAGTTTGCCATTCTCATTAAGAATCATCTTTGCAGTAGTTGGTGTTCCGCTTCCATTATTCTTGGTCATGAACAGTAACCGTCCACCAGCAACGGCACTAGAACAGCCATGAGTATCTCTCTCTGCCCAGATTCCGGCAATCTGTCTGTGCGCGTCAACCTGCCCTGCTGTATTGGTAAAGATAATCATTCCTACTTTATCTCCCTCGGCAGGGGCTGCTCCAGCCAGTTCCAGGACCGAATTATTGGGCTCTCCGTAAATAGTCAATGCCCTATCACTCCCGTTATAAATTTGATATGTAGGATTGGTATTGTATAGTGATCCTGGATTTGACGCTCCAATACCGACATCACCTTTGCCACCAAGCACAAGGGTATCACTTGCAGAAGTTGAGTAAAATTTTAGTGTATCATTGTGGGGGTATACCTCAAGAGATGCAGCAATGGTAAATCTCTGACTATCATCGGAAGCATGAAATTTGATGGTAGGAGCCTGCGTAACGGGATTGAGACTGATTCCGCTATTATCACCTATCGGTTGCAGTCTACCCTTCATAGCCCCAATCACATCGAGCTTTATTGCCGGGCTCGTTGTGCCTATACCAACGTTGCCGCTAGAATTGTAATAGATTTGGGCCACTGCCGAGCTATTTCCAAAAAGCAGAGATACAGCCACGCACAACAGCATCCGAAACGGTATCTGAGCAATCGCGGAGATCTTCATTTCATGTTCCTTTCGTACATTTTCGTAAATTGTACATTTTAGGTATAGGAAAGTGAGTGACCGATTTGCACTAATTTTAATGATAAGATCATCTTTGTTCGCGCGTACTTTTGCTTGCGGGATGAAAGCAAGAAATATGTATCAGTGTATAGTGGGCTACCTCCATTGGTATAAGGTTGCTGGTGTAAAGTTGTTCGTGTGTTACTATCGAGCAGTATTTGCGTCATCATCAAGCAGCAGTTATTCATTCACTTAGGAAATGCCGACCGGCCAATAGCTTGAGATATGCGCCTTTCCATCCCCAATTAAGGATTATGGCTGGCTTTGAGCCGGTTGCCAGCCCCGTCATAGAAGTACTCGCAGGGGACTGTTCCGCAGACGGTTTTCAGGCTGATTAAGTTATGTGTCATGTCCAGATCCGACACCTATGGACACCTTGTGTCCAGCGACACCTATGGACACCTTGGGCTCGGTCATCACGCCGTGCTGGCCCACTACTTGAAGGGCTGGGGCACGGTTTCCTGCTCGCCTATGATCTCACCGAAGGGGGTATAGGCATAGGTGTTGACGATATTCTTATTCTGGTCAGTTATGGCAATGGTGCTGCCGATAGCATTGAAGTGATAGCAATACATAGCTTATCTTCATTTCTTGTTCTTGCTGCCCACGAAGGGAAGCCATGCATCTGTATCCCCAATCAGTATCATCTCTGGTTTGGTACCTTTCATCTTTTTGACGATTATTTCAACGCCAACTGTAGTACCTTTCGAACCTATCGCAATCCACTTATAGCTCCTAATGCCATTTTGACGGGTTTCAATTGTGGGAGATGAAAATAATGCACTGTCGATTCCATATTCAAAGAGATAATCTTGGTATATTTCATTAGCAGCTTCAAACATCTCGGCGTCTGTGCGATCTCCCTGAATTGTGCAACTAGCAAGTAGAACAACCACTGCACCGATTACAAGTATCCTTTTCATAATGACAGACTCCATCTTCTTATCTTCCAAGTGGTGCGGTTCCGGTAAATTCTATGCGATAGGGCGTTCCAGACCCTGCGTAAATTTTTCCAATAATCGTTTCAACGTTCCTCACGAAAGTTTTTGATGACCAAGGCTTCATGTCAAAATTATAGTAATCAAAACCGCCTATAACAGTATTGTTTGGTCCAGACTTGAGTGTTACAGTTCCATATACAAGAGCGTCATTTACTGAAGAGAAATTCTTCCCTGCAAAATTCACTTGACCGGATGGAGGCAATTGGGAAACATTGCTTAAATCAAGAGTACCAACATCGACAACTAAAGGTGACCCACCCCCCTCCTGCCAATGCCTATTCGCTTGGCTTAAAGTCAGTCTACCACTTGAGGCACATAATCCTCTGGGGTCCACCAGCATCATTGGATTATTGCTCACATACACATACAGGTTGGTATCCCCGCCCTCAAAGCCAATGGGGTCTTCGCAGATGAACCTGCCCACATGCGGGTCATAATATCTTGCGCGCATGTAGTAGAGGCCATTGGGCTCGGTCATCACGCCGTGCAGGCCCACGTACTT
>JBFMGO010000037.1:0-45129 GCA_040752695.1 bacterium
AGCGGGAACGACGGGTTGATCATTGTAAAACTATCAGCATTTCAAGCACTTAATAAAAAAATGCAAAAGTATAGTTATATTATATCTTTCGTATCTCTTCTTCAGATGAGCAAGGCACTGATGATGGAAACCAGTGAGACTGTAGACTGGGAGAGAACCGGTAGATTTGAAATAGGCGCGCTCAGGGCCGGTGTCAGCAGGGTGGTTGGAGACGGAAGAATCGAACTGATGGGCAAAGGTAAAGGTATGGGAGCGGCCACGGCAGGGGGAGCAACGACGGCCGCGGCAGCAGTAGGAACAGCAGCCAGGGTGACCGGTGCAACGGAAACCGAAACAAGGGGAGCAGCAGCGGGAAACAGAGTGGTGACACTGAATCCTGCCGGAGTGACGGCGGGGATAATGGGGGTAAGGGGAATAGGCGCAGGCGCGATGACCGGAGATGGAACGAGCGGCACAAGGGGAGCAACCGGGGTCAGGGTTGCCGTTGGAACCGTAACGGGCAAAACGGCCACGGAGCCACCCGAAGAGCCTCCCGGGGTGGATGCCTTTGACAGACCCGCAGGTACCGAAGGTGCCACAGCAGCCTGCTTCGGCGGGAGAAGGTACCTGTTCACCTCAGCCAGCAATCCCAACTCCAGTATCCCGGGCAGTACCAGGGACTGGGGAATTGCTGATAAAAAAGGAAGGAACGTGGGGGGCAAGGGATAACTCGAAAGGGAGGGTATCTGCCATAAGGCAGTTGTCCGGAATGGATCGATGGAACACAGAGGGGAAAACCAGGAAGATGCATATAAAGGCACTGGTTCAGGGAACAAGGGGAAAAAGGAAAAAGGACCTGCTGGTGGAGGGGAGTAATACGCATTACCTGATTTTGGGGCCGCGAGACAGAACAAAGTTACGATAAACAGGGAGCAAGCTACAATCTGCAATCTGGATTTGGTGTGAAATGTGAAAAATGTCATTTGCTTCTCCTTCATTTAACTTGAGATATTAAATTAAAAGGAAATTCCTATACGATTAATTTAATCAAGGCTTTTCAATAGGTTATAACTTCCTGATAATAAGAATATAACAGAAAAATAGCATATCATAAATTTCTAAAATGAGCAACAAGGTAAAGCGGTCAGGACAGATTTGGGAAGATACTCAGGAGAAAGACTAATTTTTTTCTTTTCCTGGAATTGTTTTCGGTGCCCTGCCGAGCGGGCTCCTCTATTTATTTTAGCTGAAATTATAAAAGAGAAGCAGGAGGGGCCGATTTTTCACTTTCCCGGTTATGGAAAAGAATACCATATTTTAGGGATAAATTATCCTCTAAAAAAATTTTGTTCCAAGAATACATGGATTTTGTTCCTTGTGAACTCCAACCTTTATGCCAATTTCATTATAATTAAAAATAATGGCAATTATAAATTTTATTTTTTATATCTTAAAAAATTTTTTTTTGTAAAAGGCATGATTATTGCTTATTTAATTATACATCTGAAGATCATTTTCTGGCAGGAACCGAATGGTAGGTACGATAAATACCATCTCTTCCCAGGGGATGGAATAAGGTATGGACTAAGTGCAGGCCGGTTTTAATTAATTTAGTGGGGTTACCCTTCTCCCTCTCTCCCCCCGGCCTGCATAATTATTCCCACGGGTAAAAAATCAAACTTCGTTCTGTCGTTGCTGTTTATGGGTAGAGTTGCACTTATTACTTGAAGCTGATGTAAAGACAATTTTCAAGAATTCACGATGCATTACCACAGTAATGGAAAGCATCGCGGTTGTGATCTACAGATTGTTCAGAGTGAGAAGGAGGAACTTATTGATATCGACTGGATAGTACATCAAAAGATTATACTTTTAATTCACCTGAATGTTTCAAGGACAAAAATGGAGGCAATCGACTGCCCGGTTCATGGTCTTGAAAAAAGACAGCCAATATCATGACCTTAAAAAAATCAGTCTGGTGTTGAGCGGTCTTTCTCATAATTCTTGGTAACCTGATCTTTGGTGTGTCATGTGTGATTTGAACAAAGGTGTATCATGTGCAATTCGAGCAAAAAATTTGACTTTTCGCATGGTGCAGGATGCTTTGTCATCGCCAGGAGAAGGACAAAAAGCAATGGACAGATCCTGGCTGACTCTGGATAGGGGAGATCCGGGCTTAAACGATATCTCTATGCCTTCCTGGTTGCGGGAAAAGGGTATTGGGATAAAAACGAAAGAAAAAGTCATTGAGCAGGAGATAAATTAAACAGGAGACAAAGTCATTGATAACGTAACTTTTCGAGTGGTGAACCTGAGCATGAGACCGACTCTTCGAGGAAGACCACTTACGAAATAGCACTACTTAAGCTTTTGGGGAATAGTATCTACAAAGTAAAAGGGGATGATATTTTGGAAGAGCAGAAAGAGGAAATAAAGCTGGATGGTGGGAAAGAAAAGAAGGGGTTCGATCCGGAAACTCGAGAAAGGATGATCCTGGACCATCTCATGCTGGTGAAATATATCGCTAAAAGGTTAGCCAACCATCTGCCAGCATGCCTTGATTTGGAAGATTTAATCGAGGTAGGCATTATCGGCTTGATCGATGCTATAGAGAAGTACGATCCAACCAAAAATATAAAGTTTAAAACCTATGCGGAATTTAGAATACGAGGAGCTATCCTGGATGAGCTTCGATCTCTCGATTGTACACCAAGATCTATCCATCAAAAGGCCAAACAGTTTGAAAGTGCCTATCAGGATGCGGAGAAAAAGGTTGGGAAAAATGCAACCGCTACAGAAATCGCTCAGGAAATGGGCCTTACCATGGAGGAATTTAACCAGTTGAGCCAGCAGACGAAAGGGTTCTCGGTGCTCAATCTGGAGGATCTCGATAAAGGACTGTCGAAGAAGGAAAAGGAGAATCTCATTGGAATGATCCGGTATTCATACGACGAGCACGTTCTTGAATACCTCAACTATAAGGAAATCCGGGACGTACTCAGCGAGGCGATTGATGAATTGCCGGCAAGGCAAAAAACCGTTCTTTCTCTTTATTACTGGAAAGAAATGAGTATGAGGGAAGTGGGGGAACTTCTGGGGCTGGCAGAATCAACCGTCTCTTCTCATCATCATCGAGGGATCAAACATCTTCGGCAAAGAGTAAAGGAGTTGAGTAACCGGCTGGATCTGTGCCAATGAGGGCAGAGCTTCTGTGCAGGGAGGGCAGAGTAGAGCTCTGTGCAGGGAGGGGCGATTTTTGAAGGTTTGATGGAAATTCGAAGGTTTGAATAAAGGCTCGAATGAAAGCCCGAATGAAGGCTTGATAGAAGATCTTATAGAAAAAGGTAAGGCGGCCATATTTGATGGCCCGCCTTACCTATAGATGCCCGGTGCCTAATCGAGCGCGGTTTTCAATTGGGTATGCTGCAACAGATAATAAAAACAAAAGACAAATACAAAAAGGAATCACAAAAGTATTAAGGATAATGCTCTCTGGGCCAACACCTAACCATAATGAGCAAGCGTGCTGATAGCCTTAACAATCATGGAAACGACAAATGGTCTACTCTAAATGCCCGTGCTCTTCCATCTGTTTCGGCTAGGTCAGCTCTCTTCACTGCTTGCTGATAGTAGGCAAAAACCATTTCGCATAAACATGCCTTAACTTTAATTCCCAAAGAAATAAGATATGCCGGCAAGGAGTTGAAATATTCCTGTACCATCAGTTTGATAATTAGCTTCTAAATTTACGCTAACATCTTCATTTAGAAAAAACTTAATCCCACCCATTCCACCACTGCAAAATTTGGTATCGGTCTTCTTTTCTGTTTCTTTTTCGTATGTACCATCTCCTTCCCAGCTTTCCGTAACAGTTTTTTCCTCATAAAATCGAAAACCAATTTGACCCCCAAGGTATGGAATAATCGTCTGCCCCTTTTTGTAGAAATAATATCTTATTTGTCCTAAAGGAGTAATTATTTTACCACCATCTTCTTCGGGAGATCCCATGATCGCTAAATTAAAATTTAATCCTATTTCTGGACTTACAAAGTATCCAAAGGTGCCCATCCCCATATAGAAGGTATAATCTTCTGTGAAGGAAAGCGATGCTGCGCCTCCAACCTCTTTTGTTCCCGCCTCTATTAGAGCGCAAGAAACACCAACCCTGCTAAAAAAGATCACCAATGTCAATAAAAATATTTTTTTCATTATCTCTCCCTCTTTTTTATTTAGGGTGTTATCATACAGAACCCGAACATTTAAAAACAGGTTTTTTATTAAGCATCAATTCCTTATAACTCTAACTTTTGAAATAATTAGTTTTGTTTATAAATAATTACTTCATTATGAGAGGCATAGACAAGCATTTTGCCGTCATTACTGAAATCTAATGAGACAGTAGGGCCTTCTAAAGCCAAAACACTCGCTTCAATTCCATTATAAATATCCCATATTTGTATGATATTATCCTCAGAAGCTGAAGCAATGTATCTTTTATTGTAGAAGGCTATGGCAGAGATGTCTTTAGGAAGGATGAACCTCTTAACCTCATCACCTGTGGTTGTTTTTCTCACAACCAAAAACCTATTATCTATTCGTCTATTTCTTGAATTATAGTCAATAATAATTTCCTTTATATTTGATCCCATTAAACTACCGTCGGGAGAAAAACAAGTA
Source organism: bacterium (assembly GCA_040752695.1). Classification (GTDB taxonomy): domain Bacteria; phylum SZUA-182; class SZUA-182; order DTGQ01; family DTGQ01; genus DTGQ01. The sequence continues at coordinate 4,657 of JBFMGO010000037.1, forward strand.
GAAAATAGTCGATCCTGGTCTATTAGTGATTTCTTTTCTTTCTTTACATTTAAATCCCAAAACTTGGTCTGTAGGTCATCACTAACAGAAACCAACCTTTTGTTGTTAGGGGTAAACCCTAATGAATGAACTTGCTTTATGTGTCCTTTTAGTTTGCCTACTATTTTCCATCGCCCCGTGTCTATCAATTCGATATGACCATCTTTAAATCCAACAGCTAATAAAGAGCCTTCTCTATTAAAGGCAACGCTGGTCACAGAACTTCTTTCTCCTTTGAGCTTTTTCTGAAGATGACCATTTTGGGTATAGATATAGAGGAGATTACTATCGAAACCAACGGCCACCAGATCATTCCCTTTGCTAAAGTCTGTTGAACTAATCTTCTCATCTATCTTCTCATACTTACTAAGCTGATTTTCACTATTAATTTCTATAATTTCAATTGAATAGTCATAAATAATAGCTACTGCCCTTGCATTAGGCAAAAATTTAACTTTCTTGACTTTTTTATCAAAATGTAAGGTTTTATAAACCTTAAAATCAAAGACTACTTCTCCTGGTATATCAAGGAATTTCTCTGCACCCTCAAGATTCCCCTCTTCCAGTATATCAAGGAATTTCTCTGCACCCTCAAGATTCCCCTCTTCCAGTAATTCTTTATATTTTTGGGCCAGTTCTTGAAGTTTCCCCTCCCGTTCCTTTTGGGCCATTTCTCTTTCGTCAAATATCTTAAGTATGCGATCTATTACTTCTTGAGATACACCATAAGTAACACTTACACCTCCTTGTGGTGCATAAATCGCTGGACTTTGACCTCCAGCAGTAGATTGTGTTACTTTTTGTTCATCATCAGGCAGGGCTTCTTCTTTAACTTCTGTGGGAAAGGGATTGTCTTTCTTCCAAACCAGAAACTCTTTTGCGGTGGGCTCAGTTTTCATAAAAGCCATAAAGTCATCAACTATATAAACAGCTTGCTTACGAGTATATCCATCTCGATGGATCGCTAAACATCGTAAATAATCCTTAGCTTGAGCGTCATTAGCTATCTGACTTGCTAATGAAGTAACTTTAGTAATAGTTTTCATATCTATTCCAGATATGGCGACTTCATTAGCTGTTAGTTCTGCAATTTTAAAATCAATATCAGATGATTTAACCACAGGAGGTCGCATACAACCGAATTTATCTGGACGTGGATTAACCTGCTGTGCACAGGCAAGCAATATCGAAGTAAATAATAAAAGTAATATGCTGACTTGATATTTTTTAGTCATTATCTCTCTTACCTTCTATACCAACACAAATTTAGTATTTTTAGTGAGACTACATAAGTATAAATATTTTTTTAGTGGTAGTCAAAATAAATCTTGAAAATTTTACAGAAAGGTATGAAAAGGTGAAATTGGGATTCCCTACCATTGAGGATTCGAATGAGTTTTCGCAGTCCCCTCTATCCATCAGGTTTTCTGAAGCCAATTCCACGAGATGTGATTTGAAGGAAACGATCGTTTATTTTTTCATTCAGATTAGAAGAAAAAGACTTTCCTCTAACTTGTTTGTGGCCGATTTACCGTCTAGGAGCCTGTCAATCGAATATTGAAGGGTAACTGGATTCTCTAAGTACACGGCGCGGGAATTACGCGGCCGGATAGATTGTCATCCACGCAGCACGTTATTCGTCATTCTGAGCGAAGGCTTAGAATCCAAAAAGCCCTTGAAAAGCCTGGATTCCCGTCTCCACGGGAATGACGGTTGGTTAGACTTCTCCTCAAAAGTGTCCACTCTATGAACGAGGTCAACCGGCTGCGTATTTAATGCGCCGTGTACTAAGTACACATCGCGGGAATGACGAAGGATTATTACACGCTATCCGGTCGCGTATTTAACGCGCCGTGTACTATAGCGGTTTTCAGTTTCATGCGCTACATATACAGCGTATCGCCGTCTGGATACCAAAGCGATGTAGTAGCCTACTCAAGTGAAAACCGCTATAATCTCGGACAGACTCCTAGCATCACCGGAATCACTAGAATTAATGGAACCACCGGAATTACGGAACCTTGATGGAATTTCGAAATCCGGAATATAACGAGCCGATAGATAAATAGGTAACCAGGTAGATAGTGTAGATAGATAAATAGATAATAAGGTATTCATTCCATCCGGCCAACCTGGGACTTGATCATTGTCAATCATCTTAGAGAATGCACCAAAGAATACGTTTCGGTTATGAGTTATACTGCTTCAGGATTATAACTGGTTTATTTGTATCTGGTTTTCTTTCTCGTGCTGTTCTGTGGATGCTTTGGAAAAGATAAGGAGTATATTACTAAGGAGTATATTACTTATGATAAGAACATTCAACCTGTTAACCGTACCTATGAGAACTATGCTTATGAGAACCGCATTTTTGATTGCAGCCCTGATGGCAGTTCTGATGGCAGCCCTGACGATAGTTCCGGGTGCAGGGTTTGTGCAGGCAGAAGCACCGGGCGGATTTGTCCTCAGCAAAACAGAAAATCCCGCTTTTCATTCCAACGAACTTTTCCCTGCCTATGAAGACTATTACAGCCCTCGCGTCTGGAAATTGCGTGAGCAATATAACCTGGACAGGCTTATAGCCGAAGAGCCCGACGAATTCAGGCGTATTATGCTACTTCGCCACTGGGTTCATTCCAGCATGCCCATCGATGATTACGATTACACTCATACGCGAATGGATCCATTTGCCATTCTCGATGCGGCCAGGGCGGGCGGTAAATTCAACTGCGCGCAGTTCAGTGTTGTTCAGCATGCAGTGTTAAACAGCTTTGGTTATGTTGCTCGCTGCCTTGGTATCGGCCCGGGGAGGGGAGAAAAGGAGGATTTGGATGGGCATCATGCTGTTAATGAGGTGTGGGTAAATACCCTTAACAAGTGGGTACTTGTCGATGCCAAGTACGATCTTCACTTTGAAAAACAGGGGATTCCCCTTTCAGCGCTTGAGATACGCGATGCGGTCTGGCAAGATGGTGCAAAAGATGTCACTCCCTGCTTCGGGCTTGATCGAAAGCCTGTAGTTGCACAGATCAACGACCGTGATTGGGGTATCTGGGCAACGCCTGAAGTGTATCGCTGGTGTAGTTGGGAGACTTCTACCAATCGTTTTACTTCATTTCCGGCTGCTTTAAGTTCCACACTGATCATGTACGAGGATGACATATCCCAAAAGAATATCTGGTACCGGGACGGTCAGCCTCACTGGGCCTACGATACGCCGTATCTTATGAAAACAACACAGCGCGACTGGATCTACTGGACCCCTAACGTCATACTTTCTGCGGTAGTGATTCAGGATGGCCAGGTCCGTATTTCTCTGCTTTCTTTCACCCCGAACTTCAAGGCGTTTCAAATGAAAATCGCCGAAGGAGACTGGCAAAGCTGTAGCGATAGCCTGGATTTGCCCTTGCAAGGCCAGACTAACCGCTTTACCTTTCGCACGGTAAATCTGTTTGGCGTGACCGGCCCGGAGCATCGGGTAGAGGTTAATTGGCAGGAATCGGAGCTGTGATAATTAATGATAAAGAACGGCCGTGATAATTGATGATAACGAGCGGCTTTGAAAGTCTCGCAGTATTAGAGTCCATCCCAAAACCATCGGCAATAGGCGCAATCATTCATCTAAAATGGGGTTTTGGGATGGGCTCTTAGGGCGGCCTGTACTTAGATCTTCCACCCGGGTTTCCACTCGCCAAGGAATAATTCCATGCCGCTCGTTGAAGCCTTGCTGTATATCGGCTCAATGGCCTCAAGGAATTTTTCCTCTCCCCGCCAAAAGGGGAAATTCCCAAGCCGCCTGGGCAGTGCCGCGGATATGGGTGGAGTCCGGACCTCGCCGAACAGGGTATCGGGCAGGCTGCTCCCGCTCCAAAAGCCCTGGGAATCACAGGTCAGCGGCTCGGGCTGCGGCGTCTCGGAAGGCAGCGATCCGGGCGGCCTTCGCGGCAGGATTTTTCTGGCCGTGGGATCAGCGGACTTGCCGGAAGGCTCTGCTGTGATCTCTTCCTCGTTTGTTCCAGCTTGAATCAGGGCGCCATGGACATCATACATGCCATGGGTATTATCGCAGGCATCATGGGTATTATGGGTATTATGGGTATTATGGGTGTCATGGATATCATGTTCATGGATATCATGATCAAGGAGCCCGATAAACTCCTCCCGGTTCATCCCTCGCAGCTTGAAGAGCAGGAAGGGATTCCGGTCAAACTCCTCGCCCAGCAGGTAGTAAACAGCGGCAATATGCTTGCAGGGATTTGACCAGTCGGGGCAGGAACAGTCCGTCTCAAGGTCTTTGCTCTTTCCGGGGAAGAGGGACAGCCCCGCCTTCTCGAATGCCTGCTCGATATCCTGAGGCATTTCTCCTGCCAGAAGCTTGGCCGCAAAAATGGCCTGTCTGGAGATCTCCCTGGCCAGTTTCTTCCAGTCAGCCTCAGCCAGCCCCCTGACTCTGATCGTAACATGGTAGGGCGTGGGGCGGGAGCCCTGGACCCTGGCCTCGACCAGGCCCTTATCGACATCGATTGACAGCACCTGCCCTTTGCGGGCATAGGTCTTGCCCCGGCCCAATCTGGCACCGATGTCGAAGCTCTCCAGGACAGCAATCCACCGCTTGGCCCACCAGTTTTGCCCGAATGACCCTCGCTTGGACTGGGCTTTGATTCCTCCCCTGGCTGCCCGTGGACGCGAGGGTTGAAAGTAGTTATCGTAGTACCAACGAGACATAGTAATTCTCCTTTCACCTTTTCCTCATTGTTCTTCCCTCGTTGTTCTTTCCTCATTTCCCCCATTTTCTATCATTTTCCCTCATTCTTCCTCATCTTCTCTCATTCTCCCACAGCCTCTTTTCTCAGTGCGAAGAGCTCTTTCAACTCGGCAGTCGAAAGTTCAGTAAGCCACCCCTCGCCGGTTCCGACCACACTCCGAGCGATATCCTTCTTGGACTCGATCATCTCGTCGATTTTTTCCTCCAGCGTTCCCACGCAGAGGAATTTATGAACCTGCACGTTCTTGCTCTGACCAATACGAAAGGCCCGGTCAGTGGCCTGGTTCTCCACGGCCGGGTTCCACCAGCGGTCAAAGTGAAATACATGGTTGGCGCGGGTGAGGTTCAATCCTGTGCCGCCGGCCTTGAGCGAGAGGATGAAGATTGCCGGGCCGTCACCTTCGGCCTGGAACCGCTCCACCATGAGGTCTCTTTGTTTTTTGGTCACTGCGCCGTGCAAAAAGAGCACTTCCCTGCCGAAGGTTTCCTGCAGGTACCTCTTGAGGATCTGGCCCATCTCGGCAAATTGGGAAAATATCAGCGCCCGGTCACCTACATCGAGTATTTCCTCCATCATTTCGGCCAGGCGGGCCAGTTTACCCGACCGTCCCGGAATGGCCGAGTTATCGCCGAGAAACTGTGTCGGATGATTGCAGACCTGCTTGAGCTTCATCAGCGTGGACAGGACCAGGCCCTTGCGCGAGATACCCTCGGCTGATTCCAGTTCCTTTGCTGCATCTTCGGCCACGGCTGTGTAGAGCGATGCCTGCTCCCTGGTCAGGTTGCAGAAGACTTTCATTTCCATTTTTTCGGGCAGATCATCGATAATGGCCTTATCGGTCTTAAGCCGTCTCAGGATGAAAGGTCCGGTCAGGTGCCTCAGTTGCTCCATTGCCTCCGGATCGCGGTTGGCCTGGATGGGAATAAAAAAGGCTCTTTTGAACTCGGCTCTTTGGCCGAGGAAACCGGGATTTAAAAATTCCATGATGGACCACAGATCTCCTACGTTGTTCTCTACCGGTGTACCGGTGAGTGCCAGACGATAGGGCAGGGCAGAGGATGCCTTGGACTGGTCTTTCTGCTTCCCCTTCTTTCGCCCCCGTTTTCCCTGCTTCTCCTCCTTCTCTTTTTGTTTTCCCTCGGCTGCCTGACCTTCTCTCTTTTCCCGACCGTCCTGACCGTCCTCCTGTCCGCCATGATCCCCCTGGCCGTCCTGACCCGCTTGATCTCCCAGGGAGATTGCCCGTGCGGCCCTGGCCTGTTTGGTTTCAGGATTCTTGATATTTTGTGCCTCATCGAGGATTACTCCGGCCCAGGATACACTTTTCAGAAATTCGAAATCCCGGTGCAAAAGGCTATAGCTCGAAATGACTATGGCCTGCTTTGCCGCTTCCCTCCTGAAGGCAGCACCCCTGGCCCTGGTCAGTCCATGGTGGACCATAACCGGCAGGTCCGGCGTGAAGCGGCTGGCTTCCTTTTGCCAGTTGCCAACCACCGATGTAGGGCAGATCAAAAGCACTGGCCTGCGCTCGCCGTTCAAAAGCCAGTTGCGCTGGATGAGGGCCAGCGTCTGGATGGTTTTGCCCAGTCCCATATCATCGGCCAGACAAGCCCCAAGACCCCAGTGTTGCAGGAAATTCAGCCACGAATAACCCCGAACCTGATAGGGCCGTAAGGTTCCCTGAAAGCCTTCGGGCGAAGGCAATTCCTCCAGCCGGGAACGGTCTTCCAGTTGGGCCAGGAAGTCGGCTATCCAGCCGGTAGCAGTGACGCCCTCAAAAGCGATGCCGCCTTTTGGCTTTCCTGCTCCCAGGGCCATTTGGACAATTTCGTGGACCGTAGCCTCTTTTTCCGCTTTTTTCTTCCACAGATCGAGGGCAGCCTGGATCTCTTCGGCGCTCATCTGAACCCATTGTCCGCGCACCTTGACCAGCGGAGCTTTCAGTCTGGCCAGCGCCTGAAGCTCCTCAAAGGTGAGCCTTTGATCACCAAGTGCCACTTCCCAGTCAAACTGAACGATCCGCTCTAGCGATAGACCGCCGCTCGCCTGCATGGCCGGGCTCTTCACCTGAGCACGGGCAGTCAGCCGCAGTTTCGTCCCCTTGCCTGTCCACCAGGCAGGCAAAAGAACCCCAAAACCCGCCTGTTCCAGGGCCAGGGCCTTTTCGGTCAGAAATTCGTAGGCACCGGCAGCGTCAAGTTCATAGCCCCCGGGTGCGGATGCCTTGAGACTGTCCTCAATAGCCGAAGAGAGTCCGGAAGCCTGCCCCAGTGACAGGAGCAGATATTCCCTGAAATTGAACCCTGCCTCATCGAGGACAGCATCTTTCAGGCGTCGCAGGTTTCTGGCCTTCCATACCTCCTGTGCAGGAATGAGCAGACTGGGGTCTTTGGCTGCCTGAAGCAGATAGCGCACATACCACCGGTCATTACCCTGCTGGACTGCGGACGGCGGGAGAATTTCATCTTCGATCTTGACAGCGACGGCTTCCGTGGCCGCCGCAGCCTCAAATTCGGCAGGGACAGCTTCCATGGCTCCCGCAGCTTCAGGCTCCTCGAGGCGGAAGCAGAGCCGGAAAGGAGCTGCCGCCAGGACAAAGATCTGGCGCTGCCATTCATCAATCTGGGCCGCCAACCGGGCCAGTTCCGCAGTTTCCCCCTCCATGATCCCCAAGGGAGAGCGCAGAGCGTGCAGCCACTGATCATGCATGCTGTCAAAGGCAAAAGCTTTCGCCTTCGACTTCGCCCCTGGCTTTGGACCTGGCTTTGACTTTATGCCTCGCCCGGCTTGTTCACCTCCGTATTCACCCCAACCGGAAGACATACCGGAAGAAGACAGTACCGAAAAGGGAAACCGCACCAGATAATCAAGAACCTGGCTGATGAATCCGGAGAGTACGGAAACTGCGGGGATTTCAGGGGGAGAGGAGACAGTGCACTCAGTCAGCGCCCGGCTCACGGCAGGCATTGCTTTGGCCATTCTGGTCAGCACTTCGTTCTCTGCCCCGCTCAGGACCGGCTTCCACAAGGCACGGTAGACCCCGTCTTCTCTGGTCAGACCGGGCAGGAAATGCTGCCTGGCCACGAGTGCTCCGGCCATGCGCATGGCCGCTGTCCAGAAGGCCAGATCATGCCCGATGATCACTCCCGGCGCCAGCGTCTGTTTGCCCGCGCAGGTGCAGAAAAGCTCAATTGCCTGACCGGTTGACATGCTGAGCACAGTAACCGGCCAGGGAGTCGGAACAGGAGGCATGGCTTTTTGGGCTGTGGTCCTGCCAGTTGATGCGGGCGGCTCGGCAATCAGTGCGCTGGAGGCTACCGGCTGATTGTCCACGGTGGGCAGCCAGGCAGTCATGGTCATGGCGCGCCCCATCACCGCACCGTGGGCATTTGCGCCGTGCTCCTTTGTTCCATGCCCCTTCGCACTACGCTCCTTCGCGCTGTGCACATTCACGCTATGCACATTCATGTCGTGCTCCTTCTGGCCGTACTCCCTGTTATCGTTCGGAGTAAAATGAATCCCTGCCTCCTGAAGTGCTTCCGACAGTTGCCCGGCTCCAGCATCAAAGGGATAAGGCAGGGCTAAGTTTTTAGCCGGCCTGCCGCGCCTCCGCTTGACTGGCTCAACCTGCTGCTGCGCAGGCACCTCACCCCAGAGCAGTATCCGGCTCTCAAGGACTGCGGTGTGTAAAATAATCATATTCTCTCCTATCCTCCATTCCTCCATGGCTAATATTCTACCGTACAGCCCATTCTATGCTTTCTTAATATTTTTTTCAAGGGGTTATCCTATCCCTTCGAGAAGGGGGGAAAAGGGAAGTATTAGGGCAGACTATCTCTGCCGACGGGATCTTAGGGCAGGTCGCAAAGCACACCGGCCAGGAAATGCCCGGCCAGTCATGGAATTGAGAGTGTTTCTCGAAAATCCCCCTCACCCCTTTACACAAGGGGGAATAAAACTACGCTCATGTCTAGATACCGTGAGGAGCCAATAGAGTTTGGAGTAATGAATAGAGGACATCGGAGACTCGTCGTTTCATGTTGTGGAAGAATTCAAAGGAACTGACATACAAGTACAGGTACATCTTTCTGACTCCTCGGTATGTTCGGAGCCACTGGCGCAGGAGTGACCAGATTGCTTCCATAGTGTTTTCATGTACTTCGTTGATTCCGTCGCCATCATCATCTCTGGCATATTCCCCTTGGCTATGGCAAACAGTCTTGTGCTTAATACCTTTCTCTTCGAGCCCATTGTACCCTCCTCAATCATCTGTGTTCAGGGTAGAGCCGGGTTCCACATGTTTTTCTATCACTTCATGGCAGCTCTCCTTAGTTGCATTGGGGCAGACCTCCAAGCGGATTTCCCCACTGTCTCGCTCCACCACCCCAATCACAGGGGGCTTATCAGTTTCCGCTGTGCCTCGTCCACGCTTTTTGAGTCCTCTTTTGCGGGGATTACGATCTTTTTGTTTGATTCCCTTAGCACCGCAGATGATATATACTTCATCCGATTCGCTTATCCCTGAAAGCTTCTCTCCAGGACGATTGATCCATAACTCATCCTGCAAGAGCCGGTGCATTCTCTCTGCTGTATGGCGATTGACATCAAGTTCTTGGGCTACTGCCAAAGCACTCTTGCCCTGTCGGAACAAATCCAAAGCTACAAGCCAATGGGAGAGAGGAAGGCGAGTACCCTCAAATATCGTCTCTGACAAATCAGTCCACCAGTGCTTACATTCGCGGCAACGATACTGTTTTGTTTTTTTATCATGCCGATTGGCCCCGTCTACAGCCACCCCAATAGGGATACCATTGCCTTCAGTATGCATACTGCGCTTGGTACCACTCTTGCTGCGATCAGTTGGGTTATGCCCTGTTGCTTCACCACCCAAGGGAGCTTTGGTCATGGTGCCATCTATGGTTTGCCACTCCCAGTCCAAGCCTTTGACTTGGTCGTACTCTATCAGCCCTGCTTCCCACATCTTTTGGAATACTCCAGCCTTCTCCCACTCCTTGAATCGATCGTGGACAGTGCTGGGTGCCCCAAGACAGCGAGGCAATGCTTTCCATTGACATCCAGTACGAAGGAGGTAAAATATAGCTGTCATTGCGTGACGATCATCCATCCGAGGTCGTCCTGCCTTCTTCTTGGGCTTTGGTGGAGGAAACAAGGATTCCATCCTCTCCCACAAAATATCGGGGAGTTGATACTCGGAGGATATGCAAGTGTTCTCCATCTTTATCACTTCCTTTATATTTCATTGAGTTATCCTCTATTGTATCATACTTCCTGTTATTTTTCGGATAGCCTCTAAGTACACAGCGCGCTCAATACGGCGGCTATATCGAGGTCCCTGTGCCTGCCCTTGCTCCATCGTGGGCGGCCACAGGGGGCTGCCCCTACAACAACTGGCTGTGTAATTCCTACTGCCTGTACTGCGTAATTCCTACTGCCTGTACTGCGTAATTCCTACTGCTTGTACTGCGTAATTCCTACTGCTTGTACTGCGTAATTCCTACTGCCTGTACTAAGACCGATTGCAGGAATACCTGCTCGGTCCCGGCTTGGCCACTGAGGTATCTTCCCACGATACCGGCTGCACCTATTAACGCCACCTATTAACGCCACATGTTAACACCACCTGTACTCAACTCACCTGTCCGGCTCATCTTCTGGATACATTTTTCCAGTTCTGGATACATTTTTCCAGCTCGTCATTACTTTTCTCCCTGAGGCATGGTATCAATATTGCTGGTCTTTTAAGAAGGCAGAATTGATGGGCATTCCCGAAGAATGTCGATGGCGCCGTTCATTTCTTTTCAAGTGCCCTGTTAAAAATATGGTGGCAGGCCCATAAAAAGCCGTCCCTATATTCTGCTTTTACCTTGTTGCAGGGGGGTGTGGGTTAGAACCCCATACCGAAGAGTCACTATGAAGTCTATCCGTAAAGCAGGTACCGGAGACCGGAGCGTTTCCGGCCTTTTCAGGTCAGGTAATTCCGGGTAGATGCGGACCAGGGTCTTCGCTTTGCGGAGATAATGAAGGGAGGTGCATAGGTCCCGGTGTAACGGGATGAATGGTTTGGTTGCTTGATCTCATAAGCAACGCGATTTTTTAACTATTACTGAGCAGAAAGTGTTTAAACCATGGTTCTCCAGAGTAATAATTGCATTAACCTCCATTAGCTCCTTTATCGAGAGGGAATATACAGCCCTTGTGCTAAAGGGAATATACTTCCCTTTTTCTAAATGGGAGGCAGGGGGATTTTCAATTTGCTTAATGGAATGTGATGTCTGGAGAATCAGTATGAAGAGGCTAGGAGAGCGATGAAAAAGAGTATTACGAAGTTCCCTTTTCGGTTTTTCGTTATTTCTTCCCTGTTGTTGTTCACATTCACTTATATTTTGCCTCAAAGATCTGCAAATGCCTATTATGGCTATGGTTACGGCAGCAGCCTGTATAGTGGCGGGCTCTATGGCAGCAGCTTGTATGGCGGTGGCTTATATGGCAGCAGCCTGTATGGCGGGCTCTATGGCGGTCTGTACGGTGGTGGCTTATATGGCAGCAGCCTGTATAGCGGGCTCTATGGCGGTCTGTACGGCAGCAGCCTGTATGGCGGGCTCTATGGCGGTCTGTACGGTGGTGGCTTATATGGCAGCAGCCTGTATAGCGGGCTCTATGGCGGTCTGTACGGCGGCAGCCTGTATGGAGGGCTCTATGGCGGCCTGTATGGCGGTGGCTTATATGGCAGCAGCCTCTACGGCGGTTTGTATGGCAGCAGCCTGTATGGTAGCGGGCTCTATGGCCTGGGCAGCGGTTTAAGGTATGGTCTTGCTGAGCAGGCAGGAACGTGGGAAGGACTTTGGTATTCTACGCTCGCCAGTGGACCCATAACTTTAAATATTATCCAGGATCCAGTATTAACGAGTACTATTACCGGATATGTCCAACTCATTGGTAATACCATACTGCCAGTCTTGTTGGATGTTACCGGAACGACATTGAATAATCAGGTATATCTGAACGGGTCATACGCAGGGTCCGGCGGTGCAGTTATCCTTGATATTGTTGCCACGCTTATTTCTCCCACTGAAATGCAAGGTAATTATACTCTGGGTAAGAGCGGTGCCACGGTACTTGAAACAGGGACTTTTACGGCAACCCTGACGACACCAATAATCTAACCTGATGCCTTTTCAGCCAAGGTGAGGTTTAATTTACTTTTAACTGACTTTTAACAGACTCTCGATAGGGTTCGGGATTGGTACGGTGATGAAAATGCGATTTAATGGTTCTTCTTCTCAAGCTCGGTTTTTAATTGTTGCTTCCCTGTTCTTATGCGTCCTGGCCGCGACTCTTCCTCTGAAAAATGCTCTCGCTTACTATGGTGGTTATGGTATAGGCAGTATCTCAGGCAGTGGATCCTCTCTTGGCAGCGTCAATTACAATGGCGGCTTGTATGGCAGCAGTCTATACGGCGGCTTGTATGGCAGCCTGTATGGCGGCCTGTACGGCGGCGGACTCTACGGCAGCCTGTACGGCGGTGGCTTGTATGGCAGCAGCCTGTACGGCGGTTTGTATGGCGGTTTGTATGGCAGCAGTCTATACGGCGGACTCTACGGCGGTTTGTATAGCGGTTTGTATGGCAGCAGTCTCTACGGCGGACTCTACGGCGGACTCTACGGCGGACTATACGGCGGTCTGTATGGTGGCGGCTTATATGGCAGCAGCCTGTATGGCGGCCTGTATGGCGGGCTCTATGGCGGCCTGTATGGCGGTTTGAGCAGCTTAAGATACGGCCTGGCCGAGCAGTTCGGGACCTGGGCAGGTACCTGGTACAACGTTTCCACCAAGGGAGCCGTAGTCGTTGCCAATGGACCGATAACGATAAACCTTGTCCAGGACCCCGTATTACCGTCAAATGTCAGCGGGTATGTTCAGGTAGTCGGCCATCCTATCCTCCCGTCAATAGTTGATGTTACCGGCCAGATACTCAACAGTCAGATAATTCTTTCCGGAACCGGTGTCAGTGCCAGTGGTAAGAGCATTGTGCTCGATGTGGCCTGCACCCTGACTACAGCCACTGAAATGTTCGGTGATTTTACCATGATTCAAAGTTCAACCATCGTTTCAACCGGAACCTTCACGGCGACATTGGCGCCGGTGGTTATTTAACTTAATCTCTCTCTTTAACATTGTCCATTCCCCTCATGCTCTCTGAGGGGAATGGACAATAAACATCCCCAATGGAAGCGGATCTTTCAGGCAAAGAGGATTCTTTCACGTAGAAAGGTTCTTTTATCCGGGAAGGAAAGGATCTTCCACCCGGAGAAAAAGGACCTTCCAGCTAGAGGCCAGCAGGTTTCTTGCCTTTTCTCCACCATTTTTCCCATTGTACCGGATCCTCACCGAAATTCTTCCCGGTTATTTTCTTCAGTGCCTTGGCTGCGTTCTCCCTCACATCTTCCGATTCTTCATCCCTCAGTGCTGCGATCAGGGGTTCTACTGCCCGGAAATCCCTGATCTTCCCCAGTGCATCGGCAGCTTCTTCCCTCACCTCGCGGTTTTCATCCTTCAGCGCAGCAATCAACTGAACCACGGCACCAGGGTTCCTTATCTTCCCCAGTGCTTCGGCTGCATTTTCCCGCACGTCATGGTCCTCATCCTCAAGGGCCAGGATCAGAGACTCCGTAGCCAGGTCAGACTGAATCTTGCCCAATGCTTCGGCCGCATTTTCCCTCACCCTTGGGCTTTCATCCTTCAGTGCTGTAATCAGAGGTTCCACTGCCCTGTCATCGTTCAGTTTGCCCAGTGCCTCGCATGCATCCTCCCGTACTTCAGGGTCCTGGTCGCTGAGATCGGCGATGAGGGACTCCAATGCATGCGGCTCTTCTGTTTTTTTCCCTGCCAGTTCCGTTTGTTTTTCAGGGGAAGATTTCTTCCAGAGTAAAGGGATCTTTTGCAGTAACCCCGCTTCGGCCTGTCCCTCATGAGAGCCCTCTGGTCCCGCAGTAATGCCTGCCACAGCGAAGGCTACGATCAATAACATTAAAACTCTCCTCAGCCTTTTCATATTCTGTTTCTCCTTATCCTCATTTTTCTCCAACACAACAGCACAAAGAAGCGGCTTTCTCCAACAACGCAAAGAAGTAGCTTTCTCCAACAGCACAAAGAAGCAGCGGATAGCCGGAAAGCTCACTGATTTTACTGGCTGCTGGTCGTTTATCGGTGTGTATGTGTTCTCTTTTTCGGAAAAAAAAGGGTAAAAACGCCATGCCAAAAGGACAATATGCCGGGGAACATTGCGGGGAAAGACAGGCAGGGAGGATTATCGCATCCTGGTTCTTGGTTAACGAAGCACTCCGGCCGGATCGAATGCTTTTTTATAAGACCAGAGGGCTACGGTGATCGCTCCCAGGGAGGATGCCGCGGCCAGCATCAGCATAATCACAATCTGGTATCTGGCTGCCTCCAGGGGATTGGCCCCTGCCAGGATCTGACCGGTCATCATTCCCGGGATGGCTACCACGCCTACGGTGGCTGTCCGGTTGATTGTGGGTACCAGGCCGGCTTTGACTGCGGCACGAATACTGGGCAGGGAGGCATCCCAGGGAGCAGCCCCAAGAGTAATCAAAAGCCGGACCTTATCCCTGCGGCCTTCGAGATCTGAAAACACCCGTTCTGCGGCCAGGGCGATACCGGACATGGAATTGCCGAATACCATCCCTGCCAGAGGAATTACATACTGGGCCCGATACCAGGGAGTAACTCCAATCACCAGCATGGTAACGGCAAAGGTAATCGGTATGCCGGTTACGGCCATGGAGGCCAGGACAGGCCAGAATAATCTGTAGGGAGAGTTCCTCAAAAGGTTGGTAATGTTCTGCACCCCGAAGCCGATCATGACCAGCATGGCCCCTGCGGTCAGCCAGGGACTATCGTGCGTGAAGATAAAGGCGAGGACAAAACCCAGGAGTAAAAGCTGTCCGTAGCAGCGGACGGTGGCAATCGTTAGATCTTTAGCCAGGCCAAGCCGAAGCCAGAGGATAATACCGATAGTTACCAGAATAAAAAGAAGCGCCAGCAGCAGCTCAAGATTTCCAATGGGTATGATCTGATTTCCTGTCGTTGCAGCTTTGGCCACAAGTATCTGATGTATCTTGTTCACCATTGCTCTTCACCATCACTCATCGCTCATCACTATTACCAACGCTTATCACCATCTTTCATCTCCCTGATTCACCTCCAGTAATTCTCCGCCCCTGATCATCAGGGTTCGGCTGGCTGGATCGTCCCATGAGGAGTGCCTTACCCGAATGGCAGCGGCCTGGTTTTCCTTCAGATAGCGTCGAATCCGCCTGCTGACCAACTGAGCGGAATCTTTGTCCAGACTGGCATCCGGCTCATCCAGGAGGAGAACCCGTGGCTGGAGCAGCAAAATGCGCAAAAGTGCCAGGCGTGCCAATTGGCCGCCGGACAGCTCAGATGCCTTATCCTTAAGGGATACCCCAAAAAGGCCGATCTCTTCCAGCTCCGATTGCAGGCGGCTCTCTGGCGGTATTTCTCTTTCCGGCTTTTGGGTGAATCCCCAGGCCAGAAGCAGATTTTCCCGAACAGAGCCGGGAGCGGCCACAGGTGCTTGAAGGTAAAGAGTGACCTTTCTTCGCCACTTTTGGGGAGCAAAAGTCGTGTGCTCACGGCCTTGCAGTGTCATGCTCCCCTCATCAATGGGAATGAGCCAGGCCGCGGCCTCAAGGAAGGTGCTTTTCCCGGAACCGGAGACACCGCCAAGATCCACCAGCTCAGCAGGCTCAAGGCCGAGGGAGACCCTGGACAGAACCAGGCGTCTTTTGCCTTCCTGGCTGCGGAAAACCGTAATATTTTTCATAGAAAATAAAGGTGATCCTTCCATTATCTTACTCTTTCTTACTCTATTTTACTCTTTTTTAATCTATATTACTCTATATTACTCTCAGCCCGTTTATATGAGGCTATGAATATACATAAATCTCAACGATACGCAAATCTCGATGTAAGTCTCAATGATACGTAAGTCTCAGCGTAAGTCTCAACGATGCATAAGTCTCAACTGCTGATAAAGGTATGGACATAGGTACGGGGCATGCCTTATACTGTAATCGTATCGTTTGCCATATTGATAAATCTTATCAAGGCAAGCAGTGGAGCATAGTTGATTGTATCTCCTTCGTCGTAATGCGCGATACCGTAATGCTTGATTATGGAGATTACAAATGTTTTAACATTTGACAGACCTTTCCTTAAGATCGGCCAAGAGAGGAAAAGCAGTTGACTTTTGAATCTCTACTAAGCGCGAAAGAGCCTGAGCAGTGGACGTGCATTGACAGGTTCCGGCGGATTATCTACGGTTACTATCAGGAGTATGGCCGCCAATTCCCCTGGCGGATGACTCATGATCCGTATTATATTCTTGTTTCGGAAATCATGCTTCAGCAGACTCAGACAGAGAGAGTTGCTCAAAAGTATGAGCAGTTCATCCGTGAATTTCCCGATTTTTCCTCACTTGCCTGCGCTCCGCTGCAAAAGGTGCTGAGCGTTTGGCAGGGTTTGGGATATAACCGCAGGGCCTTATCCTTAAAAGCGATTGCCCAGACTGTCGTGGATGAATTCAGCGGGAATCTGCCCCGCGATGTGGAATCACTGAAAACTTTGCCAGGAATTGGCACCGCAACCGCCTCTGCCATCTGCGCCTTTGCCTTTGAAAAACCCACTGTTTTTATTGAAACCAATATACGCCGCGTATTTATCCACTTCTTTTTCCCCCACGAGGATATGGTTAAAGATGCGCAGATCCTTCCCCTGGTCGAGCGGACCCTTGATACATCCAATCCGAGGGAGTGGTACTATGCACTGATGGACTATGGGGTAATGCTGAAAAAAGAGCTCCTGAATCCAAACAGGAAAAGCGCCCATTACCAGGTGCAGATTCGTTTCGAAGGCTCCAACCGGCAGATAAGGGGGATGATCCTGAAAACCCTGATCGCCAGCCCTGACCTTTCCGAGGATGAGATAATGCAGGAGGTAAAGATGGACCCGCAAAAAGTAAAAGGAAATCTCATCCAGTTGCAAAAAGAGGGGTTTATTCAAAAAAAAGGGGAGCGGTTCAGCATAAGGTGACCGGGCCGGGCCGGTTCGGCCTTTTCCTCAGTCGTTTCAGTCTTCTCTCAAGTTGATTCAATCTTCTCCCAGGTCAGTTTAATCTTTTTTTCAGCCGGTTCAGTCTGTTCCCAGGTCGATTCAGTCTGTTCCTATTATTTGATAATTTCCAAAGTCTCCCGCCAATCTCTCCTTTTGCGAGGTGCAGGTTTTTCGTCAGGATAGCCAAGGGGGAGAATAGCCACAGGCCTCAAATGGTGGGGCAGATTCAATACCCTGCTCACTTCACCGTCTTTGAATGCCCCCACCCAGCAGCATCCCAGGCCAAGACTGAACGCCTCCAAAAGCATGTTCTGGACAAGCGCGGCAGTGTCCTGATACATATATAAAGCCTCTCCCCGTTCTCCATAGATCGATTGTGCCCGGTTTCTATCCGCACAGATGACGATAACCAGAGGGGCCTTGGCGATAAACCTTTGTTCCAAGGCTGCCTGGGCCAGCTTTTCTTTCACCTCGTGACTGTAAATAAGGTAAATATACCATGGCTGCACATTGCCCGCCGAAGGTGCCCACGAGCCTGCCTCCATGATCTTTTCGATAAACTCCGGAGGAACAGGCTGAGATTTGAATCTCCTGATAGACCTTCGCCCTTTCAGATAAGGAAGCAGGTCAGGAATTGGCTGTTCATCGGTAAGTTCCGGCTTTGGTTCCATTTTATTTCCTCCCTATGATCTTTTATCCTTATGATTCGGCCTAAAGTCACGGCAACCTGCACGCAAAATTAAGCTTAAAAGGTGCGGAGTGCGTGGTGCAAAGCAAAGCGCACTAACGCATCATGCACTGTAGCACAATACAACGGTTAACCGAATCTGCTCTCGCCTGAATATGAAAGGGGGGAGTGACAGGGACCTTTGGAAAAGGGATAACAGTCGCCTCGTAGCTTGGCAGAGGTCCGGTAGTATGGCAGAGGACCGGTTTTTGGCAGAAGACCGGTAGCTTGGCGGAAGACCCATAGTTTGATCGAGTGAAAACCGCCATAAGCACGGGCATAAGGTAGAGTTTATACGAAAATTTGTCCGATATCAACTGTTTAGAGGAAATGGTCGTTATTTCCTTAAAAAAAAACCGATATGGTACTGGATCAGAGGAAAACCTGGTGATACAAGGTATCAGTTATACCTATGAGCCAGCCGGATATGAGCCGGTAGACCAATCAGGAAGAATCACGCAAAGCGGAACCATCACGAAGGAGCACTCGGCTCCTTATCTAAAGCTCGGTTCAGGGGGAGGAGGTGAAAAATTATGTGCTATACTTGTGGATGCGGCAAGCTCAATGAAAATATGGGCGATGCAAGAAATATCACGAGCAAGGATTTTGAAGATGCAGCTAAGGCTGCTAACGAGTCAGTAGAGCAAGCCAAGAGGAATGCTCTTGAGTCTCTCAAGAAAGACCTCGGCGCAAAGTAGGAACGCTTTTGTCTGATAGGAAACACAAAAGCAGGCAAGCATCAGGTGGTGCTTGCCTGCTTTTGTGGAATAATATAAGGAAAGTGTATCCGGTATCTCCTGGATGTAGCCACATGGGAAGCATAGCCATATGGAAGACAGAGCTACATGGAAAACAGAGCCATCTGGGAAGCATAGTCACATGGGAAGCATTGACAAGGCTCCTGTATCCTGGTACTTTTAATTCGAGGGTGAATAAGTAAGTCGTTCCCCACCTGCAAAAAACTGTAGCCGCAAGGCTCAGAGCCTGTGGTTACACTGCTTCCATGCACCCCGAAACCTTAAATTCATACATACCCCAAAATCTGTATCGTTACGATTCCTTACAAAGGATCTTGCAGATACGTCTTCGAATCATCCGGGAGCCGGAATGGAAAAACGGTTTTTATCAATTGTGGGAAGTTTCTCATGGCTTCTTTTTTTCTCCATCTCATTTACCGGCTCATTTACCGGGGCATTGCCCCTTGAAGTGGTAAACGCCGCAGAGCCGCAATTTGTCTGGATGATTCCTCTTCCTGAGTCCTGGTATTTCAACTACCCCACCGGAATGGCCATAGACAGCGGCGGCCATATCTATGTAGTTGATTCAGAAGATAATTGTGTAAAAAAGTTTACCCTGGAAGGCATTCTTTTGACCCAATGGGGAAGCAAAGGTACGGGGGAGGGCCAATTTGACCGGCCTTCCGGAATAGCTATGGATAGTAACGGCCGTATTTACATAGCTGATACCTATAACCACCGCATCCAAAAATTTGACTCTGCCGGCGGCTTTCTGGGCCAATGGGGAAGCAAAGGCACGGGGGGCGGACAATTGAATGGTCCGTGGGGAGTAACTGTGGATAGCAATGACCGCATCTATGTGGCTGATGCATGGAATAACCGCATTCAGAAATTTAGTGCAGATGGGGCCATTTTGGCCAGGTGGGAAGGCCAGGGGCAGGAGGATGGACAATTCAGCTTTCCTACCGGAGTGGCTGCATATGGCAATGGCTCTATCTATGTGACCGATACAAATAACGATCGCGTTCAAAAATTTAATTCTGTCGGGGGCTTTCTGCTCCAATGGGGAAGTGCGGGTTCAAAGGACGGAGAATTTTATCATCTTACCGGCATAGCCGTAGATAAAAAAGGTGATGTCTATGTGGCTGATAAATACAACCATCGTATCCAAAAGTTCGATTCTTTCGGGAACTTCCTCACTGCATGGGGGGAGCCGGGTTCAGGAGAAGGACAGTTCAAAGCCCCTTGCCGGGTAACCGTGGATAACAACGGCTTTGTCTATGTGGCCGATGCCGATAACCATCGCATTCAAATATTCAGCTCTGACGGCAGCTTCTTAAACACATGGGGAGTGGGAAAGCATGGCTCGGGGGATGGGCAATTTGACCTTCCTACCGGGATAGCGGTGGATAAAAAAGGCAATATCTATGTGGCTGATAAATATAACGACCGCATTCAGAAGTTCACTTCGGGCGGAGCTCTTATGGCTACCTGGGGAAGTAAAGGCTCGAAGAATGGACAATTCAACGGCCCGTGCAGAGTCGCTGTGGGTGCTGATGACTGTGTCTATGTGGCCGATGCGGGGAACGATTGCCTCCAGAAGTTCGGCTCTGACGGCACTTTTTTGACCAAATGGGGAAGTAAGGGAGAAAGTAATGGACAATTCCAGAATCTTACCGGAATAGCCGTAGATAGCAGGGGGAATGTTTACGTAGCTGACACTGACAATCACCGCATCCAGAAATTCAGCTCTGAAGGCACTTTTTTGGGCAGATGGGGAAGCAAGGGCCAAAGTGATGGACAATTTCTTTTCCCTCGCGGGATAGCAGTGGATGGCGGTGATAATGTCTACGTTACTGACACTGATAACCACCGCATTCAAAAATTCAGCTCTGGCGGCATTTTTTTGGCAAGATGGGGAAAGGCAGGTGCCTTGGATGGACAATTCAGCGGCCCCTATGCAGTTGCCGTAGACGGCAAGGGAAATGTCTATGTTATCGATACAGGGAACAACCGAATTCAAAAATTCAGCCAGCAAGGTACTTTTTTGACCAAATGGGGAAGCAAGGGCACAGGGTATGAACAATTCAGCGGCCCCTGCGGAATTGCCGTGGATGACAGTGGAAATGTATACATCGCTGATACAGGGAATAACCGTATTCAAAAATTTACCTGCGGGCTCGCAAACGGATCATCTCAGATTCAGGTGATACGACCCGGGTTGAATTTTTTGTATCTTCCGGCAGGAATCGATACATCTTATTCTGCGGCTTCATTGCTCTTTGGTTATCTGATGGACCAAAGTGCGCAGATAGTAAAAATGCAAACCTGCTACGCCGGGGCTGAGTCTTCCACGACTCCCGCGTCTTCTGAGCCTCCTTTATGGTCAACCTTTTGGAAACCAATCTCGAAACCTTACCAGGGAGATTTTCCTCTCACCCGTGGCATGGGCCTTTTCGTATACACGAACCTGGCCGAGGGCCAAACAATAACTCTCGATTTGTCTGCTATTATACCTGAGCAGCCGCTTGATCCGGCCTCCGCTTTCTGGCCGGGACTTAAGCCGGGGCTTAATCTGGTGAGCTCAGGTTCGCTGCCTGATGCAATCTATGGAATCGAGGGTAATGGAGCCGCAACTGATGGAGTTGAAGCTAATGGAGCCACAGCTAATGGAGTCGCAGGTAATGGAGCGAAAGTGACGTGCATAACCAGATATGATTCTCCCCGGGGTATATGGCAATCCCAATATCCTTTTTTTGACCAGAGAACTGGATTTGGTTCAGAAGGAAAACAAAAAGAAGGATACATCGTCTCTGTCCAGGACCATGTCCAGGAAAAAGCTCAATAAGGCACTGGATATTGAAAATTCCCGGGGATATTATGAGAATTTATACCAAATAGGCAAATTACCATACTTCCCTGGCTTATGTAAGTGCCATTCGGTCTAAAGGAAAATCTTATAGCCAACATGTAGCACTTTGGCTAATCTTTTCGCCATGCGGGAATAACCACTTGTCCCGATAAGAATGTTTGCCATGTCTCTGTTTCCCGTTTATTATACATCAGGGTAAATATACGCTAAGGTAAGAGTGGCAGCTTCTTAATTTTACCTGCAATCAGGTTCAAAGACAACTCTTAAACTTGAAAGCAACTCACGATTTGGAAAGTTTCGACGGGGTTGAAAAACCCCTTCAATTAAAACAGCAGGGGGGCAGTCCTCAGGCATTCCCTTGAGCCTTGGACGAGTGCCAGCCTTCGTGGGCAGCCACAGCAGGCAGAAGAGCCCCTGCAAGGCACAAAGGAGCACTGGGGCTGAGTATGAGCAATGCTTCTATCAGTGCAAAAGAGTCCCTGCTGGTACAGGGACTACCCCTCCAATTGGCCGGGTAGTTAAGTAGTTAAAAGGCGGTCCGTATTTGTTTCATCGAGCGGGAATTCCCCCGGCCAGTTTTAAATGGGGCATTTGCCGAAAAATCCCCCTGCCCCCCTTTATAAAAGGGGGACATAAAAAATCTTGATAAGATGATGAGCACCCTTAACGCGCCGCATGTCCCAGGACAGGAATCGGAATCTGGGGATACGTCTCCTCGGAAGATACTTCTTCGGGTTTTGGCTGTGCCAGTGCTTCACGGGCCCACAGGATCGCTTCGCGGGTGCTGTTGCAGCCTAAGCAGCCAACACATCCGGAGCGCTGATGTGATGCATCATCCACCTTATTTTCTACCAGAATTTTGCCAAGCTCCATGTGCAGTTGCAGCACTTCCTCTTCTCTGCCAATGTATGAGGGTATGATATTTCTCAGTTTCGGGCTCCCTACCCGCAGGAAGAGCGTTGAAACCAGGGCCCCGGCTTTGGCGGCTTTTTCGACTCCTCTCAATACGACATCATAATCTTCGTCAAACCCGATAATGTTGCTGGTACCAACCCTGCCCCTGCCAAAGTAGGAGGCCGCCAGTTCCCAGCATTTCAAATATTCGTCCTGGGTGAATGATTTGGCTTTGCCAGGGCAGATCTGCTTTCGAACCCTCTCGTCAAAGACTTCAAGGAAAATGCCGATTGTATCGGCAACTTCGCTGAGTTCTTTCAAAAGTGCCCGGTTAAAAATGGGTTCGACCTGAATATGCACTGACAGCCCGGTTTCTTCTCTGATCCGTCTGGCCAGGACCAAGAGCTCTCTTCCCGTGTTTTCCGGAGATTCGATGGTGCCACTGGTCAGGGTTATGGAGCGAATCTTATTATTTACCATCGCTAACTTAAGATACATTAAATTTTCATCATCTGTCATTGCCTGAGGTATATTAAGTCTATCGACCGATAGAGAGAGCGTGCAGTACTTGCAGCCTTCATCCTCTTCGATATGCTGGCATTTCCATAAATGACCAACGCAGTAGGTTTGGTAAGGGTGAAGTTTTCCTTTGGAGATGAGAGTCATCTTTTTGCCATTCGGTAAAGTACCCTTCCAGATAATTGGCACCCGTTCCAGGAAGATATCGTCTCTGATTCCTTTAACACGCAGGATCTTCCTCTTCCTTTCCGGTTCATTATTCAGCGTGTCATGTTCCCACCACTCCGAGGGCAGGGCGTATTTTGCCATGTAATGGTTCGCGGGAAGGATGGGCAGGCTGATCTGGCTGTTATGATCACCCGGAGCATCGCCCACATAAAAGGTCGTTCCCCTTGGGCCGCCAAAGCCCAGAGTTGATTGGATATGTAATACGGTATTGGATTCCTCCGGCATGGTAATACTCCGGGAACAGAGATGAATACGATTCTCCAAGTTCCGCAGAGCCTTTTCCTCTCTGTCAGTTCTCACGGTACTTTCTCCTCTCATCTTATTCGTTTTTTTTTGCAAACTTTAATGCTTTGTATATTTTCTCGGTTATTTTTAAAAAAACAATTGCAAAAGTTTAGATTTTTAGATTACATTTACTTACAATCAAATGAAACTATCTATCTAATTTAAGTATTATATGTATAATTTATCAGTAAATATTTAACAAACCAATTATCCCTTCGCTTGGTATATCAATTTTACTCATGATTTGTCATGGTTTACTTATAAGGGGCAACCCAGATAGAAACACAAATGCTTCCGGGGACAGATAGAGAACCCTTCCTTAGAACCTATCCGAAAAGTGGGGATGACCTCAATATTTATAAGCAGTTACAGGACTTTTCGGATGGCCTCTTAGTCAGACCTTCAGTTTCGCTTGATGCTTTGTACAAAAACTTGACCATCGGACATCGATTTTTTGGGTTCAGGGTTGAAGATTCCCTGTATTAATGTTATGATTTAGGCGCAGTGAACTATCTGTTTTGATCTATTTATTTTTATGGAGAAAGTAGAAGATCCCAGCCTTCTTACACTATTCGAAGATACGTTATCTACAACGAATAAGCCTCTGAAAAAATATGCGTCTTGGTTAAAAGGAAATCAATGGAACTTTTTCTCTGTGTAGTCGGCATGATTTTTATCATTGAAGGAGTCCCCAACTTCTTATTTCCATGCACCTGGAAGAGGATGCTGTTGAGAATCGATGAAATCCCTGAATCCACGCTGCGGTTCCTGGGGTTAATGAGTATTCTCATTGGACTGGCCATGGTTTATATGGGGAAAAGGTAGGAAATATGTAATGTTGGAGTATGCGGCGTTATGGAAAGTTGTGTAAAGTTGGTTAATGGATCGAAGGTGATCAATGGACTGTGGAATATAAAAATACATCAGGTGGTTTGAGAATGTGAAGCTGAAAAACATGAAAAATGATAATGAAAAATCTGACAAACGATAACGCAAAGATGAGAACTTAAAAAATGGAAAAAATAGGTGTTGGGTTGTATTCGGGAGGACTGGACAGTATCCTGGCTGCAAAGCTGGTTGCAGATCAGGGATTCAACGTGATTCTGGCCAAATTTACGAGTCCTTTTTTCGAGGACCGTCAGCCCGATGCCACCGGTATCCTGAACGGCATTTTACCTGCCGGATCGTTCTGCTTGCGTGAAATTCCCCTGGGGATGGATTTCCTTCGAATGATCCAGTCACCGGAATACGGGTATGGAAAGAATCTTAATCCCTGTCTGGATTGCAAAATTTTTATGGTCAAAAAGGCAGGGGAGATTCTGAGGGAATGCGAGGGAGCCTTTGTCTTCACAGGGGAGGTGCTGGGCCAGCGCCCGATGTCGCAACGCAGGGATGCATTGCATGTTATCGGACGGGACTCCGGTCTGGGAAAATACCTTTTGCGCCCCTTATGCGCCCGATTATTGCCGCCGACCGTGGCTGAAGAGAACGGATTGATCAGGAGGGACAGCCTGCTTGATATTTCCGGCAGATCCAGGAAGAGGCAAATGGAATTGGCCAAAGATTTCGGCATACCCAGCTACCCAACCCCGGCTGGCGGATGCCTGCTCACAGACAGCAGCTTTGTCAGACGTTTTAAAGCGGTTCTCATGGAAAAAGATGACCAGGTAATAATGGATAATCTCCCCTTGCTCAAGGTTGGAAGGCATTTTTTGATCCGGCCTGGAGTGAGGCTTATTGTTGGAAGAAACCAGGCTGAAAATCAGAAAATTTTAGCTCATGTAAAGAAAAGCGGATGGCTCTTTCGGGTGGTGAATGTACCTGGCCCCGTGTCTTTGGCTCAGGGGAATCTGGAAGAGGCCGACTTTCAGCTTGCTGCTTCCATTACAGCCCGATATAGTGACGCAAAAAGCAGAGAGCATATTCTGGTAAGCTTTGGGTTGAATGGCAATATCAGCCAGCGTGTCCTGCCGGTCTCCCCGGTTGAGGATCACCTTTTAGAGCACTACAGAATTTAACGGGGTATTTTGACCAATCGTACTGCTTGATTTTACTTTATGAGATCTCAGAGCACCTGCTAAAATGGCAACTGTTCTGAGGATTTTTCGAGCCAGAGGGAAAGATGCATGAAACTGAGAAAACAGCACATAGAGGTCATATCGGCCAGGATTATTGATGAGCTCCGCCAAAAGGGAGCATTGGAGGTAGAAAACGAGAGCAGGGCCAAGGCATTGGTGAAAAAGGTGATCACTGATGATCTTAGTTTTGAGGACAAGCTCAATGAAGAGGTCAGAGAGTTATTGGAAAAAGTCTCTTCCGAGATACGCCAGGGAAGTGTGGAGTATCACAAAATGTTTCGATTGGTAAAGGATAAGTTAATCAAAGAGAGAAACTTGATCCTGTAAAAATTTTTTTCCAGTATGAGGTGGTAAGCCATGAAATTAAGCAGGGAAAAGATAAACCATATTTCCCATATCATGATGAA
Organism: bacterium; assembly: GCA_040752695.1. Classification (GTDB taxonomy): domain Bacteria; phylum SZUA-182; class SZUA-182; order DTGQ01; family DTGQ01; genus DTGQ01. The sequence goes on from JBFMGO010000037.1 coordinate 30,386, forward strand.
AGCATTTATGCAGGATGAAGATATTGAAATCTTTAGAGATGAAAACGATATACGACTCGAAATCGTGCGGATTATTACTGAAGAGTTGAAAATAGAAGAGGAACTGGATCAGGAAGTCCGTAAAAAACTTGAGAGTTACAAACGAAAAATGATTGAAGGCAGCGCAGAATGGGAAATTCTCTACCAGAAGCTCTACGAGGAGGAAGCGAATAAAAAGAAAAGATAACTTACCTGGCATATCTGCCCTCATCCGGATGCGAAATACCGGATACGAAATACTGGATGAGGGATACTAAATGCGCTCTACTGGATACGAGAGCGGTCTTTAAATTGTGTATTCTACGGATATTGAGAATCCCCCCTGCCCCTTTTCCCTTTGCAAAAAGGGGAGTGAGAGGTGCCTTTGAAAAAAGGAGGGCAGGGGACCTGTAGTTCGATCAAGGAAAAATCGCTTCTCGTCGTTGCCTCACCATTTCCATCCACATCACCATCGGTTCGACCGGCTGCCGGTTTACCTGATGGTCCTCCGGCGCTGCAAGGCGCTATTCGCCAACCCACAGGCGATCACACCGACCAATAACAGCGACAGAGTACAGCAGCAATACCATCATCATCACAACCACTACCACCATCATCAACGCCACTGATCAGGTCAAATGACCAGGTCAACATTCAAGACAGAAGTAATCATCTGCATTTTATGGACTCAGTACCTACGATGAAACCCGCGACTCACACCGATAAAAAGTTTGAGGCTCCGGAGGATGATTTCAGGAAGTTTTCATGGATGCTGAATGAATAAATCATATCAAGCAATTACCAGGCTCCATCCGGGAGGTGATTTTGAAAACACACTTCGGAGATTATTGGACGTACTATCAAACTACCCTCATTTGCATGAACCAACCATAAAGATTGTTTTAGAAATAGACTATAACAAATTGCACAACCTGTTATAGTAAAAACAAAGAATATTATTGACAAGTAGATGAACAAAGGGTATATATGTAAAATTCGATAACCATAGCTCAATCAGTAATAAGGAGGGGGGGAGTTAGTTTAAAATAGTGTCCGAAAGAACATAAGAGCGCGAGAGGCAAGTTTCTTTCTAGTCAACACAAACCATATCATACGAAAGGAGAGGGATATGAGAAAAAGAAGGGAAAGAGCAGGTATTATCTTGATGGGGGCCGCCTTATGTATCGCGTTGCTGTTCTCAATTGCAGAGGCAGCCATGAGGCCGGTTTCAGTCAAAGTGACAGTAAACGGGAAATTGCAGTTGATTCCCCTTCAAGGGAATGAGGCGGTTTATGAAAACGGGGAGACGGAGATTCTGCTTGCTCCTCAGACAATTCTGAAATCTTTGACTGGAACAAGCTCCGTTAAGATTGGGATTGTTCAACTTCTTCTCGATAAGGATGACAGCATGGCCCTGGTCTATGGGTCTGGAGATGAACCTGCATTCAAGTGCATAGGCGGATCGATCGAGGCAATCTGCGGTGACACGAACCGCAAGTTTGTAGAGGGTGATGTTGTGGCCTTAAATTCCCTGTCCGGGGGAGGCGAAGCTCAAAAGGTGGCAAATAGCAGGGCAAGGGTTGCAGAAAGAGTAAAAGGTCTTGACCTGTATTATGGGCCGGTCCAGATCGGCCAGACAGGGAATGCTCCTGGTAACATTCTGCCGTATCAGGGAGGGCCGTATAATCCAAGATTGCCGTGGCTGACAGGATATGGGGAACAGAATACCTGGACATGGACAAGTGCAAGCCCTTACTGGTGATCCTTGCCGGTGAGGAAGAAGAAGCCGTGTATTTACACACCCTGAAGCTTTTATTATTATCCATTCTTGTTTTTTCCCTCTTTGTTTCAGCTTCTCATGAAAAGAGTGGCGGAAATCTTTTCAACCGCGAGGTTAAATTTACCACAAGGCCAGTCGAAAAATCGAGTGAGGCGTAACTGTGAAACCCATACTTTTGGGTTGACGTGAAGAAAAATCGTTTACTCACTATTCATTCCTGGAAGGTAACGTGGCTTCACGACGTTTGCTTTTAAAAGATCTGAACTTCAATTAAGCTTCTTGGTAAGGAACGATCGAGTCAGAAATTTCCTTCGAGCACATTTCGGGTAGCATGTGGAGTCAAGCTAAAATATCCAGGATTGACTTTTATAATGAGCATCAGTTTTAAATGAGCATCGGATGTCAATGGTATTTATTGTTATCACTGTCATCTATGACTGCTATCTATAAACACAAAATGTAAATTGCGAGAGGAGGAAGAATAAGTGGAAAGTAGATGGCTTAGAGCATTTTTATTGCTGGTTGCTATTCCTGTTCTTTTAGGAATCACACCGAAATCCTCGTCTGCCGTTGAGCCGGATACTATTGCCGATGTAGCAGCACATAATGGCGGCAAAGGTGCATCTTTGATTGCCACGCAGAGTATAGGCAATAACGGTACAGGCATCAGCCGGGCGAAAATACTGTACAGTATCGACATCACAAAGGGCACAAAGAACAATACCGCGGGGGATATAGCCACGATAGTAAACACCGTAGCCGGCAGAATGGCGGAAATCCAGAGAGCCGACGATGACGGATGGACAAGGGACCTTGACGGAAGTGGCGGGCTTTTACCGAACACCTATGGCCTTGTCGGCATGGGGCTTCTCATGGCTCACAAGATGAATGTCAAACTCGTGGGATCAACGATACAGCCAGCATCGGTGGTTCAGGACGAGTTCCTCGGTGCTGCCCTGAAAGCAGGGGATGCGCTGATTGAGAAAGCTCAGACGGATCCTAATACCCTGGTATCAACTGACGTTACTTTCCTGTACGGACTGTCCCGTGTGTATGGGGGAAGCAATTATATGGAAACCTGCTACCATAGTGCTGGTTATGTTGGTCTCCATGCGTTTGTTGAGCACCATGACCCGAATGATGTCTGTAAAATTTACGATACTGTTCCTGCCGATGCCAGTACAGAACTCAAGCAGCTTAAACTCTGGCAAATGGCCAGTTGGGTGGAAGCCGCTAAACTGTATGCCGGCAGTGGCGTTGATGTCGATACCACGCTGAGTACATGGGCCGATTCGTTGATGGCGAAAATTTGTAATTTCCAGGACAGCGCCGGCGGGTTTTACTATGCGCAGTCCAGTGGAAAGAACCTCGTGCGAACCGCTGGACAGGCCAAGGTCGTAGAGGTGCTTAAGCGATTCTATGCTCAAAACAATACCTATAAGAGCAAGCTTAAGAATGGATTGGCTTATTTAAAGGGCCTGCAATATGGGGGGACAGACAGCACGAGAAGAGGCTCATTCTATTGGGGTGGTGAGACTGTAGGTACAAATCTGGTCACCTGGAACAAGGTTGCTCTGGAGGATCAGTGTTACGCAGTCCAGGCCATGGCTCATAACTTTCAGACCAGATGGAATAAGCTCGATAATTACAAAGGTACCCACTGGGGCGCCAACTACCTGATCAAGTCAATGATGTATGGCCCTCAAGGAGGCTACGAGTTCTTCGTGGATCATAAGGATTTCGATCCTGCCAGCACCGATGTTTATGTACCACGAGTTGACCGCAACAGCGAGGCGATCCAGGCTCTGTATTATAGCTGCAAGCAGGGTAACATAACCAGATCCGGGAATAACACGGCTCATAATGCCCTGCAGGTTGTCAATGCCATCATCGGCCGCAGAAAACCACTGGGCACTCAGCAGATGAACGGCCCTGAGATCGTTGCAGCAGACCGCAACAATGATGGAAAAATCAATGATGCCGATGTATCGATCCTGATAAAGGATTCTATTGGCGATCACGAGCCGATTCGCAGCTTTTTGGGCTTATAGTTCAAGCATTGTGCAAGGCAGTTTAAGGACCTGATCTTTGTAACAGTAGATACCTATGAATATTATCGTGAAATTGAGAGAGGAGGATTTAGCCTTGGCTAAATTAAGATTTTGGTTGATACCAGCCATTATTTTAGGTTTCGTATTATGCTTGGGTTACAGCCCCGGACGGGCAGCGACAACCTATGGTCTGCTCACCGAACAAAATATTTCCGCAACACCGGACGCCACAAAAGTACAGGTTCCCCTGATGCTTTTTCCTACTACCGGGTTGCAGCATTTTACCTTAAGGGCGGTCTATGACCCGAATATATTGACATTGCCCACAGATCCAAATGCGCTGAAGCAGAGCATCGACGGTCTCGCTTCGTTGGAGAAGGACTTGTTTATCAAGGCATATCAGCCGAATGAGCGGATCGATGGAGGGCAGACTAACGAAGTTATGATCAGCGGCTGTATCAGAAGTAATACCCTTGGCAACGCTCTGAGGGCATGGCCTGTACAAGACAGAGCCAAATTTCTAGTTCTTAATTTTGGCCTTACTGATAATGTGGCTGCTGGTAGCAGTACCAATGTAAAAATTTCAGGATTTGCCGGTAGAGACGATGTCCAGGAATTGATCCCTGCTGAAGCCAAAGCGACTATATCCTTTCAGGAGGACCTGTGTCCAGTACCGGTTACTGTTATAGGTATTCCAACAGGTACTTCTTATAGCGTCAGACTTTGGGGATCTGGCGTGGAATACAAGAAAGACTCGACAGAGCTTCCACTCCCGGCGGTGAAATCGAATGCCAGCTATTGGGTGGCGGCTGAGAGTCTCGGCTACAAAGGAGCTATCAAGAAGATACGCATAGGTGCGGACGAGAAGATTTATGTCGATACGAACACAGTACCCTCTGATTCGGTAGCCCTGACCCTGGAAATGATTAAAGGGCGAATTGCCTTCGTACGGAAAATCGATCTGAGCAATAAGATGCTGCAACTTAATTTTGCATATAAAAATTATTTGGGTGTAATACACGACTGGCCCGAAAATGTCGATTTGAAACTGGAATTCACCAAACAGGGTGGCAGTTCCACCATCATCACTGTTGATCCCAATAACCCTGGTGCTACTGCCGGTGATTTTGCAGTACTCCCGAGACTGGAGGAATCCGGGTCCATATTTACCGCTAAATATATCTCGATGACGATCGATCCCAGCAAGTATTGCTTATCGAGTGAGGAGAAGGAAGGTAATATGAAAAGGTACAGCCTTTCCATGAAAATCTCCTCAACAAGTTCCAGCATCGATGCATCACCGAGTAACACGATCGAAGTAGATATCCCTGAAACCATTGTCAAGACGAAGATGAGCATAGCCCAGGCTGCTACTACCTTTACGGGAGTAACGGAAATTAAATCAGTCGGCGAAATGATCATTAAGGCGAATTTCTATCTCGAGGAAAATGAAGCCGCGAAGGAAATTGAAACCACTTTCTCGGCAGCGGAAATGAACGTTGCTTATCTAACGTCGGACGATACGGCGGAAGATATCGATCCGGTCCAAATGGACCAGAAAAAGTTCAACCTGGTAGTCGAGATCAAACCCTGCGAGGATACTCCCGAGATTGAGGAAGCTTCCGACATCACCATAGTCAGTATCAACTTTACCGATGAGCAGGGGAACGTCTTTGAATACGATCCCCCTGAAAATGTAAGGGATTCGGTTGGTCCACTGGTAATCGATATACCTTTGCACAAAGCCCTCCAAAGGGCCTATGGAAGCGGGATTACGTCGGCGTCCGATCCCAATACCATCCATGCCCTTTGTCAGGAAATTCAGGATTACCGGCTGATAACTCAAAGCTCCCAGGATAGTAAATCGCCTGACTACGAAGAGCCCGATCCCAATGCTCCTTCCCGCTATGGGATTTATTTCCAGCGCAAGGGAAAGAACCCGAAGATATTTATTCCCAATAAGACCGAATATGGTGAAGATATAAGCGTTTTTTACCGTAACGGACTATTCTTTGCCAAAGTCACAACCAAGCATTCATGTCTGTATTATGCAGCGACCCCGGAAGAGGCGGCAAGCATGGCTGTGGAAACACCGCCTGCTCCTTCTTCCGATAAAGAGGGTGACCATTGGTACGAGTGCTTCATCGAGTCTCTTCGTCCGAGGTTTCTGTTTAAATAGCCTCATTGTGGCAAAGTGACTGAAAAACATGCAATCAAAGGAGGCGAAAGCTTGGCTTTCGCCTCTTTTTTTTATGCTTTTGGCAAAGGTGCGTGAAAAGGAACCGAAAAGGTGCTATCATAGGGGGGTTGAATATCAATAACCATTCAAAAACAAAAACGCAAAGGTGAAAAGCATGTTGAGAGATTTGATAGTCAAAAGCCGCAGCATAAGACGGTTTGATCAAAGCTTCCCCCTGGATCGAAAGGGTCTTGAGGAATTGGTGGATCTGGCCAGGCTGTCTCCCTCGGCAGCCAATTTACAGCCTCTGAAATTTTTCCTCTCCTTTGAGCCTGAAAAGAACAACCAAATATTTCCCCATTTGGCCTGGGCAGGCTATCTGAAAGACTGGCCCGGTCCGGCAGAAGGCGAGCGCCCCAGTGCTTATATCATAGTGCTGGGAGATACCGCCATAACCGCCACCTTTGGGATAGATCCCGGCATCGCTGGACAGAGCATCCTTTTAGGGGCTGCGGAAAAAGGGTGGGGAGGATGCATGATAGGGGCCATCCAGCGGGAGGAACTGCATAAGGCGCTCTGTCTCCCTGAGAGGTACGAGATTTTGCTGGTTCTGGCCATCGGGAAACCGGCCGAGCAGGTGTGCCTCGAAGAGGTTACCGCAGGAGGAGACATACGATACTGGCGGGATAGCCGGGGTGTACATCACGTACCGAAAAGATCGCTGAAGGATATTCTCTATGAGGAAATCACAGAAAGATAAACTCTCAACGAAGAAGTCATGAAAAACCGAATTCTCACTGCTTAAAGGGAACCGATACTATGAAGAGCGGTTTAAACCAGGAAAAAGAGGCAGGGATTGAATCTGCCATTAAGGCTGCGTCCTTGTGCCGGAAGGTGCAAAGGGAAATGGTTGGTCTTAAGAAGGAAGGGGCATTGGAAAAAAGTGACCGCAGCCCGGTTACCGTGGCTGATTATGGAGCTCAGGCCATCATCTGTCACGCTTTGAAGGAGGCATTTCCTGATGTAACTATCGTGGCTGAAGAAAATTCTTCCCTTCTGAGACTCCCTGAAAATCGTCATTTATTAGACCGTACTACTTCCTTTGTGGAGCAGATCCTGGAAGAAGAGGTCGGCAGACAACAGGTATGCGACTGGATCGATCTAGGATGCGGTCAGCCGGGCCACCGTTTTTGGACCCTCGATCCGATTGACGGTACCAAGGGTTTTTTACGGGGAGATCAATATGCCGTGGCTCTGGCATTCGTCGTTGACAGGAAAGTGCAGTTTGGCATATTGGCCTGCCCGAACCTTTCTTTCCGCTTGCCTTCGGATCGCGCCATGGACAAAAAAAAAGGAGACAGCTCCGGGTCATCAGGAAGCCTTTACGTGGGGGAGGCAGGGGAGGGGGCATACATGATGAGCCTGGACCGCAGGCAGGTCACGCCCCTTCATGTCAGTGCCACTGACGATCCTGCCCGGGCCCGCTTCATCGAAAGCTTTGAGCCCAGCCACGCTGACCTTGCCGCTCAGCAGAAGATCGCTCAAAGCCTCAGGAACGGCTTATCGTCCATACGGATGGATAGCCAGACCAAATACGGTATGCTGGCCAGGGGGGCGGCGGATGTCTATCTGCGCCTGCCTTCACCCGAAACTCCGGACTATCGCGAGAAGATCTGGGACCATGCAGCGGGCTCCCTCATCGTCGAGGAGGCTGGAGGCGTAGTGACAGACATCCATGGCACTGCTCTCGATTTCGGGCTCGGTAAAAAACTGTCCGCCAACCAGGGCATTGTGGCCACCAATGGCAAGATACACAGCGCGGTTATCGAAGCCATCCAGGCTAGTTATTGAAGCTATCCAGAAAGCCGGAAAAAGAAAACGAAGGGCCGATCGGGGAGGAGGAGTAAAAAAAGAGGGGGCTGATGACGCAAAAGGATCAAAAAGGGTCGAAGAGGAGTGCAAAAAAGAAGATTCCCTTAAAGGGTTCTGAGAAAGACCCTGGCCGGAGCGCCGTCCCCTTTAACGATTTTCAAGGGTGCGCAGAAAAGCTCATAGATGCCCGGCGGTACGCTTTTTAGAACTATCCCTTCTACCACGACAACCCCATGGGACAGTAAAAACCGGTGCAGGCAATAGTCTTTGGTATCGAAAGATTCAATGGACAGGCAGTCGATGCCGATCAGAACGACGCCTTTTTGCGTCAGCCACTCCGCCGACTCCATGGCCAGCGAGACATAGTCCTGATGAAATTTTTGATTGCCGGAGATGTTTTGATCGTTATACCGATATGAATTGCCGGTCTTAAAAAGCACGCGGGGGATATGGGGACAAAACCCTGCTGCCTGGATCGCTTCTGGCCGAATCAGACTTTCAGGGCAGGAGGAGGTAAGGTCCAATACCTGCGCAGGCCCGATGAGCTTTTCAGGCAGGATCCGATCGACCCCCGCCGCTTCTTCCTCAGCCAGAACGTGCCGTGGAGCATCAATGTGGGTGCCTGAGTGGGTTCCAACCTTCAGTACGGATATATTCGTGGGTTCCCCTGCACAGGTGGCTGAAAGCGGGGTAATTTCAACAGCAGGATCTCCCGGCCAGACCATCTGCCCGGGAAAAAGGGGCATGGTAAGATCATAGAACATGGCCTTCTCCTTCTTCGACCTGGTCCTCTTTCGAGCCTTCCGTAAGCTTTCGCGCTACTGCATCAGGGGATAATGCAGAGCCAGCCGCCCCAATATCCCCAGACCAATGGCGATGGTAAAGCTGATCATCGTCCCGATCAGAATGTATTCCGCTTCCTTTCTGCGCTCAGGCAGGTGAATTTCACCAAAGCGGAATATGGATTTAGCCGCAATCAAAAAGCCTATAGCGTCGAACCGGTTCAAAAGGACAAAGGTCAGAATCAGGACCCTTTCCATGCAGCCGATCCAAAGCCCTGCCTTGGCCAGCCCCTGAACATCCGATCCATCGAACTCCCTCTGCCATACCTGCGTAATCTTGCCGATCCAAAACCCTGCAGGCCAGATTGAGCAGAAGTAGAAAAAAAGCAGGACCCAGAATTTTTTATTTGAGCTTAAGAAAAGGATGAAACCGGACAGCATGACCACATTCTCTCTGGCCAGGAATATCCAGCAGGCCAGAACGATTGTCAGGTGCCCTGCCTGGTCCAAAAGGAAAGCCCGGCAGTTGTCCTGGCCTTGTGCCTTCAATCCATCCAGCAGCACATGAGAGACAAAAATAGCCACCGGCAGCCAGAAAGCCTTCCAATATCCTGCCATGAGATAGCCCAAGGCTGCGGCTATCCCGCTATGAGCATAAAGCCAGAGCGAGGCCCATTTTTTTTGAAACCGCTGACGTACCCAGCACTCCCTTTGAAGGAGGAAATCAGCTACAAGATGGGCCATCAAAAGGCGAAGGAGAAGCACCTCGCCAACCTGCCGTGACATGCTCTTTTTCCCTTTATCCTCATTATCCTCTGGTCTTTGGTTGCTGACTACATATCCAATTGACTGCTGCCGGTTACGGACTGTGAGCTGCTCATCACTGATTGATAAGTCTCTTGATAATTTCCTCGTATCTTTGACAGAACCCGGCCACTGCCCAGCCGCCGGCATGTTTCAGGCGCTGCTGGATGGCGGGTTGTGAAATGCCAAATTCGAGGGCAGCCGCTTCCTGGGTCAGGTTCCGCATTTGTCCCGTGATGGCCTGGGCCTGTTCCCAAGACCACTTGCTGATAAGGACATCCAGCAGTGCGCACTCTGTATCGAACTCTGCATGAATATGCGGCCAGCGGGTTCGAATCACCAGCCGCTGGTCTCCTTTCATGCTGTCCAGGGCCGGTCCGGAAAGACGAAAAGCCTCTCCATCTCCTTCGGCACTCAATCCCTCAGGGAGAAAATCGACAGATCCGATCCCTATGGCTATTCGGGCATCCATGCGCAAAAGGAGGTTCCTGGATTCAAACCCCGCACCAAGACTGGCCCGAATAATGAGTGCTGCCCGCAGGGCAGCCTCCGGCCTGTCCAGCACCCCCTGAAAGCTGTCTCCCCGGAAAATGGCAAAAGGTGCCGCGAGAGCTTCCGGTAAGATATCCTCTACGGTCTTGAAGGAAGACTTTAAGGTCGATAATACCTTCTCCCGGTGATCTTTTGCAAACCTGGTTGACCCAACGATATCTCCGGTTATAGCTGCATAGAATTTTTGTTTTTCCATACCACCAGTGGTAATCAATGAACATTATAAGTATATAGGCTTATAATATATCTTTATAAGTATGTATGCTTATAAAGATATATTATAAGCCCTGATGCTTATATAATGGGACATTTCGCACCCTCTTCGGCAGTATAAGCGGTGTGTTTAATTCAGGCAGCAGGTAACACAAAGCATATAAAGAATAATATAATAAAGATAAAAAAAGATCAACGTATTTTTATACCTGAATCATGAGTAAATATGATTACACTCTTAAATCCGGTTTTGCGGTTCTGATTCAATCCAGTTTTGTCGTTCCGAAAAGGGAAGTCAACATGGCTTTTCCGATGACATTCATGAGAATACCGAACAGGGCCAGCCCCATGATCATGGTTATGGCAGCCAGGAGTTTTCCGATGATAGTGGAAGGATACATATCTCCATACCCGACGGTGGTGATGGTTACCACGCACCACCACATAGCTGCCGGGATGCTGGTAAAGGGGGTGTTGGCAGTATTTCGTTCCGCATAATAGATCAGGGTGCTGCAAATGATAATTACGCTGAAAAGGGCGGTGATGTAAATCTGGAGATCTATTTTCAGGGTGTGGACGCGTTGCCTGGCACTGTGATGATACTGGTCAGTGGCGTTCTTAGCCAATTTTAAAACCCGCATCATCCTGATTGTACGCAGGAATCGAACAATGCGCAAGGTTCTGGCCAGTTTTACGTCACGAAGATCCATCATATGAAAGTAGGAAGGCAGGATCGCCAAAAGGTCGATCAATCCCCAGAGGCTGAAGATATAGCCGAGCTTACTTTCGGCCACATAGATATTGATTATGTATTCGATGGTGAAAAGTCCCACCACGATCAGCTCGGACCAGGAGAAGAAAGCCCCCCAACGCTCCATGAGCGAGGGAACGGATTCCAGGGTAACGCCGAGGACGGAAAAGAGGATCAGAATAACTAAAAAGTCATTAACCCAGGCATAATATCTGGAGTTTTTATTCAGGAAGGCATCTGCTAAAACCTGGTGCACTCTGCTGGTCTTTTTCTTTGATGGATCCTCTTCCATCGATTCAAGAAGCGGCAGCAATGCCCCTTCTTCCTGAAGAGTATCCTCAGTCTGAACGGTCTCCCGTTTTTCCAGATCCAGGATACGGCCAGTCAATTTTTGGATTTCTTCTCTTTGGTACTCGATGACCCCTCTTTGCCGTTCGTTTTCCAGAGAGAGGCGCTTGATGGTCTGGATCAGCGCCTGGGCGTCCTTTGGCTGGAAACGATCATCGATACATTCAGAAACGGGAGTATTTCCCTTGGATGACATACCTTACAGCGCCCCCCAATGAAATGGATGGAGGGGATTTCCCCTGGTTGTCCTCCCTTTCTTATCGGCAGTTTGGACACGGTTCATAAGCTTTAACCTTTTTTAAGGAATTGACACAACGTGCGAAACCCGCTCACTCCAGGTCGGTAGTTCCGAAAAGGGAAGTCATCATGGCTTTGCCAATGACATTCATGAGAATGCCAAACAGGGCCAGCCCCATGATCATGGCAACCGAAGCAATGAATTTCCCTGTGAGAGTGGAAGGGTACATATCTCCATAGCCGACGGTGGTAATCGTCACTACACACCACCACATGGATGCCGGTATGCTGGTAAAGGCAGTACCGCTCGTACTGTGCTCTGCGTAGTAAACCAGAGTGCTGCAGATGATAATCACGGTAAGGAGGGCAGTGATATAGATCTGGAGGTCCAGTTTCAGGGTATGAATGCGCTGCCTGGCACTTCGATGGTACTGGTCGGTTGTATTCTTGGTGAGTTTTAAGATCCGCATCATCCTGATTGTACGCAGGAACCGGACAATGCGCAAGGTCCTGGCCAGCTTTAAGCCGCGAAGATCCATCAGGTGAAAATAGGAAGGGAGTATGGCTGCAAGATCGATTAATCCCCAGATACTGAAGATATAGCCGAGCTTATCCCTGGCCACATAAATATTGATTACGTATTCGATGGTGAACAGGCCCACCACGATCAGTTCCGACCATCGGAATACCGCTCCCCATCGTTCCGTGAGCGAGGGTACCGATTCCAGGGTAACGCTGATTACGGAAAAGAGGATCAACCCGACTAAAAAGGTATTGACCGCCTGGTAATACCGGGAGTTCCTGTTCAGGAAAGCATCGTGCAAGAGCTGGTGAAGCCTTTTGGTTTCTCCTGCCGGGGGCTCCTCTTCCATGGCCTCCAGTAACGGCATCAGCGTTCCCTCCCGGGAGGCAGCCTCATCCTGGTCGGCCAGCCGCTTTTCTGCATCCAGAAGGCGGCTGGCCAGGGTTTGTATTTCATCCTTTTGATATCGAATGATTCCGCTTTGTTGCTCATTTTCCAGAGAGAGCTGCTTTATGGTCTGGATTAATTTTTGTTTATCCATTGACTGGAACTGGCCGTCGATAGATTCGGCAATCAGGGAATGGTTGAAATCGTGCGTTTCAGTTGACATACGATACCTTATCGAACATGGTCATAGCGTGCAAGACGCCCTTGTGAAGAGAGAGCTTCCTCTTTATTCTTTTCGGTGATTTGAAGGCAAAGGTTAAGGTGTCATCGCTGTTTTTCCTCATCGAGAGCGGGGGGCGGTTGTCGGGGATTCGGTCAGTTCAGGGATTAATACTGAATTGATTATGAAAACAATTGCATATAACTTTGGTTAATTTATTGTTTCATTTAATTCCTATAGGTATTGCAATTTTTTTCACAATAAAAATGCCGTATCTTTTTCGGGTCTTGACTGATTATTTAATTATTTTCTATTATATTCATAACTTATAAAAATATATCTAATTAAATTATTTATAAATATTAAGGCTATACATTTCAAGAATTAATTGGCATATGTCTTGCAACTACACCCTGAAATTGAAAAATAAATGGAACGTACGACCAGGGCAAGCGTGAAATCGGGTCATGATTTCCCTGGATCACGGTTTTACTTTTTGAAAATCCAAAGGGCAAAAGCTATGCCCTGGAAGGCGATGATCAGGATACGATACTATGTCAAACGGAGTTGTCAGGGCTGGTTCCAATCGGAGTGCGAATGCGATGATTACCTTTATTCTTATGGTGATCCTGTTCTTTACTCCCCTTGCCGGCGGGACGGAGCAGGGAATAAGTGTATGGGTAGTGCATAGTCTGATTCTCATCGTGCTTTTATTATGGATATTTGACAATTACATCGGGAGGAAGAGGGCAGGGCTGGTTCGAACACGTCTTGATTATCCCATACTGGTTTTTGTCCTGTTATCTGTCCTTTCGCTGGCGTTTTCCGTATCCCCCAAAAAGAGCTTCCTGACTCTTCTCAACTTTCTCGATTACATAGTCCTCTTTTACCTTATGATAAACAAGGTGAAGATAAGGGATAGAAAACAAATAAATCTCATCATGTACACCATTATCGTCAGCGCAAGTCTGGTTTCCCTTCTCGGGATCATCAAGTATCTGGGATCATCGTCACATATCCTCGGGCTTACCTACTCTAATCCAAACCCGTTCGGTGCCTACCTGGCCATGGTTATTCCCGTCACCCTGGTCATGATGATGCTTGTCGAGGATCCAGGGAAAAAGATCCTTATCGGTTACGGGGCCTGTATGATGATCGTAGCGTTTATCCTTACCTTGTCGAGAGGTGGCTGGATCGCTTTGCTCTGTGCATTATTCCTGATGGCGTATCTCCATCAAAAAAAATCGAGCGGTATCTCCGGAAAAGCTCTTATTTCGGTATCATTCATTATAGCCGTTGCCTTACTGTCCATTCTGACTCTGGGCTATGTCAACGTGAAGCAAGAGATTGCCATCTTAAACAAGAGGAGAATCGAAACCGTAAACGGCAGGGTACCGATCTGGAAAGGTACTCTCAAGATCATTCGCGCTTATCCTCTCTTGGGATCCGGGCCGGGAACGTTTCCCCTCGTATGCGAAGATTACATCCAGAATCTGAAAGATAAATATGCTCACAGCGAATACCTTCAAACCGTGGCGGAGTGGGGCGTATGTTCACTTCCTGTTATCCTCTGGATACAGGCACTTTTCTTCCTGACGGTTTTCAGGGTGCATGATAAGGCCCGTACACGATTCTCACGGTATCTGATGCTGGGGATCATAGGAAGCATAACGGCGATTTCGATCCATTCGTTGGCGGAATTCGCCCTGCATCCTATGGCCAATGCTATTCTTTGCGTAGTCTTTGGCGGTATAGCGGTCAATTACCATCAATACGATATAAGCAGATAGAAAAAAAGCCTATGAGAATGAGAAAACATGTTCTTCTTTTATACCTTGTGTCGGTTGTATGGTCAGTTTATCTTTGTCAAGTCACACTTTTTGCTTTTCAAAAAGACGATTATAAGGTAGGAAATCTTGATGTTTTGAAAATCAATGTAGCAGGAAGGCCGGCTATAAACGAGGTGTTTCCAGTCTCTTCTGATGGGACCATCAGTTTCCCTTGGTTGGGCAATGTATGGGTGGCCG
>JBFMGO010000038.1:0-44890 GCA_040752695.1 bacterium
ATAGATGGATATATGAACGGATATCAAAAAGGAAAAATCGCTTCACGTTACTATGATTTCCAAATGGTACCTGACTCGCCGCATCTTTCTCCGGCCAGGGTTCTCCGAGCTCTTTAATCTGTTTATCGTCACAATGAATTGGGAAAAACGGGAGAGACAGCACTTCACAACAAAACATACAAAGAGATGGATATGGCGCTGGTCACATTAGTTTTGAAGAATGGAGCAGATGACAGGGGGCTGGTTCTGGGAAACGGGGAGTTTTATGATGGCCGGTCCATGAATGGCACTTTTAAAAAAAGGATTGATGGGCCTTGCAAAAAAAGGGGGGATTTTCGGGAGCAGCCAAAAAAGCAGGCCGCCTCCCGAAAATCCCCCCAAAACCTCTAAAGTGAGGGAGGGAGCGTAAGGTCACCTTCTTGATTCATTTTTATCCAATAGCCAAATCCGGGAGCAAAATACCGCAAAGTACAGGCATAGCTTTGGGCCTGTATATCGTAGAACTTGGCCCCCTTGCAGTCAAAGCCGGTGACGCGTTGAAATTTCCCGGCAATTGAGGAAAGGGCTGCCAGAATAGCCGGTCCGGATGTGGAAACGAGGGCTACCGGTGGCGCTTCCTGGAGGAGACAGGGGGGCTCAGAGCCCTGATAATAACAGGAATCGTGGGAAATAGGTCCGATCAGGTTCCATCCTTCCTGTAAATGCACGGAGGCCGAGGAGGGAAGCATTTGTCCATTCAGGACAAGGTATCCCGGCCTGTTCATTTTAATCCAGTATCCATACCCCGCTGCCAGGTAGGTCAGGGTGTTGGCATAGGAAGCCGCGCTTTTATCCAGAAAGTGCGCTCCTTTCCGGTCAAAGGAAATGATTCTTTGCCAGTCACCGGCCTCCAGCGGGTCGCCGCTGTCCCGAATCGGAGAGTTCGTCCTGTCCGAAAGCCATGCAACCATACCTGGCACATACTGGAACTCAACCCCTTCAGGGAGGAACACGTCAGACGGCTGCTGTTGCTGGCTATGAAAGCACACATTGACCTGAAAGCTTATCAGGTTCCACCCCTGCTCCAGGTGAATCCTTTGCTGTGATGACTGCTCCCCGCTCTTCAGGTGAAGAATGGTCCCAAGGCCACCAGACAGGAAAAGATTATTGGGAGAGGTCCCTCCTATTCCGAACAGGGGGCCGTAAACGGGAACAAATCCCGTGTCCGTCCAGGAATGACCGTCGTAATGGACAATGCCGCATTGGAAATAAATCAGGGGTTCGCCGCCATCTTCCGGCTGCCTGGTCGTGGCTATATCATAGGTAGCAAATATATTGTCCGGCGATGTTCCGAAGATGTCATAGTAACAGTTGACTACGGGGCAATCCATGGCAGACCAGTTCACCCCGTCATAGTGGTAGATCCTGTCATATCCGAGAGCAAAGACATCGCTGGCAGATGTGCCAAAGACCTTGAACAGAGGTTCCTGAATAGTGTGGTTCATGAAAGTCCATGATTGGCCGTTGTAGCGCAAGATAGTGGCCTTCCCGTTGCTTTCCATCAAATCTCCCACAGCAAACACGTTGAGTGGATCGCTTGCCCAGACACTATTCAAAATACCTGCCGTGGAGGGTATTTGCATCTTTGACCATTGTATTCCATTAAAATGATAGATGCCTTCTCCGACTGCAAAAACATCGTTGGAGGTGGTCCCGAAGACTCCACCGAGGAAATCGGCAAAATTTTCAGTACCTGGCATGACGTTCCAGTCCGTGCCATCGGTGCTGTTCAGTATCCTGGTCTCGACAACCTGCTGGCCGTTAAGATTTGTATAACTATCGCCCCCGACGGCAAACAGCTCCTGGCTTGGGCTTCCCCAGATGTCGTAGAGAATGCCATATTCGGATACATCAACCGGCGTCCAGTACTGACCGTCATAGCGGGCAATGGCGACCCTGGCCAGGTCTTCGGTGATATACTCGCCTTCGTACTCGCTTTCGTACCCGCCCACGGCAAAGGCACTCTGACTGGAATTGGCCCAAACCTGAAAGTAGGTTCCTTCATAGCACTCGGTGGAGTTGGCTTTCCAGGATACTCCATCGTAAGACAGAATAATTCCTTTCTGAGGATACGCATAGAGATAGTTTTCACCAACTGCCAGGGCCTTGTTCCCCTGGCCGACCCAGGCTGATTTGAGATCCCCCGGAATGTAAATTCCTTCGACTTTCTTCCATGTCTGCCCGTCATAACGTATGATGAGGGCCTCCTCCGTTTCCAGATCGAGGAGGTCCACCCGCCCTACAGCGATGAGGTCATTTGCTGATCTGCCAACGACCTTGTTCAGGAAAAACTCCTGATTCTGGAGATCAGAAGGTGTTACATCCTGCCAGGTGCTGCCCTGGTACCGGTAGATGTGATCGCCTACAGCCCAGATATTCGCTGCCGATGTACCCCAGATATCGTAGAGCCAGACTGAAGGTATCGTTTTCATGATGGTCCACTGGCCATTCTGGCAGCGCAGGACTAAGGTGGCGATCTGCTGTGAATCGTAGCACAGGCAAAATACATTATTCGGACCGTCTCCCCAGATGCTTTGGAAATCGACCTCGTAGGCTGCAAGTATCGATCCCAGGTTTACCTCAGTCCAGGAATTTCCATCCCAATGGATAAAAAGACCATCTGTCCCTGTGGCAAAAACGTCATTCGGTCCGCTTCCCCAGACGTCGAGGAGACAGCCGGGGAAATCCGAATCCATGATCGACCACTCGGCCCCGTTATAGTGCAGGATCATGGCCATTCCACTGATTTGTCCCGGTGTGCCGCCTACCGCAAAAATATTACTCTGGGAACTGCCCCAGATAGCTGTCAATGTTCCCCATGGTTCTTCCAGGAAGTACGTATCCATGGTTCTCCATGTCTGACCGTCAAAATGCCCGATGGTTGCTCCGTTCAT
Source organism: bacterium (assembly GCA_040752695.1). GTDB lineage: Bacteria > SZUA-182 > SZUA-182 > DTGQ01 > DTGQ01 > DTGQ01. The sequence continues at coordinate 2,934 of JBFMGO010000038.1, forward strand.
ACCAGAGCCGACTGTAAAAATATTGTAATCGGAAAGGCCCCAGATATCATTCAGCCAGGTTGCACTCATGTCAGGATACTGGATCTCCCACTGCTTTGAGTCCCACCCTGCAGCATCGACCTTGACGGCCTTTAAGGGGCCGAAGATGAAGATAATCATCAGCACCCCCACGGTCATATTCAGGATGTTCATGTGCAGGATTGAAGAAATCGATTTACCAGGTCCTATGTGATTCATCCTTCTCCTCTTTTTCGATTGAAAATCCATTAACCATGGAAAGAACATAAAGATCACCGAAGACCACGAGAGAGACCGCAGAGAGCACAAAAAGTGAGCGCAAAAGGGATGCAGTAGCAGGTGGTACGTATTTTCCTTTTGTGCCTTCTCAGTGTCTCTGCGGTTTCAATGAAAGAGTTACAGGCAAAAACTGCGATTATTTCCCCGTCAGCCAATTCCAGAGTGCCGACCATGTGGAAGACAAAGACGAAACAAAGCACATTCCATCACTTTTGTTGCTCTTTTTGTCAGTAGTGACGAAGATCTCATCTGATGGATCCGAATCTCCCCTGTTGTTATGGGCCTTGACCATATAGAAATATTTGTACCCCGATTTGAGTCCGTTGTCTGTATAGTCTGTTCCCACGATGGTGCCGATTTTCTGAAAACCGGATTCTCCATCCCTGCGGTAGATATCGTATCCGCTTACACACGAGGGATCGGCCGCCCAGGTCAGAACTACCTGATTTTTCGATATCGATTTGATGGCGACGTCCCTTGGGGGGGAAGGCACGGTGGCGCATTCGACTACCTGCATGCTCGCATGACCGGAAAAGGTGGTAGCACCCAGTTCAGTGAGAGCTCTGACTTTGTAGGCGTACGTACTGTCAAGCTGGCAGGTGGAATCGATATAGGAAGTCACATTGGCAGCGACCGTGGTCAGAGGAGCGGTGCCATATTTGATAACCCTCTTGGGGTCGGCTTCATCGACACATCGCCAGATTTCAAAAGACAGTTCCTGTTCGGAATTATCATCCCACTTGAGAGTCAATTCCGTGATCGTGTCGGGGTCATCCTGAGTGAGAACCAGGGTCGATGGCGCTGACCTGGCACAGAAGAGAGCGAAGCGGGTGGGATGAGTAGTTGTGAAGATAAGATCGTTGCCGGTGAGGTGAACGTTTTTCATCCCGCTCTTCCATGTGCCGTCTGAATCCTGGTATTTGATAACCAGATCTCCCATACTTCCCTGAAAAGTGGCCGGGTCAAAGTGCAGGTGTACAATCAACGGATTTTTCTCTGTAAGCAGCAGGTCGGAAATTCCGGCTCCGCTCTGGTCCATCAATTCAACTCTGTAGAGAGCGAATAAGGAGGGGAGGGATGGGTCAAAGAGACGATCCAAAGAGGCTATCAGTGAGGATTCCGTCTGACCTCCGGATATGGAGCAGACAGGAAGTTCGACGGAGCTGTTATCGTAAACGTCCATCTGTCCATCTCCATCCAGATCAATCTGGCCAAGCCCCTCGATCCTCCCTCCTTTCGATGGAACAATCTGCCGGCTGACTCTTTTCAGGCACTTTTCCTGTCCTGGGATGGCCTTCGGGCAGATGGAGAAGGCGTAGGGCAACTCGATTGTTTGACTGCCCTTGGTGAGGGTAAGGGAGGCTAAAACCGTTCCAATGGTCGCTGATGGCGGGATATCCTCTTCGTCGTAGCCTGAGTAGGTTATCCTGTAACAGAGGTGGCTGCCGTCGCCGTTAACCAGTGACGGAGCGTTGAAACTGCCTCCCGAAGGATCGGCTGCATCCATGGATATATCCGAGAAATTCTGGTCTGTGTAAATGAAAATCTCGGTCCGCTTTTTGGTCTGATCAGACGGGTCTTGAGTCTCTAAAGAGGAGATGGTCACGTTCGGCTGCCAGGGCTTTGATTCCAGAGCTATGTTTGCGAGCCGACTGGTGTGGCTTTGGTTGATCTGGTAGCCTGAACCCTGGTTATCGTCAACTTTCGACCAATAGTCGTCGGCAGAGACTACCAGCCTGTAGGTGTCCTCATGACCAAGATAAATGATGTACTTTCCGTCGGAGTCCGTGACCGCCTGATGTGCGTAGTCAGGGCCGGGTTGGGATGATTCTTCATTCGTACTCAGGGCTGTAACTTTTGCTCCAGGAATCGGGCTGCCATGCTCCCAGGAGCTGATAACTCCCGAAATGGAGCCTGCGGCCGGAGTCAGCGTAATATTCTGGGTGGTATCATTTCCCAATTTGATCCGAATCTGTTGTACCAGTTCAGTCTCAAACCCCTTGGCAGAGACAATGAGAGCATAGGAACCGGGACGCAGACCGGAGAGGGAGTAATCGCCGGCAGGACTGGACGTGCACACGCGATCTTCGCCTAGAACCCGGATTTGTGCTCCTGAAATCTGCGTTCCTGAATGTGAACTCAGGACTTTTCCCTGGATGGAATTCAGGGTGTAGACATCCACCCACACGCTCTTTTCATCCTCGCACTGCCCGTTACTTGCAATCAGGAAAACCTGGTATGAGCCTGGACGCTGATAGATATGCGAGGGGGTTTGGCTGTTGCTGAACTCGCCATCCCCGAAGTCCCAGCTCAATTCGGTAGCGCCAATGGACGTATTTTGAAACGTCACTCCCAGAGGGGCCTTGCCGGTCAATGGACCTGCCGTAAAATCCGCCTGCAAAGGCTCCTTCACTTCTATGATAAGCGGGTCTGACAAGCCGCACCCACTCGTAAGGGTTACCGTGTAGTTCCCTTGTTGGTTGTAGGTGTGAGATGGATTCTCTTCCGTACTCTGGGTCCCGTCACCGAAATCCCATAGCCATACGGAACTGTCATAGGGAGCGTTGTGACCCTCGAAATGAACGGTCAAAGGTGCGCAGCCGCTGTCCGCATCAGAGGTGATGACCGCCGTGTCCTGAACTTCCACCATTCTGGTGTAATCATACGATTTATCTTGGCCCGAAGCCCTGAGCGTAACGGTATACGTTCCTGGTGAGCTGAAGGTATGATTGGTGGTTTGTTCCGGGCTTCCCGTACCGTCACCAAAATCCCACAACCAGGTGTTGACTCCTGTGGGAGGAGCATGGACAAATCTGGCTGGCATATTGACACAGACCGTCGTATTTTCCACATCGATAGCGCCGGTATCTTCGGAACTGATGACTATGTTGCGGGAGAAGGTTCTGGTTCCGCACATATTGGTAACGGTCAGGGTTACCGTATATGAACCCGGTGCCGTATACTGATAGGTGGGATTCTGCAAAGTGCTGGTTCCCTGGTTGGGATCTCCGAAGTCCCAATGCCAGGAAGTCGGTCCTCCTGATGATCGATCGATAAATTCAATAACCTGGTTAACGGAGCCGGGATTGTTCGAAAAGGCAAAGTCCGCGGCCATGCCTCCCCGGACCAGCACCGTTTTTGTCTTTGTGGCCTGACCGCATTCAGTTTGAGCTGTCAGGGTGACATTGTAGGTTCCGGGCCTGCTATAGGTATGCGATGGTGTCTTTCCCGTGTTGGTTCCATGGGGGTTATCACCGAAATTCCATTGGAAATTACTGGCGTCCTCCGCCGAGTCAGCGCTGAACTGTACGGTGAGATTGGAGCAATCGTCGAGCTGGCTGGTGTCGAAGTCGATTTCAGGAGATTTTACCTCAATGAAGCTTATTTTCTGCTCCATACTGAATCCACATCCATTCGTGGCAATCAGGCGCACCATATACAGACCGGGCTTTTCGTAGGTGTGCTCCGGATTCTTCTGGTTGCTGATCCAGCCATCGCCGAAATTCCATCTCCATATCTTGGGATTGCCCGAAGACTGGTCGTAGAATTTTACGGTCTCGCTGGGGCAAATGACAGTTTTGTCCGACCGAAAATCAGCCAGAGGTTTGGTATAAACGACTATCCAATCCTTATGGGTCAGAATGTTCTCTCCCAGTGAGTTTTTCGCTTTCAGGGAGACGGTGTAAAGACCGGAGTGGGTATAGGTATGCACGGGATTTTTTACCGCGCTGGTAGTACCGTCGCCGAAGGACCATTCCCAGGCTGTAGGATTGCCCGTGGATTGGTCAGAGAAGGTTACTTCCAGAGGAGAACATCCCTCCATGATATTGGCACTGAAAAGAGCCACAATGTTCGAGGGAGGGGCTGAAACATCGATATCGCCTGATGTTTTGGTATTTGCACCGCAGGCATTGGATACTGTCAGGGTTACATTGTACTTCCCCGCCTGAGCGAATTCGTGAGAAGGATTCCGGTTGGTGCTGCTCGCACCGTCACCAAAATTCCATAACCAACTGGTAGGGTTATTCGTTGATTGATCGGTAAAAGTTACCGTGAGCGGCTTCTGTCCACTGGTGGCGCTGACGGAAAAAGCAGCGGTCGGGGGTACGGACGTCACCTGGATATTCCGGGAACAGGTATGCGTCTTGGCCAGAGCATTGGTTACCGTCAGACTTACCGTGAAGGTGCCTCCCTGGCTGAAGGCATGGACCGGGTTCTGCACCGTGCTGCCTGCTGTTCCATCCCCGAAATTCCAACTCCAGGATATGGGATCGCCGGTTGATGTATCGGTGAACTGAACATTCGAGGATGCACAGACACTGGCCGGAGTATAGGTAAAATAAGCTACCGGATCACTCCCGCTCTCTATGGCCTTGAGATTGAGTGTAACCATCGGATAAGTACCGGAGGGATAGAGCACCGACCCTCCAGCAACAGGCTCAAGGAGATAAAGCTTGCCTTCACTGGCCCGCCAAAGCTTGAAAGTCAGGGTATCGCCGGGCTCGGCACCATTTTTCCCCGACGGATCGTCATCCCCATAGGCATTTACAACATAATGTCCAACCATATCTGTACTTTCAATAACCGCAGAACCGATGCATCCATCATGTATCGGAACACTGGCATCGTATACAGCAATGATATCACCGATTGCCGAGCCCTGAGTACCGATCGTCAGGTCCCCCGAGAACTGGGCAACGGAGGTGGTGGATTCAAAATCGAAATTGGGCGCCGAAGCTGCCCACGTTCGGGAGGCTAGAAGGAAAATGAGACTGACTATGAAAAACACTCCCCACATCTTTTTCTTACAAATGGCCATCTGTTTTATCTCCTTTCTGGTCTATCCTCTGACGATAAACAATGGTTTTCAGCCACAGTCGTCATGCAGTGACTGGCCGGACGAAATCCCTTTTTCTTCCGTCAACCATCTTATGCCTTTTTGAAAAAACACCTAGAGAATGTGATTTAAAATAGCTCCCTGACCCTCCCCCCCTTCTTCATAACGAATAGACACTGTGATTGTTTTCATGAGTAGGTAGAGCGCCTGCCTAGATCAAATAGTGAGAAAAATAGTTCACGGTAGAATTTATTTTGGGTGTTACCACTTAAGGATGCACAATCAAAAGGTATATCTATCGAAAAGTTGATATTAAAAAAAGTGTAATAATCTATTCGGTCAGAATAAAAAAATTACCTACAAAAAAGGGTATGGTTTTAAAAAAATTTGTAGCGTGTGGGGTATGTATCGTTCTGAGGGGGAGAGGGCCCAAAGAGTCTTGTCCTATCCTCCCTGCTGAAAAAGATCTGTTGAGGGCCGTACTTAAAGGGATGCTTTAAGGACTAAAGAGCCTGCCCATTAGTTCGCTGAAAGTGCGTTCCGCTTTTTCAGCGAACAGGCGACTAAAGCCGATGGTGGTGCAGGTAGAGGATGAACACTCCTTCCCCTCCCTGGTGTGGAAAGCCCGGCCGATAAGATTCCACCAGCTTGCGGCCGTTCCCCGAATCAAGCCAGCGGATGATTTCCTGCTTCAGGACCGACTTGCGGCTCCGGGAATGAATCCCTCTGCCAGTAATGACCGTAAGAGTCGAGAGGCCCTGCCGGGCTGATAAACGGCAGAAGTTCTCAAGGCGGGCAATGGCCTCTGTGCGGCTAAAGCCGTGGAGATCCAGGGTGGTAGTTTTGATGTGCTTTTGTGATTCCTGGGCTTTCTTTTTGTGTCTGATCATGGTGGCCGAAGGGGCGCAGGAGTCAAATTTCTCCGCAATCAAATCGCCCTGAAAGTCCTTTAAGGACTCTATTGCCTCCAGAAAGAGCCGGGCATCCTCTTCGCAGGTTCCTTCGTACTGTTTTCGAGGCACATGAGACTTTCGAGGCAAAGAAGGATGCGCTATCTTTAACCCGGCCTCTTTTGATGTGGTTCTCCTTTTATTTTTTCTTTTCCTGCTCATAAGTCTGAAGATCGAAAGAGAAAATAGAATGATTGCAGATTCGCTTATACTAAATCCTATACTTGAACAGGCTCTATCGTCAATATTTTTTTGAAAAAGCTGGTCGAAAGTCAGGAGTCGGCTCTACGGATATCAGCGTCAGCATCAGCGCCGGCATCCATAATCCGGCATCCAGAAAGATTTTACTCGTATTTTACCAAGTAATAGTGTAGAATGCACGCCGTTATCATCGGGAGACCGGGAAGATGCAGGAACAATGCCTAAAGAGCCTGTTCTTTCCATGACTGTTTTTTTATCAGAGAGGAATGAAGAGGTCCGAATCGGGGGGCCTGGCTTCTCATAGGTATATCATGTCTTATCTCTTTGGCGGATGAGGGGTTTGACCCTTTAAAATCGAAGGAATATTTGACAATTATTGATGATTTGGCTATATTAAATAGAATAATTGTGAATCCTTTTTCATAAATGGCCGATATATTTGTTATTTGCTGTCTATATATGTGCGCATCATATGTGCGCATCAAACAACGTGGACAGAAAGAATGCTTAATCCGGTATAGATGTTCAAAAAGTGGCCAGGATATGTATAAAACGAGCATCTCTGGAAGGAACGGTTGTTTACGAATATATAGAAATAGCAAGAGAAGGAAACGGGCGGGATACCCAATTCGGAAATGAAGGAAAGAGCGAGATGGAGAAGTAGGTCATCTCGAATCTCCTGCATGAGAATCAGATATATTCAGGAAATAACAATGAAATCTCCATCAGTATCTTTTCCCCTTATTCTATAGATAGATACTTTTTTAGGCCTTGAAAACCGGTAAAAAGGTTTGCTAAAAAAAGCAAGGCATGAAAGTTGCTTTTAATTTAAGGAGAGAGTGAAAGAGGATTGCGGGAAGGGTCTAAAAACGAGAATATGAACAAAGCCAGCCTGTAAACGAGTATCCTGAAAGGATCTCTGGAAGACTGACAGGCAGGCGGTATGAAATAACTCGCCCATATTCAGCTCTAAAGAGCCTGGGCGAGGCAGCGAAAGAAAGGAGGTGAATAGCTATGAGGAAATTTTGGCCGGCTTTATTACTTTCAGGCCTGATCTTGATCGCAACCGCTGGTTGCAATCTCCCCAGCAAGCAATCCGAAGAGGAGCCGAGTGTAGGGGTAGAGGAAACAGTGAAGGAAAAGGAAGAAGCTGTAACTCCACAGGCTGAAGAGGCACCCGTGCACGAGGGAGTAGAGTCAGAAGCACCCGTGGAAAATGTGACCGAAGCACCAGCGGAGAACGCGACCGAAGCACCAGCGGAGAACGCGACCGAAGCACCAGCAGAAAGTATGACTGAGACACCGACTGAAGAAGGCACTCAGGCACACGAAGGGGATGTTCAGACCCCGGCAGAAGAGCATGCTCCCGAGGGGCAGCACTAAACTTGAACGGGTGTAGTATTACTGAGTAAAAAAGAGTCAGGTCTTGAAGGGGCTGATCTTAGCTCTTCAAGACCTGACCGGTATCGATAACTAACTCTTTGCCACGAAAGCAGGGCTGGTTTCCTGTTTTTTCGCTCTTCGGTTTTGAGCCAAGAGCAAGAGGGTCAGGTTTACACTTTTGATAAATAAGCCTTCATTATCAAATGAAGGCTTTAGGGAGTATCAAAGGTGTAGACTTGACCCTTGGGTAGCGAGCTGGCTTAAAAAAGAGCAATACAGTTCAATGATCGACACCAGGCCCTTTGAGAAAAAAACCACTCTCTTCTCCTGAAGATTTATTTACCTTGATTTCCCCCCCAAAAAAGGACCCTCTGCCTGATCCAGCATAATCCTTCACCCGATCCAGGACAGGGGAAAGTATTGACACTCTATTATCAACAACCTTATTCACCGCCTAACAACAGCCTTATTCATCGCGAATCATCAACCTCATTCATTTCACCAGGGGAGGTCGGATATAATAGCTGAAAAATTTTCAATAAGAGTATATGATTAGAGAGAAAAGGTAAATTTTCCCGATTCAATTTTTAAAGGAAGGCTACCAATGCGAATTAATCGAAAATTAACGGATCGCGAACAGCATTTACTCCAAATACTGGCCATTGAAAAAGATAAGGCCGTAAAGGAAATTGCTCTCCTTTTAAATAAGGATGATCACGATGTCAGAACCATTGTGGATAGTGCAGCGGATAATGTTGATTATTCAGCAGTAGAAGAGAATAAGTCAACAGATTGGACGCTGATCAAATCCTACAATGAGAGGGTAAAAAGCATAGAAGATGCTATCTTCAGTCTGGCCAGGGGAGAATATGGCTTCTGCCGGCGATGCAGTCAGCCGATATCGGAAAAGAGGCTTAATGCACTTCCTTTTGCCCATTACTGTATAACCTGCCAGAAAGAAATGGAAGAGATGGGGAAGTGAGGGAACAGGAGAAGGGATCTATCTTAAAGACTCCTGCGGCGAGGAGCATCTGCATGAAAAGGGCATCCCTTGAAGGTGTGCATAAAGGGCAGGACAAGTCCTCCCTGCCCGTGGGAAGTTATTCTTGATTGAGGATAGATTCCGGGCGGTTGGTTGAAGATAAATTCCGGACAATACCAGAGAAAATGGTTTTTTATTTCTTCAATCCGCCTTTTTCCAACTCCTCCATTTTCCCGATGAGTTGATAGGCCGCAACCAGTCCCGGATTCAGTTGCAAAACCTGAGACAGCAAGGTGCGGGCTGATGCAAAGTCCCCCTGGTTGATAAATGCCACGGCCAGATTCATTCGCGCTTCGATATTATCCGGAGCCAAGGCTACCGTTTTCTGCCATTCCTGTACTGCCTCTTTTACCTTGCCCAGGTTGACGCAGGCAGCTCCAAGGCCGAAGTGGGCCTCAGGGCTTTGGGGGTCAGCCTTAAGTGCCTTTTGGTATTCTGCCGCCGCTTCGGTGAAATTTTGCCGGCTAAGAGCAAGATTGCCCAGATTACAATGTGCCTTGGCATTTTGGGGATCATACTGAAGGACCTTCCCCCACTCGCTCCGGGCTGCCTCGATCAGCCCCTGCCGCCAGAGAAGTACGCCAAGATTCAAATAGGCCTCAAGGTATTCCGGTCGAAGCAGGATGGCCTTTTGGTACGCTTGTACAGCCTGGTTAAGGTCGTGCTTTTGCGTGCAGGCCACTCCCAGGTTAAAGCAGCTTTCTGCGTTATTGGGATCAAGCTGCATGACGTGCCGGTACTCCGAAATAGCCTCGTCAATTCGTCCTTCCTGACCATAGGCAATTCCCAGGTTCAACCGGATACGGGGGTTATTGGGGTCCTTCTTCAAGAGCTCCTCATAGAGATCCAGTGCGCCTTCTACGTCGCCCAGGCGGCATTGCAAGCCTGCCAGTTGCAGTTGAGCCAGGGTATGGTCTGGATCGATCCGGATAAGCTGCTCATAGCACTCGATTGCCTTTTTGGCCAGAGCGGGATCTTTGCTCCTTTCCCAATCCTGCTCGTAGAGCCTGGCCAGGTTATAGCGGGCATCACCGTAGTTTGGATCACTCTGGATGGCCTGCTCAAACTCACGTCCGGCCTTTTGGAAGTGCTGCTGCTTCAGGTAGAGAATTCCCCGGTTGTTGTGAATTCCCGCATGGCGGGGGGCCAGCTTAAGACCATGGTCAAGCAGTGGCCATGCCTTATGCTCTTCTCCTGCCTGAATGAACAGGGAAGCCTGATCGCTGTACAGGTCTGGGTTATCAGGGTTGTGCCGCAGTGCCTGGTCCAGCGTTTTACCGGCCTTTGCCCATTCCCCCTGCTGCCGGTACAGGGCTGCAAGGTTTTGATAGGGCCTGGGATTCTCCCGGTCCAGTTCGATAGCCCGCCTGTATGCTTCGACCGCTTTTTTGATCTTGCCCTGCCCGGCCAGAATAACTCCGCGGTTATTGTGAACATCGGGCTGGTCCGGTTTCAGGACAAGTGCCCGGTCAAACCAGGTGAGAGCCTGATCCGGCCGGTCAAGCCGTGTGCAGGCAAGGCCAAGGTTATAGAAGATCTGATAGTGATCCGCATTGGATTCCAAACTCCGGGTGAGTTCTCCGATTGCCTTCTCATACTCACCCTGCTCAAGATATACAAGAGCCAGGCAAATCCGCGCATCTGCGTAGCCTGCAGATGCGGAACTGCTGAGCGACTGGCTTCTGTTTATCACCTGTAAAAATTCCATCCGGGCTAAATCCCACTCCTTTAAAAAGGTATAAACCTGACCAAGAAGAAAGCGCACAAAAAGGTCAGCCGGGTTTTGCCGGCTGACCGGCACCAATATCCCTTTGGCTTTTTCATACTCTTTTTCGTTTATCCAGGATGCGGCAAGGTCAATTTCATCCTGCACCTTTATCATGTCTTTGGGATCAGGAAGGGAGTGCAGGGAATGCAAAGTGCCGCTCGATGCCGGATGCTGGTCGCTGCTGGATGCCTCATCCTGACTTTGGTCTGCTGGTTCTTGGCTTCTGGTCCATACATACCCAAGGCTTCGAAGCCGTTCTTTTGCTTCAGGATCAAGTGCCACGTGGGTGCCTTCAGGAGACTTTTTGCTGGTGATCCGTTTTTTCAATTGTTCGAGCTGCATCGCCCACTGCTGCTGCCAGGAGGCATTATCAGCCTGCTGACCGGCAAGGTTGTTCATCTCCGAAGGGTCCCGGGCCAGGTGATAGAGCTCAGGTCTGGGGGCCAGGATGTATTTCCAATCACGGGTTCTGATTCCTTCAAGGGGGCTCCAGCCGTGATTGATCTGCGGGTAGAGGGTTTCCAAGTAGAGCGAAAGCCCGAGTGAATCCTTTTTCCCCTGAATCACTTCCGTTAAATCGATTCCTTCGCAGGAGTCCGGTGTTGGCAAACCGGCAAGAGGCAGGATAGTGGGCATGATATCCAGGGTTCGGACAAACTCTGCGATGGTTTTCCCTTCGGGGAGCTTTTTCGGGTAGCGCATGATGAGGGGAACATGCAGCGTGGTATCATAGATAAAGATAGCATGGGTCTTTTCGCTGTGTTCTCCGAGTCCTTCGCCGTGATCCGAGGTCAACACGACCAGCGTATCGTCCAGTATCCCCAGGGCTTGCAGGTGATCCAGAAGGACACCGATCCAGTGGTCTGTATAGGCGATTTCCCCGTCATAGGGATGGCCTTTGTACTGCTCGGCAAAGGGGCTGGGAGGGTGATAGTTGGCGTGCGGGTCAAAGTAGTGGACCCAGGTAAAAAACGTTGAGTCTGCATTCCGGCTGATCCAGGACATGGCAGACTGGGTCACCTGTTCCGCGCTTCTTTCGCTGTCAAGGAAAGCTACCTTCTCCTTTGGATCCAGGGCATCGTCATAAGAGTCAAAACCCTGGTCCAGCCCGTAGCGGGAGTCAAGGACATAGGCGCTCACAAAAGCTGCGGTCCGGTACCCATGCTGATGGAGTGCCCTGGCCAGCGTAGTGCTGTGCTCAGATACGCGAAACGTACCGTTATCCCTTACCCCTGTCTGGATTGGATACTGGCCGGTCATGATGGTGGTGTGAGAGGGGAGGGTGATCGGCACCGGAGTATAGGCATGGGTAAATTGTACCCCGGACCTGGCCATACCATCAATGGAAGGGGTTTGAACGCCGCCATAGCCATAACAACCCAGATGATCGGCCCTGAGCGTATCTATGGTGATCAGAAGCACATTGGCCTTTGGGCCACGACCGCCCTTGCCCTCGGGAGCGGCGCTCACTTGCCGCAGCCGGGAAAGGGAGCACCCAGAGTAAAGGCACAGGAAACCGAAAAACAGGGCAAGAAGGGTTGCTCTTCTTGCCCTGTCAGGATCAGACCCCGTATGGTGTGTGATGATGTTTTTCCCCATCCTTTATTTGCCCATAGCCGCTCTGGCCCTGTCCAGAAGCATCTGGGCTTCCATGTAACCCGGCTGAATCTGCAAAACCCTCTGAAGAGACTCAGCGGCCTTATCCATCTGTCCCAGGAAGAAATAGCAGTAACCCAGGCCATAATGACCCATGGGGTTCTCAGGGTGGAGATCGACTGATTTTTGGTAGTAGCTGACTGCCTGATTATAGTCACCCAGATTGGCGTAGAGAATGGCCAGATTGACCAGGCCCTCAAGGCAGGCAGGATCGATTTCCAGCCCCTTCTTGTACTCCTGCTCAGCCTGATCCAGTAACCCTTGGGCAAAATAGGTCATCCCAAGGTTCACATGTACCTGGATGCTTTGGGGATTCATTGCGTTGGCCTTAAGATACGCCTCCAGTGCCTGGTCATATTTACCCTGATTATAGTAGGCCACACCCAGATTGATGATTGCCTCAATGTTTTGGGGATCTACCTGAAGGGCTTTCTGGTATTCGGTAATGGCTTCTTCGATCTTTTGCTGATTAAAGTAGGCTATTCCCAGGTTGACGTGGCAGGGAGCATTGTCTGGATTGATCTGCAGTGCCTCCTGATATTCCTTTATTGCCGAATCTAACTGCCCCAGGCGGTAATAGGCTATACCCAGGTTGTAGTGGGCCTCAACAGAGTGAGGGTCAAGAGAGATTGCCTTTTCAAATTGTGGAACAGCCTCGGTAAATTTTCCGTTGCGCACATACATGGTGCCCAGGCAGTTGTAAATCTTCGGCATGTTCGGATTGATTTGTCTGGCTTTTTCAAGCTCCGCGAAGGCATGATCATACATTTCCTTGCCGATATAGGCGGAGGCCAGATTGACCCGGCCCTCGACATGCTTCGGATCCAGCTTCAAAAGACCCTGAAATTCCTCGATGGCTCTGTCAAAATCTCCCAGGCTGATCAGCACGCTGCCGAGATTGTTGTAAGCGTCAATATAGGTGGGGTCTAGTTGATGTGACTTTTCGATGTATTCCTTGGCCTTCTGATAATCTCCCCGGACCAGATAGACGCTGCCGATGTTATTGTACGCTTTATGATTTTTCAGATTCATCTGCCTGGACTGCTCGAAATACTTCATGGCCTGGTCATAGTCTTTCATGGAGAAGTAAACCACACCCATATTTTCGACCGATTCTTCATAGTCAGGGTTCAGCTCAAGGGCTTTGCGGAATTGCTCCAGTGCCTTGTCGTACTGGCCGAGCCGGTTATACACGGTGCCAAGGTCATTGTAGGCGCTTACATAGCGGGGATCAAGCCGCAGGGTTTCCTCAAATTCCCGTATGGCCTGATCCGTCTTTCCTGTCTGATCGTAGATATAGCCAAGGACAAAGTGGGTGAATACATCGTTGGGGTTAACCTTTAACACGGCCTGAAACTGCTCCACAGCCTTTTCTGTGTTACCCTGGCCAAAATAATAGGTCCCCATATTCAGATAATCAAGGGTGTTGATCATATCCTTGGGATCAGGGTAGAGGGCTATGGTTTTCTTTTCCGGGGCCTCATGCACGGTGGCTACATACCCGAGACTTCGCAGTCTCTTTGTTGTTTCCTGATCCATGGTTACCTTCTTTGACTGGGTCTGGCCAAGGGCGATCCTCTTTTTTAACGCCTCCAACTGCTGGTCCAGCTTTTCAGCCACTTCCCGCCGGCTTGAATAGAGGTTTTTCAGTTGCTTTCGGTCCTCCACCATGTCATAAAGTTCCGACTTTGGTGCCTGAATATAAACCCACTCTTTGGTCCTTAAGCCCTCAAGCGGGCTCCACCCGTGATTATAGAGTGGATAATAGGTTTCACAGAAAAACTCCGACCTTGGGGGCTCATCTTTTCCCTGAAACAGCCCCATCAGGCTTTTCCCCTGGCAGTTTTTCTCCTGTTTGGCAGAAACGAGGTCCAGGACCGTTGGGAAAATGTCAATCGTGGATACCTCCGTGGGGATTTCCACTCCCTGGGGCAGGAGCTTGGGATATCGGAAGATCAGAGGAACATGGAGGGTGGAATCATAAATAAAGATGGCGTGGGTTTTTTCTCCATGATCGCCCAGCCCTTCACCATGGTCAGCAGTGAGGATGATCATGGTCCGATCCCAGAGGTTCATCTCCTTGAGTGTGTTTATGAACTTGCTCAGCATCTGGTCCGTATAGGAAATCTCCCCATCGTAGAGGTTGTCCTTATAGGCAGTAAGAAAGGGTTCGGGAGGCTCATAGGGAGCGTGCGGATCGAAACAGTGCATCCAGAGGAAAAAGGGCTTGCTGCTCCCGTGTGCTTTCAGCCACTTGTCAGCTTCAGTGACTACATCCTCAGCCTTTCGCTCGTTATAGAGAAGGAGCGGCTGGCTCTGGTCCTTGCTCATGTAATCGTCGAAGACATCGAATCCCTGGTCCAGGCCAAACCTGCGGTCAAGAACAAAGGACCCCACAAAAGCTGCGGTTTGATAGCCCCGGCCTTTGAGAACCTCTGCCATGGTCAATAGTTCCGGCCCGGCTACGAAGGTTCCATTGTTGCGAACACCGTGAGAGAGAGGGTAAAGGCCGGTCATCATGGAGATGTGAGAAGGTAATGTTACCGGAACCGGTGTGTAACACTGGGTAAAAGTTGCTCCTTCCCTGGCCAACTGGTCAATAGTGGGTGTCTTGGTGCCGCTGTAGCCGTAGCAGCCCAGATGATCGGCCCGCAGCGTGTCGATGCTGATCAGTACGATGTTGAATTCCGGGGCCTTTGCCTGCCGGAGTAAACTGCCAGTCTGATGGCACCCTGCCATCAGCACCAATAAACCAAGAAGACCGGAAAACAGCGTCCTGGTTCTGATAGTTTTGATAATACCTGTCATGATAAACCCTCACTTGAGTCTATGGAAACAAAGTAAAAAATACGTGCATTTTTCTCTCTTAAGCCTGTCTAACCGCTGGATGCAGAATCTGTGCCAGGCGGGAAGTGGCAGCCGTGATCTTTAATTTTTTCAAAGAGATAAGGCTCTATTCAAGAGCATATGATCCTCTCTTTCCTGTGCATAAATAATACAGGGGAATTCAGCAGCAAGCAAGCCGGAAGCCGGCAGTCAGCAGCCAGCAGTCAGAAGTCAGGTGCCAGAAATCAGCCCCGGCAGCAGGCAAAAGTCAGCAGCCAGGAAAAAGTCATTTGCAGATCCGGCATCCAGCCTGTTATACATTGAATCTGAAGTTGATGATATCTCCGTCCTTAACCTCATACTCTTTTCCCTCAAGGCGCATGAGTCCCTTTTTTTTGATTTCGGCCATATTCTGGTGTTGGATGAAATCGTCATAAGAGACCACTTCAGCCCGAATGAATCCCCTCTCGATATCGGAATGGATCTTTCCTGCTGCTTTCACTGCGGGTGTTCCCCGGTTAATCGTCCAGGATCGAACCTCGTCCTTGCCCACCGTGAAGAAGCTGATCAGATTCATCATGGCGTAGCTTTCCCGGATAAATTTGTCTCTGGCCGACTCCTCTAGCCCCATCTCCCGCAGGAAATCTGCCTGCTCCTTCTGGGGTAACTGGCTGATTTCCTCTTCCAGAGATCCTTTGATCTCCATGACCCGAAGCCCCCGTCCCTGGCAATATTCCTGTATCGAGGCATAGAGGCCACTGTCAAATCCCGACTCAGAGGCATTGATAACCACCATGGTCGGCCTTATGCTCAGGAAGGCAAAACCGGCGATTTGCTTAAGCTCGGTTTCCTCCAAGTGTAAAAGGCGCAATGGTTTTTCTTCATCCAGGCAGGCATGAACTTTCTCCATGGTTTGAATCAATTTCTGATCCTTGCGCTCCTTTCGTAGGGTGTTGAGGGATTTATCAGCAATGGCAAAATCGGAAAAGAGCAGTTCGCTCTCCAGTGAGGTTAGATCTTCCTTCGGGTGAAAATCCTCTCTCCCGTCATCAAACCCTTTGGCGACCAGTACCAGCGCATCCATGGTCTTAAGTTTTTCCAGGACCTTGGTGGAAAATTTTTCCTCCATCGGCATGGCTACGTCCGCAAAAGTGATTTCTGCATAGGTGGTTTTCTTCGGCTCATAAATGCGAGAGAGAGCATCGATCCGCTCATCCGGGATCTTGATCAGGCCCAGGTTAACATCCTGCTCCGAGGAGTATCCCCCTGTTTTGGCAGTCAGCCCGGTCAGTGAATTAAAGATAGTTGTCTTACCGCTCCCTTTGAGTCCCGTAATTCCAACTTTCATGATTATTTATCTCCATGATACATTCCACCGGGAGTGCAGGGTGTCAGCGGCAGAAAAGACCATTTCCCGCTTTGTGCAGTACACTCCTTGAGGATACTGATGTTTTTATAAAACAGGTTTATTTCCCCCTAGAGTTCCTCTGATTATGTATGAATGAACAAGAGGATTAACAATGTGGGTAGTATAACCAAAAGAGTATAATAAAATCAATCTTTGATTGATGAGAGGAAAAATTATGAAAGATGCGCCCATGCCTGAATTCTGGCTTCTGATTACTTTACCTGATGGTAAATATCCGAAAAATCAGGTATAATATTTTCTAGTAACAGGAATGATATCCTGGAGTAAACGATGGAGCAATAGGCAGGGTTATTCATCAATCTCAAGGAGCTAAAAGGATATGCGCTTTATCAATCCCAAGACGGATTTTGCCTTTAAGAAGATTTTCGGAAGCACGGAGAGTAAGGATATTCTGATTTCCTTTATAAACGCCATGCTGCGCTTCAGCCCGGAGCATGAGATTGTGGATTTGACGATCATAGACCCATACCAGGCACCGAAGATAAAGGGAATGAAGGATACCTATCTGGATGTCAAGGCCAGAAGCAGGGATGGCCGTGAATTTATTATAGAAATGCAGGTATTGAATGTGGCTGGCTTTGAAAAGAGGGTCTTGTATAATGCAGCCAAAGCCTATTCTATTCAGATAGATAATGCTGAAAAGTACCTTCAGCTCAATCCGGTTATAGCCATTACGATTACCGATTTTATCATGTTTAAGGAAACCTCCCAGGTTATCAGCAGCTTCTGCCTCCTCAACAAGAAAGAATTCTTCGAATATATCAATTCCGACCTCGAACTGGTGTTCATTGAACTACCCAAGTTTCATAAAACGGAAGAGCAGTTAGCCGATATTACCGACAAATGGATATACTTCCTTAAGAATGCACCCTCACTGGAGCTTATTCCTCAATCTCTGGCAGTTGAGCAGCCTATATCCCATGCCTTTCAGATCGCCAACAAAGCCAATCTGACCCGTGAAGAGCTGGACGACCAGGAGCGTCGTGAAATATTCATCCAGGATCAGAGGGGAGCAATAATGAAAGCGGTCGAGCAGGGGCTTGAGAGGGGACTCCAGGAGGGGCTCCAGCAGGGACTCCAGCAGGGACTCCAGCAGGGACTCCAGCAGGGACTCCAGCAGGGACTCCAGCAGGGGCTCCAGCAGGGGCTCCAGCAGGGGCTTGAGCAAGGTGCCCAGAGAGGGATGGCTCAGGGTTTTTACCATCTTTATCGTGAAGGGTTAATTACCCCTGAGCAGGCAAAAGCGCAACTGGAAAAACTATACGAAAGCAAATCCCTGAATGAAGAAACCTATCGGGAATTCATGGGTAAAATAAAGAATAATTCCTGACCGGCCTTTCCGGGAATAGTTAAAGTGGCAGCAGCAGCCCGGCGACGCAGGGCATCAGAAGGCATATTGTCAAAGGGCCAGCGAACCCGTTGCGAACATATTCTGATAAAGCAACTGACCTCGCCTCCGAAAAGGCCCTCATGCACGGTAACTATGACATTCACTGATCCGCTCAAGGGATCGCTGCCGTTGTCGGTTGCCGTAAAAGTTATCGTGTAGCTTCCTGTCTGATCAGGGTCTGGTTTCCAGCTAAATTCTCCGGTCTGAGGATTAAAGTCAGCTCCTGGCGGTAAATTACTGGCAGAGTAGGTCAGGTTATCTCCATCGGGGTCTACGGCAGCAACGGTGAATTTCAGGAGGGTTCCTTCATCAATTTCCTTATCATCGAGATGGTTAAAGAGAGGCGGATGGTTTTGCGCAGGAGTCTCTTGCCCTGTCTCCACCTCGATGATCTCGGATGAGGAGCTTCCCTGTGCATTGATCCGTTTCACCTGGTAGAGATACAGCCGGTTAAACTCAAGGGCAGGATCTGAATCCTCATAGGAATTACTGTCCTGGTAGGACTCTTCACCCGTCCCATCCCCTTTTTGCTCTTCACTCTTTTGCGGCTGTTGCTGGAGGGATGAAAAAATCATGGACTGGAATCTCCCCTCAAGACCTCTCCATATCTGATACTGAGCAATCTCCTGAATACCACGCCAGGCCAATCGAACACGTGGATGTCCGTCTCGGATTTGTATCGAATAATGTATTTCCTGAGGAACTGGAGGAATTTGTGCCTGATCGATGGCGATAACCTGTGCATTCAGGTCATAAAAGGCGATTCCGGTCCAGGAGAGATTTATGGGTATAATAACCAGCTTTGAATAAACCGGATTCTGTTCGAAAGAAAAATCAAAACTACCCTTGTGCTGCACATCGTCGAGAGGGATAAGCTGGGCGATACCAAACTGTGGAGAAGACTGGTATGAAGTTGCCGGAACAGCCAGAACAGCACATGGTGCATTGCCCTGGTCATCGAATTGGATGCGGAGCGCCTGACCTGAAGGGGGCTTTTGAAAAGCATGATATGCGCAGCTTAAATAATCCAGGCTATTACGGATAAGGCTTATCGGATAAGTTGAATATGAACTCTGGTGGCGGGGCATGGGGTATTTGCCTCCCTCCTCATAAGACCGAAAAAGATTGGCCAGTTTAAAACGGATGAATACATCCGAAAAGGAGACCATTCCACGGTCTGCCTCTTGGGCCAAATCACGTATTGCCGTAAGCGCATCTCGTGAGGGATCATCTGAAATCCGCTCAAAAATGGTCTTTACGATACCCTGGCCGAAGTGTTCCGAGAGAAACTTGGCCCATATGACTCCTCCATATTCGAACAGGGGATACGCTGCATCAGAGCCCGTTTTATTCAGTGAGATGAAAGGATAATCAAACCATCCATTTCCCCGCCAGCCTGCGACCGGTTTTCCATGAATATCGAAATAGAGCTCGCTCCCCTGGGCATCATAATCCCATTTGCCATTGTCATTGCGATCATCGTAGGGCCAGCCGAGATAATGCAAATAATCGTCGATCTCGTCGTATAATTCATCCTCCACCCAAACGGCAGTATTCTCCTCCCACCAGATATTCCTGTCAAGGTAGTCGTTCGGCCAGTCATCATAGCCGGCCTGCACTACGTGGAAAAGTTCGTGGGCTGAGGTTACTTTCATGGCCCCTGCCACTTTTCCCTCCTTGTCCAGGTTGTCGCTTATCCCCTGAAAATCATTATCCACCATGATGTATAAGCCATGTCTATCGGCACTCGTGGCGCCATAACTGCCCAGATTCAGGATGTAAACTTCAATTTTGCTGCCATCTTCTATCGGAGCATGGTAACCGAGCGTATCAATGATGTAATGCCATGCCTGCTCGAAATACTGAACATAGTGAAGCACATCCTGTGGGATAGTATCTTTCCGTCCATCCGTATCCCTGACCGCATTACCGCTACCGGTGTTGTCTTCAGTATAGTAAATGCGAAAATGCCCCCCGGAGCTTTCATAAGACCATACTTCAATACCAGACCCGTAATAATCATCATCTGCGAAATCTGTAGGCCGGTGCAGGATAAATGTATTTTCCGGGTACAGGAGCTCTTGATGCCGTATGGCACGTCTGAGCAGGGGAGTGGCGCATCTGGTCATAGGCGCGGAAGAAGAAAGATCGGATTTTTCCAACCCTTGCTGACGAGAAGGCTGAAACAAGGCGGAAATCTCCCGGTTGAGTTGCGCCTGGGATATTATCGATTGTTGCGATTGAGAGATTATCGGTTGTGGTTGTGCCCAAAGCACCTGCTGGTACAGGATCAACCAGAGGCAAAGCCCCGCTGAACCTGAAAAAAATCCCATGAATTGTGCTTTCAATATGAATTTTGGGAAAATGCTCTTCTTCATGCCTGACCTATACATTATGAGCCTCCACTCTTCCTTTTCCAGGAAATCGTAATTGTAAAGCCTTTTGCACAGGCAATAATCTGGCATTATCAGGGTGCTGAACTTATTGATTGAGGATGGATGGATCAATTCTTGACATTCATGTCAAATGTCAAGAGCTGACCCAAAAACTAATGTTGTCGAGTTATTTGACGTTTATTGAGGATTAATTCAGAAAAAATGATTTTTTTCATCAGAAGGTCATTTTCTTTAAAGCTAAACACTAATACTATACCATCTTACAAGCTTTTTCAAGAGGAATACACACAAGTTAAGCATAAATTTTATCTATCAATTACTTATCCTAAGCAAAAACGCATGACAGAATAAGTCTTTCATGATATAATATATTACTGAAGAAAAATAAATTTAATAAGTATCAAATATAAATATTTAGGTTTTTCTAAGATAGAATTCTGAAATAGAGAGAACAGTAATAGATCATGAAAGAGCTCGTATATGCGTTTATACGGGTACTCTTATCCCTTGACCGGCGGCGGCTCTGAACATGCTCATGGAGCTGTATCGCAGGCCGTCCATATCTGGGGACACTATCCCCTGGATTGGGTGAATGAGAATGGCTCATAAACTCTGCATCGTAGTGTGCGAGAATCTCAAACGCGAGGTGGAGACCATCGTAGAATCCGAAGAATTGGACGATGTTACGATAGTCGCTTTCCCCGCCGATTGCGGCCACTCTTACCTTGAATGGAATACTCTCAAAGGGTATATCCACGGGTGCGAAGATACCTACCTGCTTGGCGGCTGCTGTCTTAAGAAAGACTCTCCCGGAGAGGGAGAGACCTGTCACCTGCTGAACAAGATGGATACATGCTTCAGCGTGTTCACCAATAAAAATATCATAGATCATTATATCCGCGAGGGGGCCTTTTTACTGACTCCCTCATGGCTGGAGAACTGGCGGCACGCTGTTATCGATACCTGGGGTTTTGATCAGCGGGCAGCCAGAGAATTTTTCAAAGAGACTTCCCGAATGCTGGTGCTTCTTGATACCGGTGTGTGCGAAGGAATCTCCGGGCATCTCAAGGAGTTTGCCGGTTTTGTCGGCCTTCCTTTTGAAATAGTGCCGGTGGGCCTGGATTTCTTCCGGATGTTTTTAACGAAAATCGTATTAGAATGGCGATTGAAGAATGAAAGAAAGGAATCAATCGCAGATTTGGCCAAAGGAAACCGTTGGTTCGCGGACTATGCCATGATGTTTGACCTGATCGGTCAATTGGCCAGAATATCGACCGAGGAAAAGGTTATAGATAATTTATTCGAACTTATCACTGCGCTTTTTACCCCTGACAGCATCAGCTATATTCCTTTGGTTGACGGACAGCAGGGAGATATTCGATCACATCCGGCATCTTTTGCCGGCCGTGAGGCAGTGAAAAATTACCTGGCGAGTTTTCAGGGGGATTACGCCTGGGCTGAGTCCGGGGAGGGTTTTATTCTGAGGATCAGTCATCGGCAGAAGACACTGGGATTTTTGAAAATTGATGGCTTTGCTCGCCCGGAATATAAAGAGCATTATTTGAATCTTGGACTGACTATTACCAAGATCTTAGCACTGGCCATTTCCAATGCACGCGCCTATTTGAATCTGGCCAAAGCCAATGAGCAGCTTCAGCAGAAAATCAATGAACGGATTCAGGCGGAAGAGGCCGTCAAATTAGCCTATATAGAACTCAATCAGGTGTTCGACACTGCGGCTGACGGGATGTGCGTGATTGGGAAAGATTCCAGAGTGCTTCGCGTAAATGACACATTGTGCACTCTCTTTGGCCTCAGGAAGGAAGATGCGCTCGGCAAAAAATGCCATGAGGTATTTCACCACTCTTTATGCAATACTCTTTGTTGTCCTTTAGAGAAAGTTTTAGGCGATCATGTAAAGCGCCTTGAGTTCGATATTGACCTGGAGCGTAAGGACGGTTTCAAAGCTGCCTGCATAGTGACGACAACCCCTTTCCGTAATCCTGCTGGGGAACTTATCGGTATTGTTGAAAATTTCAAGGATATCACCGATCGCAAGCGTGCCGAAATGTTGCTGCAGGAATCGGAAGAAAAATATTCGATGCTGGTGGAGCAGGCACGCGATGGAGTGGCGGTTGTACAAGATGGAGTTTATCGATTCGTCAACAAGGCCATGTCAGGGATTACCGGCTATGCCGTTGAAGAATTGACAGGCAAACCGCTTTTGGATGTCGTGACTCCTGAATACCGGGAGGTGGTTGAGCAAAGAAACCAATTAACCATGTCAGGCCAAAGTGCGCCTTCTTTCGCTGAAGTAAAAATTCAGTGTAAGGACGGAACTATGAAGGATGTAGAGGTATCGGGCACGATTATTAAATTCAATGGGAAATATGCCAGGCTGGGGATTATTCATGATGTGACCGAGCACAAGAGGGTAGAGAATGCGCTCAAAGCAAGTGAGGAGCAATACCGTACTTTTTTGAAATACTTTCCGGGAATAGCCTTCATGGGTGAGCTGGATTTCCGGCCCATTTTCATGCATGGTGCCAGCGAGGAAATTATCGGCTATACGGAGGATGAATTCGTACGAGGAGGGTTGAGATGGGACCAGATTATTCATCCGGAAGACCTGCCGTCAATTTATAAAGAAGCAGAAAATTTTCGATTATTTCCAGGATATCTTCGCAGTCTGGAATTTCGCATCATACGCAGGGACGGGCAGATACGGTGGGTTCAGGAGATCATTCAAAACATCTGTGACAGCTCCGGAAAGCCAATAGCTGTTCAAGGGGCAATCTACGATATTACTGACCGCAAGCGAGCGGAAGAGGAAAAAGAAAATGCCCAGACCCAGTTCCTTCAGTCCCAGAAGATGGAGGCCATTGGCATTCTGGCTGGCGGGGTCGCCCATGACTTCAATAACCTTTTGACGGTGATTCAGGGGCATACTACTTTGGCCGAAATGCGGATCGATGACTCAGATCCCTTGTCCAGGGATATAAAGCAGATAGCCCAGGCTGCCGGAAAAGCCGCCAACCTCACGCGTCAACTGCTTCTTTTCAGTCGCAAGCAGCCAATGAAACCTGCCGTTATTGACCTCAACGAGACGGTTGACAATCTGCTCAAGATGCTCCACCGTCTCATCGGAGAGGATATCGCCATCAGTGTCAAGCTGGAGCCGCATCTCTGGCGGATCAGAGCTGATGAGGGGACGATCGAGCAAATGATCATGAATCTGGCGGTCAATGCCAGGGATGCCATGCCCGCTGGCGGCAAGCTCATCATCCGGACCGAAAAGGTACCTCTGGATGAGGATCGGGCCAGGGAGATCCCTGAAGCACGGCCAGGTCAATTCGTCTGTCTGTTAATTGGAGATACGGGAACCGGTATCGAGAAGAAGAATATGGACCGGATCTTTGAACCCTTCTTCACGACCAAAGAGGTCGGCAAAGGCACCGGCCTTGGTCTTTCCGTGGCTTACGGCATCGTCAAGCAGCATGGGGGGTGGATCACCGTTGACAGCGAGCCGGGACAGGGTTCGATATTCAGGATATACCTACCGGCCCTTTCGGGTGAGCAGAATAGAAGTGTCAAAGAGAAGCCGTCCCTTCAGGGTCTTCAGGGAAAGAACGAGCGGATCTTAGTGGTGGAGGATGAAACGGCAGTACGTGAATTATTCACAAAAATGCTTCGTGAAAATGGCTATACCGTAATCGGGGCTGAAAATACCCAGGAGGCACTGGCTGCTTTCGAAAAAGAGAAAGGGCAATTCAATCTGGTCTTAAGCGATGTTGTCTTGCCTGATCAAAGCGGTCTTGAACTGATTGAGCAACTCCTCGAACGACAGCCCAGTCTCCGGGTTCTTTTAGTCAGCGGCTATCCGGATCAAAAATCTCAATGGTCCATCATACAGGAGCAAGGATTCCGGTTTCTCGAAAAACCCTTCACTCTCCCCGACCTGCTCCGGGCAGTAAAGGATGCCGTTACATCAGGCCCCAGGGGGAAATGAGGGGGGAAAAAAGAGTCTTCCCTTTCCCCTCGCATGATTCTATCAGTTACCGGAAGGTCCGGGGAAAGATTCTTGGCATGCCTGATGAGCCCTGCCGATAAATTTACCTCTTTTTTCTCACCTTGAATTATTCTATTATGGATACTTTGAGTCGATAATCTTATCTATACCTTCAGGGAATTTTTTTTCAGATAACTTTTTACAGGGAACTTTTTATCGTGCTCACTTGTCTAAGTATCGTAAGCGTGCCTCAGTGTCGTAAGCGTACATATGCCGGAGGGACAGTTGGAGGATATCCCCAGAAGTATTTTGATACAGGCATCCAGGGGCGATACTCAAGCTTTTGAGATAATTTATAGAGCCGCCTCTGATTTCGTATATCGTACAGCTTTTAGAATAACGAATAACAGTGATGATGCAGAGGATGTCACACAAGATGTATTTATAAAAGTATATCAAAACCTTAAAAATTTTCAGTTCCGTTCCTCTTTTAAAACGTGGGTATATAGAATTACGGTTAATACCGCCCTCAGTACCTGCAAAGGAAAAGGAATAGGCAGAGGAACAGGAAAAGAGACGAGCCGAAGAAATGACGACGTTACCGTCATGGATCGACGCGTTTCATCGGTGGTGGAAATAGATGTGGATAAAAAAGATAATGAAAAACTCGTTGCATCTTTGCTCAGGATGCTCAATCCTGACCAGCGGGCGTGTATCGTATTAAGAGAAATTGAGGGTTTGAACTATCAGGAGATAGCCGAGGTTTTGAGTATTAACATAAATACCGTGCGCTCACGGTTGAAAAGAGCCAGGGAAACTCTTTTAGCCTATAAAAACAGCGAGGTCATACCAAATGGAGTGTAAAGAAATACAAGAACTCCTGCTGACGGATTACCTTGACGGTGAAGCGGGTGACACCTTGCAAAACGAGGTCGAGAGGCATCTGACCATCTGTCACCAGTGCAGGTATCTTGAACGGGCCTTACGGAAAAAAGTCAGCGAGCCATTGAGGAAGGCAAAAAAAAGCAGACCGCCGGAGTCCGTTTGGAATCGCGTGCAAGAGGCTATTGCCGATGCGGCAACCGTGCAGAAAAGCACTCCATCAGAGAGATTCCTGGTCCGGTTACGGAATTTTTCTCCTCTCTTTGAACCTGTTCTGGCTCTGGCCGCAGTGGCTTTTGTGGCTCTCGTTTTGATAATCGGCAAGAGCATGTTTCAAACACATGGCCAAAGAGTTGCCGGGATCCATCCGGAAAAGCAGATAGAATACCTTGCTGATGTAATCGGAGATTCCGAATACTTTTCGATTGATGAAAATGGCGGATATGGTACAGCCATTGAAGAATGTTTCTTCTAAGGAAAGAATTTTGCTCAATTTCTCTTGTCTTGGGGAAGGAGAAAAAAAGGAGCCGGATGGAAGGAAGGCGGATGGAATGAAATTGAAAAAAAAGGTTTTTATATTTCTTTTTCTATCAATTGGACTGGGTTTGTTCACCTCTGGTGTTTATGCAGACTCCCAGGGCGCGAGTCTTGACGGAGACGGGGCACTGCCAGAGAAAAAAGAAGCTTGGGTGATTTATCAGCAGCTCAATCTCAGCCCTGAACAGGACAGGCAACTGCAGGTCCGGCGGAATGAGCACAGGAAGCAGGCCGAGGAATTGAATAAACGCATGAGGGCCAAGAGGGAAGAGCTCAAACAAGAGCTTCAGAAACAAGAGCTGGACAGGGAGAAAATTAACCGGCTCCATGCTGAATTCAAGGTTTTGCTTGGACAGAGGGAGGATCATCGACTGGAAAAAATTCTCGAAGTAAGGAAAATCTTAACACCTGAACAACTTACCAGATTTTTGGAACTTATCGGAAAAACACATCACGGACCGGAAGGAAAAGAGCGTAATGGTGAATAAGCGAAGGATTGAAAAACAGTGCACAGCACAATCCGCTCTTGAAATCACCTCGGGGGAGGGCTATCGGGTAACGGGGACGATGAGGGACAGGTTCTCTTGCGCTGCCTTGAGTGGACGGTCGGTTGATCGGAA
This sequence comes from bacterium, assembly GCA_040752695.1. Classification (GTDB taxonomy): domain Bacteria; phylum SZUA-182; class SZUA-182; order DTGQ01; family DTGQ01; genus DTGQ01. Next base: position 29,157 of record JBFMGO010000038.1, read on the forward strand.
GGTTTTATCTTTCTTATCTGCCTTAGGCTTTATCATGGTGCTGTTTGCTGGATGTGCGGCTGTCGGACCGGATTATGTGACACCGGATCTCACGGCGCCCGGAAAGTGGAGCACCGAGTTGTCCGGAGGGTTGATTTCAGCGCCACTTGATCCTCAGGCCATGGCCAGTTGGTGGACTACGCTGAATGATCCAGTGCTGACGAGTCTGATCGAACGCGCGGTGAGCGGCAATCTGGATCTTCGCAAAAGCCGGGCACGCCTGGTCGAGGCCCGTGCACGCCGGGGCATCAGTGGGGCCGATCGTTTCCCGACGCTTAAAACGAGCGGCTCTGTAATCAGAAGCCGCAGCGGCGACAAGGAGCGCACTCTCTTTAATGCGGGCTTTGATGCCGACTGGGAGCTTGACCTTTTTGGCAGGGTTCGGCGCTCTCAAGAGGCGGCGGAAGCTGATCTTGAGGCGAGCCGGGAAAATATGCAAGACGTTCTGATAAGCCTTCTGGCAGAAGTTGCCCTGAATTACCTGGAAGTGCGTTCATTTCAGACCAGGCTTTCCATAGCTTCAAAGAGCCTTAAGGTGCAGGAGGAAACCTACATGCTCACCCTTTGGCGCAGTGAGGCCGGCCTGACCAGCCAGTTGGATGTGGAACAGGCCAGATCCAGTCTGGAGGAAACTCGCGGCACGGTGCCGTCTTTGCAGATGGGGCTTGATCAGGCCCTCAACCGGCTTGCCTTCTTGCTGGGCCAGAATCCTGGCTCTCTTCACAGGGAGCTCTCGGAAGAGGCATCGCCCATGCCGGTACCGCCGATAGAAATCGCCATCGGGGTTCCTGCCGATGCCCTGCGGCGCATTCCCGGTGTCCGGCAGGCAGAACGCCAACTGGCTGCCCAGACCGCCAGAGTCGGGGTGGCCTGTACAGACCGGTATCCAAGATTTACGCTGACCGGATCAATCGGTCTTGAAGCTCAGTCTATCCCCGATCTGTTCGAGTCAGCCAGCCAGGTCTTAAGGATCGGCCCGAATTTTTCCTGGACCCTTTTTGATGCAGGCCGCATCCGGCAAAATATCGAGGTGCAAAACGCGCTTCAGGAGCAGGCCCTGATCAGTTATGAAGAAGCGATTCTCACTGCCTTGAGGGATGTGGAGGATGCGCTTTTTGCCTATGGCAAAGAGCAGGTGCGGCGAAAATCCCTTAAGGAGGCTGCTCAGGCTGCCCAGACCGCCGAAGAGCTTGCCACAAGCCAGTATTCCTCCGGACTGATCGATTTTCAGGCAGTACTGAACGCCCAGCGTTCGTGGCTGTCCCTCCAAAACCAGTTGGCGGTAAGCGACAGCGACATCACCTCCAATCTGATAAGGCTCTACAAGGCTCTTGGAGGCGGATGGACCCCGCTTCCGGATGACACCCCCTTAGCGGGACCCCTGACAGATGAAGTATCAAGTGCAGCACCCCTGGCGAGTAAGGCATCGAGTGTGACACCCTGATACATTGACACCCCGACGATCAATAAGATAAGATGGCTGTGTTTTCCCCCTGTTGAAAACTTATGACAGGAGATAACCGAAGAGAGTATGGAGAAGAGCAATGAAATCAAAGACAGATGAGAAGCCTGGTCAGAAATCCGGCGACGATGAGATAGCAAAAACCCTGGGCCTTGATAAGCCTCAGGGCCGAAGAAAGCGCATCGGAGCGTGGCTTTTGATCCTGGTCCTCCTTGCTGCTGCCTCTTTTGCCGCTGTCAGCATCCTGAAGGGGACTGACAAGGCCGATTCCATGCAGTACAAAACGCAAAAAGTTCAACGCGGAAACCTGACCGTGACCGTGACCGCTACAGGCACCCTTACGCCCACCAACCAGGTGGAGGTGGGAAGCGAGCTTTCCGGCATCATCAAGAGCGTGGAGGTTGATTACAATGACAGAGTGGCTGTCGGACAGGCCCTGGCACAGCTCGATACGGAAAAGCTGAAAGCGAAGGTGGTTCAATCCAAAGCGAGCCTGGAATCGGCCCAGGCCAGGGTTTTGCAGGCCCAGGCAACGGTGGCTGAGGACCGCAGTAAATTGGACCGGATGAAACAGCTTCACCAGTTGAGCAATCATAAGGTGCCGGCCATGAGTGACCTGGATGCGGCAGAAGCGGCCCTGAAACGCGGTCAGGCTGACGAGGCAAGCGCCAAAGCTCTGGTTGACGAGGCCCGGGCACAACTTGAGGCCAACCAGACGGATCTTTCTAAAGCGGTAATTCGATCCCCTATCAACGGCCTGGTCCTGAAACGGAGTGTAGAGCCGGGCCAGACCGTGGCTGCCTCCTTGCAGGCTCCGGTGCTCTTTACCCTGGCCGAGGACCTTACCCAGATGGAACTCCATGTGGATGTGGATGAAGCGGATGTAGGACAGGTGACAGAGGGACAGGAGGCGACTTTTACGGTAGACGCTTTTCCTGACCGGAGGTTTCCGGCTCATATAACCGAGGTGCGTTATGCAGCCCAGACCGTGAACGGGGTCGTGACCTATGAAACCGTGCTGAAGGTGAGCAATCCGGACCTCTCGCTGCGGCCGGGCATGACTGCCACTGCCGATATCGTTGTCAAAAAGGTCAAAGATGCGCTTTTGGTACCGAATGCCGCCTTGCGTTTTGACCCTGCGGCCCTTTTGAATCAAGAATCAAAAGAAAGTCAGAATCTGGTGAGCATGCTTCTGCCACGCCCTCGGAGGAGAAGACCTGATAGCAGGCAAAAAGAGTCCCCGGCCAATAAGTATCAGCGCAAAGTATGGATGCTCCGTGACGGAGAAGCTGCGGTCATTCCTCTCACTGTCGGCTTATCGGACGGACAGATGACCGAGGTCAAAAAAGGAGATATCCACGAGGGTCTTGACCTTTTGGTGGATGTCGTGAGGCCCGGCAAATGAAAAATAATCCTCAAGATAATCCTCTTATAGAGTTCAGGAGAGTGACCAAGATCTATGGCAAGAACCAGTTGGCCATGAAGGCACTGGCAGGCATTGATCTTCAGATTGAAAGCGGCGATTTTGTGGCAGTGATGGGGCCGAGCGGATCAGGAAAGTCCACCTGCATGAATATTCTGGGATGTCTGGACGTACCGACTTCGGGTACCTATCTTTTCAAAGGCGTCGATGTGGGCAAACTCTCCCGGGATCAGCGAGCCCTCTTGCGCCGCCACTACCTTGGGTTCGTGTTTCAGGGTTTTGACCTCCTTAACCGCACGTCGGCTCTTGAGAATGTGGAACTGCCTCTGATCTACCGGCGTATTCCCGCCAGAGAGCGGCACCGGCGCGGCCTTCAGGCTCTTGAATTGGTAGGACTGAAAGGGTGGGAAACCCATACGCCGGGTGAGCTCTCCGGTGGTCAGCAGCAGCGCGTGGCCATTGCCCGGGCCATGGCCACCGAACCTGCCGTGCTCTTTGCGGATGAGCCTACCGGTAACCTGGATACGGTCAGGAGCCGGGAAATCATGGAGCTGCTTACGACCCTCAATCGTGAGCGCGGTATCACCATCGCCATGGTAACTCATGAGCCGGATATGGCAGCCTATGCCAAACGAACGATCCTTTTTCGTGACGGTTTCATCGATTCCGAGAACCACAACAGCGGAGGGAACGGCTGGAGGGCTGAATACAAAGAAGAGGACGGAAAAGGCGTTGGATGCGCAGGAGGGGCAGAATAATGGTCTGGGATACGATTTTACTCGCCTTGCGGGCCATTCGCCGCAATGTCCTGCGCTCCTCGCTGACTATCCTGGGTATCGTTATCGGCGTAGCCGCAGTTATCATTATGGTAACCCTGGGAAAAGGTGCCACTCTTCAGGTGACCGCCGATATTTCCAAACTCGGCAGTAACATGCTTCAGGTCAGGCCCGGCCAGGGCTTTCGCGGCCCCGGCGGTACCCGGTCAGCCTCCGCCATGTTCGACTTGAAGGATGCCGAGGCCATTGAAAGGGATATCTCCGGATTGGCAGGTGTGGCACCTTCATCCTCACAAAACCTGCAGGCTATTTATGGCAATGAAAACTGGTCCACCAGTGTCATAGGCACCAATAATGCCTATTTCCACGTGCGGAACTGGACGTTAAAGAACGGACGCAGTTTTGCGGATAACGAACTGTCCGGGGGGAAGGCCGTCTGCGTTCTGGGGGCTACCGTGTGCAAGGAACTTTTCGGTCCCCAGGACCCTTTGGGTGCGATGATCCGCCTGAAAAAGCTTTCCTGTAAAGTCATTGGTATCCTTGATTCAAAGGGGCTGTCCAGTTTCGGCACGGATCAGGACGATATCGTTCTTATACCGCTTCGCACCTTTCAGCGCCGCATAGCAGGGAACCAGGATGTCAGCGCCATCTATCTGTCGGTCCAAGATGGCCTTTCCACGGAAAAGGCCAGGCTCGATATCGAGCGTCTGATACGCGAGCGCCGCCGTATCCAGCAAGGAGGAGACGACGATTTCCATGTCAGGGACATGCAGGAGCTGGTGAGTACCATGACCGGCACAACCAAGCTTCTCACCACGCTGCTTGCGGCTGTAGCCGCAGTGAGCCTTTTGGTTGGAGGAATCGGCATTATGAACATCATGCTGGTATCCGTCACCGAAAGGACACGGGAAATCGGCATACGGCTGGCTATCGGCGCGCGGGAGAAGGAAGTGCTCATGCAGTTTCTGGTAGAGGCCGTGGTGCTCTCGCTGCTTGGCGGGCTGGTGGGGATCGTGCTCGGACTCGCCACAGCAGCCGCAGGAACGCAGTTTCTCCATGTGCCCTTTGTGCTGGACCCTGGAATCATCATCATCGCCTTTATTTTTTCAGGGGCCGTAGGCGTGGTATTTGGCTATTTTCCTGCACGCCAGGCAGCCAGTCTCAATCCTATCGATGCACTCAGGCATGAGTAGATGCGCTTTTAGGTTCATCGCAGAACTGTGATGGTCGCACCAAGTCGCACCAGACGAGATGGTCTCATAAGTTGCGGCATCGAGTGTTCCTGCCGCCCTCTTGATGCTTTCCGGTCGCGCCCTTATTTGGTGTATAAGAGGAAAAAGGGCTTGCCCCTGCCCCTTATACACCAAAAAACACCTTCTCAATCTCTGGGTTATCTCATGTCAGGTAATGTTTAGGTCCTGGCAAAATTTTTATTGGATTTTCAAAGGAAGCTGGCCTATAATAAAACGCTGCAATGCAATAGCTTTCATACAGAAGAAGATGGTGAAAGGAGAGCTTCCCGTGAAGGATCAGGGAAAAGGTGTCCAGGGAATAAGTGCCCAGGGGACAGTCGTTCAAGGAAAAGGTGTTCAGGGAAAGAACGTTGTGGAAATCGGTTCGGTGACCATTCATCTTTGTGAGCCGGATCAGATAGATGTGGAATGGATCGGCCAGGAGGATCTGGTGCGGCAGTTGCGTGCGGCCTGGAAAACTCAAGGTGGAGAACTGCCCATGAATCCCCGGATCGTAGGAAAACCGGGCAGCGGCAAAACCACTCTGGCCTGTGCCGTAGCCCGGAGTCTGGGTCAGGCATTATATCTTTTTCAGGCTACTTCGGACACCCGGCCCGAAGACCTGATTATCACTCCGGTTATCGGGAGCAGAAACTCAATCCGGTACATGGCCAGTTCCATTGTCAGTGCCATGCTCTGTGGAGGGACCGTGATCCTGGATGAAGGGAACCGTATGTCGGAAAAAAGCTGGGCATCTTTAGCTCCTCTCCTGGACCGGAGGCGGTACGTGGAGTCCGTGGTCGCGGGGATAAAGATCCATGCACACCCGAATTTTCGGTTCTGCACGACCATGAATGAGGATATGTCTACCTTCGAGTTGCCCGAATACATCCAGTCCCGGCTTCAGCCCCAGGTTTTTGTCGATTTCTCTGATAGGGATGAAGAACTGGCTATCTTGCGTCAGAACCTTCCGGCGACTGAGAATGAAATATTGGAGTATGTAGCGGATTTTTTACAGGTGGCCCATGAAAGGGAGCAGGAGTGCTCAATCCGCGATGGCATAAACATCGCCCATTACGCGGGCTTGCTGGGGCAGGAGTACCCTGAACTGGAGATCCCTCTCAGGGTACAGCAGTCTGCGCGCATGGTGATGGGCCAAAGGATAGGGCAGTATTTCCTGCGAGAATTGTAGCAGGGAGTCTGAAATTGCAGCAAGGGGAGGCCGGGAAAAGGGTGTTGACGGTTTATGAATGCTCAATTCGGTTTATGGAGGCTCAGATCAGGGAATATCGACAACTTATGGATGCTCGGCTCATGACAGTAAGGATTAACGCTCGTATCATGGCACCATGGCACGAGAGGATTTATAGGATTAACGCTTATGGATAAACCTGAAATAACGCAAACCAATACTGCTGCAGGCCGGTCGCAGGAGATTCGGACGGATTGGATCGACGGCATTCACTCTGTGCCGATCTTGCACGGCAGTCTGGAAATGGCCAAGGCGGCCTTGCAGGCGGTCAGGAAGGTGCAGCCTGACATTGTCCTTTTGGAGTTCCCCTCCAACCTGGAACTACTGCTGCATAGAGCTGCGGCCCGGCTGCCTTCCCTTTCCGTAGTGGTCCACCCTTCCCGGAAAGGAAAAAGTGCAGAAGAAGAAAAGGAGAAAAGGACTGTCTACTTTCTGATCGAGCCCGTAGATCCCATTTATGCCGTGGTCTGGTTCTGCCATCGAAACAGGATCCCTTTCCATGCGATCGATCGGGACCCCGATCCGACCTATCCTCCGGTCCCTGACATCCTTCCCGATCCGGCAGCATTGGAGTATCTGGGCTACGGCCCCTATGTTGAGCTCGCACTGGAATCACTCAGGCGAAGGATTTCTTCCCCTTTTCCCAAAGTCCGGCTGGAGCGTGAAAAAAAGGACTTCCACCGGGAAATGAGTATGGCCTGGAGAATACAGCAGGAGATTTCCCGGGGAAAGCGGGTACTTTTCGTGTGCGGTCTGGCTCACCTGAAAGGGATTGGTCAGCACCTGAGCGCTCCGATTCTGGCTCAGCCTCTGCCGGACCCGAAAAACCCGCACGCCTACCTGGCGCAACTGCATCCGGACTGTGCGCCGGAGGTTACATCCGAGATCCCGGCTATTGAGGGATTATGGGCCCAGGCGGTTCAGAGCGGGAGCGAAGCATCCCTGACCCGGCTGGATTATCAGGCCAGCCTGCTGGAAAGAGCAGTCGAGACCTACCGGAAAGTCTGGCATGAAACCCTCTCTCCCCATCAGATACAGGCCTTTAACCGCTACGCCTATTCCTATGCACGTGAGCAGGGAAGACTGGTCCTGGACCATTATGGCCTTTTGGTGGCGGCACGAAATTGTCTCGGGGAAACCTTTTCCTATGTTCTCTACCAGCAGAGCAGCATCTACCCCTTTCAGCAGGCAGATGGCCTTCCGGAAATTTGCCTGCGGGCCGAAGACTTTCAACTGGGCTCGACTATGGTCAGATTTCGGCCTCGGCCCCCCAAAAAAGAGAAACAGGCCAGTGATTTCGTCAAAAGAAGAGCCCGTGACCTTCGTCCGGACAGATGGCAAAATCAGATCCCCCTGGGAGAGTGCTCTCATTGTCCGGAAGATCAGCAGCTCAATGCTTTTACCGATTTTCTGTGTGAGAAAGCCACTGGCCTTTTGAACAAAAATACCACTCAGGTTGAACCCTTTACCACTACCCTGGGGGAGGGAATTGACATGAGGGAAACATTACAGAACTGGAAAAACGGTCAGATATATATCCGGCGGCAAGTAGTACGCAAGGCTGCCGTAACCTCTGTGGTGGTCATCTTCTATGAGAGCTATAAGGATCACGATTTCCCTTACCTGCGAACCTGGACCCGCGAACGGTGGGAAGAGGTTGAGCGGGCCTTCTACGCGACCTCTCCGCTTGACCATCCTATTGGACCGCAAATCTTCCGCTGTGAATATGGCGGATTTCTGGCCAGCTACAACCGGCCTGGGCTCTCCGATATCTGGACCGATCCGGATTTTTCTTTGGCTACCTCTCATGCCGAGCACCTGCTCCTGGCTGGAGCAGCCTATTCGAATGAAAAAACGGTCCTTTTCATAGCACCCACTCCCCCGAAGAAAAGAATCGTCAGGATATGCGAGTATATGGGAAAAAAGGTGATTTACATCGATATCAGCCGCTATCCTAAGCAATACCTGGATCGGCTACGCTTCTTCCATGTTCTGGGTAACAACAGAGTGCGAAGTTACGCCGAGGACTATATCCACCCCTTACGCTGATTTTTCACCCCTCACGCTGATTTTCCAAACTCATGAGAGCAGCTTTAGCCTGATACTCATTGTGTTGCGGATGCCGGCCCCGTTACATCGGCCCCATTCCATACACGGGCGAAGCAGAAAAAAAGCGGCTCGGCCTGATCCATATGTATCGCACCCCGTATCTCATAGCCCGTATCCACATCCACCATTGACCAGTGAACAGCGTCGGTGCCACCCCGCATCCCGCGTCCTTTTATTCATGAGGTTATCCGAAAAATCCCGGGATACCGGGTAGATAACGGGATCACATCTATTTTTCGGATAGCCTCCAAGCACCGGTATCCCGTATCCCGCCCCAAGTATTCAGCACTCAGCTTAAAGATTATTGAAGAAGATGGCCGACATAGCAAGAGATCATCAGTTTCACCTTCAGAATTTTTGGAGCTGATGAAGAAGGAGTGTAAGCATTCATATGACCTTTTGGAAAAAGCAAATGGTAAAGGGTGGAGCTTCCAATATAAATCAACTGGCAGTACTGGGAGGTGGAACCATAGGGCGTGAAATAGCTATTGCTCTGGCCTGGGCTGATTTGCCTGTCATTTTGTGGACCCGCCAGGTGGAGAGAAAGATCCATCGGAAGGTTGATACAACCTTGCAGCAGGATTTCCCGGAAGCCCCGCTCAGTCGAGAGGAGAGAAGGCGGATTTCCAGCAATATCTATATTACCACGGAGCTCAGCCTCATTGCTGAATCGGACCTGGTTATCGAGGCAGTTGTGGAGAGCCTGAGCATCAAAAAGAAACTCTTCAAGGCCTTAAGCCATCTTTGTACGCCATCTACAGTACTGGCAGCTACTTCCACCCAGGGCATCGATGAAATAGCTTCGATAGCTTCCTATCCGGAGCGGATTGTGGGAGTGCATTTTTATAGTCCGGCTTATCGAACACCAATTATAGAGGTAGCCTGCGGAGACCGGACTTCGGAAGAAACCTTTTCCCTGGTCAAGGAATTAGCCACGGTTATGAAAAAAGAAGTTATCAGAGTGTAGTAGAGAGAGCGACATACGGATACTCTTGTTGATTAATTCTCAAAATTATTCGTCCAAAAGAGTGAGGAGCGGCATAAGTTTGCCGATACAAAAAGAAGACCTCAAAGAATGAGCGCATAAAAAAATGGGCCCATAAGCCGGGGCTAAAATCTTGTTGAAAGGGGCAGAATACATGAAGCCAAACTCGTTGGAGCCCAGAGCCTTTATTAGCTGGAGCCTTTGTTCAGAGGATGAACCGTTTATCCGCCTAATCGAAAAAATCGCCCGTGATTTTGGTTTTGAAACCCTCAGGCCAATCCATCACGAGGAAGGAGAGAATCAAAAGTCCTTGAAAGAGCAGGTCATTGCCGGAAGCCGGCTGGCCGATTGCACCCTGATTGCCGCTACTCCTTCTTACTTACTCTGCCTTTGTGATGAGCGCAATATCGGATGGAAAGAGGTATTGGAAGCCATGACCAGAGATTTTCACCCCATCCTGGCTCTCCTGTCTCCGGAGCTTCGTGCGGAAAGGGGTATTCATCCTATGATCCAGTCCGTTACTTTAAGCATTCAAAAATCGGGCGAAGCGCATGCGCAATACCCATTTCTTCATTATCTCTTTAACACGATTCAGCAAACGGTTCAGCAAAAAAATAATCAGGACGTGGTTGAGGAATGTATATCGGACATGAGCAGCTCTCCCTGGAAAAGATATTGTAATTGAAGGGGGAAAGCAAAGACCTGGGCACCCCTCCCACTCGCAGCAGGTGAGTAAACAGTGCACATAAAGGGAGGGGAATGCGCTATTCACCTTAAGCCAGCGTCTTCCGCTGGCCATGCTTCATTCGAATCAGCCGGTACATTCCGAATCAGCCGCCGGTAAACCTTGCATCGGGCTGTAAACTCTCTGCCTTGGGCTTTAAATCCTGCGCCGGGCTGTAAAACACGCATCAGGCTCCTTTGCATCAGCTTGTATTTCTCATCGTGGATTACTGAAAAATATTCGCGGCCCTTGCCTTTTGTTTTATGGTACAATGAGGTACACGGAAAGCAGAAGGAAGGGAGCATCTGAAACCTTGCAGGAATGATCGCATGCCAGAGCCATACCGGCAGTTTAAAATTATCCTCAATCCTATATCCGGCGCAGGCCGGGGTCTACAAAAAGGAACAGCCCTGGCCAGGCTCCTGCATCAGGCGGGGATCGGTGCAGAAGTCTTTATCACCCAAAAGGCGCAGGATGCGGAAAAAGAGGCCAAGAGAACCCACATCCCGCTGATCGTGGTCGGAGGAGATGGAACGGTTAATGAGGTGATCAACGGTCTGGCCGGCCGGAAAATCCCTCTGGCTATCTTTCCTACGGGCACGGCCAATATTCTGGCCAGAGAATTCCATCTGCCCCGAAAACCTGCCGCCTTTCTTTCCCTGATCGAGTCAGGAAAAACACGGCTCCTTGATGTAGGTCAACTTCACGCCGCCTCGGTTCCGATCCCAGGGCAAGCACAGTACGATTCAGCCTTTCCACAACAGGTACAGCACAGGTTTTTAATGTTGGCCAGCATTGGTCTTGACGCGGAGATTACCCGGATTATGCGGCAAATCCGTACTGGATCGATCCACTTCCACTCCTACCTTATGCCTTTGTGGTATACATTGAAAAACTACCACTTTCGCCCTTTTACCCTGTTGATCGACGATCGGGTTGTGGTCACTCAGGTCACTACGGCAGTGATTGGAAATATGCGAAATTATGGAGGCTTTTTTTCCATTACCCACAAGGCCAGGCCCGATGACGGACTTCTCGATATCTGCACCTTTCCTGGAAAGACCTCGCAGGATTATGTACGCTACCTGACAGGGGCCATCCTGCACCGACCCTCGGTATTTCGAGATGTAGCTTATTATCGGGGAAAAAAAGTCGAGGTTATCCAGACTCCCGGCCCGATTCCTGTTGAACTGGACGGAGATTTTTTCGGGTATGCCCCTTTTGCCTGCACACTTATTCCGCAATCGGTCCCTGTGCTCCTTCCGGCCTGAAGGCAATGGTAATATGGAATGTCCACTCCGGATTCAGGTTCAATAAATAAGGGGTATGAGCTTTTTTGTCTTTCGCATGTAGGCAGTATATGTTCCATCCATGGATTCGATCATGAGCTTTTCCTCATAAGAAATCCTCTTGTTAATGAATAGCCATGAGAAGATAGCGGTGGTAATGAAACCGATAAAGCTTGCATGAATTAAGGAAAAAGATAACGTTATCAGGAAAATAGCTAAGTAGCCGGGGTGTCTGATATGCTTATACACACCGTAATCCACGAGCGGCTGTTTGCCCTTTTCCGCCTTGAGGGTATAGGAAAAGTAAATCCCCAGTGTCTTCATAGCCAAGTATCTGAGGATTATTCCAAAAATGATTAAAAAAAATCCGGCAATCTCAAAATAGATAATGAATGTGTTGTTAAGGTCAACTAATTTTATACTTAAAATTAGTCCGGTTATGCCACCCAGTTGTAAGAAGCTGTCTATAAGGTCAAGCCTTAGCGAGCCTCCTCCTTGCATCACAAACACCTCGATTGTTCCCCAGACTATGAAAAGACTCAGTAAAAGAAATACCGTATGCTGGAAGAATAAAGATGGCTTGTAGACAAAATAGCCCGTAATAAGCACAAGAGAGAAAATTGAGGGCATAACGACTCCCTCTAGGTTCGTCTTGAATCGTATATTCTTGTTCATTTTATATCCCATCTCTTAAGACCCTGAAAAGTATCATCTCCTTTACCACATTGACTTTGTCGAAATAATCCTCCCAGAGTATGCAATTTGTAATAACTGCATCGGAAAATTTGCTGCAAATCATGCCTCTGAAGAGAAAAACCGAATTTTCAAGAGAATGTGCAATTCGTTATTTGGGGGCTACACGTATTTATGAAGCAATATCCAAGAGGGCAAGGTAATGGTAGGAATTAAAAGAAAGGTTTGGAATATACAAGAACTATACAACTAAAAGGACATGGTCAAGGGGGTGCTTAATTCCCGCAGCCCTTCGTTCGTCAGGGGTTTACTCCGAGGGAGCGCAGCATCGAGCGCACGGCTTCGGCCTGTGCATGGTGGGGATCAAGGCGCAGGACCTGGCGGTAGTGTTCCGCCGCCTTTTGATAATCTCCGAGGCGGTAGTACAGCCCGGCCAGGTTAATGTGGACATCGGCCGGGTTGACCGAAGATGACCCTTCCCTGACCAGGCGAAGAGCCTTTTGGTAATTGTCAATAGCTGATGGGAAGTCCTCCAGCCGCTCTCTGGCTATGGCCAGGTAAAAGAAGCTCTGGGAGTCAGAGGGAGAAGCCTCGGTTGCGTGAAGGTACTGTTCTTCAGCCATCCGGTATCCCTGCAGGGTGCCGTAGTCGAAGTAAATCGTGCCCAGAGAAAGGTAGGCAGGGGCGAACCGGGGGTCGTGCCTGATGGCACGCGTAAAGGCTTCCTGTGCGGCCGGGATCAGACCTGCCCTGAGGTAGGCGATTCCCAGGTTATGCTCGATGCGGGGGGAATTTCTTCGCTCGTCATTTTTGCCTGCGGCCAGTAATAAGATGGGGATAGCCTCGGTGGCTTTCCCTTCTTCGAGCAAAACATTACCCATTTCCAGGTAAGCCAGGGCAAAGTCGGGTTTTATCCTCATACTGTGCTGTAATAGCCGGCTGGCCTGCTGCAGGTCAAGCTCTTTTTGGCGGGATGACCGCTCTTTTTTAGCCTCATTCAGATAGGTGTCGGCAAGATGAGTGGCTGCATGGTAGTTATTGGGGTCAGTGCTGAGGGCATCCTCCCATAAAGACCGGTCACTGCGCCAGACGCGGTTTCTGGCCCAGGTGAGGGAGCCATAGAATGCGATCAGCCCTATTGTCAGAAATACAACGGCGGCCTGAAGCAGTTTCCCCTTTTCCCTTTGTCCTGCCCGCTTGATGAAGGCGCTCACCAGGAGTCCGACTGCCAGACTATAGCAGAAAGAGGGGAGATACAGGTAACGGTCTGCCATCTGGGTGCTGGTGGGAACAAGGTTGGCCACGGGCAGAAGGGTGAACAAAAAAAAGACGCCGGGAAAGGCCAGAGTTGCCTGCCGGTTTCCCCACAAGAAGGCTATCCCTCCCAGAAAGATCACGATAAGGAGCCAGGAGAAGGCAAGGGAGGGAGTGAAAAGGCCAGAAGGCAGGAATACATATCGGCCTGACAGGCCAAGAGGGACAAGCAGCTTTTCAAGGTACATAACCAGGATTTTCCCGGTCAGAAGGATGGAATAAAAAAAGTTGTGGCCGAAGTATTCCTTGATTCCGGTATCGACGCTTTGTGCCCAAAAGGTGACAGCGGCTGCGAGGCAGGCCAGGAGAAAGAAAGGGATCTTGTCCTTTAGCCGAATTGCATAGTCCTCCTTGTGGAAGCACAACTCATACAGAAGAAGAATCAGAGGGAGCGTTACGGCTATAGGCTTGGTGAGCAGGGCCAGGAGGAAAAGCCCCAGAGAGAACAGGTACCAGAAAGTATGAGTGCCGCCCGCCGATATGCGGGAGCGGGTATTTTTCATCCCCAATCCCCCCTCCATCAGCGCGCCATTCGTATCGAGTGAAAGGCATCCGGCCTCCAGAACCCAGGGCCCTGACCCCTGTGTCCCGGCCTTGTGGCTCTTCTGCCTCTTTCGAAACTGGATATATCCGTACAGGGAAAAGAGAAAGAAAAAGGCAGACAGGACATCTTTTCTTTGCGAGAGCCAGACCACGGATTCCACGTGGATGGTATGCACCGCAAATATGGCAGCTCCGATGAGGGCGGCATTGAAGGAGTGGTATAACTCCATGATCAGCAAAAAGACCAGGATGCTGTTGAGAATATGGAAAAGGACATTGACCGCCCGGTAACCTTCCGGCTGAAGCCCGAAAAGGCGATAGTCCAGTTGATAGGAAAGGAGATGGAGAGGGGCATAATTTTTGAAATAGGGCCGTGTGAAGATCGCTTTGAGGTTGGACCAGGTGAATTCTCTGATATAGGGATTTTCCTTAATGTATACCTGATCGTCCCAGTTGAGCAGAGGATTCCCGATGGAGTTGGCAAAACACAGGCCAGCCAGCGTCGCCACCAGCAGGACTGCCAGGAAAAGCCGGCCAAAAGAGCCGGTGGAAGTAGATAGCGGAATCGATGCTTTTGATTTCATATCGCTGCAGGATCCTGCTCAACAGGCTTGTGGGCCTGCATGTCGATTACTCCTCCCTGGCCGAGAAGGGAGAGGAAGGAGCATATCCAGATCATAAAAGGCATGGAGAAAAGAAAAAGTTCCGTCTGCACCAGTCTGGAGAAAAATGAGACATCCTGCCCCGATGTCCAGGTGCGGTGAAGCATCCGATAAAGACCATCCCGGGGAAACCCGATGATATTGAGGATGCTCTGAAGCAGGCCGAAAGGGCCCTGCTCTATCGAAAAGGTATGGTACCGGCTGATGCAAAACCCGACCGAGGTAAGAAGTCTGGTCAGGGCAAAAGGATTGTATTGGTAAAGATGCCGCGGAAGGTCCAGATGAAACCAGTTGCTTCCGGCCAGACGGGCCTGAATGCTCTCGATATTCGGCACACAGAGCAAAAGGACACCCCCGGGGGTAAGAATCCGGAAAATCTCCCGAAGCACTTCCGCCGGGTTAGGCAGGTGTTCCAGTACATGCCATACAATAACCAGGTCAAAGAACCGGTTAGGAAAATGGCAGTCCAAGAGTCCTTGAGTAAAAATCCTGACTCCCGGTATGGAGGCTGCCGCGCGGGCTGAAAAGGGAGACAGTTCAGTGCCGTAAGATTCGTATCCGTTCTTTTGCAGAATCTTCAACGATTGTCCTCGCCCGCATCCGATATCCAGCGCTCTTTTCCTTTTTAGGGGAAGACCTGCAGCCCTTTCGGTTCGCAGGCGGCAAAAGAGCTGGACAAAAGCTTCCAGAGATTCATGAAATTTTTCATTATGGATTCCATAGTATTCCGGAGGGTAAAATTCCTGTATCCGGGAAGGGGAGGGCAGAGGATCAATCCACCAGAGGTTGCAGTGAGGACATCGGACTAAAACCGCAGATGGGCAGCCGAAAGAACTTCCCTGAGCTACAATTTTAGTTTGAACAGGACCACACAGAAGACAGGTGGTCAGCTTGGTGCACCGGGTTTTTCCCATGGAATCTTTTATCGTTCCGTTTCTTATTCAAAAAAACCTTTATTCTATGCTTTTGCACTTTTTAGTAACTGCTTGAAATAACAATAACCTCTTAATGACAAAAAGTGCAAGAGCATAGCTTTATTGAGAAACTTTTATTCAGGTCTTTATTCAGCCACTCGTTCAAAAGAAAGAGAGTATTTCTGGCAGCATCCTTAACCTGTGTCATTCTAAACCTTATTTTAGCAGATTTTTTGATTCTTTGACTGCTTTTTATTGCCCGGAAAATAAAAAAACCCACAGCCCTTTGTGCTGTGGGTTTTTGACTGTCAAAAATA
>JBFMGO010000039.1:0-35506 GCA_040752695.1 bacterium
CGATGTTCGGCCTTTCGTAGAAGAGCTAACACGTATGCCAAGCTCACCAGCGCACTGCGCAGAACGTTGCATGTTTACTGGGTGATTCACAATTTTGTCCGTGTTCATTTTACAACTAAGCAAGTTCCGGCAGCGGCTTTGGGAATAATCGATAGGGGACTGTCAATAGATGAGCTACTTCAAATCCAATTATCATAGTTCAGCAGATTATAATTTTAATTTAGATGCCACCAAACTGAACCAGTGCCCAGTATAAAATCAGCAACTTTTTTTCAAAGGAAAAATCTACAAATTCTTATCATAGGTGCGGAAACACGGCTATACCATTACACCTTTGAATAATGTTTTTCTGCTCCCTGTATCACCTTGGACAATACCTTTTCCAATTCCCCCGTTTCATATGGTTTAGCAACAACACCCCGAAATCCGTATTGGTCATAATTCGACATGATAGTATCATTCGAATATCCACTTGAAACAATCGCTTTCACCTCAGGGTCTATCTCACGCAATTTCTGGATGGTCTCCTTGCCCCCCATACCCCCAGGTATAGTCAAATCCAGTATAACGACATCGAAGGCTTCTTTCGACTCGATAGCCTTTTTAAACAGATTGATCGTCTCTTGGCCATTACTCGCGAATTCAACGCGGTATCCAAGAAACTTGAGCATCCGTCCCGCCAGATTTCTGACCTCGAATTGATCATCCATAAATAAAACCTTTCCTTTTCCAGGGCGAGGTCTCTCCTCCAAGACACCATCCTGAGTGGGAATGACCTTTCCAGATGCAGGAAAATAGAGATGAAAGGTTGTACCGACTCCTGACCGAGACTCAACCGTGATATGTCCCTTATGTTTTTTCATAATTGAATAGGTAATAGCCAGTCCCAGACCGCTTCCTTTTGGTTTCGTGCTGAAATAGGGATCGAATATTTTGTCAATGATCTCCTGCGGTATTCCGGTTCCGTAATCCCTGATTGATATCCTGACATAATTGCCTTCCTTAAGCGGCAGTCCATCGGTATCCTGAACGATTACATTCTCTGCAAACACCTTGACTTCCCCGCCGTTGGGCATAGCTTGTTCGGCGTTGATTAATATATTATTCATTACCTGATTGATCTGCCCTTCATCTATTTCCACCCCCCAGAGATTATCCGGAATGAACAATGTATATTTGGCATGAGAACCACTCAGAAAGAATTTCACGGCGCTCTCAACTAATTCTGAAATAGACACCTGTTTTCTTATGGGCGCCCCCCCTTTCGAGAAGGTGAGTAATTGTTGAGTGAGGTGCTTTGTCTGCAAAGAGGCTTTCTTCGTTTCCTCCAGGATCTCAGCGATATCTTGGCCGGATTTGATATAGAATTCCATGAGAGAAAGATTCCCGATTACGGCCGCTAATAAATTATTAAAGTCATGTGCAATGCCTCCCGCCAGGACACCGAGAGATTCAAGCTTTTGAACCTTCAACATTTCTTCTTCCATTTTCTTGCGCTCCGTGATATCCCGAAGGACATAAAGGACGCCAATGGGATGTCCCCGGGAATTCAGTAAGGGATTGATCCTGGCCTCTGTCCAAACGGTAAGCTGCTCTCCCTGCCGGGTAATCTCAAGCTCCAGGGTCCGGGATATAAATCGCCCCCCCGGATTTGAGTCCGCTCCCTTTATTACTTCCTGAAAGGTTTCCGTAACGGCCCTCAAAGAGTCTTCAGTAAACCATTCCCGGATTCCCTGGCTCATGGATTCCTCTTGGCCATAGCCACGAAGGCGCTGGATGGAAGGGCTTACAAAGGTGAGCCGCTGGTTGAGATCTACCGTAAAGATTACATCCGTTATATTCTCCGCCAGGAGCCGATAATCGTGGATGGCATTATCGGCGCGCATTCGCTCCATCTCAATGATCTTTCTATTGGCCTCATCCAACTCCTGATGATAAGAACTTAAAATTCTCTGAAGATCATTGAAAGCCCTTGTCAGATCGCCAACCTCATCGAAGGACGTGACCTTAACTTCTGCGAACAGCGCCTCTTCTGCATCCTGTATCTTGAGCATTTGCCTGGTCACATCCCGAACAGCCAACGAGGTGTCATGGGCTACATAGTAGCTGATAATCGCTACGAATGCCTGAAGATAACATCCCATAACCAGAAAGAAGATTAACAGGTATCTTATCTTGCTCTCTTTGACAGGATCAGGGTTCAGCTTGATGACAGTTCCGGCGTAAAGGCCCTTAAAGGGTCCTTCAAGAGGCAGAATCCGAAGAGCTGTTGCCGGGGACTTTTTGATCCTGGCTGTACTTTCCGGATCAGCGAGGAGGCGACTTTTGATGTCAAAAGTATCAGGAATAATGGATGGTTTTGGGGTAAGATATTTCCCGTCCGAGTCAACAACAAATACATTTTCGGACCCCTTCTTCAGATATTCCTCGATCTCGTGTCTGGCGACATACCCAGATGTGTTTTTCTTGAAGGAGATCAGCAAGGTATTTCCAGACTGCACAGTATCATGCCAGAGTATATCATTAATCCGGGAAAATGCAAAAATGAAGGTAAAAAGAAACACCATGCCTGAAAGTGTAAGTGCCGTAATCACAAATCTGGCACTTATTGGCATCCTGAAACCGATATCCTCGGCAGTATCCGATGTTGCCTTCAGGATGTCGATCATTTTATGCCTCGTATAGACATAAACCGCCAGAGAGGAACAGATAGTATAAGTCCATATCAGCACCATAGATAAGAATCTTTCTGAGAGGGGATAGAATTTGAAAAAATATGTGTCCACCCCAAGAGCAACGAAAGCGACGCCGGATAAGATAACGAGGAGAAATTGCCCGGCTATCTTTAAGGGCAGGTTAAAAGCGGCTGTCCTTACCTCCTGAAGCTGGCCTGGCTCTACGATATCTGATCTGGTAAAAGCTCTGATGGGTTTAAATGAGCGGTATACCAGAACGGAGAGAACTGCCATGATAATAGGGGTAAAAATCACAAAGTTTAAAAAGTCAGCCCTTCTTATGGCTTTCGTATAATCTACCATCAGGGGATCAGCAACCTTTAAGATCATAGCCCCTGTGACAATTATCAAGTTTATAAATAGTAGAATTTTCCAGCAAATATTTTTTTGTTTACACATTTTATTTAAACCTGGCACATAAAAATATTCCGAATACTCTATTGTTACTTATTTACGGACAACGAACGATCATACATGCTAACCACGAAGTGAAAGATTTCTTGCACGGGCTGCCAGGCATAAGCCGGCGCAGACCTTTTTCGGACAGGCGAATGGACTTCTCGTTGTACGTGGGAATCATTACTTATTTTATACTGCCTTTTAGTGTAATTCATGACGTTATATGTATATAATATCATACTTTCTTTTTTCCTCCAAATTCCCTCCTTCGAGAAAATAAATCTGTTCCTCAATTTCACAATGTAATTTCACAATTTCACGTTGTCTGGACGCAATGGGATGAATATTTGTCAGCGATAGAGGAAGTGAATGTGCTTTGGAATAAAATAAGCGTATGGGGAGCAGTTGCTTCCCTGATCCGTCTGTCTCTTACAAGAACTTTCCGGATTATCCCAGGCCCTGTGCCTGAGAAAATCGCATTACCCAGGCGGGGGAATTGGATGCGAGAAGACCTATGGAGGAGATATGGCACTGGTTCAGTTTGATTTAAAATCGTAGTGAATCCCAAAGAGCCCGAAATGCCGAAGAAAAATGTGGAGAAAAAGCTCAATAACCGCAAAGAGCGAGAACTTGCAGGAAACAGGGAAGGGCAGGTGAAAACTTCCTTTAGTTTGACCTCCCCAATCCTTTATCTCGCGACTCAATCCTTTTTGGAGATACGGAGCAATGGATAAGACTTTACGGGAGAAGGCGGGATATATATGCTGAAAAGAATCCTTTTTATTAGTTCATGTGGAATAGCTGCCCTTTTTATATACGGCACTACCGTCTGGTCTTCCGGTTTTGCCCTCTACGAATGGAGCGCTCAAGGTGTCGCTTTCGGGGGAGCTGCCCTGGCCAGGACTGACGATCCTTCCGCAGCAGCCTTCAATCCGGCTGGAATCACGCAACTGGAAGGCATTCATACCTTATTCGGATGTAACATGATCAGTCCCAAAATCACCGCGGTTGTCACCAGGGGCAGTTTAACTACCTCAACTGACACCGAGAACCTGTCACTATTTCCGCCCCATGCTTACCTCACTTATCAATGGAACGACCGTTCATGGTTTGGATTCGGGCTCTATTCAAGATTCGGCCTTTCAACCAGGTTTCCTTCAAACTGGGCAGGAAGGTATAACAGCTATGACAGTACAGTGCAAAGCTATTCGATAAATCCCATTTGGGCAATCAAAGCCACGGATGAACTATCCTGCGCTCTTGGCATAGAGGCCATGTACTTTAAGGTTGATTTAAAAAATAAGATTGCCGACCCTGGATTTGCCGGTGGAGACATCAACAGCCAAATGACTGCCGATGACCTCGGTTTAGGTGTAACCCTTGGCACTCATTACAAACCCGAAGACTGGTTGTCCTTCGGTCTGACCTACAGAAGCAAGGTCACTCAGAACCTGAAAGGCAAGGCCAAATTCAGCCCCTCCAGCGTGTCTTATCCACTCAAACCATCCCTGATTTTTTTTAAAAACTGTGATGGATCGAGTAATATCACTTTGCCTGAGTCCTTTTCCTTTGGAGTTGCTGTAACCTCTATAAAACAATTGAGCGCTGAATTCAGTATGATTTATACCGGCTGGAGCAGTTATGATAAGCCGGTGATTGATCTATCCACGGCCCCC
This sequence comes from bacterium, assembly GCA_040752695.1. Classification (GTDB taxonomy): domain Bacteria; phylum SZUA-182; class SZUA-182; order DTGQ01; family DTGQ01; genus DTGQ01. The sequence goes on from JBFMGO010000039.1 coordinate 4,811, forward strand.
GATCCCACTGACCCGGCATCATCTCATCAGGAAATCAAAAAAGACTGGCATAATACCTGGCGCTACCAATTCGGTCTGGAATATGCCATAACTGCCTGGCTGGACTTAAGAGCGGGTTATGTGTTTGATGAATCCCCGATCGATGAGCACCATCTGGACTATATGCTCCCCGGCAATGACCTCCAGCACTATTGTTTAGGAACCGGCTTTCATTGGAACACGTGGACCGTTGATGCTGCTTACGCTTATATCGTTTCGAAGAACAGACATGGGGTCGTGGATGCTGAGGGCGACCCTGTTGACAGATCACATACCGTTACTTTTAAAAATGGCTATGCGCATTCCTTGATGCTCAGTATCGGTTATGCACTGCCGTAAAGAGTCTGCAAGAAGTAAATTTGCCTCTATCTTACCTTGACAATAGAGGTTTACTTAGTGTCTGTCCGAAAAATGTCCATTGGGGCTGCACCCATAATGAGCAAAATCAAACACATAGGAAATAGACACATGCACATAAGTAACAGAAACACGCTAAAAATTGGGTAAAATGGATGGAAAAGTAATAATTATTTCAAATGGTTACGAACTCTTAAAAGATTGAGCCTGTAACAATGCCAATTAACCTAATATTATCAAGAAGTTAGTCATTTTCGGACAGGCACTATCTATGCGACTGATACGATGAGTGGGTGCATCCAAAAGTTTGATCCACTAGGTAGGTTAATAGCTAAATGGAGTGGGCATTATGGTTCAGAGCCTAGTTTTTATTTCAAACCTTCTGGTATAACGGTAGATGGAAGCGGCAGTGTTTATGTGATTGATCAGCGTCTTGATAGAATACAAAAGTTTGAGAAAATGAGTAGTAAAGTGAACACATGGCCAGATGGCTGCACCGCTGATGTGGACGGGGACTGTGATTTTAATGTATTAGATCTGGTATATCTCAACCGCTGTCTCCAGGGTATGTCTACCGTGGTTCCCAGCACGTGGCGTACAGTTTATCCCTTAACTCCTTCTGACGAAACACTCAGAAATACAATCACCAAGGATGCTGACTGTTTCGACATTGACAACATCGATGGCTTTACGGTACTTGACTTGGTCTTTATGAATAGAGCCGTCCACGAAATTTCTCCGGTCGTACCCAACGCTTTTCGTCAATCCAATTTCGATCTGCCTTCGGATAAATCCCTGGCCGAGGTGATAAACGCACTGAAACCTCAATGTTCGGCCACACCAAGAAGATCGAGATTTCGAGAAGACATCTCACTTTTTGCCAACTCTTCGCTTGAGCCGGTAAGATTGAGAAATGGAAGTACAAACGTTATTTCCTTTGACAATGTCTCTTTAACTCCTGAAAAAATGGTGAGCTTGCCAATCCGGCTGGATATTGACCAGGATTTATTTTCCATAACCTTTGATCTTGTCTATGATACGGAAAAACTGAAAGCAAACTCTCTCGTTGTGACAGATCGGGGAAGAGTCCTCGGCACTCCCAGTCCTGATTCCATCAACGATGCTGAAGGGAAAATTACGGTAAATTTAATTGATATGACTGGCAATGCAGTCGTAAAGGCTGGCCAGGGGAGCATACTGAAAGTGGTATTTGCTGGAGAGAAGGGTTGTACAGGAGAAGTAGAGATTACCAATGTCCGGCAGGTGCGCTCTACTACGGGAAAAGTAGTGCAGCTTTCCATTGAAAACGGTATCGCTGCCTGTCCGGAAGAATTGCACTGCACGGAGGAGATCTGCGATGGCAAGGATAATGACTGTGATGGCAAGGTCGATGAGGATTTGACTGCCAGATCATGTTCCAGTGCCTGTGGTTCAGGGACAGAGATCTGCCAGAACGGGAAATGGGCTGGCTGCACTGCACCCCAGCCTCAGACTTTCTATCGAGATAACGATGGGGACGGCTATGGCAACGACCTCCAGAGCACTCAAGCTTGCTCTGCTCCATCTGGGTATGTCATCAATAAGAGCGATTGTAATGATACGGATAAAAGTATTCATCCTGGAGCAATTGAATTTCCCTGTAACGGGAAGGATGACGATTGCATGGGAGGAGGGGATGATACATCAAGTTGTCCTGGAGCTCCACTGGTTATACCACAATTTGAATGGATGATTCCACGCTCTGCCTGGTACTTCGACTTACCTGATGGAGTAGCCGTGGATGGCGGTGGCAATGTCTATGTAGCTGATTCATATAATGATCGCATTCAGAAGTTTGATAGAAACGGCACGTTCTTAGCCACATGGGGAAGTTTTGGCTCAGAGCATGGTCAATTCAATTATCCTTCTGGCATAGCCGTGGATGGGAATGGCAATGTCTATGTAACTGATATAGGTAATAATCGCATTCAGAAATTTGATCCAGACGGCACGTTCTTAGCCACATGGGAAAGCTGGGGCTCAGGAGATGGGCAATTCCTGCATCCTTCTGCCATAGCCGTGGATGGGAATGGCAATGTCTATGTAGTTTACGAGGAAAATCATTGCATCCAGAAATTTGATAGAGACGGCACATTCTTGACCAGATGGGGAAATGAAGGCTCAGGGGATGGGCAATTCCTGCATCCTTCTGGCATAGCCGTGGATGGCAGCGGCAATGTCTATGTAGCCGATACTGGTAACAATCGCATTCAGAAGTTTGATCCAGGCGGCATGTTTTTAGCCACATGGGGAAGTTATGGCTCAGAGCATGGTCAGTTCAAAGATCCTTCGGGTATAGCTGTAGATGGAAGCGGAATTATCTGTATCGCCGATACAAATAACGATCGCATTCAGAAGTTTACTAATGGCAATGACTCTCCCTCCAGGACTATGCCGGTAACTGACCATAAACCCGTAGTTTCCCCATTTTCCATGACGATCCATGGAAGCATTCTGAGTACTGCCGGAACCGCAGTTGGCAGCGGTTGGAAGATTTATGCCTATAGTCTGAATAACCTTTATCTCTTTGAACATAAGAGCCGTTATAACATCGATCCCAATCCCTACTACAGCAGCAGGGCAGCGCATGATCCCAATTGTGATTTGAATGATTCTCACGATGGCAATGCTATCCTGGCACCAGCAAATTCTCAAGGCGGTATCTGCTATGGATCATGCTATACTACGGCCGATGGCTCATTCGTCATGTATGCCTACGGCGAGTTCTATGATACCCCAGGCTTTAAAAATGCCGATACGATTTTCCTTGTTGTACAGGATCCTGTCAGCGGCATTAAGTATCTGGTAACCAATGATTGCAGAGAAGATCAGGGTTTCTATCTCTCGTGGAAAAACGATGAAGTCACGGAGCATAATATTGATCTTCGCAGGTATGAGAGTAAACCTTTACAGCAGGGCTGGAATTTTATCTCTTTCTCAGTCCTGAAGAGATATGTAGTAAACGATGGTATCACTATGCCTAACCAGGGAACAGCATTGATTGATGACACAGGTGTTCCCGTCAGTCAGAGTGTTTGTCCTGTAGTGAATGTGACTTCTATTCATAGTGCCCTTTCATCCTTATGTGGCCAGTGGGAGAGAATTTACTTCTATGATGGTTTCAAACCTCCAGGTGATGCTATCAGGCAGACAAAGTTCGGTGCCACCAAGGATATCAAGAAGGTAGAATTTTTCTCAGTTGGTCATGGATATTGGATTTATGTCCCGAATGTGAAGAATTCAGAACTGGTGGTTCTTGGAGATGTAATCAGGAATAACACTCCCAAGTATCACCTTGCTCTGAATTCTGCCATGAATGGTCTATATATGGTTGGTTATTGGGGAGGCGATATTTATTTTACCAGTTTTCCTGACACCAGTATCTTCTCCAGTGCTCAGAGTGCAACTCCGGTGGTAGTAAATTCTATTGGTGAAGTTTTCGGATCTTTCAAGTCAAGCTTAAGCCGTGTTAAGAGCTTCTATGATGGAGCTAAGTCCTGGTATAATCCTGATCCATGGGGCCTCAGTGACCTTACCTATATAGGGCCCGGATTTGGCTACTCCATGAGGATCACGCAGGATTGCCAAGTAATGTGGCCTTAATACAGATCGCCATAAATATTCCTGCCGCATATACAGTTGGGCACCCGTCTATGAGGGTGCCCTTACCGTACTTACTGCCACAGCATCCGGTTACCTGGAGCTTTACAGCCCCCAGATAGCGGCTGGGATCAACAGGAGGCCATACCCAAGTGGGTCGAGCCCATACAGGAAAGCATAGGTTATATTGGCCAAAGGAACATATTGCTGTCCCCAATCAATGAGGGGTGCAGGAAGACCCGGCCATGAGCCTCCTTTCAGAGTAAGAGGAAGCGCACTTCCGGTGGCAGGATCAATCAGATGTGGTGGAGGCCAGAGATTAAACCCATAGACCGGGTCAAAATAGGCCATCCCTGCCGGGGTGTTGTAGAGCAGCCAGGGATAATCCCAGGCAGGGTCCCAGGTCAGACCTGGCTGCACCGGCAGCACGGTAGTTGGAGTGAGATTAGTTACAACAGGAGTAGATGTACCTGTCTGGGGATCCTCTGGTGAAAGGGCTGGGGACCACAGGGGCCAGAGGGTGTTATAGGGTGGAAGATTTATCCAATTTTGTGCCTGAGCTATAGGGGATACGAAAACTATAGGGGATACGAAAATGATGCCTGTTATTACTACGAACAATCCTACGGCCAACCGGTAAAGCGAACGCTTGTCAGAGAACATATGAGAATCTCCTCTTGGTTTTTCATGGTTACAATGGCCATATAATGTCTTTCCCAATTTACCCTACAAAATGTCACCTCCTTCCTTTTAGGCTGCTTCCTTAAAGCCGGGGGAATCTTAAGCGCATTGGGACGTGCGCTTATGATAAGAAAGCCTGCCCCTTGTGAGCCTATCCCAAAAATCCCATTTCGGGTAACCGGTTTTCCGGTTGCCGAAGGTCTTTGGGATGGCCTTTTCGTACCTGATCCAACCTTTTTACTTGCTGATTCAACTGGCCGCGCATTTCATACGCCGTGTATTTTATAATAAGGTGGCAGGAGCGGTGAAGCGAGAGTCGGGCCAGCAGGAGAAATCCGTGGTGCAGGAAGTATACTGTTCGCTCAGGATGGGGCCTCAGTAAGATTACGGCGTTTCGTGATTGACCGTTACCCAACCACCTTATGTACTTCTGCTAATTATGATCAAAAACCATCCAATCCATAGTAACTTACCTTTCCCGTTCTGATAAATGCCCAGTCGAACGCAGGTTAAGTTTATTAAATGATACAGACTGCTTTTTGATTTTTTATAAAGAGCAATATTTGTACCAGGATTGAAGGAAGGACGTTTTTCTCAATTAACTCTCTGAAAATGTTATTGCTGACTCATAATTTATGAGGGTGGGCGCGAAATCAGACCATCGAATCTTTATGACAAAAGGAACAAAGAATATGGACCTTCTTCCGCTTTGATAAGGGCACTTTCGTGAATTCGACCCTGCGCAGCCTCTTTTCAAGCCGGTTTCAGCAGACAACCGAAGAACATCTCGGTTCGACACCGGCCTCATTCGCATCCGGATTTCTTCCGATGCACTTTGCCCCCATTTCTTTTCTCTTGACAATGCCCTGAATGTGCTTTATCATTGTGAATAAACATTCACAATGATAAAGCACATTCAGTGACGAACGATTTACAGTTGATGATGTATGGTTCGATATTCGATTTATCACTCAACATTTGATGGAGAATACAAAGCAGGAAATCAAAAACTATGGCTATTCTGGAAACAAAGAACCTTACTCGCAGCTTTGGCAAGATGACGGCGGTTGATTCCTTAAGCATATCCGTGGAAGCCGGTGAAGTGTTCGGATTGCTCGGTCCTAATGGTGCGGGGAAAACCACTGCCATCAAGATGCTGACCACCCTTTTGCCGCCCACATCGGGCACGGCCATGGTGGCTGGATTTGACCTGAGCCGTCGGCCTTGCGATGTGCGGCGCATGATCGGTTATGTACCGCAGCTTCTGTCCGCTGATGGCTGTTTGACCGGATATGAGAACCTTCTGGTTTTTGCCAAACTCTATGACCTGCCTCGCAAAGAGATTAAAGCCCGTGTGCGTGAAGCGCTTGATTTCATGGGTCTGTCCGATGCTGCCGACAGGCTGGTGCGTACCTACTCGGGCGGAATGATCCGCAAGATGGAGATAGCCCAGGCCATGCTGCACCGGCCAAGGGTGCTCTTTTTGGATGAGCCGACCGTAGGGCTTGACCCTCTGGCCCGCAGAGCGGTCTGGAAGCATATTGAAGAGTTGATGGCCAATTACGGCACCACGATTCTTTTGACCACGCACTATCTGGAGGAGGCTGATGCCCTGTGCAGCCGGGTGGCGCTCATGCACCTTGGCAGGATGGCAGCCCTCGGTACACCGATGGACCTCAAGGCATCGATTGGCGGAAACGGGGCAACGCTGGACGAGGTGTTTGCCCATTATACGGATGAAGATGGGGAAGAGAATTCGAAAAGGAGTTTCCATGATACCTCAAGAACAAGACGCACTGCCAGGCGGCTTGGCTAGCCCGGCCACCGGCCTGGCCTCGGCCAATCCGCTGATCAACGTCAGCCGCTTCGCGAAAAAAACATTCGTCGTGGCCGAACTGGAGGTGCGAAAAATATATCACGATCCCACCGAGATTATCCTGCGCGGGGTCCAGCCAATGTTGTGGCTTTTGGTTTTCGGTCAGGTATTCACCCGGAGTCGGGCCATTCCTACGGGGAACTTGTCTTACCTCGATTTTATGACCCCCGGCATCCTGGCTCAGAGTGTGCTGTTTATTGCCATTTTCTATGGTGTCGCCATCATCTGGGAGCGTGACCTCGGGATTATCCATAAGCTTCTGGCCAGCCCAACGCCCCGGTCGGCGCTGGTGCTGGGCAAAGCGCTTTCGGCTGGCGTCCGCAGCTTCCTGCAGGTTTTCATCATTTACTCGCTGGCACTTCTTTTAGGTGTGAAGATGAGCTGGAACCCTTTGTCACTGCTGGGTGTTCTGGCAGTCGTCGTAATGAGTGCGGCTCTTTTTTCCACCTTTTCGTTAATTATCGCCTGCCTGGTGAAGACACGTGAGCGGTTCATGGGTGTCGGCCAGTTAATGACCATGCCCCTGTTTTTCGCCAGTAACGCCATTTATCCGATTTCGATGATGCCTCCCTGGCTGCAGGTTCTGGCGAAAATCAATCCCCTGACTTATGAGGTGGATGCCCTGCGGTTCCTGATGCTGGCGAACCGGCCGACCGGCAGTCTCTCCATGCTGATATTGGACTTTGCTGTCCTTCTGATGTCCACGGCACTTCTGGTTGTCATTGGCGGACGGCTGTATCCGAATGCAGCTACCTGATGCAGTTGCCGAAGTTGACAAAGGTACTCGCTCGATGGGGTCAGATAGGTAGCCGGATAGGGTACTCGTTGAATAGGGGAGATAATGAGCGCTGAAAAATTAGACACGGAAATCAGACAGGAGCAAATCGCCCAGGCGGCACTGGAGCTGATGATCACAAAGGGTGTGAGCGGATTGAGTGTAGCCGGTGTGGCCCACAGGGTCGGTCTTGTTCCATCGGCGATTTACCGCCACTTCAGGAACAAGGATGAACTGATAGAGGCGGTGGTTAGCCTCATCCAGAACAAGATGCTCGGTCATATCACGGCAGTCTGCGAAGAAACACTGGACCCTCTGAAACGCCTCGAGGCTCTGTTGACGCATCACCTGAAGGTTATCCGGAAAAAGCAGGCAATTCCGCGCCTGATCTTTTCCGATGACTTTGCCGTTCACCATCCCGAGAGAAAGGCCAGAGTGTATGAGATCATCACCAGGTATCTTGGCAGCATAGCGGAAATTATCCGGCAGGGCCAGCAAACTGGGCAGATACGCCAGGACATCGATCCAGGGACTGCATCGATTATGTTCCTGGGATTAATGCAGCAGACAGGAATTCTCTGGCATCTCAGCGACGGCGGATTCGATGTTGCCGGATATATGGAAGGGGCCTGGCGGATTTTTCGTGAATCCATCACTGCATGATGAATCTTTCCGGCAAAGCGGTTTCATTTCATAGAGATACCGAGGATACCATGAGACCCAAGAGACAACAAAGCCGGGTAGAGGCATAAGGCCAGATAGATAAAGATATCATCCGGCTAAAATACCTATTCACCAACTATAGATCAGGAGATTTGGGTGATGAAAAATAAGAAAAAGATAGTGATTCCGCTGCTGCTCATCCTGGGTGCATCAATCGTGGCCTACACGTATCTTTGCCAGAGCAGGTCCCTCGATGATCCTGACACTATCCGTCTTTCAGGCAACATCGAGGTCACCGATGCGGAACTGAGTTTTATGGTTGCCGGCCGGGTTGAAGAGCGGCCGGTTTCAGAAGGCGAGACGATCAGGGCAGGACAGGTGGTGGCCAGGCTGGAGAAAACCGAACTCGCTCAGGAAGTTGCCCTTCGCAAGGCCGAGGTTCAGGTGGTCCGGGCCGCCCTGGCCGAACTTGAGGCAGGATCGCGACCTGAAGAGATTGCCCAGAGCCGGGCTGCGGTCAGAAGGTCACAGGCCAGACTCGACGAGTTGCTCAAAGGGTCCCGGCCACAGGAAATTGCCGCAGCCGCAGCATCGGTCCAGAGGGCAAAGGCGGAGGAGGACCGCGCGAAGAGGGATTACGACCGGCAAAAGAAGCTCTACGACAGAGAAGTCATCTCCACGAGGGAGTACGAGGCCAGCCAGGCAGCCTACGAGGTGGCCAGAACAAGACTGCTGGAAGCCGAAGAGCAGTTGAAGCTCGTCACCGAGGGGCCGAGAAAGGAGCAGATCGAGCAGGCCCGCGAAGCCTTAAAAGAGGCTAAAGAGCGGCTGGCGCTGGTGGAGAAAGGCCCTCGGCAGGAAACCCTGGATCAGGCAAAAAGCCGCCTGCAACAGGCCCAGGAAGCCTTGGCCCTAGCCGAGACACATCTTGATTACGCCACCCTGGTTTCCCCTCTTTCCGGGATTGTCCTGTCACAGGCCATTGAGCCGGGAGAGAGGGTTACACCCGGCACGCCGGTCGTTACCGTTGGCGATCTGAACAACGTCTACCTGCGTGCCTACATCAATGAGACCGATCTTGGCAGGGTGAAAGTCGGCCAGAAAGTGCAGGTGACTACGGATACCTATCCGGACAGGTCGTACGAGGGCCGAATCTCCTTTATCAGTTCAGAGGCTGAGTTTACTCCCAAGAACGTCCAGACACAAACAGAGAGGGTAAAGCTGGTCTACCGGGTCAAGGTAGACATTCCCAATCCCGGCATGGAATTAAAGCCCGGCATGCCTGCTGATGCCCGGATACTGCTGAATGGAAGATAACGACGGAAGATTACCATGGACCATGGACAGGGGATGAATGAAGGAGGATCGAACCGGATGGATAAACCTGTGAGGGAGGAGGTTATAAAAACCGAAGCCCTCAGCAGGACTTTTGGAAATCTGACTGCCGTAGATCACCTTACCCTGTCTGTGGCAGAGGGCGAGATATTCGGCCTGGTCGGGCCGGATGGTGCAGGCAAGACTACGACCATGCGGCTTTTGACCTCGATCATGGAGCCGACATCGGGCGATGCCTGGGTGGCAGGACGTCACGTGGTAAAAGAGGCCGAACAAGTCAAGGAAAGAATCGGGTATATGAGCCAGAGGTTCGGTCTTTACCCTGACCTTTCGGTGATGGAGAACATCAACTTCTACGCCGACATTTACTCGGTTCAGCAAAAAGAACGGAAAGAAAAAATCGATCAGCTTCTGGCCTTCAGCAACCTGACAGCCTTCAAAAGACGTCTGGCTGGAAATCTCTCAGGCGGCATGAAGCAAAAGCTCGGCCTGACCTGCGCCCTCATCCATACTCCGAAAGTGCTCTTTCTCGATGAGCCGACCAACGGCGTGGACCCAATTTCCAGGCGCGACTTCTGGCGAATTCTCTATCAACTGCTCAGCGAGAAGGTCACCATCTTTATCTCGACCGCCTATCTCGACGAGGCAGAGCGCTGCAACCGGATCGGGCTCATTCACCAGGGGAAGCTTCTGGCCTGCGGGACCCCGGCTGAAATCAAGAAAATGATGACCGCCACCATCATCGAGATCCGTACCTTAAGGCCGCGTCAGGCAGCATCGATGCTGGCCGGGCACCTGAAGGCAGATTCGATCAACCTCTTCGGCGACCGCCTTCACGTGGTCACCAAAGAGCCGCAAAAGGCGACACGGGAGGCCGAAAAGCTCCTGGCCGAAGCAGGATTCGAGCTTGGCGGCATCAGACCGATCAAACCGGGCCTTGAAGATGTGTTCGTCTCGGTCCTGAGCGACGGGAACGGCCAAAAATGAAATAATCACCTCCTAAAAGAGTACATTACTATCGTACTATGGTATGGTAAACAATAAGGGCGATCATGACCCCCACCGACGAACGTGAAAATGCCGTGAATGAAAATGCCGTTGTGGTGCAGGACCTCGAGAGGCGGTTTGGCAGCTTCATCGCTGTCAACCGGATCAGCTTCGAGGTGAGAAGGGGTGAAATCTTCGGTTTTCTCGGCTCCAATGGTGCGGGTAAATCGACGACCATCCGCATGCTCTGCGGCATCTTAGCGCCCTCTGGCGGCAGGGGGAAAGTGGCAGGCTTCGATATCCTCACCGAGGCGGAAAAGATCAAAGCCAATATCGGCTACATGAGCCAGAAATTCTCTCTCTACGAAGACCTGACCGTAGAGGAAAATATCAACTTTTACAGCGGTATCTATCGCCTTGCGCCGGAGAAAAAGAAAGAGCGCAAGGAGTGGGTGATCGAGATGGCAGGCCTTTCCGAGCACCGCAAAGCCCGGACAGCCATCCTCTCCGGCGGATGGAAGCAGAGGCTGGCCCTTGGATGCGCTATCCTCCATGAACCGCCGGTCATTTTCCTGGATGAGCCGACCTCGGGTGTGGACCCGATCAGCCGCCGCAAGTTCTGGAACCTGATCTATGAGCTCTCCCACAAAGGGATCACCATCTTTGTCACCACCCACTACATGGACGAGGCAGAGTACTGCGACCGGATCGGCCTTGTTTACCGTGGTGAATTGATAGCCCTGGGGACACCCGAACAGCTCAAAACCAGTTACATGTCCGAAGACGTGCTGGAGGTAGCCTGTGACCGGCCCCAGGAGGCCATGACCGAAATCGGAAAACTGGCAGGTGTCAAGGAGGTGGCCCTGTTCGGTCAGGAACTGCACATTGTGGTCGAGAATGCTGCATCAAAAGAGCCCGCCATCAAGGGCTTGCTCGACAGGATGGGCCACCGGGTGCTTTCGGTCGAGAAGATCACCCCTTCACTGGAGGATGTGTTCGTCTCGCTTATCGAGGCTAAAGACCGTGCGGAGAATCCGCAAAAGGAGGTTTAAGGGATGAATCCAAAGGCAGGGAGTGAGAGGATGAATCTAAAGGCAGGAAGGTTTTAGAGGTGAATCCAAAGGCAGGAGGTGAAAGGATGGATCCAAAGGTACAGCGACGGGAGAGGCAAAGATGAACCTGGGCAGAACCTGGGCCATGGCCCGCAAGGAATTCCTCCACGTTATCCGCGATCCGCGAAGTCTTGGCATGGGCATTGCCATTCCCATGCTGATGCTCATCCTCTATGGCTATGCCCTGACCCTGGACGTGGACAATGTACCGACCGTAGTCTTTGACCAGAGCCGCACGGAGGTAAGCAGGGAGTTCCTGAGCAGGTTCAGCGGCTCGCGCTATTTCTCGCTCTTTGCATATGTCCAAAGCTACCGGGAGGTAGAGTGGGCCATTGATTCGGGCAAGGCCACCTTAGCCCTCGTTATTCCCTCGAACTTTGCCGACAGCGTCAGTTCCGGCCGTCCGGTTTCGGTTCAGTTGATCGCGGATGGAAGCAACTCCACGACCGCAACCATTGCCATGGGCTATGCCACCATAGTCACGCAAGGGTATTCCCAGGACCTGCTCATCGACCGGATCAGGCGGACCGGCGGCCGCAGCATTCCTGAGCAGCCGCTCGATCTTCGGCCCAGGGTCTGGTTCAATGAAGATCTCAAATCCAGAAACTTTATCATCCCCGGCCTGATCGCCGTCATCATGATGGTTATTGCCGCACTCCTGACCTCGCTGACCGTGGCCCGCGAGTGGGAGAGCGGAACCATGGAACAGCTTATATCCACACCGGTCAGGGCTGAGGAATTGATCCTGGGCAAGTTTCTGCCCTACTTCGGTATCGGTATGCTGGATGTGCTTTTGGCCGTGCTCATGGGACAATTCGTATTCAAAGTGCCGCTGCGCGGAAGTGTAGCCCTGCTCTTCGGCATGGCAGCCATATTCCTGGCAGGGTCCTTGGCTTTAGGGATACTGATCAGCGTTGTCACCAAAAACCAACTGGTCGCCAGCCAACTGGCCATGATAGTCACTCTTCTGCCCTCATTCCTGCTGTCGGGATTCGTATTTGCCATTATCAATATGCCGCTTCCCTTGCAGTTCATTACCTATCTGGTCCCGGCCAGGTACTTCGTGAGCCTGACCAAGGCCATTTACCTGAAGGGTGTCGGGCTTGAGATTCTCGGATTCGAGGCCCTGCTCCTGACCATTTTCAGTGTCAGTGTGGTGATAATGGCCAGGTTGAAATTTAAGAAAAAACTTTTCTAACACGATGGTTTATAATCTGGTGGAGTAATGTTCGAGAGAATCAAATACATGCTGATCAAAGAGTTCATTCAGCTCCTTCGCGACCCGCGGATGAGGAAGTTCATTTTCGTCATGCCCATCATCCAGGTGCTGGGCTTCAGCTATGCAGTGACTACCGACGTCAAACACGCTACCACTGCGGTCTATGACCTTGACCACAGCCAGTCCAGCCGGGAGTTGATCGCCCGGTTCGTGAAGTCGGGCTATTTTGAGGTTGTGGAGAATATCGGCACTGAAGAAAGGGGCAGGGAACTGATCGATCGCTGTACCGTCCAGGCGCTTCTTCGCCTGAACAAGGGCTTTGAGCAGAAGCTCCTGGCCGGTGGACCTGCCGATGTACAGATAATCGTTGACGGCACCGACTCCAATGCTGCCGGCATCATCCTCAACTATGCCAGCAAGATCGCCGGGCAATTCTCCCAGCAGGTTCTGACTAGCCAGGTCATCCGCCTCACCGGTGATGCTGGCACAGCACAGCACAGGGTCGATCTTAAAACGCGCGCCTGGTTCAACGAGAACCTCGACAGCCGCAATTTCTTTGTGCCCGGCGTGCTTGCCATTGTCATCACCCTGATCAGCCTGCTTCTTACCAGCATGGCTGTAGTACGCGAGCGGGAAATCGGGACCATGGAGCAGATCATGGTCACCCCGATCACGCCGACCGAGTTCATCCTCGGCAAGACTGTGCCTTTCGCCCTGATCTGCTTCCTCGACGTGATCCTGATTACGCTGTTTTGCATACTCTGGTTTCGTGTACCGGTCCGGGGCAGTATCTGGCTGCTCCTTGCTTCCACAGCCCTTTATCTTTTGACTACCCTGGGAGTCGGCCTTTTTATTTCAACAATCAGCCGCACGCAGCAGCAGGCAATGCTGAGCACCTTTTTTTTCTTCTTCCCGGCCATGCTCCTTTCAGGGTTCGTCTTTCCCATAGCCAATATGCCGATGGTGGTTCAGTGGCTTACCTACCTGAATCCTTTGCGTTATTTCCTGGTGATTATCCGGGGCATTTTCCTCAAGGGAGTCGGAGTGCGTGTCCTGTGGCCACAAATGGCAGCTCTGGCCGTAATGGGTATTACCATACTGCGGCTGGCATCGATGAGGTTCCATAAGACACTGAAGTGATTGTAAGACACTGGAGTGATTGTTATCAAGGAGGATTAGTATGCATAACCATACAGTTAAGGCCGTGATGACCTGGGCCTTGCCATCTGTAGCTCTTTTGGGCATGGCTTTTTCAGGGTGTGCCACTTTGCCGCGTCCCCCAAAGGCACCAAAGGCCGGCGCTGCCGCTTCCCCTGCCCTATCCCCTGCTCCGCCCCCTGCCCTGCCCCGGCCCACGGCCGCTGCCGCTGCTGCCCAGCCTGCTTCCGCTGCCGTCGCCCCTGTCCAGCCTGCTTCCGCTACCCCTGCCCAGCCTGCTGCCCCTGACAATCCCGTTGCTCCGCCCCAGCCTTCTGCTCCTGACAATCCCTCGTTCCAGCCCGCTGCCGCACCTTTGACCCTGACCGAGTGCATTAAAAAAGCTCTTGAACAAAGCCCCGCAAACCGGACGGTCCAACAGGGCCTCATTGCAGCCGGAGAGAGGGTGGGAGAAGCGACTGCACCCTATTATCCGGAAATTGACCTGAACGCAGGATATGGGCGATGGCAAAAGTACGCCTTTTTACCCAGCGGTATTTCCCGTCCGGGGATGCCCAAGATCATTGGCCCCACCGACGACTGGCTTACCGGGCTCAGGGCCAGGCTTTTACTCTTCGACAGCGGGGAGCGCAAAGCGCGCCGAACCGCTGCCATGACCAGGCATTGGGCTGCAAAAGAGGATGCACAAAGGGTCCGTCAGGATATCGTCCTTTCTGTCCACCATGCCTATTACGGCCTTAAGTCTGCTCAGGAAGCCCGATCGATTGCCGGGAAGAGCCTGGCCAGGGCCGAGGACCACCTTCGGCTGGCCACGGAAAGAAAGGATGCGGGCACGGTTCCCAAGATGGATGTGATCAGGGCTAAGGCCGAGGTTGCTCAGGCCAGACTGGCTCTGGTCAGGGCCGAGAGTCTGATCCGCGTAGCCAAGGGAAAACTCAATGTGGCCATGGGGTCGCCTGTCGAGACATGGATAGAAATTGCGGATCAGCCTGAGGAAGCAGCCGGTGGCCTCAGTGAAATCGATATCCCAGCCGGTACGCCAAGCGAAATCGATATCGATAATGCCCTTGAGCAGGCAGTCAAGACGCGGCCTGCACTGAAGGCTGCCCTCTTGCGCACTGCTGCGGCCCAGAGTGAAATCGATGCAGCTAAAAGCACCTTTGGCCCTAAGATACTGGCTGAAGGCGGATATGGCTGGCGCGGCCCGGACTTCTTTCCTGATGACGAGGAGTGGTCAGTGGGGGCTTCTGTCGGCTGGCAGATCTTCTCCGGTTTTTCAGGAAGACACAGGCTGTCCAGGACAAAGGCCGAACTCTCGAAAGAGGAAGCCGAAGTTTCGCGGCTTGTCCTTGAAGTGCAGCAGGAGGTGTGGTCTTCCTATTCGAAGCTAAAGGAAACCTATGAGGCCATCCAGACAGCCGTGGCTCTGGTCCAGGATGCCCAGGAGGGTTTGAGACTGGCCCGCGAGCGCTACGAAGCAGGAAGCGGGCCCATAAGCGACCTTCTCGATACCCAGACCGCACTTGACCGGGCTGAGGCCGCACGACTGGAAGCCCAATGGGATTACCTCCTGGCCAGAGCGTCATTCCTGCACTCTATCGGGAATCTGGA
The DNA here is from genome assembly GCA_040752695.1 of bacterium. GTDB lineage: Bacteria > SZUA-182 > SZUA-182 > DTGQ01 > DTGQ01 > DTGQ01. Next base: position 20,263 of record JBFMGO010000039.1, read on the forward strand.
CTAGTGCACTGTCAAGCCCTCGTTGATGTATCAAGTAATGACTGTCGGAACCACCCCACGTCATTCCCGCGAAGGCGGGAATCCAGTTGCCCATCAATATTCGATTGACAGTGCACTAGTGGATCTTCACACTTGAAATTGTGGGGACAAGCGTTTAAATGAGGGACAAAAACAACCTCTCTCCTTCACAAATTCAGCCGTGAAGACCCACTAGTCAAGAAAGCCGGATAAATGGCAGCCATGGCAGGGAGCCCCTTTTGACAGACTCTTCCTGCAACCGTCCGGATATTTACCGTGACCTGTGCCGAGCCAACAATCAAATACTTCTCACAACCAGCCAAATATTTTTCACAATCGGCGATTTTAAGGAAATTCCTGACAAGACCAGAGTAGGCATAAAAGCGAGGTTCATCCGAATATACTTCCATCAGGAATTACCAGCGGTGGGTAGTAACCAATAACCAGCGGTGGAGAATAACCGGACCGCCTGTTATGGCAGTCCGTACTGAAAAACCTATCCCAAAACCATAGCCACACACGGGAGGGCAAGGAGTCAGGCCCTTGCGCCCATGAGCGCCAGGAAAAGAGTGCCTTACGGTCACTCTTCACGGTAAAAGGCTTGGGGGATAGACTCTTAAGTTTTCGTAACCGCGATAAAAACAAGGGGACAATAGGTACCTAATTGTAATGATAGAGCAAAGGAGAAAGAGATGGCCTCAGCTAAGCTTATGGAAATGTTGAACCAAGCCATTGCAAGAGAACTGGCGGTAAGTATCCAGTACATGTGGCAGCATGTTCAGGAAAAAGGTATCAGCGGAGAAACTCTCAAGGATCAATTGAGAAAAATTTCCATCGTGGAGATGAAACATGCCGAAGCTATTGCCGATCGATTGAATTATCTGGGTGGAACCCCTACTACGCAGCCAGAGCCAATCAAAGTTGGTAATACGGTTCATGAAATGATTCAAATTGATAAAAAACTGGAAGAAGATGCGATCAAACATTACAGGGCGATCATAGAGCTTGCTGATCATGAAAATGATCCTGTTACCCGCCGGTTGTTTGAATCGATTCTGGCTCAAGAAGAAGAGCACCATGACTTTTTTTCCAGAGTTCTGGAATAAAAATCCCTGAGGAGATCAGGATCACCCCCCTGCTCTCCTCGTTTCCCTTTCCTTGCACTTTGCCTCTCTAAGACCAGCTATAAATAAAGAATGGAAATCTTTAGCCGATCTATATATAATACATAACAATGAGATTGTGAGCCGTAAAATGCCGGGTGGCGGGTTGCCGGATGCTTGATGCCGGATGCAGGATGGCCTGACCCGAAACTCATAATCGACAAAGAGAGATAAGACTATTTTCCTAACGGGACGAATAAGGGGTCGGAGCTTTTCTTATGTCCATGCAATCAATTATTCTGGCTGTCATTGCTCTTTTATCATTTCCTATAGGTTTGATTGTAGGAATTTTTGTGGGAGTTTTAGTACAGGATCTCCGCGAGATTAACAAACGTTTGCCGGTAAGACAAGAAACATTCTCTCATTCTTCCTGTATCTCGAATCAGGACGAGTATGACGGGCTGCAGCTCTTCAGTGATGATCGGTAAGGGAAAGATCTGAACGTGAAGGGGAAGACCTGAACGAAGAGGACATCAATGCGTCGAACTATTATTGGTGTTATGGGATCGAGCCGGGAAAGGTATGAGGATCTGGCTTTCCCCCTTGGAAAGTGGCTGGGCCAGCATGGATACCATCTTCTTACCGGCGGTGGGCAGGGCGTGATGGCGGCAGTCTCGGAGGCGTTCTTCTTTGTTTCAGACCGGAAAGGGGCAGTCATCGGCATCATTCCGGCTCAAGAGAGCGTCTTTCCAACTCAAGAGAGCATCACTCCGGCTCAAGAGGGCATCATTCCTGCTCAAGCGCCTGATCGGGAGATATCAGGCGGCGATCAAAGCAGGCGAAATATCGATCAAGATAGAGAGGGCCGAGCCAATTTCCGGGTAAAGCCGGGGTATCCCAATGAATGGGTGGAGATTCCCATTATCACTCATCTTCCCTTAAGTGGAACTCAAGGAAAAAGAGCTTTAAGCCGCAACCATATCAACGTCTTGACCTCCAGGATAATTGTTGCCTTGCCTGGAGGGCCAGGGACCATCTCCGAGATCGAGCTCGCTCTGGAGTATCGAAAACCTCTGCTGATCTTTGATCCCTATGCCATAATACCGGATTACTCAAAAGAGGGAGCAATCCATCTGAAGACATTTGCCGAAGTGATTTCCCATCTCGGCAATTATCCTGCAATCAACTCATAAGTGATGTACTTACGACACAGTGCGCTCAATACGCGACCGGTTTTGCCTATAAAAGCAGATACAAAAAGCAAATACAAATTGTTAGATATATTTTGTATTTCAGGTATGTCCGGTAAGTTCCTTCGCAGCTCGAAGCAGATCGATCAGGGCAAGGGGTTTTGGGATAAACGGGTATCCCCTTTCCTGTATGGTTGCCCACTGTGATTTTTGGTCAGGGTAGCCACTGATCAACAGAATCCTGATGTCCGATCTGGCAGCGCGAAGCCGCTCGATGAGTTCGAGACCGGTTTTGCCGGGCAGGACCACGTCACTGATGACCAGGTGAAAGTTCCCCTTTTCCTGCTCGAAAATATTCAGCGCCTCTTCCGCATCAGCAGCCTGGATGGCGGTATAGCCGTTTTCATTCAGCGTTCTTTTGATGAATGATCGGACACTCTCTTCATCTTCGACCAGAAGGATTCGCTCCCCGTTTCCCTGAAAATCTTTTAAGGAAACTGTTTCTCTGGCTTTCGTTTTCAGCCTGACGGGAAAGGAAGGCAGGTAGACGGCAAAGGTCGAACCCTGGCCGGGCTCACTGTGAACGGTAATCCACCCTTCATGCTGCTTGATAATGCCATAGACCACAGCTAAACCGAGGCCGCTTCCTTTTCCAGCCCCTTTGGTGGTAAAAAAGGGCTCGAAGATACGGTCAGCGGTCTCCTTATTCATGCCGCATCCCGTATCTGCAATGGTCATACGGACAAAATGACCGGGCTGTGCTCCGGGGGTCAGCCTGGCCTGGGCTTCGTCCAGTATTACATTTTCAGTTCTGATGGTGAGAGTACCCCCTTTGGGCATTGCATCTCTGGCATTGACTGCCAGGTTCATAATTACCTGCTCGATATTGCCTTCGTCAGCCCTGATCGCCCAAAGATCCGGCTCAAGTCCTGTGCGGATGGTAATATCCTCTCCGATGAGGCGGTGAAGCATCTTGAGCAAATCATCAACCGTACCATTGAGGTCAAAAGGAGTGGGTTTGATGGGCTGCTTGCGGCTGAAAAGAAGCAATTGCCGGGTGAGATTGGCGGCCCGGCTGGCAGCCGTATGTACCTGGTTGAGATCGTTGAACGCTGGATCTGATTCATTTATTCCCATCATGGCCATAGTAGTGTACCCTTGAATCGTGGTCAGAAGGTTATTGAAGTCATGGGCAACTCCTCCGGCAAGAATACCTATGGCTTCCATCTTCTGTGCCTGAAGGAACTGTGCCTGGATTTTCCCCTTCTCTTCCTCCGCCAGTTTGCGCCCGGTAATGTCCATTGAGTAGCCGATCATACCGATTGCGTTTCCATCATTATCTCTCAGGACCGAAAGTGAAAGATGAACGTAGATATCTTTCCCTGTCTTACTTCTATGCCTTACCTCCACCTCGTGGTTTCCCTTTTCCAAAAGAGGCGTGAGCACATGATGTTTAAAAAAGTCCTGCTCATCTTCCGGATAGATAAATGATATATGTTTCCCCAGAGCCTCTTCCTCTTTGTAGCCGTGCAGTCTTTCCGCTCCTTTGTTCCAACTGGTCACATATCCGTCCATATCCGTAGAGACCACCGAGTCGTGGATCTGATCGATTATCTGTGCCTGTTTCCTGAGCGCTTCTCCCGCCTGCTTGCGCTCGGTAACGTCGGTTACCAGGGCTAATACTCCGACAAACCTGCCTTCGTCATCGATCACCGGCGAAACCCCAAGGCTGGTATAGAGCCATGATCCATCTTTGCGCAGGAATCTGAATTCTATGCATTCCCTGCTCCCCCGCTTGCAGAGGCCAAAATAGTATTTGGCCTTCTTCTGATCACACTCACCTACGAGCGAGCAGGATCGTTTCCCGACCAGCTCATTCACCGTGTACCCGATCATTTCGGCCATACGTGGATTGACGAAGGTAATCCTTGCTTCTTTATCGACGGTACAAATACCCTCTTGTGCATTCTCGACAATCAGCCGGTATTTCGCTTCACTCTCCCTGAGTGCATCCGCAGCCTGTCTGACTTCCGTAATATCCTGGGCAAAACCGACCATTCTGACCGGATTGCCATCAGCATCGGTTAAAACCTCTCCTCTCCCTTGAAGTACGCGAAGCGACCCATCGGGACGGATAACCCGGTGCTCAAAATCGAAAGGCTCCAGGGTCCGGCAGGCATTTTCGAACAAGCTTCTCAAAGAGGTCTGATCATCAGGGGGGACAAGGTTCATCGGGCCATCTTCAAATGAGAATGATTCACCGGCGCTGATGCCGAAAATCTTACAGAGCTCATCAGACCAGGTCACTTTACCCGTAGCCAGGTCCCGTTCCCAACTGCCCACATGGGCAAGCCTTTGTGCCTCGGCCATTTGGGCACGGCTTTTCCTCAATTCTTCCTCTATTCTCCTGCGCTCGACAATCTCCAGGGAGAGCCGCTCATTGGCAGCAGTTAATTCATGGGTGCGCTCTGCTACCAGCTCTTCGAGGTGTTGACGGTACTTTTTTAATTCTTCCTCTGCCTGTTTGCGCTCGGTTATATCCATAATGGAAGCCATTGAGCAGATTATTTTACCATCCCGGTCGGTAACCCTGTGTACTGAAAGCAGAACGTCAAATGGTGATCCATCCTTTCTTCTGGCTTTCAATTCACCTGTCCAGCCTCCTTTGGTGTTAACTGTTTTTATCGCTTCCGATGCAGCGCTTTTATCATACCAAAACTGAATGACCGGCTTTCCCAGGATTTCCTGACCGTTCTCGTATCCCCACATTTTAAGGCAGGAACTATTCATATAGGTCATCTTATCTTCAAGGTCGGAAAAGGCAACGCCGATAATGGATGTGGCTATGGCACTGTCTTTTACCCTCAATGCATTCTCTGCCTGCTCCTGCTCGGTTATATCTTTGAGTGTGCCGATCATGCCGATAGGATTGCCTGCCTCATCCCGAAGCAGCGAATTTTGCATCAGTGCAGGGAAGACGGTGCCGTTTTTCCTGACATGCCAGATTTTCGCGTTGGATACTCCTTCTTCTTTGATCTGCCTGAGATCTGCTTCCACAGATGGCAACTGCTCCGGAGTATGAAAAACAGACAGGTGCCTGCCTCCAAGTTCCTCCGGAGTATACCCATGCATGGCTGCAAAGGCGTCGTTCACAAACAGCAGGTTGCCATCCATATCAATCACAGCCATGCCTTCGGCACTTTGCTTTACCAGGGACGAGAGAAGCAGCAGGTGCTGCTCTGTCCGCTTGCGGTCAGTGATATCGTAGAAGGTCCCCTGGACTGCTACCGGCGTTCCGGAATCATCACAAATGTTCTGACAGGTTTCCAGAACCCAGCGGGCCTGCCCGTTTTTGCGTATGATCCGGTATTCACGCTCGGCAGCGTAACGCGGGATAGTGCGGATTTTTTCCGAACCCTGATAAAACCGGGCCAGGTCATCCGGATGAACCACCTGATCCCACCGTATTTTCCCGCTCGTAAATTCATCCTCCGTATAACCGGTTATGGTTTCAACTGCACCATGGATAAACAGGGGTCTGAAGTTCATGTCTCCCCGGTAGGCTATCCCCTGGAAGTTCCGGACGAATGAGCTGTACCGCTCTTCGCTCTCTTGCAGGGCCTCTCGTGCACTCCTGGCCCCTGCCCTTTCAGTGCTTACCCATTTCCCATCCTGCTTGACAAGAAGAGCGTATTGATGACAACTGATGATATCCAAAACTTCCGATGCTCCGTACTTTTGGAGAGAATAGGAGCACATGGCAATTATCCGGTGTCTGCTGATAAGATTATTTATGCCTGCCTCATACTCGATACCGTTCTGCCGATCCTTTTGATGAGGGCAGGAAAAATTCGCCGAAACCCGAAGGCCGGCAAACCCCCCTGCCAAAGCCTGCTTTTCCTGTTCGATCAAACGCTGGGACAGGCTGGCGGGATCGTCGAATCCACCGCCTGATCTTGTGTACCATTGATCGAAGTCCAGTAACTTTATCTGCCCCTTTTTCAGATAATCATCTAATTTTACTTGCCTGAGAATTAGCCTGGCCTCTTTGATTGAAAGGGGCTCTGACGTAATCCACAGGCAAAATTCATTATGGGTTAATCCTTCTCTAAAATAAAACGCGAGAACTTCGGTGAACTCTTCTTTGGTTTGATAGAACTGGCATAGATGCGTACCCCACGAGAGTTTGCGGATAGAATCAAGTGCCAGGCTTTTCATTTTCTCGTCTTCTCTGCTTCGTGATCTGTACTCTGATAACTCTGCAAATATAGGGTGCACCATATGAATTAAAAAATGTATGATACTTTTCCTCTGATAAGCTTTTTTCAACTGCCTGTGTTCAGTCTCAGCAGATTTCCACTTGTCCATCTCTTGGTATAATCCTGCCTTTTTCCCTCTACGTCCCTCTTCGGAATTTCCTTTATCTTTCATCATCACTTCTTCCTCTTTGGGCTTATCCTGAAAACTCCTGCCACGCTACGAGGATCTGGCAGGCTCTAAGTCCCTTAAGCTCCATATTATGCATGAACGAGAGATATGATCATGTCTTGAGGGGACCAGGCTCTTTTAGGGAATTTATAGGGGTAACTTCTTTCGGAGAAATTGCGTATTTTACTTATATGGGAATCTCTCTATTTATTTTAAATAGATATAAAAAACAATAAAATATTATATACATAGTATACAACAAAAGATTATTTCTGTCTAATTATATATGCACTATCACAGATTCACCAAAGGTTGGAGCTTCATCCTGCACATACCGAAACAACATTCCTATTGTGTAAAGCAATGTCCTGCAATATAATGAAAAAGTTTGATGAAAAAGTCCACTGGACGTTTCGTGAAAAAGTCCAGTGGACTTTTGGTGAAAAAATTCAAGAAAAAGTTTCGTAAAAGTAATGAAACGGCAAAAGTTAATCTGGACCAAAGCTGCAACCATATTTTACATAAAGGAACCTTACCTATGTCGATCCGTGACCAAATAAGCATGGGGTTTGATGTACAACCGGGCAAAAGACAAGAGATTATGGCAGCGCACATAACAATGACAGAGCGGTCTGAAGTAGCTTACTGGCTCGAACTCACGATGGCAACGGGCATAACCATCCTGGGTTTGTGCCTGAACAGCACGGCGGTCGTGCTGGGAGCGATGCTCCTTTCACCGCTCACCCTTCCTATCGTTCAGATAGGATTATCATTTGCAACAGGTTTTCTTTACCTGACGATGCGCTCTTTTATCCGGGTTATCCTGAGCCTTGTATTTGTGATAAGCTTATCCTCACTGGTTACGGCGCTTTTGCCGTTCAGGGAGATAACGGCTGAAATCGCCGCACGTACACAGCCGACCGCATTGGACCTTTTGATCGCTCTTTTTTGCGGATTGGCGGCCTCATTCGCCGTAACCCGCCGCAACAACGATGCGGTAACCGCAGCGGCAGGCACTATCACGGCAGTAGCCCTGGTACCGCCTTTGTGCGTAGTCGGATTCGGTATAGGCATTGCCTCAAAAGCGGTTACCTTAGGCGCCACACTGCTTTTCATCACCAATTTCGCAGCTATCGTATTGGTTTCCACCAGCTTTTTTCTGTTGCTCGGATTCGATCTGGTGGACCTGGGAGTAGTCGAAAAACAGGTCTTCAAAGAAAGCCACTGTAATTCCCCCCTTTTTAAGTTTGTAAAACACATCAAGACTCCACTCCTGCGGCCTCCCTGGCGCTTCGTCAGCAGGTTGCTTCTTCCTCTTATTTTTGTGGCCATCATAGCTCAACCTCTGGCCAAAGGGCTTTCTGAAGTCGCCTGGCAAATCACGGCCAAAACCAAATCCAAGAAGGTCCTCGACGATATGGAAAACAAATACAGTATCCTGCAGCGTTCAATTCTGGTCAGCCATGGTCAAATCAGTGTGGTGCTTACTGCCCAGGGAGAGTCAGATATGGTTGAAAAGCTCAGGAATGATGTCAGAATGCGGCTTGGAATGGCTACAGGCGTTGATCCCACAGTACAGGTCAAATTAGTGCCTTCCACCGAAGCCATAAATAACATCGCGGAAAAGATCGCAACCTTGCAGCTCATCAGGCCGGCGGCTCCACCGCCGCCTCCGGAACCCACTCCTTTTGAGCATCTCCAAAAGCTTAAGCTGGCCGTTAATCAGGCGATCGGTCATCTGGCCTTGCCCCCTGAAACGGGAAAGCTACTCAGGTGGGGTGTTGAATTTAATCATGAAAGAATATCGCTGCACCTGTTGCGCCTTTCCGATGCTCCCCTGGATAAGGCGGCACAAGCCCTGCTGGCTCAGGTAATCGAGAAGGAGACTCACATCCCGCTCAACGTGCATGATGAATGCATCCCGGTAAGCCTGATTTCTGCCAGCAAGCCGGAGGAAGTGACTCCCGGTCCTGAACTGGCATCAGCTCTCCAGCTCATGGTACAAATCCCGTCCCTGCGGATTAAGGCCACTATGCCTGATCCGTCAAAAATCAAATTTCGCACTGCCCGCAACAAAGCAAAACAAGCGAATGCACGCTGTGATTCACTGCTGAAACAACTGCCGGTAGAGTGCGTTGTCCGGGAGGTCGGAGAAAATTGGGTCCTTACGGTGGAGGAAAAGCCAGTGGAACCTCTGTCCTGAAATTTTTCTCGTGCATATACGGGTTGAGAACCGATTGAGAATCGCTATCGACTTCAGGAGTCAGGAGTCAGAAGCAAGAAGAAGTAATCATCTTCTTTTGACTTCTGACTCCTGAATAATCATATGCCTTCCTCCTGCAAGAATATTACGAACGGGTTCTTACCATGCAGCTCATTCTTTCACAAACTCGTAGGCCCCCATGTCGCAGGTGGCTACTCCATCACCGTCGCCATCCTGAGGTCTTGGCACGCCATCTTTATCCCTTTTCTCCAGAGTTTCATCGTTGGTGCCAGTGTCAATACAGGGCGAAGCGGCCTGCAGGTGATAGTCTCCCTCAGCCGGATCGACAAACAGGGGATCAGCATTGATATTTCCTTCACCTGGATACCCGCCAAGAACATCGGAATAGGTGATTGCAGGATTACCGGTATCCGCTATGGCGATTTCACGCATTGCCAAGTCTCCCCACAGTATGCAGTTGGTCACGACCGGTGAAGCCCCCGCATCACACCCAAGTCCTCCTCCTGCTGCGGCTGCCGAATTTTTGGTAATGGTACAGTGGATTATCTCAGGTGAGGATGCATTTGAACAACCGATGCCCCCGCCGATGGAGCCGCTGGAATTTTCCATGATAATACAGTTGAGTATCATCGGAGAGGAATCGCGACAGCCGATCCCTCCGTAAGTGTCGGCAGAGTTTGCGGTAACAACACAATTGATAATAGTCGGTGATGAGGAATTGAAGCAGGCGACGCCGCCGCCAAAGTTAGATTTGCCATTCCTCATCGTAAGTCCGCTCAGTACCAGGTCCCTTCCCTCTCCGCAATCAATGAGAAAAACCCGGTCCTTCCCTTTGCCATCAATAATCGTTGCATCTACAACACTGGAATCTTCAGGATTGGTGCTCCGGACCGTAATAGCTGCTCCCCTGCACGTAAGGTTCTCGGAGTAAGTTCCAGGATAAATAATGACTTCGTCCCCGCCAATGGCAGCATCAATCGCCGCCTGGATGCTTTCTCCGGGACGAACTTCTATCGAAGCGGCTGAGGACACCGAGGCTCCCCATGTGACCGCGAATATAAGGATCATGGATAAAGCTAAAGTTTTTACCCTTCTCATAACTCTTACCTCCGTACTATTTGCTATAACGCCGCTCATAGTATTTCATGTAATATTTCTCATACACACTGCTATTCATTATAACTCGGAGGATTAAAAGCAATTGTTGGAGCAGGTGAAGACGTCCATCGTCTTCATGAGCGCAATTGCATGTACCTTGTCACAGTCAAGTTTGTGATAAGAGGAGGTGCGCGTTGATCAGAGACTTTAGCCACATCAATGCCATTCCCGCCTTCGTGGAAATGACGGAATGGCCGAAATGGAGATAGCCGGCCAAGAAGCTGGTTTGCCTCTTATCATCCAAACGGCTCGTCCCCACAATTTTAAGGGTGAGAAGAAGCACCAGGTATAAAAGCCGGGCATAAGCCAGACATAAGCCGGGCCATAGGTGACATAAGGTTCTTCAGAAGATATGCTGGAACTTCAGCACTTATGGTGATAGAGAAACCATATTATCATGAGCAAGCTCCCTATCCCCACCATAGGTATGCCTATCATCAAGCCCTCAGTAAGGCCAGCTACGATCCCCAAAAGTATGATGAGCAGTCCTGTTCTTTTACTGAAGGGATTAAGAGGAAAGGTTACCATAGTGATAACCACACCCAGAGCCAGCAGTATCCGAATAACTAATCTCATTGTCTTTTTCTTTAGCTGCTCATATTTGTTCAGGCAATGCATCAAATTAAGGCAGTATCATTATGTATCATTTCGGGTGATGCGAGAAATCTAATAACCATCGTCCCTTCTGTCTTCAAGGCGAATCCATCGGCAGCTATTGGGAATCCATCAGCAACCATTGAATAGATTTCTCTCAGTTATTCGAAACGACAGGAACACTGTGTTGAAAAATAACACTGTAATTGTAATAGCTGTTGAAATATGAGCGACCTTATTTAAAGTTATTGGGAATGTGCAGGTTACGGTGGTCACCCAACCTTCCCTGCGGTACAGATCAGCTTTCTTGTCAGAAAATGTATCGCAGTCTGTCCCAAAAATCATGCGAAAAGCAGCTATGAGGCAGAGCCTGGGTAAACGCACAACGATGAGGGGGCGCGTTGCTGTATTGTGGGGACAGGCCCTATGAGTTACTATACACGAGTTTTTATTCTGCGGAGTTGCGGTTTTCAATCAACTCAGCAGGTAATTCTTAACTTATTGTAACTTAGTATAGTAAAGGTATATGCTATACATAGCACTATATTATAGCATTTCTTTATTAGGTATGCTATAGATTGTAGCAGTTTTCAGCATTTTTTTCGCTCACATCTGAACAGAGGTATCGCGGTAGTGCCAAGGCATTATTTTCACAGTTGCAAGGGTCCCCCTTTCGCCATATTGTATCAGCCATATACATGATGATGTATCCTTATAGTACAGGCCGAGGGAATTATGCGGCCAGTAATTGAATGGGGCCGTTTGTCGAAAATCCCTTCCATGGTCGCTAACGGGTCTCCCTCACCCCCTTTACGAAAGGGGGGATAAAAACCTTATATCATAAAAGGGGGGGGATGATAGTCGGCTGCGTATTTCATGTGCGGTGAACTCAGAGGGTCCCATCTGGCGGATCGTTTTCATCTAACCAGGTTTTGCGGCCCCTCAAGCTCTTCGTTCTCCAGGGAATTCTTCAACTGACCGGCATCGTAGACAGCATGGGCCATAGCGTCGTTATTAAAATAGGCATAAACATTCCCTGATTGTTTCCTGATCCATGCAGCCCAATCCTGAAGAGCCGCCTGTGAATATCTCCCCTGATACTTTCCCTGTGTTCCGTGGAATCGAAGGTAAGTGACCGGCCCCACGCTTTGCCTGGGACAGATTAGACCAGGCATATCATGAATGCAAAACGAGCAGCCATGCTGATCTAACAGGTTGAGTATATCATCTTCCATCCAGGACTGATCCCGAAATTCGAAAACATGAATCAGATCTGTGGGCAAGAGATCGAGAAAGCTCTCCAGTCGCCGGTAATTTTTTGTCCAGTGGGGCGGTAACTGATACAAAAGCGGTCCCAATTTCTGACCGAGTAGCCGCACGCGAACAATGAATTTTTCAAGAGAGTCCTTGGCATCGTGAAGTTTTTTTAAATGGGTGAGGTAGCGGTTAGCTTTAACGGCATAGATAAATCCATCCCTGGCCTGCCTTTCCCACTGGCGAAAAACCTGCTCTTCGGGCAGCTTATAAAAGGTGTTATTAATTTCTACAGTATTAAATGAAGCCTGGTAAAAATCAAACCAATGCGTCTTTTGAACCTCTTCCGGATAAAAAAGTCCCCTCCAGTGAGGGTAGTTCCATCCTGAACAGCCGACCCGAACTCCCTTTGATCTGCCCATATTCATCACTATCCTTACTCCCCCCTTCTCATCCTGCTCCTTGCGCAGCAACCCACAATCCAATATTTGACCACGCTATCGACATTTTACCCGATGCCAATATCTTGCCCTCTATCGGCATTTTGCCTTATCGGTATAGACGGCCAGGTAATTGGAAGACTGAGGCACCAAAGTTTCCCTTTGGGGTCGCAAATTGATTAACACTGTGCAGGAATGCTCAGATATATAATTGATTACAATAGCAAGACGATGATAAGGATTTACTTTAAAGAGAGTGATAAGAATCAACTTGCCGGTAAAAAGGAGGGTTATTTAATATGAATACCGCACAGGGAGTTACTGTTTTGGTGGTAATTATCTATGTTGCAGTGTGCTTCGGGAAGATAGCGGCTAAGCACGATAAAAATCCCATTCTTTATGGAATACTGTCAATTGTTTCACCAATTAACCTGATCATCCTCGGATATTGGGCATTTTCGAATTTTGAATCCAGAACAAAAGAGAGAGAAAAACCTAGGGGAATAGAACGGGAATGATTGTTTGCTCTTACGGCAAAAAAACTTTTTACAGCGACTGACTATGCGCCGCTAAACAGCCAGCAAGGTTTCACCAAGACGAAAGGAGAAATATGAGAGTAACCATCAATGCTGTGAGCCTCAATCATTGGCCTTCTTGGCGAAACCTTGCTGATAAACTCAACGAGCTCGAGGCTCACAGCATTGACGATCTATCATAAATTGTAGCACCAAAGCATCATCGAACACAAATCTAAAAATGAAAAAAGTGACGAGAGCAGACTCTGAGCCCATCCCCCCCAAAAATAATAGGCCTACTTTACAGAGGCAGAGGGCCATATGCGTCAGACTAAATACGAGGCAAACGAAATCCACGGACAGTTTTGCCCCCTCACCCCGCCCTCTCCCCCAGCGGGGGAGAGGGATAGGGGGAGGGAGCCCTTTAAACCAACTGACTGGATAATTCCAGCGATGTGTACTCCTAGACTCCTGATAAGCTATAGCCTATATACCCCCTTCGGTAGCTGAGACGGCGTGCTGGGAAGGGGAGTCGTCTGAGGAGAACGCGGCATTTGGAGAGTGCCCGGTGTCTGGATAACGTCCGGTGTCTTAGGAGTGCTCGGCGTCTGGGGAATGCTTGGCGTCGCGGGAATGCTTGGCATCTGGAGAGTACTCGGTGTCTGGGTAACGGCCGGTGTCTTAGGAATGCTCGGCGTCTGGGTAACGGCCGGTGGCTCGGCAGCGCTCGGCGTTTGAGAAATACTTGGCGTCTGCGGAGTACTCGGCGTCTGTGAAATGCTTGGCGTCAGGACAATGGTCGGCACCTTGGGAACACTCGGTGTCTTGGGATTGGTGTTTGTCGGAGGAGGAGCAACAGGCGTGCGAATTTCAGGATGCTCTCTGTAAACATAGCCTGCCCCGAGGAACTCACACTCTTCACCATTGATCTCGAAGAAACCATTCACTTTAAAGTGGGTATCCGCAGGATATTCAGTAACATCCTTTTCATTGAATTTACAGATAACCTTACGTTCCACCCAATCACGGTTTATTGACAGCGCCGGTGCCCCATCGGCCCTTACACCGTATATACCCTTCTGCGGGGGGGTCTGGATGACAATAAGGTCATAAGGCGCAGGAAACTGGATGAAAGCTGTTAAAATGGTGGTTCCCGTATTCTGGATGTTTTCCTGAAGCTCGATCTGCTCTTCAGCCAGTCTGAGGATCACCGAAAATTTCACTGAGGTCTGGCTTATATTACCGCAGGCATCTGTAGCCGTCAACGTGATCACATTATTCCCGACCAGTTCCGCCAGGTTAAGCGGGATCGGTGAAGCCATTGTCATATCAACTGGTGCATGACCGTTATTGGACAGCTCTACACTTACGGATGGATTAAAATCACAGGTATCGACTACAGCATAACCAAAGCCGTCAGGGATGCCATCTTTGTTTGAATCTACAATATCCGTACTGAAATACTTATCTTTCAGGGAAAAGACAGTGATGACCGGATTCTCACTGTCAAGGACGGTTACTTTGAAGCTGCACGTTGCGGTATTTCCACTTGCGTCTGTGGCTATATAGGTTACTACTGTCCCCTGGGCTGCGGCCTCGCATCCAGCGGGGAAGAAATCGCCAGGATTATGAGTGCTGGTCACATTTACAGGGCCGTTACAACTGCCGCTGAAGGTTGGGGGAGTCCAGGATACTGCGGCTCCACACTGTCCAGGATCGTTACTAACCGTGATATCCGGCGGGCAATTTTCAAGGGTCAGGGGCTCGCCAGCCGTGACCGTTACCATAAAGCTGCATGCTGTTGATACATTTCCACAGGCATCGGAAGCCGTGTAGGTAACCAGCGTGCTTCCAACGGGGAAGATATCACCAGGATTATGGGTGCTGGTCACGGTCACCGGGCTGCAATTATCCGTAAAGGTCGGCGGAGTCCAGCTCACAGCACCTGCAGCAGCCGCTACCGTGATATCGGCAGGACAGCCGCTCACGACAGGTGCTTCCTTATCGAGGACCACTACCTTGAAGCTGCACACCTTCGTATGTCCGCAACTATCAGTGAACGTATAGGTAACTATGGTTCCCTTGGGTCCGGGCAGGCATTCTGCGCCGACAGAGGAGCCTGCCGCATTACCGGCCTTGCCTGTGGACGATGGGGCAACCCCGGTTGCACTGGCGCCTGATGCGCATTCAGCGGGGAAGAAATCGCCAGGATTATGGGTGCTGGTCACAGTCACTGGTTCCCAACCGCCGGTATAGGTTGGTGGAGTCCAGGATACGTGAGCCCCGCAGAGGCCAGGTTCGTTATTTACCATGATATTGG
>JBFMGO010000039.1:35606-43045 GCA_040752695.1 bacterium
GTCACCTGGCTGCTGCAATTATCCGTAAAGGCCGGCGGAGTCCAGGTTACCCTGGTTTCGCACTGGCCGGGAACAACTTCCGTGGTAATGTCGATTGGCGGGCAGCCATTTACGACTGGTGCCTCTGTGTCGAGGACCACTACCGTAAAGCTGCAGGTCACTGTGTTGCCGGTCAAAGTCTCAGTGGCCGTATAGGTTACTACTGTCCCCTGGGCTGCGGCCTCGCATCCTGCAGGGAAGAAATCGCCAGGCTGTACATTGTCGCGGGTTGAACCGTCAGGATAAACCGCTGACACACTCACAGTTATGGGGCCATTGCAACTGCCGCTGAAGGTTGGGGGAGTCCAGGTTACTGCGGCTCCACACTGTCCAGGTTCATTATGTGCCGTGATATCCTCCGGGCAATTTTCAACCGCCAGGGGTTCTCCTCCTGTGACCGTTACCGTAAAGCTGCATGCTGCTGATGCATTTCCGCAGGCATCGGAAGCCGTGTAGGTAACCAACGTGCTTCCAGCAGGGAAGATATCACCGGGATTATGGTTGCTGGTCACCGTCACCGGACCGCAATTATCCGTAAAGGTCGGCGGAGTCCAGCTCACGGCAGCTTCACACTGGCCAAGAGGAGCATCAACCGTGATATCGGCAGGACAGCCGCTCATGACAGGTGCTTCCGTATCGAGGACCACTACCTTGAAGCTGCAGGTTGCCGTATTGCCACTTGGGTCTGTAGCGGTGTAAGTAACTACGGTCCCCTGGGCTGCGGCCTCGCATTCAGCGGGGAAGAAATCACCGGGATTATGAGTACTGCTCACTTCCACTGTACAAATATCTTCAAAGACAGGCGGTTCCCAATTCACCTCTGCTCCGCACTGTCCAGGTGTATTATATACGAGAATATCATCCGGGCAGTTACTGACGCTGGGGGCAGTGATATCCTGTACCGTTACCACAGCAGTGCAGGTGTCGATATTGCCGCTGGTATCGGTCACGGTTAAGGTGGCGCTGTTGTCCCCGATATTGTCGCAGGTAAAGGCACTGGGATCGACACTGAGGTCAGCAATTTGGCAGTTGTCCGTCGAGCCGTCATCCACATCCGCTGTACTGATGCTGACGTTCCCGCTGTCGTCGAGCTGCACGGTGATATTCCTGCACCGTGCCTCCGGCGGGATATCGTCCTGTACCGTTACAGTAAAGCTGCAGATTGTTTCATGGCCGCAACCATCCGTAGCTGTGTAGGTAACCGTGGTGTTACCTACCGGGAAGAAAGCGCCTGGCTCGTGGGTGGCGGTCCAAGTTACTTCGCAATTATCTGTAAAGGTTGGAGGAGTCCAGAACACATTCGCTCCGCACTGTCCAGGAACAGCATTCATGGTGATGTCGGTCGGCGGACAGCCACTCACGACAGGTGCTTCCATGTCCAGAACAGTTACCGTAAAGGTGCATTTCCCTATAATGATTCCATCATCTTTAGCTATGTAAGTGACCTCGGTCCCTCGAGCAGTAGCCTCGCATTCTGCGGGAAAGAAATCACCAGGATCATGGTTGCTGGTTACCTCCAGATTATCGCCGCAGGCATCGAAGGTTGGTACTTCCCAGAATACCTCGGCCCCGCATTGCCCAGGGTTCGCATACGTAACAATGTCGTCCGGACAGCCGCTCGCCTCGCAGCAGATGGATCTCTCATTCTCTACAGTCGTAAGCGTTTCATGACTTTGTCCAGTTTCATCAATTCCTTCAAAACTAATAGTAGCATAGTTAACAAACGTGTTCTTTGAGATAGTGGAACTTACCTGCACCTCCAGGTAAACACATTGCTCTGGTGATTCGCTTGGCAATGTGCCAATGTCCCAGGTTACCGTATGCGTTTCAGAGTTATAATTCCCACCATTACTTGCCGAGATAAAACTCATTTCAGCCGGCAAACTATCTTTAAGCTTTACATTATTGACATCAAAGCCATTTTTCAGATTATCATAGCAGATGGTATAGATAATATTTTCCCCCGCATCCACACATCCATCATATTGCTTCGTGAGGTTAAGCGGATTATAACTGATATTCCCGACAACGATGCCTGCCGGATTTCCAATATCTTCCGTTTCTTGCACAAAGGTAAATGTAGATGGATCAGTGAGAGGATCCCAGACGCTTATATTGTCTCCATTACATCCACCGGTGACATAGACATAACCGGTGATCTCTTCAACCGCAATGCCCATACCGCCATGCCCAAGGTCCATTACTACGGTTTCTTCACCTTTCTTCAGATCGTATTTACTGATCAGGGTGTACCCGTCAGGATCGAAAACCCTTGTGCAGGGGAGGCAGTTGCCCTGTGGAGGATTGAGATCCGGCGCGGTTGCGTAGAGAAATTGCCTTCGCCTGTCAACAGCGATACCACCAGGGACAAAGCCTGTTGGCTCATAAGTCATTACCTCTTCCCAGGTGTTCACACTATATCCTCTCACCTTGCCTGCTTTACTGTCTGCAATGTAGAGTATGCCGGTTTCTTCATCAAGAGCAACACCAAAAGGTCCTTCACAGTTCGGCAAGCTTCTTGGATATCCAGCTCTCAAGGTAACAGCGCCTGGATTTACGATAACATTGTTGGGATCAGTTGCGTCGATAAAGTTTGGATCCCAGTTATAGACATAAATTTCGGGTCGGCTTCTTCTTACGGTATAAATGAGGTTATGCTCGTCATCCACATCAATACCTGCAAGATCGATTTGAGCCGGCGCTTCCACCCATCCCAATGATTTCATGGTAACTGCATCCACCATTTCGAAACCGTATTGATACTCAGCCGTAATAAAGAGAGTTCGTGAATCAGCATCGACCGCCATTCCAACCGGCTCCAGGGCATAGATCAGCCCATACGATGCCTGATTCGTTACATTCCCATTCGGACCGATGTTCCACGCATCAGCCGCCGGGGCGACATGATCGGCAATCACATATAACGATTTGGCAGAAGCAACTCTCGCCATGGCCAAGACAAGCAGCATCGCTGCCAAAACAGAAATACATCTCCTGGCACTATGATGCTTCATACGTTATCCTCCTTAATCATTCTTTACACATAATTATTCTCATATGATCACACTCCCCCCTTGCGCTTTACTTAATGAATGTATTCAAGAACAGGTTATCCCAGAATCCTCTATTTCACATGAATCTACATTTACATCACCCCTCTCGCCTGATGTTTTTATTGATGCTGTTGGTAAAGATAACTGAATCCGGGGCACTACCAAGGTTTGGCAGAAATCCATCTTCAGGATTACCGATAAGTTGGCAAGCAGTAGAAAAGATATAATTGGATAACTCGTACTATCGTCAGCACTGAGCTTGTGGTAATTTGAAACGTGATGTTTCGGGTAAATCTCTGATCAGAATGGACATCCTGTTATAGAAGATTCTAACCAAGATTATTTATCTTTATAATTAATAAAATTATATATTATATAATCTCATTTATCAAGAAATAATTCATAATTATTATTATATGCAAATAATATTAATAAGATATGTACCATATATTATCATCTATTTGCTTAATAATTAAAGTTTACCTGGATTTAATTTAGGAGGACAAAAGTCTGGAAATAGCGCAAGGTAATCAATCAGGGATCTAAGGATGCGGAAGAGCAGAAGGCGGTGCCATCCTATCCAGTGATCAGGATCTCTTGAATATTCCTTGCCTATTTGACGAGTTTTTATTATTATCTTCCATACTGCACAGATACATTTTCATACCCATACGGACACTCGTTTCAGACCACAGACGCTTGTTCCAGATCTATAGCGAAATAAACGCAGCCTGATTTATAGTGAAATAAATTCAGCCTGATTTATGGCGAAATAAATTCAGAAGGAGATACATGCATGCATAGTAATTCGAAGTATCTAGTGTGCTGGTTATTGGTAATAATAGCTTTTCCTCTGATAGATTGCTCAATAACTACGGCCCAGCAATGTGAACTTGCAGGGGGAAGAAAAGCTGCAAAGGCCTTAAGCTTCAGTTTTAACGGTCTTAATATCAATGAATTTTACGGTGGAGTCGGAGGTAAATACTGGATTTCGAATAAAACTGCTCTCTTCGGAAGCTTCGACTTCGGGGCACGCTATGATCAGGATGATCCTGGTCAAACCTATGCAGGTGATTCGGAGTCAAGGCACAATGACATGAACCTGACCATAGGTATGGAAAAGCATTTTTATCCCTGTCGGAAAGTTTCACCATACTGGGGCTTCTATGGCCGCATAGGGTATTCCTATACAAAAACAACAGAGGAACCAGCATCAGAATATGACCTGAAGGGTGAAAAAGAGGAAAGCAGCCTTGATTTCTCTACCGGCCTCATGCTTGGTGTGGAGTATTGGATTGTAAAGGATATATCCCTGGCAGCTCAATACATGTGCGGTGCCAGCTATTATCTTGAAAAAACCGTGCTTCGCCAGGGAGAGGAGGAAATAAAAGATACTGCTGCCGGTTTTGATCTCGGATTAGGTGCAGCTTCCTTGATCCTGTCAGTATATTTTTAAAACGCTCATGATCAGGAACTGTCAATCGAATCTTGAGGAGTGGCAAATGGAGCAGCCTTAAGGGGTTTTCTCTGCCATCAGATGATTAAGCTATATGGTTGAGCTATCGAGGAGGGAATATCTTTTCATGCCAAAAAGGTTCGTGTTCGCTATGATCATTACCGTAGCCCTACTTATCGTGTTCCTGGGAGGGAGTTGCTCTTCTCTCAGGGGCACTGCCGCTTACGATTCCCCTAAGGAGGGTATCCCTCAAGCAGGTATTCCTCAAGCGGATAACCCTCAAGCGGATAACCCTCAAGCAGGTATCCCCAAATCGTCTCCCCCTCAAGTCTCGCCCTTAAAAGCTTCTCCCCCCCAGAGAGGCAGCAAGGCAAATATTCCTGCCCCGGCACCTGGACAGCCTACTCTTATCTCTGGCTGGAAGGCATATAGAAATAGTCGATACGGGTATGAAATACGGTATCCAGGTACTTGGTATGTGAGGGAGGACAATCCGAACACGCCGGGGATACCGAGCAGGCACATTCTTCAGCACACTGATTTCAGCCCGGCCATGGATTATGATCAACCTGACAGTCAGGCTTTTTTTTGCAGCGTCATTGTCTGGGAGAATCACCTCGAGCTTCCGATCGAAGACTGGCTGGCACATGAAAATCCGCAGCATCCGGCACTCCTTTCGGGACAAACCTTGACCGTGGGCAATAAAAAGATCATACGGCACGAGCCTCAAGGCAATGCCTATTATATAAATGACTGGATGGCCGACAATGACCGCACCTATCAGGTGTTCTACTGCGAACCGTCCAAAAAGCATGCCTATACAATACTTTTCAATCTGATGCTCGAAACATTGAGATTCACATCCACGCCGCCGGGGAGCACTCAAGCGACGCTGTGGATCATGAGCCGTGCTGAGCCCGAATCCATACGGAATATGGAGTAATGATGATGTTCCATAAGAAAACACCGGCCCCCCTTGGTCTTCTGATATTCTTGACCATCGCTGCAGTGGCTGTTCCTGCCGCTGTGTCCCCCCTTCTTCCTTCTTCCCTGCGTGCCTTCTGCGAGTTAAGAACCATGGCCATGACATTTGAAGAAACAGGCTTTGAGGGCAAGGTGACGGACCTGTGCTCTCAAAATCCGATTGCCGGCGCTGTAGTGAGCATCAAGTCGCTCGGCCTGTCAGCGGTTACCGACTCAGAGGGGAAGTATCAATTGATTACTCCGCCAAACGCTTCAACCCCTTCTTCCTATACATCACAGGCATCAGGAATATCTGGAAGAACACCCAGATCGTACCAAACATACAATACAAACAATGTAAGCAGTACAAACAGCACAAACAGAACATACAGAACATACAGCACATACAGCACAAACAATACAAACAGAACAAACAATACAAACAGAGAATACAGAGCATACAGAACCTATTATGAGGTTTGCGTTCAGGCTCCGGGCTATGTTGAGATGTCGGACACCTTTCAGAGCGTTTTCGAAGGAGAAGCGACCCGGCTGGATTTCGAAATGATTCCCCAAAATCCCACGGTCAGGCAAAGGAAAGCCATCGATACCAGGCTCAAGATTCCCCAGCAACCACCGCCGCTCAGAGCAGAGCTGGATGCCTGGACAAGAAACCGTGGATTTGGTGTACTTGCCGGAGAAGGAAATTATCTGCCCTCTACGGTCAGGGTCTTGATGCCGGATGGTCATGTCGAACTGATGGACATGGATGAGTATTTGAAAGGTGTGGTTCCCATGGAAATGCCGGCCCCCTGGCCAAGACAGGCGTTGATGGCCCAAGCCGTGACTGCAAGATGCTACGCAGCTACCCAAAGAAAGCATGCCGACCAGGGGGCGGATGTGTGCACTACTACTCATTGCCAGTGCTGGTCATCCAGGCATTATAGCGATACGGACCAGGCGGTCCTGGATACGCGGCAAATAGTTGCTACCTATGACGGCAGTATTATTGAAGCCTACTACTTTGCCCACTGTGACGGCCACACCCGTAACGCCGAGGACGTGTGGCTCAGCTATCTGCCTTATTGCCGAAGCGTCGGGTGCAGGTGTGACACCAACGATCTCTATGGTCATGGTGTCGGAATGTGTCAGAATGGCGCTCAGGAAATGGCTAATCAGGGCAGTGATTACCGCCTGATCCTCAGCCATTACTATACGGGAATAACTGTGCAGGAGTTCCCTGCCGACCTCCCTTCCAACAGATTCAAAGCAGGGGATTGTGTGGAGGTCATGTCCGATAAAGGACTGGAGCTGAGAGCCGGCCCGGGAACAACCTACGAACTGATAACCACCCTGCTGGAGGGGAGCAAAGGAGAGGTGGGTGAAGATGCCCTGAACGGTCAATACATTCAGAGAGATTACTGGTGGTATGTCCAGTTCGGAAGCCGTTTGGGCTGGGGGAGAGAAAGCCGACTCGAAAAATGCACATCTCCCCCCTTTGGCATTGTTATCGGTGAAGAGGGTAAATGGCAGCTCGGCTGTTTTATCTCCTGCTTCAGGCTCTAGTACTGCCCGGCGGGAGACCGGTTTCTTCCCCGTGGGATGAGGCGGTCCAGCTATTTTGTAGCCTACCTAATTGGCATGATGCAGCCTACCTATCCTCTCCCTTGAGGGAGAGGGATAATAGGTGAGGGTGATCTTTCAGTGCGTCCCCATCATAATGAAGGTGAAAACGATACCGTACCAGTCATTTACGCCGCTGTAGTACCAGGAGCCTGCCATTGGCAACCCACTCTCCTGCCGCTCCCATCTTGTCGCATTCTCCATCTGGGAACCCTTATCCAGTAGGTACTTTTGGGCGTCCCGCATTCAGAGTCCCGCATCCTGCATCCCGCATTCAGTGTCCAGCATCCCGCATTCAGCATCCT
>JBFMGO010000040.1:0-42331 GCA_040752695.1 bacterium
AATATGATACCTTTTCCGATAGATTTCCCTTAATGTTTCACTATTAAAAATTATCCGTTCACTTATGGTTATTCCAACCCACTCAATGCCGTAGAAGAAAATATTTCTCATGGTGTTCCTACTGTGCTTCATGTTATCCGCCCGTATGAAAGTTATCGCCGGGACTCGCCTTAGTTTGATGGGCAGCAGGCAAAGAAAAGTATAGAAAGGTCCGAAATTGATAATTGCCTGAATATGATGCTTCCTTGTTATTGTGAAACTTTTCAGGAGCGATCCAATGATAAAATACAGCCAGAAGGAACTGTTTTTTTTCTTTAAAAGCGGAGATGACAACAGGCAGGGCCTGATATGCGTATGAGTGACAGGCAATTCTTCAGAGGAGAGATAATAAAGATTATGTCCTTCTTTCGCCAAAGCTTTGTACACAGAATAAAGCCTGCGGGTAAACCCTCCCTCTTTGTGCATATAAAAAAGTGATAGAATAGTCACCGGGAACTCACTACGACCTAACCAAAAGACTTATGACCTCCGCCGCTATAGTATGGATAAGCTGGTGCACCATAAGCACCATAGACGGATAAATTGGTGTGCCATAGATGGATAAACTGGCATGTATTCATGGGGGCACTCTATCCTGAAAAATCCTGGCCAGTATGATGGCTGCATCGCGTGTGATGCCGAGCCCACTTTTCGGGACAAGTACTTGAATAGGTACTGATACAACAACGCTCTTAATCGGGAGCTTTATTGAGGACTGTACCGAGTAAATTGATTCCCTGAAGAAGATGAAGAGATTTTTCGACCTGATTGCACGGGGTCTTGCCATACTCTACAACAAGGATAACACCATCGACATATTGAGAAAGGATCAGAGAATCAGCATATCCTAAAAGAGGAGCTGAATCGAAAATGATAAACCGGTCAGAATAACGGTGTTTTACCTCATCTACTAATTGTTTCATTTTTGGAGAGCTGATAACCTCGGCGGAATTATCGAGGCTCTCATGGCCGGGGAGCAGTGTCAGTTTATCGATACCCGGTGAAACAAGGAGGTCGGCCAGCGGTATCCCGGCAAGAAAATAATCAGACAGGCCCTGCTGCGTACCATAGAGGCCGAAAAGTGGCCCCAGGGATGGCGTCCTGAGATCGGCATCCACCAGTAAAACAGTGTGCGGCAGCTCCTTGGCTAAACTGATGGCCAGATTGGCAGCAGTGAGGCTTTTCCCCTCTCTTTCCGTAGCGCTGGTTATCAGCAAGGTGTTTAAACCTTCAAGCTTCACTCTCTGAAGGATCTGAGTTTTTAAGACCTTATATCGGTTGGACAGGGGGGATTCGTCAAAGAGAGCTATCAGTCTGTTCTCTTTCAAAATTTCCTTCGGTATTTCAACCGTCCTGGTCCGTTTCGTCTGTTCGTATTGAGGGGGCGGTTCGGTTACGGTGTCGCTCATCTTTTCTTTTATTATCTTATCTCTGACTGTCGCGTCTTTCTCTGATGTGACTCGAAGTGCTCTTTTATTCATTCCTTATTACTCCTTATTACTCCATTATTTCTTTTTATTTTTTTCTTCTTGTCGCTTCTTGTTACTTCAATCCTTATCACCCCTTGAGCGGCAGTGAAGACAGCATCTTTTCTCCAAATTTTATTATTTTTATCCATAGCAAATCGAGATGTATAAAAAACAAATGAGTAACCACGGCACATAGAGCTATCACACCCGATAAGGCAAGAACTGCCAGTGCATATTTCCACCGTCGTTTTCTTCTGTCCGCTTTGTTCTCTATCATGGGAACGGCGGTGAAAACGGGTTTATCGGTAATAGTGCTCAAAACTTCTTCAGAAAGGATAGACTTATCAGTAAACTCTCTTACGCAGGCCAATCCCAAACCCATACCTATGGCTAAAACGGCCCCTATCAGAAGGATCGCCATTCTATTCGGCTTATAGGGCTCTTCGGGATAAGCACCTGGATCGATGATGGTAAATCTTTCACCTATCTGTTCTCTTTCCAAAGCTTCCGAGGCTCTTGCTTCCAATAATTTTTGCATCGTTTCGCGGTAGCGGATCTGAGCGTTGTCATAATCGCGGGTGAGCATCTTATATTCCTGCTCTATTTGGGGGGCTAATTCCAATCTCTCTTGATATTTGAAAAGCTTATCCTTGAGGTCGTCTTTATCGAGTTTGAGTGACTCCAATTCCATATTCAAGGTGGTAATCTGGGTGTCGAGATTAATATAAGCAGGATTATCAGGTTTTTCCTCCAGCTCATTTGAGGCAGCGGATTTGTTCTTCATATCAGCAATATCATCTTCCAGATATTGAATTGCTTTTTTCAAGCGAATGACATCCTGATGCTGATCTGAAAATAATGCCTTCTTTTCTTTTAACGAGGCTTGAAGCTCTTGAAGCTCCTTTTCCTTCATCCTCAGGTTTTCTTGAAGGCTGACCCCTGCCTCTTCTTCCAGCAATTTGATTTCTTTCTCTATTCTTATTAAATCAGGATGATTTGCAGAATATGCAGCCTTCATTATCCTGTAGTCACCATAGAGCTGGGCCAGCCTTTCCTGAAGGAGAACCGATCGGCCGGTTTTCGTCTTGACTCCAGGCAGATAAGGATCAGTCAGACTAAGCTGGCCCTGCAAATATACCTCTCTTTCTTTCAAACTCTCTATCTGCCTGTCTACGTTATCCAGTTCTCCCTGGATTCTGGCAAGAATCTGCATATTAACCTGATTCATCTCAGGTAAGCTGTTTAAATATTTTGCCTTAAATCCGGCGATTTTCATTTCCGATTCGGAAATGGTTTCAGCGAGCCTTTTTAATTCTGCTTCAAGGAAAATAGAAGTTGTTTCTGCTTTCTTTTCCCGTATTTTTAAGTTTTCTTCCAAGTATAAGGAAGCTAATAAATTGACGACCTTCTGGACTTTTTCAGGATTTTCCCCCTCGAAGAAAAGTTTAAAGGCAATAGTAACCGTAGTTGCTCTCCCGGTCCGCTGGTCATTGGCTTCTGAACTGATCATCTTGAGAGAAATACTGTTTCTCATTCTTTCGATGATTTCCTCGACTGTTTTCTTCTTCCTCAGATCAGGGTATAAGTCGAGGCGGTCGATGATCTCAAGGAGCCTGTTTCGACTGGTGATCTGCTGAGTAAGCATTTCAATCGTCTGCTCAGCGTAAGAGGTAACCGTACTGCGGATAAGATCGTTGGGGACCTCCTGTCCCTCTATAAGAATTGTGCAACTGCTCCTGTAAACAGGGGGAAGGACAAAAGCCACTATGGCAGATATCAAAAAAACACTGATAAAAGGGATGAATAGATATTTTTTGCGGCGTTTAATGATATTGAAATAATTAAAGGTATTTTTATCTGTTTGCTCTTCCATCGATGCCCTTACTGTATTTTGTAGTTATTATCAATCCTTAGCTTAAGAAAAATAGTATCTCGCCTTCCCTCCTCAGAAGTCTCAGATAGACTCGATGATGTGATTTTTTTGCTTATTTGGGGGCTATAGGTGAGATCGAGAAAAATATATTTCCTCAATCTGTGAGTGAGAGAGATGCTGTACACAAAATGGTCATTTTTATGTTTCTGCTGAAAACCTGAGAGATAATCCTCAGACTTCGATATGATCCGTACCCACCGAAACGTTCCGGTGGTTGTTTTGAGAAAAGAATAATCCGCGGAAAGAGACACCTTTTCCCTGGTTATTGTTCCATAGGACCCCGATGGAGAAATATCCTTAGAATAAACTATACTTACGTTGCCTTTGGAATGTTGGTAAAGAAAAGAAATGCCGCCGAATCCGCTTCTTTCTTTCTTGTGCATGCTCTCAGAGAGGATGGTGTTCTTGGCTGCTTGTGTTTCACTGTAGATGATACCCGAACTGATCGATATTTTCGATAGTTCTCTGAGTCGATAATCCAACCCTAAAAGAGAATGGAAATTGTCTGTAGACTGGTTATATTGATTGTTGTAATCATACCGTGAATAACCATTGTTCCATGATAAAGTCGCTCTTCCATCATGCAAATACTGAGAAACAAGGATGGATCCGTCATGAGTTTGATAACCTACATAGCCGGATTTATCATAGGAAACCTCGGAGTATTGATAAGAGAAGGAAAGCTGTGACCTTTCCGAGAGAAGCCAGGTTATCTGCGGTCCCCCTGAATATCTTTTGCGGTCGGTATGGCTGTAAACAACGCCGGTTTCCTCCAATTCACTCTCGAACGTAGTGTCCTTGAGGTAAGAGCCTGATAAATTTCCACTCAGAAGAGGTGTCAGGCGGGTATCCCACATTAACTGGTACTGTTCCCTTTGCGTATTCAATTCATCGTGCTTTTTGTGTTTAATAAAGGCCATTCCCGCTTCCGCACGTAAGGAATTGAGAGGAAAACTATTTTCCCATGTAAGGTGGGGAGAAAAAGTGAACATCCAATCTGTTTCGGGATTCCGTGTATTCCAAAAGATATTCGAATCATACCCTTCTTCTACGGTCAATCGCGTAAATACATGGTGCTCGCCCCCGAACCCCTGACCGGGAAAGGATGCTGCGAAGAAAACCGTCAGCAAGAAAATAATAACAAGCCTTTGATATATCGTGAATTTCACTTCCGACTCGATAATTTCCGGCTCGATAATTTCCGGTTGGATCGCTCCTGATTCGATCTATGGCACTGGATTACTGTGATATACTGGATCAGCATGATAGTGGATTGCTACGGTTATATTGCTTACGGTACAATGATTACATCTCCGCTTTGAAGAGTAATATTCTGTTCGAGATATTTGCCTTTTTTGATATCTCTATAGTTGAATGCTAATTTGGTATTTTCACCTCCACTGTTTCTGAGAATGAAGATCCTGGTCTCCCTGGCAAATGGAGTGAGCCCACCGGCAAGAGAAAGAGCCTGAAGCACAGTAATAGTCCTTCCCATGGTATAAACACCGGGACGGGCAACCGCACCCAGAACATAAACGTTCATGCTTTTTACCTGCATAAGCATTACGGTCACAACTGCTTCGGGGATATATTTACTGATACCTTCCGTTATCTTCCCCTCCAGTTCTTTCACGGTGACACCTGCCGCCTGCAACTCTCCGACAAAAGGGAATGAAATTTTTCCGTCCGGTCTTACCGCTACCTGCTTGGTCAGGTTCGGTTCCCTCCAGACGGAAATTTCCAGGATATCCTCAATCCCTATTGTATATGACGGCTCGCCGCTCTCTTCCTTGCTCTCTTCATATGATGAATCGCTGCTCCCTTCCTTTTTGGATTCCTGCGCAGGTAATGCAGCAGAAAAGAAGAAAAAACAAAAAACAGCTATGACAAAAACAGGGGAAAACCTTTTTTTAAAAAGCATAGTACTATTCCTCAGTTGTAATTGTGGGTTGCCTTTTCAACTTTTTCTTTGTATCCACTGACATACAAGCTTGCTGGATATTTTTGGATGAGAGCATAATCAGGAGATTTATGATTTCCTGATCAAGAGATTTATGATTTCCTGCCTTGTTTATTACTCCATTGTTTTTGTAATAAGACAGCCTTATCCCGAAAGAGAGGATCGAGTTGGTATTTCATTGCTTTTTCCAGGTACTGGAGTGCTTCTTTTGCATCGCCCTTCTCGTGGAGAATTATAGCTGCATGCAGGTTGCAGATACCTTCATTGGGAGAGATATCCAGGGCTTTTTGGATATAGTCCCATGCAGTATCGAGCTTACCCTGTTTGTACGCTACCCAGGCAGCGGTGTCTAAGTAGGTAGGATTTCCTGGCTTTATGGAAAGGGATTGAGCAGCCATCCGAGCCGCTTCTTTCAGCCGTTCCTTTTCCGAGTAATACTCTGCGTAGGAAAAGGCCAGATTGTTCAATAGAATGGGAATGTCCCCGTTTCTTTCCAGCATCTGTTGATATACTTTGATCCCATCCTTCCAGTTGCCGCAAGATTCGTAAAGCGCTGCCAGTTGCAGGCCGACAGGCAAAGTCGGCTGCCGTTGATAAGTCTGTTCGAATTCATCCACTGCCTTATTCAGTTTTCCCTGTTTGATATACATTTTAGCCAGGGCTATATAGGGGCTGCTCCATTGGGGAGCTAATGTACTGGCAGCCAGCAATTCTTTTTCACCTTTTTCCCACAACTCCTGGACCATATATGTCATGCCAAGGTAGTAATGGAGCGAAGGAGTATCAGGGGCGTCCTTAAGCAGTGATTTTAAAAGAGTTGCTGCGGTATCAAATTCTTTTCTTTCATGGTAAATACCCAAAAGAGCCTCAAGAGCCTGTTCCAGCCCGTCTTTCTTGGTCATGGCCTGTTTGAACCAGGTTATCGCTTCATCAGGTCTGGCCTGCATATACCGTAAACGGCCCATTTCGATATAGCCTGTAAAAGACGAAGGGTGCACTTGGATAAGATATTGAAAATCTTTCTCTGCTTCGGGATAATTTTTTTCCGCTCTTCTGATGGCACCCCGTTTTACGAGAAATCCGACATCGTCCGGTTTCAGAGTAAGGCCGTCTTCCAAAACTTTCAATGCCCTGGGAGAATTTTTCAGATGCATATAGAAATCTACAAGTTCCATCCTCAACATAGGGTCAGATGGATGTAACCGAAGCACTTTCTGCAGGGTCTCTTCTGCCAAAGAATTTTTTTTATTCGCCAGTTGGCACCTGGCCAGTAAAACATGAGCTTCCGAAAGTTCCGGACGAGCCACCGCAACCTGGTTGAGATTAAGTTCAGCCTGCTCCAGTTCTCCAAGCCGGAACAGGATTTTTCCGAGGAGAAATCTGGCATCCACGTTACTCTGATTGCCCTTTAGAATTTTCGTACACATATCATGTGCATCCCGCAGCTTTCCCTGAAAAGCGTAAAGAATGGCTTTCTCCTGGAAGATGCGCTCCTTGTCGGAATCAGATAACGAAAGGGCCATTGTCTTATCCAAAAGATCACGTGCAGAGTTAAGCCGCTGTCTTGATCTGAGTAACTGGCTCAATTCTATAACGATATCGATATTTTCCGGTTGATCGGAGAGGACTTGCCTGAATGTCTCCTCGGCCTTTTCTTCCTCCCCATGCCTGAGAAAAAAGTGTGCCCTCTCGCGAAGCAATTCAGGAGGGAGGACTTCAAAGGCAGCCTTTGCTTCTTTTATCATTCCAAAATCTTCAAGGATCCGGGCCCGCAGCAAGGTGAGTTGTCCCTGATTCCCGTTACTTTTCACCATGGCATCCAACTCCTTAAGAACCCCCTCCTTATCTTTCGCCTGATAAAAGTACCGGGCCATCAGGATATAGGGTGGAATTTCTGAAGGAGCGAGAGCCTGCCAGGTACGGGCCGCATTCTTCATTTTCTCAAAATCTCTCAATTGTCTAAAACAAAAGGCCAAGAGGCGCTGTATGTCCTTATCCTTGTCTCCATCACCGAGAGGGGAAAGGATTGTAATAGCATCTTTCGGTTGCCCGAGGTTGAGATACGATTCTGCCTGAATGATGCTATATCTTGGCTCATAATCCTTTGGAGCTTTCAATTGCGCTAATTCATCAAGGGCTCTTTGTGCCTGCGTCTTATTCCCTCTGGCCAAAAGAGCGGCTATTTCAAGCCTTGCCTCGTCAGACTCAGGGTTAAGTTCAAGGGCAATCATGAATTGCCGGTAACTCTCTGAATATCGGGCTTGAGTACCGTAACATTTCCCCAGGGAGAGTCTGACCCGAATATTCTTTGGATCAAGCTGCAGCGCGCTCTTATACTCCAGAATTGCCCGGGCTGTATCTCCCTCAGCCGCGAGGTGATCACCCTTGACCAAGTACTTATTTACCCGCTCTGTTCTGGACGAGCAGCCAACAAAAACAACCAAGGAGACACATATGGTAAATGATTTTGTTAATTTCATGAAATTACTCACATGTTTAATAAAACGGTATCTTAACCACCGTTCAATACAATTCCCAGGAATTTTTCCTGAGGCAGCATATTCGTGGCGCTCTTTACATTCTCACGCGGTATTTTACCCCATCTGGCAACAAAAAGGATTCCATCGACATATTCAGAGAGGATCAATGGATCCGGGTACAGGCAAATGGATGGAACATCAAAAATAATGAAACAATTTTTATATCTTTCCTTAAGTTCTTCTACCAGAGCCTTCATGCGAGGAGAACCCAGAAGTTCCGGTGCCTGGGAAATGGAATTGCCGGCAAGCAGGATTCTGAGATTATGGATGCCGGGATTTATGAAAAGCTCTTCCACTGTTTTTTCACCGCAAAAATATGAGCTTAACCCGATTGCTTCTGATCCGAGCTCCAGAATTTCATGAATCGCAGGCTTTCGCAGGTTCAGATCGACCAACAGCGTTGTGTGGTTTCTATCTTTGGCAAAAGTTACTGCTAAATTGAGGGCGATGGTACTTTTCCCATCGCCTGAATCAAATCCGGTTACCATAATGATCCCCTGCTTATTCAAACGCTGCATGATCCGGGTTCGAAGTAACCTGAATTCATCACTGACTCTGTGATTCTCCTCTATCGCCATTACCTTATGAACTATGAGGGTTTCAGGGGCTATTTTTGCAATCCTGGCATCCGATGGTGTAAAATCCTGCACGGTTTCCTCTCCTTAATTCAGGAATTCAGTAAAAATGTGCTCTTATACAAGAAAAGGTGCTATTACACAAGAGAAGGTGCTGCTATACAAGAGAGTGTGCTTTGAAAAAACGAACGAGTTCGGAATATAAAACATAAAAATCAATGACGTAGCGGTGGACCATATACAAGGCAATAACGAAAGCACATAAAATTGCGATGGTTAATACTACCTTCGTCCGTCTTGCCCGAGCTATTTCCTTTGGTGTTTTCATAGCGGAAATACTGGCCAGTACCGGTATCCCCGTTATTGCCTCGAGGGTATTACAGTCTCTGATATTTTCATCAGTGAATTCGTGTAAAGTGACCAGGAATATGGCAAGCCCGCACCCTATCAAGACCCCAAGCACCATGATCAGGATACGATTCGGCTTATAGGGCTTATCCGGAAGAAAGGCAGGTTCGACCACGGTAAACCGTTCTCCGAGCTGTTCTTCTTCCATGCCCTGGGAGATTCTGGCGGATAAAAGCTTTTCCATGATTTCGTTATAGTGCATCTTGGCAGATTGATAGTCTCTGTCGAGTTCATTAAACCTCGCAGCTACTGAAGGCATGGTGCGCAGCTTTTCTTCAATATCCTGAGCCATTTTTTCGAGGTCGAGCTTTTCGACCTCCAGGGAGGCGATGGACATATCTATGCGCTCCAATTCCGCTTTTAAAGCTACATAACTCGGATTGGTCGCCTCAAGATCTTCAGATGTATCCACGTCTGTCTGCTGCTGCGACTTTTGAAATTCATCCTGCAGGGTGTCGATTTCCTTCGTAAGCTCCTTTACCGAAGGATGCTGCGGAGAATATTGTGATTTGAGCTCTATCAGTTTTATTTCGAGTTCTTTCAATCTATCCAGTGTCTGGTTATCCTGTGCCTGGTTATCCAATGTCTGGCCGCTGCCTGGCAGTGTCTGAGTCTGTCTTTTTTCGTTCAGGATGGCGGTCTCCCGCATATTTGCTTTGACGAGCGGATGTTTTCCCGAATATTGAGAAAGCAATTGCGCACGTTCCAGTTCCAATTGGGTGAGTCTCTCCCTGGGGCTGATGGTCCTCCCGCTTTCATGAGGATTTAAAAGAGCGATTCGGTGTTTCAAGGGAATCTTCTGGTTTTCCAAAGAGCGTATTTCTATGGTAATGCTGCGCAGTTCGTTGTTAAGCTTTTCTATCTTTTGTATGTTAAAATTCATGAAATCAGGCAATTCCTCAAGATGCTCCTGCCGAAACTCCGCTATCTGCCTTTGAAGATTGTCCAATTCCCCCTTTGTATCCTTTAATTGTTCATCGAGAAATTTCGTCGTGCTCTGGATATGTTTTTCCCGCGATTCAAGGTTTTTCTCCAGGTAGTAGGAGGAAATTTCGTTGGCAACTGCTTGAGCCTTTCTCGGATCTTCATCCTGGAAGGAAAGACTGAAGGCGATTGTCAAAAGGGTAGGGCGGTTTTGCTCCTGATGGTGAATCTCTGCATTGATGGTTTCAATGGCAATTCGATGTCTTATTTTTTCAATAAGCGTATCAATGCTGAGATATTTACGCTTTTGAGAAAAAAGATCGTATTTTCTCATAAGGCTTAAAATCCGGGAACGTGACATGACTTCCTGGGTAATGGTCTGAATCCGCTGCTCTGCATAGCTTGTTACCGGCGATGATACAAAAACCTGAGGGATGGATTGGTTTTCTATGAGAATGGTTGCCTTGGACATGAAAATGTCGGGAAGCACCAGGGCTATGACCAAACTCAGGGCGCTTATACAAGACAGAGGGATAATAAACCACCATTTGCACCTTACAAGGATTTTGAGCAGTTTGGCAAACTCCTGCCGCTCATCCATAGTATCGGCGCTGTATGACTTCTCTTGATTCGAAGCATTATTCAAAGCAGGTTCTCACAATGATCCTACGCGCGGATTATCCGAAGATGTATCCACGATGTACCTGCGATGCACATACGATATACCTGCACCTGCGCTGTACCTGAAATTTACCTGCATTCTCTTCCGGACCTTTGCATGAATATTGAATTTTCGATAGAGGCATGCCTCAAGAGAAGAAGAATCAAAAGACCCAGGCCGAGAAGAATAAGGCTTGAGGGGAGAGGAACAATTGTCGTCGTTGTATAGGTATAATACACACCTTCCGGAAGTGCCTGCGAAATCAGCTTGTAGGGAAAGGGGTAGTCGTAGTTGCCATCTGGATTATCCCAGGAGCCGAGAATGGGATCCTGAATCGTAAAAGGAGTTCCTCCTTCTAATGAAAGCAGCAATCCGGATCTCAGGTACGAAGGGCTATGATAATTTGTACAATAACCGGCTACACCGCTTGATGTGATGAAAACCTTCCAGTAAGCGTCCTGCTGATCGACCGATAAAGTAACACCAGCCAGGTTCTCCCCAGCCACGTTTTCCTTTATTATGCTGCATTGAAAACCATTAATTTTCGTAAAGTCAAAGGAATCATCAAACCCGATCTTAACGGTATATGCCTGGACTGGCAATGCTTTCGACGTAAGGACCAACAGAAGTATTATGGCACAATACCATACTCCTTTTTTCACACTCATTGGCTTTCTCCTCACTTTTGTTTTCAAGATCCTTATCTTTCACTTCTTCCTTAATTGAGCTTGAATACAGTTGATATCTTGAATAGTGATAATACCGTCATTATTACAATCAACCCATTCATGTGCATCTTCGCTCTCTTGCGGTTGTCCATTATTGGCTTCGAGGTACTCTTCAACAACAGCAATATCGCCATCTTCAACCGTCCCGTTTCCATCAGCATCACCACGCTGTATGATATTGCCGCCCGCCTCCACTGGTTGTCCTATATTCAAGGATCCGAAAGTCACGTACTTATGATCGAGCACTTTCCCTTCATTCGTAACAAAATTGACATACTTCCCATCTCTTGCATAGCCGAGCTTCATCAACGAGGAGGAAGGTGGATCCTTTGGATGCTCATTACGCTCGAACTCGACTTTTGCCAGGAGCACCCTTTCTCCGGTAACTGCTGTCATGTTGGGATCGGTAAGATCAAGCTTTCCTACGATAATAATTACCTCTCCAGGCGTGCTGATCTTATTGGGATCGACATAGGGGTACTTTCCCTGCACATCTTTCATGAACCATACTTTTTCATTCTTGTGAGCACTTTTGAGGGATAATTGGGCTGGATCGTACTGAAGTTTCACCCCTGCACTGACCAGTTTGTAAGAATAGGTATTTGCGTAGATACTTATCCCAAGATTATTCTCTGTGTACGCCCCTTCAAGGAATACCTTTATTGCTTCCGCTGACCATGCTGATGGTGCCATCATGGTCATTATCACCGTCATTGTCATCGTAATGATGATGCCAAGGCATGACCCCATCAGATAAGTTACCGGGACTGCACAACTTAACTTTTGTCTGTAGACTCTCATCTTTTCTTCTCTTCTTTCTCCCTCTATTCAGGGTCAATGGAAGATCTTCCCTAAAAACAGGCATTCAAATCGATCTGCAATACATCTACCGCAAGGGGTGGCCCATCGATCTCATCAGCAGTCAGCCAGGTAAAAGACAGCCAGGCATTTTTGGCCACTCCCAATTGGGCGTTTAAGATCCAGCCCTCGGCATTCGTTCCACCAAGATGAAAATCAGAGTCTGTAAAAGCATCGATCACGGCATCTGCTTCCAGATGCTTGAGAAAAAAAGAACAATTCCACTGCCACAAGTCTTTTACCTCACGGTGCCCAACGGATACCCCAGCCTGATACCCTTGGGTTTTTTCAGGAATATCCTGACCGGCTCTCTTCTTATAACCGGTTCTCTCATTTACCTTTTCCTTGTCGAATCCTATATTCTTCACGTAATCTGCCATCAACCGGATAATGACAGGATTAAAGAACGCGATATCGAAAGAGCCATTGATATCCAGTTGATTATAATCAGAGGCCAGAGCTAATTTTTGCTTGACGCCGGTATCAGTAATTTTTGTGTTAATATCAAAAAGAGTATTACCCTTTTGCTGGAAGGCGGGCAGGGTATAGTCTTTCTCGTCATCAGCCTGCAAAGGCTCATTAAACTCACCTTCTATATTCTGGTAGTCATAATAGGCAACGGCAAGTTTAAATCCGAGAAGCGAGAGCCAATCATATTTTACACCGATCTGACCTCCATAAAAGTATTTATCCTTTGAAGAGAATTCCACTTCCTGGAGAGGAAAAATACCGCCAGTGAAAAAGCCGCCTCCATTCCACCTCTTTTCAGCCTGACTTTTTTCGTCACAGGTATCGACAGTCAGGGCCAGTCCTTCTAAATTGATATCCTTGTCCCAGACAAGATCGGTGGAGTCGAACGGATTCGGTATTCTTCCAAACCAGAGTGCCGTTTTTTGGATTGGCTGCCACCTAAGGTAAGCTCTGTCAAACACGATGCCGTCTTTATTACAATAATCTCCGAGTGTCTCATTGGTCGAGACAGGCTCTTTTTCGTTGCCGGTCGTCAGGCGGGTGCCAATATCCATCCGCTCATTGACCTTTGCGATTAAGGATAGCCGCAAACGGATACGGACCCTTTTCCGGTCCTGATGGGTATTCATAATCGTATCAGGCTCTGATGGTTTCATCAGTTCGGCATTATCCTGAGAAAAGAAATCGCCTTGAAGACGAAAGCGAAAATCTTCGCTCAACTTTACATTCTTCAGCCACGCCGGTATCTTGCTTGCATTCTGCAAGGTGTTCAACAGGTTCCCTTGATCTACCAGGATCTGTTCTTCCGACAGCATTATCTTTTCTTGTGCATCCAGCTTGCGTTCGGCATTTTTAAGCCTTTCCAGAATATCTTTTATCTCCTGGGCAGTCAATTCTCCGCTGTCCCCGGTGTCAGAACTCTCTTGCGGTGTATCACTGCATAAACCGGCGCTGAAAGAACAAAAAATGCATGTCAAAACGATAATTATTATCAAGCCTCTCTGCTTTCCCATAACCACCTATCCCCATAATTCCTTTCCGGTAAGATTATCAGCCTCAAGCCTTCCATCAGCCTTAAGCCTTACCTGCCATTTTCATTTTCCTGTACTTTTCCCATTCTCTTTCTCTTTATCTTTTTCTTTCTTGTCTTCCTTCCCTTCATCTTTCTCTTCAAATCCAATTACTTTTACATCTATATCTCCATCGAGGGAGAAAGCCTTCATCGCCTCCTTTATCGATGTCATTCTTTTGGCAGCGGTATCCGCCACCGAAGATTCTTCGGTGAGTTTTGTTTGAGGCATCAGATTCCCGGACCCTGTCAAGGCACCGATATTTGCAGAGCTGTCTCCCACTGATGGAACCCCTGTTGAGCTCCCGGAAAAGCTGATGTTCTGAACGTTCTTATAGCTCTGTGCAGCCATGGCAACATTTCTTCCTACGATTTCCGCCTCACCGGCATCGATTTCACCTTTCGGTGCATAGAGGAAGACATCTCCTTGATCGGGTGGCCCTTTGGGACCTTCAAGCCCGTCAGGATCATAGGTTAAGGTACGGATGCCGCTGCCGACTGCGGGAGGCTCAAATTTTATCACGGCTACACCATCAATGATTTCGATCTTTGGCGGTTCGGTATTTATGGCAGTCTTTGAGCCCCTGCCGGCATTGATGTTTCCAAAATCGCTCCATATCAGAATATCTCCTCCCCTGAAGGTCATGAGCCTGGATTCATTTACATTGACATCACTACCGGCAAAGACATTGATCTTTCCGCCTGCAGCGGTATAGATACCAGAATTCTTGAGCTTATTCTCATCAGTGGAAAACGTTGTTCTTCCTACGTTGACAATGCCCCTGGCTATGATGAAAAGATCTCCTTTTTCTCCACTTGCGTTGATCTGTGAGTCAAACAAATTAATATGACCATCTCCCGGTTTTTCCGATTGAAAGGTTGGATTGATAAGGTCTCCTCGTATTTTTTCGTTAACGTACTCTTCAGCCGGATCAGCACCTTCCTCATTGAGCAGCCTGCAATACTCATCAGCTTTCGGTTTCAATTCGTTAAAAAAGGTATTGATTTTATCATTGTCCATATCAAGGTCATAACCACTGACAACAGCCAGTGAACTCTTTTTCTGACCAAGTGCAGGATTATAATAGTGCCCCACTGACTGAATTCCTCTGCTGACGCCAAGATCGATGCTGTTTCCAGCCTGAACAAGGAGGAACCCCGGACCGCCATGCTCGATCCCTGTGACACCATTAACAAGCGACGAGGAACTGAAGGTGATATCCGCTCCTGCCCTGATATGTGAGGTATCTTCTGGCAGAATATTCTGGCCTTGATACCAGATATCACTGATATTCCGAAAAGCGTCAATTTCCGCCTTTTTCGGTAAAACAAAATTTACATCCCTGATGTCACCACCATCCTCTCCGTCTTCAAGAGCAGCACCAGCCAGCTTATAGGCGGCACCAGCCTGAATGCTGACAGGAACCGGATCGTCTTCATGAATCGGATTGTCCGCATGTTGTGATGGTGAAGTTATCTTGATGGCAATAGTATTTTTATTATCAGGGTGTCTGCCAAACACTTCCCCAGGATCAAGGTCCGAGAGGAGAATTGACGAGCGCTTAAATTGACCATTGTAATATAATCCATCGATATCTCTTCCGGCCTTCAATACGAGGTTTCCCGTTTTGGAAGGTGCCAGGCAAAAATCGCCGGATAAACGAATGTCCCTTTGAGCATACACTTCCAGCGTGGGAGGGAGGATGGTATTTCTTATATTCGAGGGATTTCCAACAAGGTTGCCGATATTACCTGAAATATTCACATCTTCGGTCAGAGCCCTCAGGGTAACTCGTGATTCGGGAGAATAGGTGAGATTCCACTGAGCATCACCGTTAAAACCGTCCCGTACTATGCTGGGATTTACTATCGTGCCTAATTTGATATTCCCCTGGGCAATCAGGGACATCTTCGAATCGAAAACTTCCAGGGTGAGATCATCCTGGTTATGGAGGGCACTATTGGCTCCGATATTCCCCATGGCAGAGTAATATCCCTCCCCCTGCTTTACTAAAAACTTTCCATATATATCTCCGCCTGAAAAGATGGCAACATCACCTGGGCCAAAAGCCCCGATCTGGCCGAGAAAATCTCCACCTGTTGAGACTCTCAGATTGCCCCCGCCCATAGTTGCCAGTCCCTGAGTAGATTTATCTCTGTCATAGCTTGCCGACCAGGCAGTTACACCTTCCTTTGGGTCATTATATGCATTATCCCATGATGTTTTATTCAGACGATCACCAATACTTCCACCTACATCGATATTTATGTCACCACCATTGGTATACTTCCAATACGAACTTTTTTCAGATTCGGAAGGAGGTTCTCCCACAGTGCGTATCGAGCCAAGAAGATCCGATTTGGACAGTTGGCTATAATAGGAAATCAAATGGAGATCCTTCCCGATTTCAATCTGAATGTCTCCCGTTCTGGTCTGGATAGCCCCACCTGTAATTTCCAGCGAACCCGTAACCATACCGTGTATCCGGTTATTTTCCGAAGCTATATTAAAGGGAATCTTATTGAAAGGAGTAATTTCTATATCTTGGAACATCACAGAACTTCTACCGAGACGCCCTATTATGGTATCGTTGCCGGAGGCAAAAGAAATAGGTGCATATTTCGTATAAACTGCCTTTTCGTCTGCTATAATCAGGTTTCCTTTTCCCTTGATTACAGCCAGAGGATCGGCACTTGCCGAATCCGCACCTGCTGCCAGATTCAATCGCCAGGAGGAATCGCCAGTTATCTTTTTGTCAAAAAGGTTACCGTTAATGTTCAGATTATCACCTGCCCTCAGGAAAAGCGTTCCTGGTTCCAGGGGAGGAGTTCCTGGTTCTTCATGATACCAGTCGTTGAGATTCCAGTCTGAAGAAAGGGACAATGAACCATTATCGGATATTTCTATTCCAGGACGAATATGGAGTGTATTATCGTCATCAAGGGACAGGATGCCGTCTGCAAGAAGCCTGTCCTTTATACTGGCGGTGTTTACAGTCATAAAGGTTTTCGTATCTGAAGCTATGGCATCGCGATTGATTATCGTGCCATCTTCACTGATAAAGTCAGCCCCGCCGTACACCTTGACAGGCTCGACAATAACCTCGGAGGCTCCCTGCACCGTTGTCTTTTGCACATTCAGCCGGACCTCTCCTTCCTGGTCCTGGCGGAGAGCGCGGAAGGTAACTTCTTCTGCGTCAATGAGGACATTTTTTGATTCTGTCCCTTTCAGAATCAAATCCCCTTGAGCTGTACTCAGGATAACCTCTCCACCTGGAGTAAAAATTCCAGTTGTTTCATCTCCGGTCTGGTCGATGGCGCTGGCATCCAGGGCAAGATTACCAAGGCTATACAGTTCCACTCTCCCTGTTTCAGACCCTTCAGAAGGGGCTTTGATTGTGCCAAAAACATCGAGCTTCCCACCATCGGCTACTACCTTAACCGTGTGGGCCATCATCTGTGTATCCTCTGGCAGTGTTATATCGCCACTGCGGAAACGAAGGTCGATCGAGTGGTCAAAGCCGCCGCTTTTCACCTTGTCGTTCAGTTGAGAAAGATCGACTTTACCTTCCACGATGCCGAATCGGTCTGCATCGAGAATGAATCTGCCACCAAGACCTTTCGTGGTCTCTTCTTCCTCTGTTTCTTTTTCTCCGGCATCTCCTTTTATATCACCATCGAGAACGACCGTTCCTTTGGGTGCATACAGGCTGAGGGTTCCCGCATCGCCCTGAGCGCCCGCTGAGACATCAATGAGTGTGTTATCCGCCATATCTATTTGTCCCACTTCGGTGGAGAGGGAAACCTTTCCTCCAGAAGCATAATCACTTCCCTGAGCTAAAATTTGAGAGTGGTCTTTGAGAAAAATCCCCTGGCCTTCACCGGAACCATTGCCATGAAGGGTAATCTGACCGCTTTGGACCTCGATAATTCCTTTGTTCAGGATGATATCGTTGGCTGAGATGTTCAGGGTTCCTCCTGGAACGGTACTCTCACCTTTCGTTCCTTCACTGTTCCCGTTTATGGTTACCTTGCCGGCCGGTGCATTAATCGTGAAGCGGGCGACTTCATAAGGCAGATCTTGATTCTGGGGAGAAAGCTTTTTGTCCAGATAAGGAGATGTAGTCACCCGCGCTGCGGTGATATTCAATTCATCTCCCTTGGCGGTAATAGATCCAATTCCGCTGAGGGTCAGGTTATTTTTGCTCTTGAGATCGATTATCCTGAAACCTTCAAGAAAAATATCTCCATTTCCGATGACGATCTCTTCAGCATCGAGGGACAGGGTACCGGTATTCGACAGGGTGCTTCCAGTACCTGGAAGGTTGTCGGTGGTATTCAGAAGGCTTATTTTTTTGAGAGGGACATAACGAACGGTATCTCCCTCGGTAATTTCCCGACCGGTAATCTTAACGGTGAGTTCATCGGCAGGAAGGTCGGTAATCTCAAGAAGCCCGGTAATCTTTGGTGTGTCAAGAGTCAGGAAAACATCGCCTAAATGAAATTCAAGTGCTTTTTGAAAAACCAGTTCCGTGCGGCCGGTAAGGATAATATGCGTAAAGCCTTTGGTAATGCGGTTGAGCTCCTCGGGAGTGAAAGCAAAATCGGTTTCGTTCTGCTGCAAAGAAAGATCAGACACGATTGCAATCCGGTCACTCATCAGGTTCAGGGTGCTGCTCTTTACCTGAATATTATCTGTACTTGCAACGGTAAGGTTCTGACATTCCAGGTTGAGAGCATGACTTGACTCCAAAAGGGCATCCTTCGCAATGGTTACCTTCCCCTTTGGGGATATCAGGCTTATATGTCCTTCATTTTCTGGGATGTGTCCTTCAGCATCCTTTTGCGCTTCTGCATTCAGTTGTGCGCCTGGCTGTACGGTAATTCCCTTCGTTGCAGACAGGGTAAGGTTTGTCCCAAAAAGATGGGCCCCCTCCTGCACCGTGATATACTCGGTCCCCTGATATTCTTCCCCATTCTTCTCAATATGGCCAAGGGAGATTTCCTTGAATCCCTTTGCCGAAAGCGCGCTGACATCGACATACAGTTTATCCTTCAAATCCTCGGGTATTTGGTCATCGAAGGAAAATTCAGGGAGCAGTGCATTATAGCTTTGCCCGATAAAAATCGTTTTGCCACTCAGTTCGATCAGGTTTCCTTCATATGATATCTCTGGATGCTCTGGATCCTGGAAGGGTTTTCCGCTCATGGCTCCTTCCAGAATGGAAGTGTCTCCTTTGATGGAAATCCTGCCGGCATCTCCTGCTGTCATTTGAAATTGATTGAAATATCCTTCAGCGTCTCCGGCTGTCATTTTTATTTGCATGGTGCTGAGGTTTCCTTCCTGCTTTGCCGTTATCTCCTTTTCTCCCGTGCTTACCGCGTAAAGGTGCGGAACGTTTTCTGTGTACCCGCTGTCGCGTATGGTCGGAAATCCCCTGGTCACCGGACTTCCTCCATTTGAACGCAAAGAGGTATCATAGGCATGATAGACACCAAGATCGGTAATAATCATTGCGCCTGGCAAGAATGCAAATTCCTCGGGCAGAAGTGAATAGACCCCTTCGGATACTCCTGAAACTCCCTCAAGGTATATGGCCCTTCCCGGCCGCACAATGCTGTTGTCAGGGAAAATGACATATCGCCCTTCCCTTGAAAGAGGATTTTCCGTACCCTCAATGCCTGGCAAAAACTGATAGGCAAATATCGATCCACCACCATCAACGGAAATCTGTGCACCGGCATCAAGAATAACCTCGGATCCATTCAGGGATACTGAATCATGAGGTATCAGAGCTTCCTGGGTCTTATTCGGGTTTGCTTTATCACTCTTATCAGGAATGGTCCATGAGGAAATGGAGAGTTCTCCATAATTAACCGGGGTTTCCCCCGTTGTGGTTATTTTACTTCCAGCAGCCAGATATATCCGATCTGTTGCCTCACCAGTCTCTTCTGTCTGACAGAGAATGATTTCGCCCATTGGCGCTGCCAATGTCCCTCTGTGTTCAATATTTTGAGCCTCGATAGTCAGTTTGCCCCCGGCAGAATATACATGGCTGGTGGGGGTTCCCTTTCCAGGCAGTATGGTGACTTTTTGGTCGGAATGAATAGTAAACTGAGAGAGGGTGGTAGGATAAATCCGCTCTGCCTCCAGAGTCAGATCACCAGCGGTATTCAGGTTTCCCCTCCATCCGAAATCCATGAAGTTATCCCCGATTTTCATTAAGTTATGCGTATCACTCAAAGTCAAATCGTGTTCTGACTTCAGGTGGACATCCTGAAAGTCGGAAAACTGAATATCCCCCTTTATATCAATCCAATTTCCGGCGCACCGTATCAATGCCCCTCCCTTTTGTAGTGGCTCTGTATTATATTGATCACTGTTCATGATACAAAGCCATGGGCTTCGAAGATAGATTTGCAGGTTTTCCGCTCCTGATGCTTTCAATAAAGGAGCATCGAGGATAAGACTTCTTTGGGGAGTTAAGCTCAGGGATTCTTCAAAATCAATCTCACGCCGGCTTCTTACGACAAGAGCATCGAACCCGCCGCTTTGATCCAAAGAACCCTTCTGTACCACCCTTTTCATGTCATCAACATAAAGAGATAATCCATGATTACTATTGTTCTGTTCAAGAATGAGTTCGCCACCGGTAACACCCTCCATTTTCGCATGCCCGATCAGTTTTACACCTTCCAGCCTGCCCTGAATGATTTTATCATTATTATCTTTCGAGGGATTTATATTTCCGCCAAAGGCTAAGGTGATGCTCCCGGCACTGCCGGCTGCTGGTAAGGACTCATACGTTCCATCATTTTTTCCCATAAGGATGAAGGTGGGCTCAGAGCCTGAAACATCGATCAGGCATCCATTCTTCAGATAGAGATTTCCGCTATCCACTTTGCTTGCCTCGAGCTTGACGCTTCCACCGGGCAGCGGTGTAGATCCATACGGCAAACCATCGGCCAGCGGTTTTTCATCCTGCTTGTTAAAACCGGCTGCTATAATCCTGCCGGTCTCTTCGAGGGTAAGATCATGCTCATCGGCAGAGATGGAGATAGTACCTGCTAAAGATTCCACGCACCCCGCTATCGTGGTTATATTGGCCTTCATTTTGATCTTTCCGCCTGGCGAGGTCTGCACCTTTGCTCCTGAATCTATTTTCAGCTCGG
Source organism: bacterium (assembly GCA_040752695.1). Taxonomy (GTDB): domain Bacteria; phylum SZUA-182; class SZUA-182; order DTGQ01; family DTGQ01; genus DTGQ01. Next base: position 20,809 of record JBFMGO010000040.1, read on the forward strand.
CTTCAGTAGTGGACGCAGGTTTATTCTCTCTGTCTACACTCTCTCCGGCAATACAGGTTATGGAAGATGGACCAAGATATCCCAGGGGAAGCATGACATATGGTGAAGAGTATGGATCGGGCTCTTCCCCTAATCCGATATGGGCCGGTTGAGAAGAAGAGGAAGTTATTTTTAACAGAGGCTCAGGCAGTTTTGCCTGAGAGGGAGTAAGAACAGATCCGTCTGTGATCTGTATATTGTCTTCACTTATCAGTTTGATATGAGTAAAGCCTGTAGATGTAAAAGCGTTATCTGACAGAATCAGTTCTTCTCCCGTGTTTTCGGTTTGAAGTGAGTTTTCGGGAATAACCCTGATCTCACCCGTGTGGAGCGAAAGAGTACCGCCGGACTGTCCGCACAGAGAATGCCCGTGCAGGTCGCCATTCAAAGAAAGGCGTAAACTCCTTAATTCCAGAGTACCGGCATCCCCTCCCTTTATCTTCCCGGTGCCATTGATGGTGTATCCGCCACTCACATCAAGCAAAGATCCCTGCTCGATATGGATTCCACTCTGAGGTATTCCTCTATCAATAAGAGTGATAGTTCCGCCATTTACCCTGCTGACATTAAGAGGTAAAAGATAATCGATTTTCTCTCCACTGGCAATTAATGCGCTGTTTTCTTTAATATGAATTCCTTCAGGCAAATTCTCCGGCAAGTCAAGAGGATTGTCCCCACCATCGGAGGTAAAGTTACTATCGCTGTTCAATTTAATCATGCCGCATGGAACACTGATTTCTCCCTGATGTACGATACTACGCGCTGCTGCGTCGAAAAATCCTCCGGCAGGCAAAGCGATGCGGGTATCTTTCTCGGTGGTTATTCCAATGTTGCTGTAAACGGAAAAATTGAATAATCCGGTCTCGTTTATCTGATGTTCTGATATCCGGCTGATGTACGTGTCGGACAATTGATCATCAGGTCCAAGGTCCTCAAGAGGCTGCACCTCGGGCTGGATGACAATTTCATTGGTACAAAGATCCCTGACTGGATATAATTTATCAAGATAATAATCGCCTATCTGAAGGCTTCCTCCCTGAGGCTGCTTGGCACCTTTGCTGATTGTTTCATAGCCGAATTCATCCAGGGGCGTGGATAATTGAGTTTGAAAGACGCCTCGGGTAACTGAACCATCCAACCGTCCATCAAGTACTATCCTCCTGGCCCGAAGAAAAAGCGATCCGGCATCATGACCTTCAAAGTGAGAGGGCAGATAATCCAAAATAGGTACAACTCCACCGTAATAGAGTCCCTTATAGGGTATCTTGACACCAAACCGCGGATATTCTTCATAGAAAGTATCCAAGACCTTGTCATAATGAATCCATTGTGGTGCAGCGCTGATATCGTAGATCTTATTTCCGGCTAATACTTTTGTTGTACTTCCGAAGCTCTGTGCATAGAAAATACCGCCGCCGGAAAAATCAAGAGAAGCTCCCTTTTTAAAGATAATATCCCCTGATAGGGCTTCTACCTCAATTTTTCCGCCTTCCGTACAGTTCTCAATGGCTGTTTTTTCTTCTAGATCGAGGGAATTGGAAACATTGCCGATTGATGATCCCGTATAGGCATTGAACGAGATCGTCGTTTCCTTGAGCGGGCCATATTTCTGCCCAAAATCATCCCTTAATTCAACACTATTGAGTTTTACTTTCAGAATGTGATCTTCAGCCGATAGGGCCGCCCACAGGCCGCTTACATCGATTACGCTCCCCTCCCCAAGGTAAACTTTATCCAATGCCCGCATGTTTACAGTACCCGAAGGGGCAATGATGATTCCCTTATGCTCTATTTGATCTACTGATGTATTTTCAAGAGAAGGCGTATCTTCGGGTTTCGGATTCGGCTCCGGAGTCCACCCTCCTATATTGATTTCACTTTTCATCAATGAAGATCCAATAACTTTTTCCTGCGAATCACTTATTGAACAGGCGGTAATGCTTTTTTCCCCTGTGGTCACTTTTTCTGAAGCCAGCAATTCAATATTTCCATTTCTCTGGACAGCCCTGACAGACCGTATTAAACCCTCCTGCCTGATTGTCCGTCCGTACATACCTGCCAGACCAAGGTCTGAAATGAGCTGGCCGCTTTCAAAATTCACTGCTTCACCTTCAACATCCACAGCAGGCTCTTCTTCTGCCCGGTTTTTCACCAGATAGCCAAGCCGCGCTGGATCAGGGTTGTCTAGCATTACCAGTTCAATCGCACATCCGGCTGCAAGACCGATCTGCCCGGCTGGAGATTCAATAATGCCGTGATTCTCTACCGAAGATCCAAACAGGAAGACGGAGCCTCCATATTCAGTTTCTATCTGTCCGTGGTTGGAAACGACAGCATCGGAAGGAGGATCACTCGATGGATCCTGGTAATTTTCCAGTCTAAACCATAATTTTTTTTTAAAATCCTTGTTTTCCCTATCCATAAAATCATCATTATGCAGGTTCAAAGAAGAGGCTATCAGGGAATGGACATTGACTCGTGAACCGGGGCCGAAAAGAATACCGTTTTGATTAATCAAATAAACCTTTCCATCCGCCGTAAGTCTTCCGAAAATCTGGCTGGGACTATGATCAAAGATGCGATTCAAGACCGTCCAACTGGTTTGCTTATCCTGATCGAAATGAACATGCGCATCCTTGCCGATATTGAACGACTCCCAGCTAATAACGGCATCTTTCTCCTCCTGATATACGGTAAGCTGGTTATCACTCGTCCTTACAACGGACTTGATACCATCGGCTTTGATTTGACCTGCCTCCATTTTCACCTGGGGGAGGGTATTCGGGAGGGGGGGAGGAAGATTTTTCGAGCCATAATATCCGGGGATCAAAGGTTCTCCAAAGGCGGGAAGATGTACCAGGCAGAGGTTAAAAACCATGAAAAAGACCACTCCCTTTCCCCTGAGCTTATTCTTTCTGAACCCTTTTATCATAAAGAATTTCCTTTAGAATTGATAGGTTAAATAGAAATAACTCTGTGCCTCGCCCTTTGAAGTCATGTCAGTTTCGTTCAGGGCAACTCCCCAGTCAAATCCATATTGAAAGTGTTTACCAAAAGTCCCCGCAAGGCCGATACCGACACCCTGAAGAGTAATACCCATATTCTTGCTTTCCACGGTGGTCTCCCGGCTGTCCTCGCTCAACTTGTCGAGCACCTGCAGGAATGCTGCATCGTAAAAAGCGTGCACCTTCAGATTATCTGATCTAAAGAAGCCAATCAGCCGGAAAAGGTTGGGGCTTTGAATCTCCGTAGTGAGATGAACCGCATTATCTCCAAGCTCTTCGCTTTCCTTATACCCCCTGAGGTTATCTATTCCTCCAGCAGGATATTGCTCATTGGAAATCAAAGGCTGGTTGGCCAGTTGTCCATCCAATTTGAATAACAGGCCGGCACCCTCTGGCAAGGGAAAGGAGCGCTCTACCCGGGCTGTCAGAAAAAAATAATTCCCTCTCGCCCGATAGCGCTTCTTCTTAAATTCTTCCTTTTCGGTCGAAAGCCCTCGAAAGGCCATATTAAATGAAGTACTCACATTTGTTGAACCGTATGAATCAGGAAAAGTGGTGCTGTAGGATAGAAAGAGAGGAACATACTGAATGGGAACCGGAGGAGTATCCGTGTCCTCACCTTCTCCGTTTTTCAGGCCAATGTTTTCTTTAAAATCTTTATAATCGATGCCCAGGCAGATCGTATGCTGCCAGTAGTCTGAAGTATAAAAAGGGATAAAGTATCTAAAGCCGGCAATACTCCCCTTCCCGAGTATGTGAATCTCCCCGCCTTCCGTGGCTGTCTCACTGTCCGACTTAATATAGTATAAAGACATGGTATGCTCAAACTCCCAGGGAGGTGAAAGGGAATAGGAAAAATAAAGGGATTGGACCTCACTCCGATCCTCTGGCGAGGTCTGATATTGAGCTGCTATGGTGTGATCCATCTGCCAGAGATTATCGTAGCGCAGTGCGCATATGGCCCTTAAATCCGGAGTGGAATGAGTGGAGCGGTTATTCACCTCGAGATTCCCGTGAATGGGAAGCCGGTCTTTTACTTGCAGTTCGACATTGATGATATCCAATTCTCTTCCAGGGATCAGGACCGGTTTTACCTGGAGATCCGGATTGCTGCTGATGCGGCCTAATTGCTCCTTGACGCTGGGCAGATAAAGAACAGTGCCGGATTGGAAACTGGATAGCTGCCGCATGATTTTCTTTTTGGTAACAAACCGGTTTCCGGTGATGGTCACCTTTCCGACCCTGGATTCAATGACCTGGAACCTGACTACTCCATCCTTTATGGTTTGTTCCGGAATATTTACCAGGACTGTAGGATATCCTTTCCGGTGAAAGAAACGTTCCAGCGCTGCACGTGCCTCCATCACATCTTTTTCCGTTTTCCCTTTTCCTTTATAGAAAGAAACTTCCTGCTCTACCTCCTTATCATCCAAAACGGTATTCCCTTCAATGATAAATTTTTTGATTTGAAAGGTAACCTCCTCATCCTCCGCTAAAGATCCATCCTCCGCTTCTCCTCTTGCCACAGATATGCCAAAGATCATGAAAATTACCAGGAGGAGCAGAGCTTTTTCGGTAATTTCTAATGATTTTCCAAACAAAGATCCAGTTCCTTCCGTAATGAAGGTGCAGTGACAAATTCGTTCATTTTTTTGATGATATCCGAATGAGCGTCCATAAGGACAATCAACGGATAACCATCCTGCTGGTAGAGTTCCTTATACTTTTTTTCCTTTTCCGAATTGATTTTCAGCCAGATAAAGTCATCAGCAAGGGCATTGATAAGAGGATGCGGAAAGGTTTCCTGGAACAATTTCTGACACCACGGACACCAGTCCGCATACAGGAGAAGTACAACCGGTTTATTTTCCTGTCTGGCAAGAGCGAGTGCCTGGTCATGATCTTCCATCCAGGAGAGTTCTTTTCCCTTGAATTCCGATTCCTTGGTAAGAGAAACCACTTCAAAATCGATAACAATGTTCTTGCCTGCCAGAGGGTGATTAAAATCGACGGTGAAACTCTCATCATCCGCCTGAGTAATGATTCCTACCTTTCCCTCATCAAGCTGGATTGAAGCGCCGATAGTAGGCTGCATGGAAATCACGACATCATTCCCGTCCAGGTAGACTCCGGCTGTTCCAAAGGGGTCTTCTATCTGCTCTCCATCTTCAACAATAGCTTCGAGCCTGGCATACTGCGGGGTAACTTCGGTTACGTCAGCATCAAAATAGGGAGTCAGGTGAACACGGTCATGAAGATTGGGAAAGGTTTTAAATTTTTGAACATATTGATCAGCCGGTATTGTCTGTATCTTTGGTATTCTTTTAACTCGTTGTAATTTTTGTATTTTTTTTTCGTCGCGGGGGATACCGAGCTTGTCGGCAGGAATGGTAATCTTGCCTGTTTGATGAACTACGAAACCGATCAAAGCCTCGGATAATCCAGGAATCATATCCAGTTCACCCACGATCATTTCTACAGGAGTGAATTGCTTCGGTTTTTGATAGGCTGCCATTTTTACCCTGCCGGGATCCTGATCGACAGAATCTTGAGTTGTAAAAAAGACCTGACCATCTTCTAAAGATATAGTATAGTCAATATAAATCAGGTCTCCTTTCTGCACTTTGTTCTTGTCTTCCGGCTGGTTTTCCCTGCTTTGAGATGTATCCTGGGGAGAAGGATTTGCCAATGCCTTGACCTGACAGGTTAGCTTTTCTCCGCCAAAAGGATGACCGAAATCGACGAGTATTGCCTGGTCATTCACATTGCTTATTTTCCCTACAAAAGAACCGGCTCTCACCAGGTCTCCGGCCCTGGCATCAATTTCGATATCGTAATGATCGCCCTTGTCCCGGATTATTCCCTTTCTGAAGGGAGGAACGGGGACTATGGAATTAGGCTCGGCAAAAAGCCCGGCAGTAATGCTTTCTTCGCCGATAGAGGTAATTTTCGCTGAAAACAAGGGATCGGGAATCTTCACCTCCTGTCCCACTGTCGGCTCCATGCCCCGGTGGGATTCAATATAAGATGCCTTGCTCATCTTGAGCTCTTTTGGTCTTCTCCTGACTCTGGTCATAGAGAGAAAGCGGTCTTCTGGTTTGAGATTGGCAGGCACATTTGCATCGAGCTCGAAGCTGTATTCTTTTTCCACTTCACTTCCAACAATGAATTGGGAGAGTTTGGCTTTAATAACATCATCGATCCCTGTAAGAAAATTATCCTTTGAAATCGGAATCTGCTCACCAGCTTTGAGGGAAAGATAATTATATACGTTCTGCCGTGCAAAAGCTGATGATTTCGGATAGGAGGCATCATCCTCAGCGATATTTTTCGAAGTGGTTGCGACTACTGTGCCATCAGGAAAGCGGCAGGTATAATCCAACCGGATCTGGTCACCATTTTTCACGAGGCTTTGCTTATGAATACCGGTACAACCAAAAAGAGAGGAGAAAAGGAAGAAAACTATGATGAGCGGAAATGCGAGGATAAAACCTTTTTTTTCTTGTTCTGACATGCTAAATCTCTCATTGAATGGTTATTTTGTTGAGGGTTAAAGTATGAGGGTCTCTCCTTGCAATAAGGAGAGACCCTGCTTGATGAGTACCGACTACTTATAAATTACAGCCTGGGCATTGTTATATGCGGCCGGGATAAGACCAATCGGTCGCTTTTTCGACAGTCATTTCAGTCTTGTTTGCCCAGAAGTTAGCCTTGGAGGCTGGGAGATGACTATCTGCATAGGTGAAGAATTGAGCGTGAAGTGCATCAAGAGCTGTATCTTGACCTCTCGTGTAGCACTCATACAACCACTGAGCTGACCAGAAGTCATAGACACCTAAGGCGATGGTGTATTTGTTGGCAGGTGCACCCTGATAGGTGAGCTGATAGGTAGTTGGATAACTCGTATTCGGGCCGCATCCCTGGTCTGCATCTGCATAACCGACAGCAGCAGCTATCTCGCCATCATATCCGGCATTCTGCTCGATACATTTCATCATGTCGGAAGAACCATCGTTAAAAAAGGTTGACTCGCTCTCAGATGTGACCAATGGCCAGTCTCCACGCATGACTGCTGCATGAAGAGTTGCATGGGTTCCAGACCCTGCATGACGCATACAACGAACGATGTATTTTTCAGGATATATAGAAGGTTTGACGAAATGTCTGGGCCACCAGATTGGAGGCCATGGAATTGGCCACCAGCAGGGAGGCCAGGGGCAGAAATCGGTCCACATGCTAGCCTGTCCGGAGAAAATCAATACAGCCTGTAAGCGGGTAAGGTTGGTCACGTTATTGGGGTCATACTCAGTATGAAGAGCCGAAGGATTATAGGCCAGGGCATTGTTGGCAAAAAAGCCAAAAGGCACAACAAGAGGTCTGTGATAGATCAATCCGGTAGTATCGATCGGCTGTAAATTACGTGTTACCCAGCCGCCACCCAGATGTCCTTTCAGTTGACCTTCTGAATATTGAGAGAAGGTTTCACCGGCAACGTCTGAGGCGCCAACGGTTACGATACAGCATTTTTTGGGAGTAGTGGCCGGATCGATAGTGTGGTCGGCCCAATCTGCTTCCGACACCAGAGACTCGTCTATCATATCACGATATCTTGGACCTGCGCTTGAGCATGAAGGCTGGCCGCCTACTTCTGGAGGAGGTACTTGACCTTTACAAGCATAAATACCATCATAAGAAGCTTTGGCAGTATAGCGAATGATATACGTATCCGCGCCCTTCGTACCCATGGTTATACCAAGTTTTCCATCTCCGGTATACTTAATGCCCGTACAACCCACCACATTCTGTAAGAAATCTCTCGCCTGTTCATTCCAGACAAGGTATTGTGCTGATGCACCGTAAAGGTTAATTTCATAGTTCCGTGCTACGGAAGAGCCAGCCATTGCTGCAATTGCCGCCAGAATAATAAAGATCTGCAAAAATCTTTTAGACATAATTAAGTCTCCTTGCCACTGATTTGTTACGATACGTTATGTAAGGGACTGAAAATTCCGGAAAAAACCGTGATGAAAAAGCTCAAAGATGAGAAAATCTAAAAAAGTATTAAGACCGGACCTTATGCACTATGTCTTCTTTTAATACCGACCAGGCCCAGAATACCAGAAGCGAGGAGTAATAATCCGCCGGGAATAGGAACAGTGCTGATCTCCATCCGGTAAGGCGTGTCACCCGTAACAAGAACGGGAGCACCTAATCCTACTTTGTGGAACTGATAGAGGTACATTTTACCAACAAATCCATCTGAAAGGCTGTCTTCACCATCAGAAAAATCTTTGTTGAAGCCAGCATACTGTCCATGTACAGCGTGGCTATCAAATGAATACCAATATGAGCTAGGGTTAGAAGTCGAGATTTGAGCGTCACCATCTGCATCCGAATCATTGCTATACCATGCACCTTTAACCGTGCTATTAAAGGCACTCGAAAAGGTGGTTGTCTTAGTGGTAGAGAATGAAGGAGCAGTGGGACTGGTAGTAGCCCAGTAGTAATCATAGCTACCATCGGTGTTTTTGATATAGCTGAAAAATCCTGTATAATAACCATCCATGACACCAGGATCCGCAATAGTTTTAACAGCTCCCATACCACTGATAGCACCTAAATCATATCCATACTCAATGCCTTCGACTTCATTGAAAATAACCTGATAAAGATTTCCTTCTTCCCAATAAGCATTGGCATTACTCATGAGGGCAAATACTAAACATGCAGCAAATAAGATACTGACTACTTTCTTCATTCGATAGTCTCCATATATGGTACTTGTTATCATCATTATTTTTCAGTGTGATATGCCTTGACTTTGTCAATCTCTTGACCGTTTTTCCCTCCTTTAATGTCACCCCCTTTCTACAATCATGCCCGCTCTCATTTCTCCTCCCATTCCTCGTCCCCTGACCGCTGTCAGGAGGGGATAGCCAAGAGCGCGCTGTTGAATATACGGGGCTTCCTGGTCCTTAAAAAAACAAAGAAGTCAGCAAAGTACCCATTTAGGAAAATATTAATTATCATCCATACTCATCATCAATTTCCGAAGCATTATAAAGTACATTCATTATGAGATTATTATGTCCATATTAATTTCGTATTAATTTAAGTCTTTTCTCGATTCGAAGAAACTTATCGCATGGATTTTCGGCAACTGGGTCTTTCCTCTGGCAGAGATCTGGTGTTACCGCGCCAAAGGATACCTCGGTCATTTGCGCGAAACGAAGAGCCCTTGCTGCGGCAGAGGATGGAAAAAGTGTCCTTGTGTAGAGAATAATTATTTCAGGCTGTCGATAAAACAGCCACCTGAACCATTGCCGGAGGAATGGGACTTCGTCGTAAGAGCAGGGCCACCGATATCGATGATATTTCCATCAGCGACCAGGTCGTCGTCCCCTCTTTCGCCGTCGATAAAATAGAGAGTGATAATATTCCCTTGGATTTTGGCTCCGGTTTGACCATCGTATAAAAAGGCATACCAATGAGGATTATCAGGATCATCGGGTGTGGGACCATATTTATAATAGGTATCGGAGGTGATTTCCGGTGGAAGATAAATGGTCACTGTGGTCGATCCGTCAGTATTTAAACTGCTTAACGAAAAATTGAGCTCAAATAAACCCCAGAGGATAACATCAGAGGGAGGATTGGGAACATCGCCGAGATCGCTCAGGTCAATGGGTATCATCTCCGGGATCTGGATTAAAGAGGGTGATGCGAGGGTGATGTAATACTGGCCGTTACCAATATGCAGAGAAGCGACATTGGGTTGAAGGCAATCCGCAATACCATCTCCATTGCCGTCATAATTCGGGTTATCCCCTTTCGGTCCTTTTTCTTCGATATCGGGTACACGGTCTTCATCGGTATCAATATCGTAAATGGAGATGAAGGTTACTGTCACCTCCCGGTCCCTATCCACCGTGACGGTGTTGGTAGTATTTTTTATACCGTCATGGTCGGTCCCTTTCCATGATTGTAGCTGATAGCCAGCGTCCGGTGTCGCTTTCAGCGTGACTCTGGTGGTATCCGTATACGTTCCCGAACTCGGCTCCAGGCTGCCGTTGCCTATTACCCTGCTCGTTAATTGATAGGGCAGCATGGTAAAAGTTGCCTTGACTTTGACCGCCTTGTTACCATCCGGCTTGACAATCGTTGTATCATCCGTATCGTTCGGGTCATTATCCCAATGATCAAATATCCACCCTGAATAGGGGTGGGCTTTCAGCTCGACCGTATCGCAACATGCAGGATATTGCTCTACCGTACCTTGCCCATCGATAGTAACTTTTACGATATTGGGATCGATGATGATAAGAGGGGGCTTTTCCAGACACTCGGCTTTTCCAAAAGATCCTGCGAACTTGGATACATCCAGGTCTTTTATAGAATTTTCGCAATCCTCATAATGAGCCAGATCTCTTCCATCAACATCATCGTCATTGTCAAAGTCGCCCCAGCATTTTCCCGTTTCCTTGAAGACAGCGGATATCTCTTTGTCATTATTCATCTTTATGGTAACAGGATTGTTTTGATCCTCCTGGTACCATCCCCATTCAATAAATCTCCAATCCATGGCTGCGTTCGCTTTGAGCTGGACATCAATATCTTTCATCAGGGTGATTACCGTATCTTTCTTGGCACACTCCATGACATCAAACAGGATAACGTTTCCGTCAGCATCAATTTTCGGCAGTATCTTCAGATCATTCGGATCATACCAGGGGATAACGCCCACGGTCCCCTGACCTTCAATGGTTAATGTTAACGTGACAAAAGGATTTAATACCACGCTGCCGTCTTCATAAAAACGGAGCATGGCAATATAAGGTGTGTGTTTACCTTCAATAAATCCGGCTTCCCATGTAGTTTTTAATGGGTTAGATGGATCTGGTATCTTTTTCCCTTCGAATTTGTAGAGATATGCATCTACATAATAACAGGAATTCGGGTTATTAAAAGCCTCCACACTTATTTCACCTGCACCTTGATCTAATAACCCACCAAGACTTCCCAGTGTTTTTCCAATAAAATTCATATTAAAGTAATAGGATTTTGGACTTGTTTTAGGTGAGGGGATAGAAACTACATTCCTTTTTCCGTCCTTTCCTTCAAGCATTGTATAACAGCCTGCTACCATATTGAAGGCGCTTTCAAAGGTGGTAAGTTGCCTCTCATAGTGAACATCCGGTTTTCCCGTTGAATTTGTTACGAAATAGGCGATATAACAATTGGGTATCCCCATGGTCTTGTCAGCATAGATCCTTTTGTGAGAGAACATAGCCATACGAAGATCATTCCAGTTATTCTTTGCAAAATATCCAATCCGAAAACCTGCTTCAGGTTGGATAAGTGTGACGTTTCTGCCTTCCGGGTTGCTGAGATACCAGGATTCGACAGTTCCCAGGTCGACGGCTACTTCTTCATCATTTTCTGTGCCGGTGATCACTTGGATAAGGTGATCTTGTACGAAGTAGGCAGCCATGGTTTTACTACAGGGAAAAGTGATAGTCATAATTGCTACAACAAAAACGTACGGTAACAATTTTATTTTCTTTTTCATCTTTTCCTATCCAGTGCTATAGGGGTTAAGGTTTTAATGCTTCTCCCACGACTCAGGTTACTTGTCTTAATATTTCTTCAAATTTTTCGACCCGTGCAATACATCCTTGTGTAAAGTTAATCTTTATGTAGCCAGTGAACTTTTCCTCTGACAGTCCTTTAAGGTACTCTAAGAGAGCAGCGGTTTTATTGGTAGAGTTTTTCTTATTTTTCGAGGCATCCATGCCGCTTTTTCCCTCAGCATTATCCCTGGATTTTTCATCATCTTGTTTTGCCACAGTTTAATCCTCCGGAGGCTTTTAAAACAATTTTTAAAACAATCAACAACTCTCATCCATGAAACATTCCCCCTGATCCGTAACACTTTGAAGTAGTAAATTTTTTTCATTTCATTTCACCCAGGGCTACAGCATTCTCAGCTTCTCAAGTTCTTTCCTGGCCTCTCGTGTTTCATCCAGATTCATCGGGGAATCAGCGGCTTTTTCCAGATAGCGACAGGCATTGTCTTTGTCTCCCCCTTTTAAATAGCACATTCCCAAATGGTAGGCATACACCGGATTACTCATACTCAGGCGTCCAAGGTTCTTATAGATTTCTATCCCTTTTTGATACTGCCCCTGTTTACAATAAATCCAGGCCAAGGTATCCATGGCGTTATATTGATTGGGATGATCCTGGACAAACTGGGCGGCCATGACTTGAGCTTTCTCTAAATTTTCCTTTGAAGGAAAATATTCCGCATACATATAGGCCAGGTTATTGGCGGCGAGCGAGAAGGTGGGATATACTTCTAAAATCTTCTCAAAAGTATCTTTGGCCTTGCCGTACTCTTTATCCTTTAAATAAAGCAGCCCGCAGGCAAAATCGGAAAGGGGGTGCTGCGGGTTTTTCTTTTTGAGTTCCTGAAAAAAGGCCAGTCCCCAGCCGTGCTTTCCCTCCCGTGAAAACAACTCAACCAGTTGAGAGTAGGGCGTAAGCCAGCCAGGCTGGGCCGTAATGGCCTGGACAAAGGCTTTCCTGGCCTCCTCTTTATCTTGATTGACGATATGAATGCGGCCCAGCAAGTCGTACATGATATGGTCAGGAAACTTTTTAAAATGCCGGGAGCATATCTGTAGTGCTTCATCCGCTTTTTTCTCTTCGAGAAGACAACCGACAAGACCCTCCAGCGCAGGGAAATAGCCGCTTTTGCCTGCAAGCGCTTTTTGAAACCGCGTCTTGGCTTCCTCTTTCTTTTTTTGCTTTATGGATAGTATTCCCAACTGATAATGAGCCATTGGATTATTAGGATCTACTTCCAGCACCTTTTGATAGGAGCTTTCCGCTTTACTCAATTCATTCATCTTCGCATACGTATCACCGAGCTTACCCAGAATGGCGATATCTTTTGGATTTTTGTCTGCCAGCGTCTTGAGCTGAGTGACGATATCCTCTACGGCCTCTTGCCTCCAGTAGATATCAAGGAGAGAATCGAGAGAGGAGTATAATTTGGGATTCAAGGCGAGCGCTTTTTTCAGGTAATCTACTGCCAGATTCTCTTTCTTATTTAACAGATGCGCCCTGGCCAGCCGGTCATACGCCGGAGCATAGTTTGGCTCCTGGTTAATGCAATGGTTAAATTCGCCAATAGCCTCAAGTCCTTTCTTATATCCTAAAAATATCTCACCCCGTAAAAAATGGGCTTTGAAATCCTTGGGATTTTTTGCGATAACCTGATTGAGTTCCGTTAAGGCCAAATCAGGCTTGTTTTGATCTGCATAGAGCCGGGCAAGCTGATTCGATATTGCCAGAGACTCTACACTCTCCGGCTCAAGAGCAGCCGTTTCCTTCAAAAGCTCAATGGTTTTTTCCGTTTGTTGATGGTCTTTATAAAAAGCTGCAAGAGCAAGACGAAGCTTATAGCCGGGAGAGATCTTTTTGATACCCTCTTGCAGAATCACCCGTGCCTTATCCTCTTCTTTGTTATTCGCATATGTCTGGGCCAGTAATATGCGGTATTCCTCTTTGTCCGGCTCCTCATCTATCAGCTTCTGCAATACCGCTTTTCCTTTATCAGCCGATTTTTCAATCTGAAGGTAGAACCGGGCAAGAAGGAGTTGATCTTTATTGTTTTTGTAAATCTTCTCTGCCGCATCCAATTTATCCTGAATGATAGAGACATTAGCCAGGGCAAGAGAAAGTACTGATGTATCCTTGAGCCTGGAAATGCCTTCCCTTAAAATATTTTCCGATTTTTCCAGGTATTTTTGCCGAAGATATATTTGAGAGAGCAAAAGATAGGCTTGGATGCTGTTATCTTCATGGGCAACGCCCTTGCCGGTGCCTTCGCCGGTACGTTCAGGACTACTGTCTCCAAGAGAGATAATCTTCCTGAGAATTTTCTCTGCCTGGGGATATTGTCCCTGAGTAAAAAAAAGAGAGGATTTCAAAAGAAGGGCTTCGCTATTCGAGGGTTCCTTTTGGAGTACCAGCTCGACCCTTTCCTTTGCTTCATCCCATTTTTTCGCCAGAAGATAGATACGTCCCAGAAGAATTTGAGCTTCCAGATAGTCTGGATTCAGCTCAATCGCTTTACTGGCCATGACAAATGCCTTATTCAAATCTTTAAGCTGAAATTCGCAGGAAGCCAGATTATAGTATCCTTTGTCAAATTTGGGATCAACTTTCAAAGCATTTTTAAATTCTAATTTGGCTTTGGTATAATCCGATTTTTCCATGAGCTGTATTCCCCTTTGATAGTATTTTTCTTTCATATCCTTGGGGGATGAACACTGAGTAATCCATATTCCCATAAAAAGAACGATAACGATGTATACTATTTTCTTCTTGCTTATCATTTCCTTCATTTTTCTGCCTCTCATTACTTCATTACTTCACTGAGGCTATCCCTGTCTTCCCTTTTTCGATAGAGCTTCGCCCCGTAAATTCCATCTCATGGTTTTCCTTTCAAATATGAAACCGGTAAAACTCGCAATCAATTCTTATGAATGCCTTAGAATGCTTTATAAGTGCCTTATGAATGATTGCCAGCAAATCTTATGAATGATTATTGATAAATCATGGTTAGCGTAAGGAAAATCAACAGCATTCAGGATATTTGAGATCAACGGTGATCAGGATATTTGAAATCAACAGCGAAAAATTCAGAAAATCAAAGTCTGCTCTATGATACGGAAGATTTGCTAGGAGAAAGTCAGAATTATGTTATTTTTTCATTAAAGGTTTATTCTTCTAAACAAACAACAGGTTATTTCCATTCATTGGGGAGAGGGATGAAAACCTGCCGCCTAATTTCATACGCGCTGTACGAAGGCCAGAGTATCAGGCATCCAGAGTATCAGGCATGATGTACACTCATGGAAATCGATGAGTGCTGGAAAGATGGGCGATGAAGCATCCACTCCCATAGGAACCATCAGATGTTGCCGACGAAATGCCGGTAATCAAAAGGGGAGAGACTTCCTTCGAATAGTCGCTCTTCTGATGATAAACATCATAGGCAGTGACGGCAAGGAAGTATGTTTTTCCATCATCAAGACCGGTCAGTATATAGCTGGTCACATTACCCGCATCGACAGGAGAGTTGCCCTGCTGTGCTCCAGTACCATCATAGGGCTCTCCGGAAGAGGCGGCTTTGTAGTAAATTTTGTATCCTGCCACATTCTGGTTTGCTTTCCAGGCAAGGGCGATATCGAGGGCATACGTTTTTGATATGATGAGGAGGGAAGGGAAAAGAGTGAAAGAGAGCGTTATTGTCCAGGCAGACAAATAGTGGAATACCTTTTTCATGCTGTGCTCCTTCGATATTCACATGCGTAAGAAAGGTTGAGGAGATCCCGATCCAACAGTAACAACTTCCTCATCAGCCGCTGGTTGCCGGTTCCTTGGTAACTCGCTATTTCATCACAGCTTTTTGGAGCACCTACGATAATGTAATACTATTCGATGGTTATACCCATCACAGTATTTTTTGTCTTGCCTGGACTATTTCTTCACCTCTTTCCTGAGTGGATGGTATAAAAGCCCCATCCCGGCTTTTGTCGAAAAAGTCGGATTACGAAACGCCCATTACCTATTTCCTGATCCGGTAACCCACTTTTCGTATGGTTTCGATATGCTCGCCTGCACTGCCCAGTTTTTTTCTCAGCCCGGCGATCTGCACATCGATAGACCGCTCTGTCACTGCGTAGTCATCGCCTTTGACAGCGTTAATGACTGATTACGGGTAAAGACCCATCGTGCCAAATTGATGTTCTTCTCAAGTGATACCCCACCCTCACATGAAGAGGTTTTTATGCCAGGCGATGACAAAGGTGGCTCGTTTAATGCTACCGGGCACGGCAAACTGGTTGAGATAATTCCTGCGGGGGCAGTACTTTAGGTATATGAGGAAAGGCAGGGAGCCAAAAACCAGCAATTTGAAGACAGGGGGACAGGGAGAAATACCAAAAGGGAGGAATGACAGCCTGCTCCTGTCCCTTTTCGTTATTCTCCAATGATTTTTACCAGAACCCGCTTTCTTCTGCGGCCATCGAATTCACCGTAGAAGATCTGCTCCCAGGGGCCAAAGTCGAACTGGCCATTCGTGATAGCTACCACTACCTCTCTTCCCATGATCTGCCTCTTGAGGTGAGCGTCTGCGTTATCCTCTCCTGTCCGGTTGTGCAGATACCGGGAGACGGGCTCATGGGGTGCCAACTGCTCCAGCCATTTCTCGTAATCCTGGTGGAGTCCGGACTCATCGTCATTGATAAACACTGAAGCCGTGATATGCATGGCATTGACCAGACATAAGCCCTCTTTGATTCCACTTTCGGCCAGACATGCCGAAACCTGCGGAGTTATGTTAATGAAAGCGCGGCGATTCTCTGTTTTGAACCACAGTTCCTTCCTATAGGATTTCATAATGAAAAATTCCCCGCTATTCATTGCTGTTATGGTATTCTTTGCTCCCACCGATGATAGTGGCATCGATGGGAGCAAATCATCAATGTTCAGATAAGGCCGTCGTTCAGTCAGGACCGGTTATCGTTATTCTACCTCCAGCGGCAGCCTGAGTTCCTTGGGCTTGTTATCATCACCGATTACCTTTACTCTGAGCTGTGCATCCCAGGTTATGCTGCTTGGGTTGGCGTTCGTGTTAAAGACACGGACCATAAAGAGCTTTTTTGTATGACAGGGTTCGGGTGTCTCCTCAATGGTATTCTCAGTTTCTCCTGTGATTCTCAGGTTCTCTGATGATGGTGCATTAGGATCTTCCGAAGTCGTAATCAATGTTACAAGATCGATTTTAACTTGCGTGCCGTCTACCAGCGGATTCCCCCGGCGATCAGACACAACAATGTAAAAATCTTTGTATTGTCCAGCCTTAATCAAGATACTTGGCCCTGAATAGTTATTAACAGCGATAGGAGGAGGATCTGTCGGAATATTGCCTCTGCAAAATAGCGTATCATCGATAAATCGGTCATAGATCCTGATCTCGCTCCTATCAGAGAAAAGGATTTCTATACTTCCCCAAATGAAAAGCCTTCTGTCCCACTTGCCATTTCCGGAATCCCACTGGCCCGGGTTGGGAAATAGATCCTCTTGATCCCAGAAGTGTTCACCAAGGTTATACCCACCGCCATTTTCATCGAGAAAGGGCTCAGACAGGTCTTGTTCAAGAGGTTCGCCACTATCATATACCCCATTGGAATTATAATCCACGAAGCTTTCCTGACCTACGGCATAGGCCATAACCGTAGCCATCCCATCCGTCCGGGGCTTTGGTTCCTGACTGGTCAGCTTAGCTGAGGCTGCACCAGCAGCATCTGTCCATGCAGTAGCAGTAATTGAACCGCACTCGGTCGTAAAATAAACAGCAGTCCCTGCAGGCACAGGATTTCCATACTGGTCGGCCAAGCGTACTGTTATCTCTGTTTCTTTATCATTATGTACACAACCGGCGATATTGTAACTACTGGCGCCTAAGCTAAAATGCCTGGCATCCGGAGGACCGGCACAGATAATCAGCACCCGGGAATCCGTCCGCAACGGAACGCCGTTTACTTCAGTGTAAGCGGTTACGGCAACGGTTCCAGCTATCGTTCCGCTGTTTACAGAAGTGCTGGCCTGCCCTTCTTGGGTGAGACATAAATCCGTCGCCAGTTTTTCTCCTCCGCCGTTTCCCAGCAGTATGAAATGGACTTCAGTCCCATCTTTGACGGGAGATCCTGCACTGTCCCTGACCATGAATGCTACTTCCACTGTTTCCGACAGACCGGACCCTTTCACTCCCAGTACTCTTTGATCATCTTCGGTCGGGTAGATATATTCGATACTGCCGCCAGCGGATTTTTGTTTGTTGATGGTGATAATGAACTTTCGCTCTACAGAGCCGCAGACAGCGGTAATGGTAGCCTTTCCCCAGTTACTGCCAGCATGAAAAGTAACTCGGACCATTCCCTGGACATTAGTTGTTGCAGAAGAAGGAGTGATGGAAGTACCCATCAGATCAGTAAAAAAGGCTACCTCTACTCCGGCACATACTGGATTCTGGTCACTGTCGTAAAGAATGGCTTCAACAGTCGTGTCTGTATTAACATCGAGAGCCGGCGCAACTGACAGGCTGATGCTTTTCACCTCAACGATCATGCCGTTGGCCGTCACTGTGGCGTCGGAGGAATCTCCGGAATTATCATCACCGCACCCCATTCCCCAGAGCAGGGATAAGATACACAAAACAAGGGCAATGGATCGACACAGGTGGAAAAGACTCTTGCCGTTTTTTTTCTTCAAGGCCAATGGTATCATTTTCATTACATCGCTCCTACTGTTTTTTTATTGTTTCCTGTCTTTCATGAGCTGCTGCCAGCCATTATCCGGTACTTAACCCAGCCATTGTCCGAAAAATCATTCATCCGGCCGGTAAGGTGTGGAAATGAAGATGTGAATGACTAATCCTATCTCTTTCAGAGAGCTTGATGACATGGCTCTTTCAGCATCGAGAGTCAATAAAGAGGCAATTTTAAAATAAACCTGCAAGGATTGCTAGCAAAAAATATACCAAATTCATATCTTATCTTTTTATCAAAGTCAAATGTATAAAAATCTCATAAATTATATAAAATTTTGTTATTTCGAATACTCCCCAACCATTGGTCATGAATGACCATGAAATTCGCTACACATTATATGCAAAGAAAGTTACAGCCTCACCATCATGACTATATTTTTGCACTTTTTGTCATTTCCGCGAAGCATGAGTTGACAGGCAAATTCTGCTCTTGCCATCACCGCGTGGATATCCAGCTCTTTGCCATCATAGTATACATATCCTGTCTCTTTGCCATCATAGCATACATATCCTGCCTCTTTGCTATTACAGTGTGGGGAGAAATACGAAGGGATACGTCACCACCGTAGTTGAGCCGGCCGGGACCGGGGCAAAGCGCCAGCTTCGGATCATGCTGAGCATGCACTCTTCCAGACTGGAACTGGACTTGTCAAACGTAGAGGATATGACTTCCGCGCTGGAAACCTCCCCTTGAGCAGTGATGGTAAATTCTACCAAAAGCCTGCCTTCCAGGCTGGAATATTGTTGCAGCGCTTTATTGTAGCAGTAGACGATGCTCGGCTTGTAGGATAACACTACGTCCAGGATGGCCGAAGGAGTGCGGGACTGACTCTTGGGTCCTGTAGTCTTGACCTCAACGATCTTCTGGAGGGCAAGATCATCCCTGGTCGGCAATTGTACGTTATCGGTCTTTTGGTGTGCAGCCACCAGGTCGTCGATCTTTTGGGCCGATACGGGTGCATCCGGTTTTTCTGATTCTTCAGACTCCTTCCCGTCATCGCCCTCTCTGGCTTTCCCGTCATTTCGGGCCGTTGTCTCCCCGTCCTTCCCGTTTCCCAGAAGGAGCTCATCATCAGGCTCTCCCCCCGCCAGGACATCTTTCGGAGAATCGGCCTTTTCAATTTGCCTGACCAGCGTGTCTTCTCCACTGATCGCATTCTTGGTCAGGAGGTTCAACTGGGAATCGACGGGTGAGGCAGATGCACGGGAAGACTCACGGGAAGAGATCATGCCCAGGATTCCGATCGAATTAAGGTCAACTTTTTTCTTCGGCGGAGGGGAGGGAGCATTTTCTTTTTCCTGATCCTGATCTTTCAATCCTTCGGTCGATGCGACCACAGGCGTTCCTGACGGAGCTCCGCCTTGCTGCGCTGCCTTCTCTTCTTTTTCTCCCGCTCCTGCGTCTTTGGCTGCTGTTTCGGCCTCTGGCGAAAGTTTTTTGGGCAGGGGAGGAGTGGGCTTGCTTTTTTCTTTGGCATCCTCCGGGGTTTCGGATTCTTTTTTCCGGTCGTCTGAAGGAGCGGGCTTTTCCTCTTCTTTGCCGGTATTGGTCTTGATTTCCTCCTGCTCTTTTTTCTCCTGTCCCGGAAAAGATTCCTCTCTTTCCGATGAAATGATCAGTTTGACAAACCGCTCGGGGATATTATCCAGGGTAGCCTGCCGTGGAGGAGAGGAGGGGAGGGGGACCATCTGCACATACAAAAAGAAGAGCAGATGGATGCCCAGGGAAAGGGTAAACATGAGCCAGAATCCCTTTTGATCATCCTGGAAGAAACCGGCCTTACTCCCATCCGCTAAAACCTGTTTTCCCCTGGGTTCCTTTGGTGCCCTGGGCTTCTTGATCCGGGGAGGCGGCGGCGGCATCGGCACATACTCCAGGGTCAGCCGCAGGGTTTCATAGGAGAGTTCGGCCCTGCTTCCCACGGGTAAAAGGAGAATATGTCCCTGGTCCTTGCGGGGCAAAAGATTGAGCCGCCTGAGACTATCGATCGTAACCGATTCGGTCTGATCAGGCTGGCAGATGGTGCCGGTCATTCCTCCTGGAATGAAGAGTTCGTAGCCACCTCCCCATTTCTTTTTCAGAAAGGTGAACCTCTTCAAAGGGCAGGGGGAGGGGATGACCAGGTCATTTCCCGGCCTGTTTCCTGCGGTGACGAGCCCTTTTTTCAGGAGGAGCTTTTCGCTCTCTCCCGATTCCCTGTCTATCTGGAGCTGTAAAACCAGCTTTCTTTTTTCCTTATGGGGTGTATCCGGCTGATGATGGCCGGCTTCCCCTTCCGATCGCAAAGCCATAGTCGTTTATGTCTCTTTATGAAGAACGTGAAGCGAAATCCTCCCGAACTCAGCCTGTCCACAGGTGTAGATCAACTTCTTGATAATCTGATAAGGAATACTTTTATCCGCCTGTATAATGACCTTTCCCCGGAACTTGATTTTATCCGGATTCTGCCGGGCAATAAGAAGGAACATTTCCTTGCTCTGACTTAACTTTTCGTACAATTTTCCATTCAACATTTCTTTTTGTGAACTGAAATTCTCGATGGTATCGACAAACTCACCGTCCAGGAGCACTACCTGCGGGGTTGCGGAGACAGTGGTGGAGACTTCCGGAGATTGGGCTGCGGTTGAGATCGGCAATTGCAGATCTTTTGCCAAAAGGGCCATTTCCGGCATAGTCGAAAAATTCTTGATCAGGAAAACCAAAAGGATTGTCAAGACATCTACCAGGGAGGTCATGCGGACGAAGATGCCCCGTTTCCGCCTTGCCCTTGCCATCCGGCGTTGAACAATGGTTCTTCTCGCGCTCTTTTCTTGTGACAATGTATCCATTTCTCCTTACATGAATAACTTTATGATAAAAAATGCATTATATCTTTTGCCGTCGCTTTACCTTTTGCCGCCGCCTTACCTTTTGCCAGCCGAAAGAATAACATTTATCAGGCCGCAGGCCCGGCATCGGTCCATGGCATGGATGAGGTGATCATAAATGATGCTGTCTTCTGATTCGATGATGATATTTTCCCTCTCAGGAAAGACATCCTTGACCTTGCGCAGGATCGTCTCCAGTCTGTCA
>JBFMGO010000041.1:0-41705 GCA_040752695.1 bacterium
CATGTTTGGTCAAACTGGTAAAATGAATTCGAAATAGGAGATTACATACATGATTGTAAGCATGACCGGATACGGGTGCGGCCTGGTTCAGGGAGATGGTATAACCATTTCGGTAGAGGGGCGATCCTTAAATCATAGATTTTTCGATATCACGATCAAGCTCCCACCTTCCCTCAACTGCCTGGAAAAAAAGATCCGGGATAAAATAACTTCCTCTTTTCAGCGGGGAAAAATCGATCTCTATATCGGCTTGAGTAAGTTTACTGAAGCGACCAGGCTTCAGATAAATTATGAAAATGCTACGACTTATCATCAGGCACTGCTCGAACTGTGCAATCATCTTGAGATAAAGGAGGAAGTGAGTCTATCTTCGATGACGCCTTTCATTCGAGACATTATTGCGGTTCAAGAGCAAGGGCTGAATGGGGATGCTTATTGGCCGCTCATCGAGCAGGCTGTGGATCAGGTGATTAATTCTATCCAGGAAATGAGGGTAACAGAAGGAAAATCGCTCTTTAGCGATATTCAAAAGAGAGTTGACTATATTGAAGCCATTATCTATTCTATCCACGAAAGAGCTTCTCAACTGGTTTTAGAATATAAGACCCAGCTCATGACGAGAATCTCAGAGCATTTTCCTGAGTTGTCCTTAGAACCTGGAAGATTGGAGCAGGAGACGGTTCTTGTAGCCGAAAAGATTGATATCACCGAAGAGCTGACCAGAATCGAAAGTCATTTGAGCCAAATGAAGGAGTTCTTATTAGCCGTCGGTCCCATCGGACGGAAACTGGACTTTCTGCTACAGGAAATACATCGGGAAGTTAACACCCTGTCTTATAAATCAAATAGTGCCGATATTTCTCAAAAAGTTGTTGAGATAAAGGGTGAATTAGAGAAAATCCGAGAGCAGATTCAAAATATTGAATGAATTTTGCATAAAAAAGGTTACCTTAATTAAGGGGAGAAAGTAGTTGAGCAGTTGCAATCAATTGATTAATGTCGGCTTTGGTAATATTGTCTTTGCCTCGAGGATCGTCGCAATCGCCATTCCCAATTCAGCGCCCATGAAACGATTCAAGGAAGACGCTAAAGAGAGCGGAAAATTGATAGACGTAACCCATGGCAGGCGTACACGATCCATTATTATTACGGATAGTGGGCATATCATTCTTTCCGCTGTACAGCCCGAGACTATTTCACAGAGAATCGGTCTTGAAACTTCAAACATATAAAAACACTTAAACACCTATCACATGGAATTGTGCCTTCAAAGTTATGAATCGGCTGTTTTTGTCATTTCCGCTCCTTCGGGCGTGGGGAAGACAACCTTGCGCAATATTTTGCTCTCACGCATCCCTGATCTTTATTATTCAATTTCTTTTACAACGCGAAAGCCCAGACCGGGCGAGGTGAATGGGAAGGATTATTTCTATGTGTCGAGAGAAGTTTTTCAAAAAAAAATAGAAAACCAATCATTTCTCGAATGGGCGCAAGTACACCAAAATTTCTATGGTACTCCAAAGGAGCCCATCATTGCTTCCCTGCAAGAGAAAAAGGATATCCTTTTAGACATCGATGTTCAGGGTGCTGGGATTCTGCAGGAAAAATTAAAGGGAGCGATCTTCATCTTCCTCCTTCCGCCCTCGTGGGAAGTACTGGAAGATCGGCTGAGGGGCCGCAAGACAGAGACGGATCTGCAGATAATGGCCCGGCTGAAAACTGCCCGTGAGGAGGTTCATCATTGCTGGGGATATGACTACCTGATCGTAAATCATAAGTTGGAGGAGGTGGTCACAACAATAGAAGCCATCATGGTGGCGGAACATAAAAGACCCTCAAGAATGAGATCCACTTTACTAAAACTGTTACAGGAGGATTCAGGATCCAGAAATACCGCTCAACAGCCAGGTGTTCTCAATCCCAAAGCTTAGGCTTCCGTATCCTCTCATTCGCAGCCATAAGGAAATGGAGAGTGGCTTGAAATAAAAGGCCATCCCAAAACTTTCGTCAACCGGCGAACCGGTTACCTGAAATGGGGGGTTGGGATAGGATGTAAGTCCTGAGCTTATCGCATGTTATCATAACTCGAAGCGAGTTTTAAAGTAAGTATGTTAGGTAAATAAGTATGCTAGGTAAATATGGAGGCAATAGAATGACAGAATCTCCTCGTCAAGGATCCAAAATCCAGATGAGTTCAAAATTCCAACTTGTAATCGCTGTATCTAAAAGGAGCAAGCAGATTGCAAGTGAGGCCAAAACAAAGGGTTTGAGTCCTAATCAGGTGGCGCTGGTAAAATCGAGATCCGTTAAATCTACCACCTTGGCTCTGGAAGAACTGAAGGCCGGGAAGGTTCGCTTTGCCATGAATAAAGGCTTATCCCATGAAACATCAATAAAGGAGCAATCCGATGACACGGAGGAAGAGGAGACGCCGGGTTTTTATGAAGATGTGTTTGAATCAGAGAAAATAGAAATAAGTGAAAGCAAATGTTAGACCAAAAACAAATAGTCCTGGGAGTGGGGGGAAGTATTGCAGCGTATAAATCCGTAGAGATCCTGAGGGCCTTGTGCCGGTTAGGCGCTGTTGTGACCGTGGTGATGACCAAAAATGCCCTCGAATTTATTTCTCCGCTTACCTTTCAGACTCTTTCAGGGCAAAAGACCGTCACCACCCTGTTTGATTCAAAAGAAGCGTTCAGGCCGGAGCATATCGCTCTATCACAAAAAGCCGATTTAGTGCTCGTGGCTCCGGCTACGGCCAACCTGATCGGAAAATTCGCCGGCGGGATCGCTGATGATTCCCTGACCTCGTTGTTTTTATCGGTACGCTCACCCATCCTGCTGGCCCCGGCCATGAACCCGGCCATGTATGCCAATCCGTTCGTCCAAAGAAACCTTCGGCTCCTGGAGGAAAGGGAAGTGGGGATCATCGAGCCCGCAGTCGGTGAGGTAGCCTGCGGAGAGGGTGGACAGGGGAGGCTGGCGCCGGTCGAAGACATTATCGATCGCGTCGTGCTCAGGCTCGGTGGAAAGAGCCCTTTACGCAAAACGAAAGTCCTCATTTCTGCTGGACCCACCAGGGAGTATCTCGATCCTGTCCGTTATATCAGCAACGGATCTTCGGGGAAAATGGGATTTGCCCTGGCCAGAGCCGCATACCTCCGGGGGGCACAGGTCACTCTAGTCAGTGGCCCGAATTCGCTGCCGCGTCCTTGCGCTGGTATCGAATATATTCCGGTTACCAGTACGTTGGAGATGATGCAGGCTCTTGAGCAGCATTTTCCTTCCTCTTCGGTCACGATCATGGCTGCTGCGGTGTCTGATTTCAGGCCCGTCCGGAAGGAACATCATAAGATCAAAAAGAGCGGCCTATCATCTCATTCTCTCGAGCTGGAGAAAACTCCGGATATTCTCAGGCACCTGGGTCGGATCAAAACCGCACAGCAGATCCTGGTCGGATTTGCAGCAGAAACTGAAAAATTGCTGGCTCACTCTCTCGGCAAATTAGAGGAGAAAAACCTGGATCTCATATGCGGCAACGATATAACCCAGGAAGGGGCCGGTTTCGATACGGATACCAATATCCTGACTCTCATCGATTCACGCAGGGAAGTCGTTCATCTGCCCCTTTTAAGCAAAGAGAAAGCGGCTTTGCGGGTCATCGAAAAAGTCGAGAGCCTGCTCCTGGAAAAAAGTCCTTCCTCTACACTTGAGCCCGTCGTCCGGTAATATAGTTTTCCAGCATTTTATTGACTCTTTCGAGCTCGTTCGATTTGGCCTCGGTTTCTTTCAGAAGTTCTTCGATTTTCCGCTCGGCCAGTTTTCGCTCGGTTATATCCTTGAAGACGACGCCGGTTCCTGTAGTCTCACCCTTGTCATTTTTAATATGGGCGAAGGAAGCCAACACGAATTTTTTCTTATTATCTTTGGTAGTAATTTCGAATTCCAGGTCTCTTTGTGATTCATTGTCTTTCAGAATCTGCTGGAAGGATTCCTGGCCTTCGGCAGAGTGGAACAGCCGGTTAAGATCTACACTGGCCAGCTCATCCTTGGAATAGCCGCTGATTTTTGACGAGGCAGGATTTGAAGAGAGAATTTTCGTTTCAGGATTGAGGATAATAATCCCATCTAAAGAGGTCTCGAACAAATTTCGATACCGCTCCTCAGACTCACGCAACTGGCTCTCGAGTTTGGCTTTTTCCTCTTCGAAAATCAGTCGCTGGAGGTTTTCCTTAATCACATAGGGAATCCTCTCGACGTAGTTATCCTTCTTGATAACGTAATCAAAAGCCCCTTCTTTCATAATCTGGACAGCGATATCCTCGCTTCCATGAGCAGTAATGACAATTACCGGCAAATCAGGCTTCATTTTTTTCAAGGATTGTAAAACATGCAAACCATCCATTTCCGGCAGAGAGTAATCGAGAAGGATAATGTCAAACTCGTTTTCATTTTTGACCAGGTCAAGGCATTCCTCGCCGGAAGAGACATGGGTAAAGAAATATTGCATGGTGCTTTTATCCAAAACACGCTTGACCAGCTTGGCCTGAATTAAATCATCTTCTACCAACAGTATGCGGGGATTTTGAATTTGCATGGTCATTCTCCTTCAATAAGGTGTCTCGTTAACATTCATCCAATAGTGCTCAATAGAGCGGATCTTTTGGTTAAATTCTTCATAACCCAATGGCTTGGTAATATAACTGTTGGCATGGAATTCATAACATTTTTCCAGGTCAGTCCGGTTGCTGGAGGTAGTCAGTATCACGACGGGGATATACTGCAATTTGGGCGATTGCTTGATCCGTCGCAGAATTTCGAGGCCATTGACTTTCGGCAGATTGATGTCCATGAGGATCAGGTGAGGATAGATGAATTCTTCTTCCGGTGATTTCACCTCCTGATTGAGGAGATAGTTGAACGCCTCTTCGCCATCTTGGATAATGGTTAACCGATTGTTAAAACCGCTTTTTTTTAAGGCCCTTTCCACCAACTTGATATGAACCGGGTCGTCTTCAATCAATAAAATATGCATCGATCTAACCTAACCCTAGTGTCCAGGAGAAAATAATGGATTATAATCTTTTACTGGGAGGGAAAAATAAAAGGTAGATCCCTTTCCCTTGGCAGATTCGACCCACACTTGACCTTTGTGCCCCTCAATGATTCTCTTCACAATAGTTAACCCGACGCCGGTACTATTGACATCTTTCACCTCGTTGAGAGTCTGGAAAATTTCAAAGATCTTCTTAAAGTACCTTTCCTCGATACCAATGCCATTGTCCTGAACGGAGAAAATGTGATAATTATCTTTTATCGTATGATTAATGGCAATAGAAGGATAAGGATTATCATCTCCCATAAATTTGATCGCATTATGTAAAAGATTGACCAGGGCAAGCACAATCTGCTCTCTATTGCAGTAAACAGTCGGCATATCTTCACCGATGGTCAGTTTGACATTCTTTTCCTTGAGTGAGAGTGTAAGCTGTTCTACTGAATCTTGAATGATTCTCTTGGCTGATACGTCTTCGTTTTGATTCTGGGCTTTACTTAAGCGGGAAAGATCCAGAAGATCCCGCACAAGAAGACCCATGCGGTGGACGCTGTTCTTGATGTCCAGAAGATATTCTTTCCCCTGATCATCCAATTGGCTGTAGCAGTCCTCCATCAGTGCCCCGGCCAGGCCCTGAAGGGAAACGAGCGGAGATCGCAAGTCGTGAGATACGGTGTAAACAAAATTTTCCAGTTCATCGTTTTTGATCTTCAGCTCCATGTTGCGGTTTCGCAATTCACTTTCCAGATTCATCCTTTTGGTAATGTCACGGATTATTCCAATAACGGAGGTACTCTTATCTTCCGGTTTATCCGTTTCACGGCAGGCAGGCACCGCAGTTATCTCGAGCCAGTGGCCATACTTATCCTTTTTAAGATGTTTAAAAGAAGGTTTTCCGTTTTCGAGGATTTCCTTAATCGGACAATCCTCTTCGCACGGGGAAGTTCGGCCAAAGAACATTTCAAAGCAGTGCTGGCCCACCTGGTCGCCATACATCTCAATAAGCGGTTGATTGAGGAATTCCACTTTCCGCCGCTTATCTTTCATAATGATTCCATCACCCATGTTCATCAAGACAGTGCTTAAATGATAATCTTCCAGTTTAATGGTTTTTTTTGGGGGGGTCACGAGAATTCCTCTCTTTAGAGATAAACCGGCTTTAACGTAAATTCACCTTAATGTACCCTGGCCACGGGGGAGTTTTACGATCATGGTCATGATGTCCTTTATAATAGTATTATGCGAAAGGAGGGCTAAAGTCAATAATAAATAAAGAGAGATGGGATCGTTCTTTGACGAAACCGCTTTTTTTATGTGTTATCGGTTATCCACCGAATCGTCGTGGCTGAGTATAACGATCGATAAAAAGAGCAACGACATTCATATGGAGAATGGCCGTACACATGCCCTCGACACGGGTTCCGTAGTTTCTCACAAAAAAGGTAAAGATGCCGATTCCAACTCCGTAAATGATTTTCCCATACAGGGTTACCGGACTGGTTACCCAGTCAGTGGCCATAAAAAAGGCTCCCAGGATCAATCCCCCCGCCAGGATCTGGAAAATAGGATCCTTGCCAAAAGCGATTGATAAAATAGCTGTGGTGATCAGGATGCTGCCTGGAATTTTCAAATCGATGTGCCCTTTGTACATAAGGTAGGCGGCTCCCAGCAAAAGGGCTAAAGAGGAGCCTCCAATCACGCCGCCAATATTTCCCACAAGCAGGCTCCCGTAACCGGAAAGAGTGCTGAATACGGGGGATCCTGCGCGGGCGATAGCCAATGGTGTAGCAGCTGTGATTCCATCTATTGCTTTCCCGGAAAAGTCCGTAATAATAACACCGTTCTCGAAAAATCTGGCTGTGAGAATTTTCGAAAATGAATGAGATTTCCACCAAAGAGGAACGATATATGATTCCACCAGCGGGTGCCAGACCGTAAAGACAAAAACGAAGGTGCGGGCAAACAGGGCCGGGTTAAAAACATTCTTTCCCAATCCCCCAAAGAGTTCTTTGGCAACAGCAATCGCCACGATCCCTCCCAGGGCAGCAAGCCACCATGGTGTGGTAGGAGGTAAGGAGAGGGCGAGCAGTAATCCGGTTACAACTGCGCTCCAGTCGTTGAGACTGAAAGGGCGGCCGAGAACGGCGCGGATAAAGTATTCAGTTCCCATGGTGGATAAGATACAAACACCTGTTACAAAAAGGGCATTCAATCCGAAAAAATAGATCGCGGCCAAAAGGGCCGGAAAAAGAGCAATGGTCACATCACGCATGGCTGTGGCAACATTGCCAGTAGTTTTGATATGAGGAGGGGTACTGACTGTTAACTGATATTCCGTCATTGGGTTAACCTCTCACCATTGCTTTTTTCTTTTGGGCCATAATCTGAGCTTTGGCCTGTCTGATAAATTTGATCATCGGTCTACGGGATGGACATACAAAGGCGCAGGATCCACATTCCATACAATCCAGCGCACCGCACTCATCGGCATCCCGGTATCGTCCTTTTTCCGAAAAATGGCCAATCATATTTGGAACCAGAAACATGGGACAACTTTCAGCGCATTTCCCGCATTTAAGACAAGGCAGGTATTGATCGGGATCAGGAACCATATTCTGGGGGAATACGACAATCCCGGAGGTTCCCTTGACAATGGAGGTATCAAGGTTGGAAAGAGCAAACCCCGTCATAGGCCCTCCGATAACGATTTTTCCAGGGAACCCCTCTTTCCATCCGCCGCAAAAAGAAATTAAATGCTGGATGGGTGTTCCCAGTTTGGCCATGACATTCTGCGGGTTTTTGATCCCTGCGCCGGTCACAGTCAATACTCGCTCGATCAAAGGCTTGCCGTATTTAATGGCCTCGTAAATAGCCAGGATAGTCCCTACGTTTTGAACGACCGCTCCCACCTCGCTGGGAAGCTTGCGAAGAGGGACCTCCCGGTTCAAGACCGCTTTGATAAGCTGCTTCTCACACCCTTGCGGATATTTTGTCTGAAGGCCAATTACTCGGATGCTGTTGAGGGCAAGACCGTTTACTGCCTTCTGGACGGTTTCGATAGCATCAGGTTTATTGCTTTCAATACCGATGTATGCGGTCTTGGCCTCGATGATCTTCATGACTAGATGAACCCCTTTCAGGAAATCATCCGTATTTTCCAGCATCACCCGGTGATCGCAGGTCAGGAAGGATTCGCATTCACAGGCATTGATTACCAGGCTGTCAATCGCTTTGTCTTTCGGCGGAGACAACTTTACGAAGGTTGGGAAGGCAGCCCCTCCCATACCCACGATACCCGCTTCTTTGACGATCGATTTCAGCCTTTCTACGGGCTCTTTTTCCGGATTGGCGATTCCCTGAAAGACGATAGATTCCTGCTTCTTATCCGGAATGATGGTAATGCTCGTGATTTCCGCTCCTGTAAAGTGCGGCCGGGGAGCGATAGATTCAATGACACCAGAAACACTCGCGTGGATAGGCGCAGAAATGAACGCCTCGGATTCGGCGATTTTTTGCCCTGCCTTGACCCGTTGTCCGGCTTCCACCAGCGGCTTGCAAGGAACGCCGATGTGTTGGCTTAAAGGAAGAACTATTTTTTCGGGTATGGAGCAGGTGACAATGGCTTTGTGTTCTGTTTCCGACTTGTGGTGCGGAGGATGAATCCCGCCTTTAAAGGATGGTAGTTGCATATTCTTTTCCCATATCTGATTAAACGTGGAGAAGAGGTTTCTCTTTACATCGTTTCATGTGCTGCTGCTTTTTTTATGAATGTACGGCAGCTTCTTCGACCACTTTCGGCTCTACGTTAAAGAGGATCAATTTAAACAACGGCCACCCTTCCATAGAGGCTATATAGGCATGGATAGTGGTAAAAATAACGTAGAACCACATGATGCCGGCATGTACTCCCGTAAAAACCTGTTTGGCCAGCTCAAGGGATCCAAAAGAGGCCGCCAATCCACTTAATAAAAATTCGGGCCAAAGAATCATGAACCCGGTTATACCCTGAACAATGAGCATAATCCAGAAAAGATTATAGGTTAATTTCTGCAAAGATGCGTACTTGGCGATATGCGGGTAGTGATCTTCGAGAAATAAATAATACTTGAGGACAGCGGGCGTATTGAGAATGTCTTTTTTGCCAAAGGAAAAGTCCTGCCAGGTTTTCACCTTTCCATAAAAAGCATACCAGAACCGCACGCCGAAGTTAATGAGGATGATGACCATAAAGCAGTAATGATGGATTTTCATCTGGGTATGTTGAGGTTTAAGCCAGTCGAACCGCAAGACGAGCCCTGTAAGGGTGAGGCCCGCAATGGCTATCAGATGGACCCAGTGCATTAATCTGGCAGGCACCGAGATATACTCATCTTCCGTTACCGGTCTGAAGTTCCCCTCTACGAATCGATTTTTGAACCGGCCGGTGATTATGTTCCCCATGAAATGAAGAATGATGACAATGAGTGATAATGCAAAGATAGCCAAGGCAATACGATCAATGATAGGGTAAGCAATCATTCCTTTCGTTCCTCCCGCGAAAAGTTTTTGACGCCGGTTTTTATTCCCATAGTTTGCGAGGTCGTTTTTCAATACCAAGAGGATTTTCAGTCGCTCGGAATACCAAGAGGATTTTCAGGCATAAAGAGCTTTGTCTTTTATACCATGGTTTTATTTTTCTGTCAAGGTAAAGTTTGAAAATTGTTAGTAAATATTAATTAATTGAAGTATAAGGGTTTTATAGGTGTTCAATATATAGAACGATATTTTAGACTGAAATTTTATTCTCTTTATACGGTGCGGTTTCCAAAATGGCCTTTGGTGTATCTTAAGGTAATCTATGAACGTGGAAAAGGTAATGCTCATTATGACCAGAATTTATATTGTTTTCAAAATATAATAAAAAATTTAATTAAATATGATATAACTTATCAAAAAATAACTATAATTATTTGACAATTATCATCTATTTATTATATCATTATTATATATATAATACTTTTTTAGGGGTCAATCATTCTTTCCATATATTATCATGAGTAAGACAATTCTATGATCTGCATCGAAATGATCAGGAATTTCTCTGATACTATCAGAGGTCCCCTTCCCCATCTCCACCAGGTATATTCTTAAAAGGCTGCCATAAATGTAAAGATATTTACCCCCTGAAAATAGTATCGCTTTAAACTGTTTCATGGAGGTGATGCCTATAGTATTTTAATGAGTTGTATAGCATACACTGGGTAAAAACCAGACATGAATGTTTAACCAGAATTATTCACAGGCAATAAGGAGACCGTAAAGATGTGGAAGCAAGGAGAAAAATGGGTAGTTGTCTTGAGCCTTGGAATTGTTCTTTCGCTTTTTTGGGTAATTGGTATTCGAAATACAGCACAAGCCAAATGGATCGATTGGGTATCTTTAGGCGGAGAAATGCAAGGCGATCCAGTGGCAATTTCTTTGTGGGAAAATCATGTTACTGTTTTCGCAGTAGGTATGGATAACGCTTTGTGGTGTAAAACATGGATGAATGATGCCTGGACCGATTCGGAATCTCTCGGGGGTCAGATTGCTGGAACACCAGCCGTTGTTTCCTGGGGTCAGAATCATTGCTCTGTATTTGCAAGGGGTATCGATGGTGCCTTGTGGGTTAAGACAATACTTGATGGATCCTGGCGCGATTGGGTATCTTTAGGCGGAGAAATGCAAGGCGATCCAGTGGCAATTTCATTGTGGGAAAATCATATTTCGGTATGCGCACGGGCTATGGATAATTCCTTGTGGTGCAGGGTATGGCAAAATGATGTTTTGTCCAATTGGGAACCTTTAGGGGGCAAAATTCTAGGATCTCCATCTGCTATTTCTTTGTGGGAAAATCATATTACGGTATTCGCACGGGCTGTGGATAATGCCTTGTGGTGCAGGACGTGGCTTAATGATGTTTTGTCGGACTGGGAACCTCTGGGGGGTGAAATTCAAGGAACTCCAAGAGTTGTTTCTTGGGGACCGGATCATGCTTCTGTAGT
The DNA here is from genome assembly GCA_040752695.1 of bacterium. Classification (GTDB taxonomy): domain Bacteria; phylum SZUA-182; class SZUA-182; order DTGQ01; family DTGQ01; genus DTGQ01. Next base: position 11,080 of record JBFMGO010000041.1, read on the forward strand.
GGCAAGAGGTATGGATAATGCTGTGTGGATTAAGACTTGGGTCGCAGATGTTCCGTGTTTACAGGATGATTCAGGTAACCTGGATATCGAAGAACATGAGGGAAGGATAGGTGATGAAATTGTGATTCCGGTAAGGATTCAAAGCGCCCCTGATAATGTGGCTACTCTTGGCTTTGAAGTTACCTATGATGCAAATGTTCTTGAATATATAGATTTTTACTTTGAGGAAAATAATCTGGCAACATCTTTGCAGTTTTTTGATGTTAATAAAATTGGTGATTCCGCCCGACTGATTATTGGAGGGTATACTGATGAAGCAGGTATTATAAAAGATGAAAGTGGCATTTTGGTAAACCTGAGGTTTAGAGTGATAGGTGGTGAGAAAGGCTGCTGTTATCCCTTGCAATTGGAAAATTTAAAAGATAACATAGCTCGTTTCACAAAAACAGACGGATCATTTACCATAATAGAGTGTAATGGAGACATGAATGAGGATGGTGCTATTACACCGGAGGATGCCCGGATAGTTTTCGAATGCTATCTTCAAAAAGGACCTTATACGGATTGTTGCGATGTAAACAGAGATGGAGAAGTCACGCCGGCCGATGCTCTTTGTGTTTTTCAAAAGTATTTAGGTAAGGATTCCTGTTTGGACTAGGCGACTGATCGTGGAAAAAGAAAATGACAGGCGGGATAGTTTTACCCGATCTTGACATCTTGTTCTGTCTATCATACTTGAAGAGTGGCGGGGTGGAAAAAACCCCGCCACTCTTCAACGTCAGCCATTTTGGATCGGGTTCTTACTATACTTACATCACTCCATGGTGGCGGAAAGCGCGCCCTGAACGATAGCGGTAAAAGAATCCGCCTTCAGGCTGGCTCCGCCGACAAGAGCGCCATCGATATCGGTCTCCTCCATGAGACCGGCGATATTGTCAGGCTTGACGCTTCCGCCGTATTGGATACGCATATCGTCGGCGGCCTCGGTCCCGTAGAGGCGAAATATCAGATCCCGAATAAAGGCATGCACTTCGTTCGCCTGTTCAGGGGTGGCTGTTTTTCCCGTCCCGATGGCCCAGACCGGCTCATAGGCAATGATAACCTTTTGTAATTGAGCAGTGCTGATATCAGTGAAGCACTTGCGGACCTGGTTATCCACGATATGAAAAGTTTCTCCTCTCTCTCGTTCCTTAAGGGATTCACCGACGCACACGATGGGATAGAGCCCTGCGAGCAAGGCAGCTTTGAGCTTTTTGTTTACCGTTTCATCGGTTTCTCCGAAGTACTGCCGTCTTTCAGAGTGGCCGATGATGGTGTACTGGCAGCCTGCATCCTTGAGCATGGAAGGGGAAATCTCTCCCGTATAGGCTCCTTCTTCCTCCCAGAATACATCCTGGCCGCTCAAACCTATCCAGTGGTCTTTCAGTACCTGAAAGACCGCGTACAGACTGGTGTATACCGGTGCCACCACGATATCGATATGCGAAGGGGAGACCTCAGCCAGGGATTTTTTGAGCCTGGACACCAGATCTACGGATTCGGCCACAGTCTTATACATTTTCCAATTTCCGGCAATAATAGGTTTCCTCATTGATTCTCCTCGATTCTCCTTATGCCTTAAAACTTCATGCCCGAAGGTCTTGCGGTCGATTAGCTTTCTCTGGTGGACAAAACAGCGATGCCAGGCAGTTCCTTTCCTTCGAGCAGTTCCAGGAATGCCCCGCCTCCGGTGGAGATATAAGAGATCTTGTAGGTCTCACCGACGCGATGGACAGCTACATCCGTATCGCCGCCGCCGACGATAGTCATGGCATAGGAATTGGCTATCGTGTTGACCATGGCAAAGGTTCCCCGGCTGAAGGCATCGATTTCAAAAACGCCCATAGGACCGTTCCAGACAATGGTCTTGGCGTTTTCAAGTGCCTCGGCAAAGAGGGTAGTTGATGCAGGGCCGATGTCAAGACCCATCCAGTTGGCAGGTATCTCCTGAACCGGAACGACCTTGGTGACTGCACGTGGATCGACCTCTTCGGCAATGACCACGTCAATCGGCAAATAGAGCCGAACGCCTGCACTCTTGGCCGATTTCAGGATATCCATGGCCATTTCGAGCATATTCTCTTCGACCATGGATCTGCCGACCTCGTGTCCGATAGCCTTCAGGAAAGTAAAGGCCATTCCACCGCCAATGAGGATCTTATCAACCTTATTGACGATGTTCTTTAGGGCCTGGATCTTGCCGGACACTTTCGCTCCGCCGAAAACAGCGGCCAGAGGACGGACAGGGTTCTCCATGGCATTTTCAAAGTACATGATCTCTTTCTTCATCAGAAAGCCCCCGACGCAAGGGGAGATAAATCTGCTCAGCCCGACATTGGAGGCATGTTTCCTGTGGGCGGTGGCAAAAGCGTCATTGACGAATACTTCTCCCAGCTCAGCGAGCTTGCGGGCGAAGTTTTCATCGTTTTTTTCCTCTTCAAGGTAGAAGCGCAGGTTTTCCAACAGGATCACATCCCCGCTTTGCATGGTCATAACAGCGTTTTTGACCTCATCGCCAACGCAGTCATGTAAAAAGAGCACATCCTTTTGCAGCAGTCTTTGCAGCCTCTTAGCTACAATAGACAGGCTCAGGCTGGGATCCCGCTTTCCTTTTGGCCTGCCCATATGTGACATCAGAATGACCTTGGCTCCCTCATCCAGCAAATAATTGATCGTGGGCAATACGGAACGGATTCGGGTGTCATCGCTGATTTCACCCAGGTTGTCAAGAGGGACATTGAAGTCTGCACGGACCAGAACTCTCTTTCCTTTGACATCGATTTCATCAACGAATAATTTGTTCATATTGAAAAGCCCTCCCTGAAGACCTTTAGGCTTATAATCCTTTTTGGGCGATAAAAAGAATTAAATCCACCACTCTCGATGAATAGCCCCACTCATTATCGTACCAGGCAAGTACTTTGACCATGGTGTCTTCCATAACTTTCGTAAAGGGCAGGTCTACGATGGAGGAAAGCGAGTTGCCCTGAAAATCGATGGATACCAAAGGCACCTCATTCACTCCAAGAATTCCCTTCATTTCTCCTTCAGCCATCTCTTTGAAGCTTGCGTTTACCTGCTCGGCCGTGACTTTCGTCTCAAGCTCGGCTACCAGGTCAACCACCGAGACATTCGGAGTGGGCACCCGCATGGCAAAGCCATCGAGTTTTCCTTTCAGTGAAGGCAGAACCAGCCCGACGGCCTTGGCTGCTCCGGTAGTCGTGGGAATCATGGAAAGAGCTGCGGCCCTGGCTCTCCTTAAGTCTTTGTGGGGGAGGTCGAGGATTCTCTGGTCATTCGTGTAGGAATGTACGGTAGTCATGATCCCTTTTTTGAAGCCGAATCTGTCTGCCAGAACCTTGGCAACAGGAGCAAGACAATTGGTAGTGCACGAAGCGTTCGATACGATTCTGTGACTCTCCGGGCGGTACATATTATCGTTCACCCCAAGGACAATAGTCACATCTGGGTCCTTGGCCGGTGCCGTGATAATGACCCTTTTGGCACCTGCCTCAAGGTGCTTGCCCGCTTTTTCCCGGTCAAGGAAAAGTCCCGTCGATTCCACGGTCAGGCCGACACCAAGTTCTTTCCACGGCAGCCTGGCCGGATCTCTTTCGGCGAGTACTCTGATTTCTTTGCCATTTACAACTAGCGCACCCTCTTTGGACTCAATCTGTGCATCGAGTGTTCCGAGGACCGAATCATATTTCAATAAATGGGCCAGAGTCTTGGCATCCGTAATGTCGTTTACTGCCACAATGTCGATTCCCGGGTTTCCCAGGCTGGCGCGAAAGATATTCCTGCCGATTCTTCCAAATCCATTGATACCTACTCTTACGGACATTTTACATCCCCCTCATTTAAGGTTAAGGATTCATTTTTCCGCTCTTTTTTAAGGAAAGCAAAGAGCACCCTTCAGTTCTTTATCCAAACACCAACGAGCGCAAGATGACACATCATGAGTTTACGAGGCGGCCATCGGCACCTAATACGCTTCTGGCCAGCGTTAAAACGCGGACTTCTTCCGCTGCCCCACACTGCATGAGAATCCTGCTGCACTCCGTGGCGGTAGCGCCGGTCGTAAATACGTCATCCACCAAAAGGATCTTTTTGCCCGGCGTCCTGTGGCCTTCTCTCATTCCGAAAGCGTCATGGATATTCTGCCATCTTTCCTGTCGGGATAATTTCATCTGGGGAGCTACTTCCCTAATTCTCCTGAGGGCAAAGGGATAGACAGGAACTTTGAGAAATTTTCCGATCGCTCGAGCCAGAATAAAAGACTGGTTGAACTCTCGATGCCGCAGCTTTTTTACCCCGATCGGCACAGGAACAATGCATTCTACTCCAGGAAGATCGGGATCTTGCTCCCAGTGGGCCACCATGGACCGGCCTAAAAATTCCCCGATGCGAACCTTCCCCTGATATTTGAAGGAATGAATCAGATGGCGGATGGTTCCCTCATAGGAGAAAATCGATCTGGCCTGAGAGAAGGCCGGGGGATTCTCCCGGCACAGGTCACAGGTTTTCGTACCGGATACCGCCTGGTTCACGTTACCGGCAAAGGGTGATCCGCACCGTGAGCAGATCGGTTTTGCGATCAGGCGCACATCCCCCCAGCAGGAGGCACAGACAGGCCGCAGCGTTCGCCATCCAAGCTGCACTCTGCAAATGGAGCAGTGTGCAGGGAAAAGCATCTCCAGGCAAAAATCACGTACAGGTGTGAGGTGACTTTTGGGCCGTGCTTCGGCCTGATCAAGCGCCATACCGGATCAAGCACCGTATTTATTCAGTCTTAAGGCATTGGCCATCATCAGCGGCATCAGATTTACCGAAGGAAACCGTCCCAGTCCTCCGTACAGACATTCTGATTCGGAAAAAGCCTTTACTTTATCCGGCCGGCAATACTTCGAGTAGAGCAACACAGGATTAGGGTGCCAACTGTGGGCCTTGAGCACGGAAGGAGTCGAATGGTCTCCGGTCACGACCACAACGTCCGGATGCAAATTCAATAAGGTGGGGAAGCACCGATCCGCTTCTTCGATGATTTTTACTTTCCCCTCAAAATTACCATCCTCTCCCATGCTGTCGGTCTTTTTGATGTGCAGGAAGAAAAAATCATAATCATGATAGTGTTGGGCCAGGGTATCAAATTCAGACTGAATGGTATCTCCGGTGGACAGAACGGTCATGCCTAGAAGGCGTCCCACTCCACGGTACATGGGGTAGTTGGCAATAGCCGCTGCATTCAGGCGATACCGTTCCAAATAACTGGGCAGGGCCTCGTACTGGTCGAAGCCCCGCAGGAGGATCATGTTCGCCCGCTCCTCACGGGAGAGGATCTCCTGGGCCTGGCCCACGAACTGATTGGCGATATCGGCCATGTGCCGGGCATCTTCAGAAAGGGGCTGCACCTTGAGAGGTGGGACGCCAAGCTTTTGCGGGTCCGTGTCGCTCAGGCGTCCGGACAGTCCACTGCCCCTGAAGACGATAGCTGCCCTGTGCTCTTTCTCGGTCCGGATGAAAATTTCGACTCCCTCGATTTTAATCTGGGAGAGCCGTCCGCACAGCTCCCGGTTCTTTTCGGTTGAAATTCTGCCAGCTCTTCGGTCAATCACATTTCCGTGAGCATCGACTTGAGCAAAATTTGCGCGGGCCGCCACATCGCTGTGCTGCAAAGCGAAGTCAACCCCTAAGGCGGACAATATCCCCCGGCCGATTTCGTACTCGACGGGATCATACCCGAAGAGCGAAAGGTGAGCCGGGCCGCTTCCGGGTGTTATGCCCATGGAAACAGGGTCTGCCAGACCACAGGAAGACTGGACAGCCAAAGCGTCAAGATTGGGCGTATGCGCTGTTTCAAGCTCTGTCTTTTCCCCCGGATTTCGGGGTAACCCTCCCAGGCCATCGAAAACGATTAACACTATTTTGGAATTTGACGTGATAGCTAACCCCTGGACGAGATCCTTCTTCATACTCTCAATATCCCCTTTCCTTGATCCTTTTTTATGAGCTGGTCATGCAAGGTTATTTATGATAGGGATGCCCTTGCAGGATGGTAAAGGCCCGATAAATCTGCTCTAACAGAAGGAGGCGAATCATTTGATGGGTAAAAGTACAGCGTGACAGGGAGATTGAGAGGTCTGCCACCTCTTTCACTGGCAGAGGAAATCCGGAATGTCCACCAATCAGAAAATCAATTTCGGGACATCCTTGATTCATTTTTTCCTGGATGAGAGCAGCAAACTGTTCCGAACTGAGCTCCTTACCCCCAACATCGAGTAGAATTTTATATCCCCTGGTAACCTTCTTAATCTTTTCGGCAAGATCCCTACTTTTCTCCGGTTTTAATTCGAAAAATTTTACATCGGCATAAAAAGATACCCTTTTCAGGAACTTTTGAATTCCTTCTCTCAGATAGCTTTCCTCGGTTTTGCCGATACAAATGATATTGATTTTCATAAGAAAATAAAGAAAATTACCACAAGATACTGAAGAAAACATGGCGAAAAGAGACCGGGAGAGGTATTTTCCCCTTATGCCCTAGGAGCTTTCTTTTTTCTCTTGGTAATTTTCTGGAACGCTTGCAGACAGGTCGAGTCTTTTGGCATCTCCCCACAAACGCTCAAGGTCATAATATTCTCTCTTTTCTTCGGTAAAGATGTGAATGACGATATCTCCGTAATCCAATAAAATCCATGTCGATTCGAGGTACCCTTCCTTATGGTCAAGTTTGACGCCATCGTGTCGTAATGCTTCTTCGACAGCGTCAGCAATAGCCCTCACATGCCTGTCCGTTGTTCCAGTGCAAATGAGAAAAAAATCGGCCATGTCGGAAATACCCCGCAAATCAAAGGCAACGAGGTCGAAGGCTTTTTTTTCGAGTGCAGCCCGGCTCCCCGTCAGTACCTTTGCTTCAGCACTGGGATGGTGCATAAACTATTACTCTCCTCTTGAATACAGGCCATGCTTTTTTATGTATTCCTCCACGGACGGAGGGACCAGATAGCGTAAAGATCCTCCTAAAAGAGCCCGGTTTCTGACCATGGTGGAAGAAATATCGATACCGGGAACCTCAACGAAAAAAAAGTCTTCTTCCTGTTCCACGAAAGGGGTTGCTCCCTGGGTCATCCTGCAAAGAGCGAACCGTAACCCCTGGTGACGGTTCAATAAGATCTTCGGTAAATCCGCCACCGCATCCTGCAAATTCAGCCCCGGCCTGCTGGTGATGATTAATTTACAGGATGCAAGGAGCTCATCGAAGTTTTTCCAGGTAGAGATTTCCCAAAAGGCATCTAATCCCAACAAAAAGTAAATCTGTGCCTCTGGTCCGAAATGCCGCTGAAAGTACTGAACCGTTTCGATGGAGTAGGATTTCCCCCCTCGGTCTATTTCGACCGAAGAAGCGAAGAAGGAGGGATTGGACACCGTAGCCAGAGTCACCATCAGGAACCGGTCGAGGGGTGAGGCAACCTGCTTGGGAGCCTTGTGGGGAGGCAGGGCAGAAGGGACGAAATAGATCCGATCCAGCGAGAATCGCTGCCGTATTTCTTCAGCAATGGTCAAGTGGCCGAAATGAACAGGATTGAAGGTTCCGCCATAGAGGGCAAATCTCACGGGGCATTTCCCCTCTCATTCCCGAATCTGGCCATCACCGAAGATGATATATTTGGTGGTGGTCAGATCCTGTGCTCCCATCGGGCCTCGTGCGTGCAGCTTTTGTGTGCTGATGCCGATTTCGGCCCCAAGTCCGAAGGCCCCTCCATCCGTAAAGCGCGTAGATGCATTCACGTACACGGCGGCAGCATCCACCTCGCGCAAAAACCTTCTGGCCCGGCTGTAATCCCGGGTAACAATGGCTTCCGAGTGCATCGACCCATAGCGGGTAATATGATCGATGGCAGCATCAAGGTCATCCACCACCCGGACGGCTAAAATCAGGTCCAGGTACTCGGCATACCAGTCGTCCTCGGTGGCGGGAATAACATCCGGAACGAGCGCCTGTGTCTTTGGGCAGCCCCGAATCTCCACCCCTGCCTCCCTCAGTTGTGCGATCGTGGGGGGGAGGAATTCAGTGGCAATATTCCGGTGCACCAGCAGGGTTTCCATGGCGTTGCATACGCCCGGCCGCTGCACTTTGGCATTCATGACAATCCGTGCGGCCATGGCCTGATCGGCCTGATCATCTATATAGGTGTGGCAGACGCCTTTATAATGCTGAATGACCGGAATGGTCGATTTTTCCGTCACCGTACGGATGAGGGTCTCACCGCCCCTGGGGATGACCACATCGATATATTCATTCAAAGTCAAAAGTTCCATGACAGCCTGCCGATCGGTGAGAGAAACCAACTGAACGCTCTCTTTGGGAATCCCGGAATTTTGCAGGGCAGTTTGAATGACCTCGGCAATGGCCATATTGGAGTGAATGGCTTCGGATCCGCCGCGCAAGATTACGGCATTCCCCGCTTTCAGACACAGGCCGGCAGCATCTGCGGTTACATTGGGCCTGGCCTCGTAAATGATGGCTATCACTCCAAGGGGAACCCTCAACTGGCCGATTTCAAGGCCATTGGGCCGCTTCCACATCCGGTCCATGGAACCCACAGGATCGGGTTGTGCGGCGATCTCGCGTAATCCTTGAGCCATAGCTGCTATTCGTCCGGGAGTCAGAGTCAGGCGATCAATCATGGCCTTTGTAAGCCCCTTTTGCTCTCCGGCTTCCACATCGCTCCTGTTGGCTGTCAGAAGCTTTTCAGCCTGCTTTTCGATTCCATCCGCCATCTGCATAAGGGCCCGATCCTTGATTGCCGAGGGCAGGACGGCCAGTTTACGGGCAGCATTTTTAGCCTCCTGTGCCAGAGCTGATACGGTTTGTCTTATGTCCATGAAATTCTCCTCCTATAGAATGACCAGGTCATCCCGGTGAATAACTTCATCATAGTATTTATAGCCAAGAAGGCTCTCGATCTCTCCCGATTTTTTCCCCTTGATAACCTGCAGCTCCTCGCAATTGTAATTCACCAGCCCACGGGCGAATTCCCGTCCATCCGGGCCTACACACTGCACTAAATCTCCGACCCGGAAATTCCCCTCACTCTGAACGATTCCACTTGACAGAAGGCTCTTTTTTTCAACGAGCAGCATGTGGCGTGCGCCATCATCGACCACTAATTTCCCCTTCGGGCGAAGGGCATAGCCGATCCAGGCTTTTCGGCTGGTCAGTTTATCTTTTTCCGGAAAGAAAAAGGTTCCCGCATGCTCTTCTGGATGCGTTACAATGTGAGTAAGCATGTGGGGATTTTTGCCGTTGATAATCCAGGTGGCGATTCCGGATCTTGCCGCCTCCTGGGCGGCAAGGATTTTCGTCTGCATTCCTCCCGTACCGATGAAGGAGGTCTTGCTCCTGGCATAATCCTTGATTTCCTCGGTGACTTTATCCACGAAAGGGATGGGGTCGCCCTGCATCTGCCCTCCTGCGTCAGTGGCATAGAGGCCATCCACATGGGAGAGAACGATCAAAAGGTCCGCACTGATCAAACCGGCCACCAAGCCGGACAGCCGGTCATTATCGCCGAACTTGATCTCGTTGGTCACGACCGTATCGTTTTCATTGACGATAGGAACAACTCCGTACCGCAAGAGAGTGAAAAGAGTGTTCCGGCCATTGATGTACCGCTGGCGGTCACAGATATCATCAGTAGTCAATAAAATCTGGGCCACACTGCGGCCATTATCACCAAAAGCCGATTCCCAGGCCCTCATCAAAGAGCTCTGGCCAATGGCAGCAATAGCCTGCTTGTGCGGAATGGCGCGGGGCCGGGTCTTGAGGCCGAGTTTTTCCATTCCTGCCAGAATTGCCCCGGAAGAAACCACCACGATTTCGTAAGGCTTTTGTGACAGGACCGAAATTTCACGGGTCAGGGCCGCTACCGACTCTCTATTGAGAGCAAAGCCGTCACGGGCAATGACAGCACTGCCTACCTTGATGACAATCCGCCGGGCATTTTTGAGGATTTTCAGCTTTTCTTCCTGGAGGATTTTCAACTTTTCATCATTTCGGTCCACGTTTGCTTCCATAGATTCCATATTCCCCCCCTTACCCTGCAAGTTCTGAAAGTGCCTTTTGAATGAGCCGAATTAAGGCTTTGGTATTTTCCCCGGTTGCCGCTGAAATTTTTAAGAAAGGGTACCCCTTCTCCAGGCAGAAATGCTCAATGGCCTGAAGCTTTTCTGTTGCCACATCATCGATTTTATTAGCTACAACGATCTGTTTTTTTTGGATCAATGCCTGACTGTACAGCCTCATCTCTTCAAAAACCGTATAAAACGCTTCGATTGGGTCCGGGCCGGTACTGCGGGATACATCGATCAGATGCACCAAGAGGCGGCTTCTTTCAATGTGCCGTAAAAACCGGTCTCCCAGCCCGACTCCCTGATGCGCTCCCTGAATCAGGCCAGGGATGTCCGCTATGCAAAAGCTGCGATCAGGTTCGTCAAAGGGTGTATCGGTCAAGGCCATACCGAGATGAGGATAAAGAGTGGTGAATGGATAGTCGGCAATGCGGGGTTTGGCTGCTGATATTTTTGAAATAAGGGTAGATTTTCCGGCGTTGGGCAAGCCGATCAGCCCGACATCAGCAATGAGCTTTAACTCCAGATACAGACGGCGTTCTTCACCCGGGGTTCCAGGTTCCGCGTACCGGGGTGCCTGGTTGGTCGAGGTGGCGAACCGGGCGTTACCGCGGCCCCTTCGCCCCCCTTGAGCTGCCACCAGGATGTCTCCGTCGGTTTTCAAGTCTCCCAGGAGCTCACCGCTGTACTCGTCTTTGACTATCGTTCCGACCGGGACCGTAATAGTGAGGTCTGCTCCTTTACGGCCCGACTTTTTGTTTCCACTCCCGCTCGACCCCTTTTCAGCTTTGAAAATAGATTGATAGCGCAGGCTTAGCAACGTCCTGACTGACGATGATGCCGCAAGAAGAACGCTCCCGCCATCTCCACCGTCACCACCGTCCGGTCCGCCCTTGGGAACGTATTTTTCTCTTCGAAAACTGACGCATCCCCTCCCGCCATCACCTGCTTTAACATGAATTACAACTTCATCAATGAACATCAGATATCATAAACATCAGGCATAAATACTGACTTGTCTTTTCGTTTTGCCTTTCCTCTCAAATTTGACAATCCCGTCTGCCAAGGCAAACAGCGTATCATCCGAGCCGCGGCCGACATTCATGCCAGGATAAATTCTCGTTCCCCTCTGTCGCACCAGGATACTGCCGGCAGTGACTTTCTGCCCGTCGAATCTTTTCGCTCCCAGCCGCCTTCCTGCGCTGTCTCTTCCGTTAACAGAGCTTCCGCCAGATTTTTTATGAGCCACGATTGCATCTCCTCTTTACCTAAGAACGATTAGACGGTACCGGGTAAAATTTCATCCACCCGGATGCTCGTATATTTCTGTCTATGTCCGATTTTCTTTCTGGAATTTTTCCTTCTTTTGTACTTGAAAGCGACCACCTTTTTGGCTTTTGTTTCACCCATGATGGTCGCCCGCACCTTTGCGTCGCTCACGTCCTGGCCGCAGCTGATCCTGTCATCATCGGCAATCATCCGCACCTTTGCGAACTCTACCTGTGCACCTTTTTCGCCATCGAGTTTTTCGACGGCAATAATATCTCCCGGCGAGATCTTATATTGCTTCCCGCCCGTTTCAATCACTGCATACATGAACACTTACCTCCTAAAAGGCTTTACAAGACAACGATATCATATTGCTCATAGTGAAGCTCTGGATCACTTCGAACCGTAATTCGCTTATTGTATTTTCCTTCCAGATATTCCAAGAGCGCATCTTCCTGTTTATAAAAAAAAGCGGCAATATTGGGATGCGCCTTGATGAGAATTTCATCTCCCTTACACGATGGGGCCAGTCGGTCAATCTCACGCTGAATGGTCCGGCAAATGGTTAAGACGGATTTCACCCGCCCGGTCCCTTTGCAGTAAGGGCAGGGGGTGGTGAGGATATTGGACAGACTTTGCTTGATCCTTTTTCGGGTCATTTCAACCAGACCCAATTCGGTAAGCTGAAGCACCTTGGTCCGCATGCGATCGCGTTTCAATTCTTCCTCGAGCGCCTGGAGCAGTTTCGTGCGGTTTTCCTCACTCTCCATATCGATGAAATCGATAACGATAATTCCGCCCAGATCCCTGAGCCGCACCTGTCGTACGATTTCCTGAATGGCCTCCATGTTGATCTTGAAGATGGTTTCCTCGAGGCTCGTTTCTCCTACGAACTTGCCGGTATTGACATCAATGGCGATCAAGGCCTCGGTTTCATCGATCACGATATACCCGCCGGATTTGAGCCATACCTTCGGAGACAGAGCGTCCTCAATCTGGCGATCGATGTCGTATTCATCGAACATGGGTCTTTGCTTGGTGTAAAGCTTGACCCGGTCGGTCAGATTCGGAAGGAACGATTCGAGGAATTCATTACATCGGTCATATTCCTCTCGAGAGTCGATCACCAACTGATCGACATCGTTATTGAAGATATCTCTCAACGTCTTCAAGAGGATGTCCAACTCCCGATGGACCATGCAGGGCGCGGAGCAGTTATTGCTTTTGATCAGGATATTTTCCCACAGTTTCGACAGGTAATCGATATCGGCACGAAAATGCTTTTCGTCTTTTCCCTCTCCGACCGTCCGGACGATGTAGCCCACATTCGGTCTTTTCAGCCTGGTGATCAGATCCCGCAGCCGGGTTCTTTCCGTTTTATCTTCGATTCTTCGGGAGATACCGATATGGTCTACTGTCGGCATGAACACCAGATACCTGCCGGGAAGCGTAATATTGGTCGTGACACGTGCACCTTTTGTTCCGAGAGGCTCCTTGGAGACCTGGACCAGCACTTCCTGGCCCTCCTTCAGAAGATCTTCAATCGCAGCTCCGCTATAGTGGGAGGTGCTTTTCTCTTCCACCAGGTCTTCGGTGCTATCGACAGCATCTATGACGTCGTCGGGCAGCATGATCTTGTCATAGTCCAACGAGGGGTCGGTGACATCGACCACATATAAGAAAGCGTCACGACCAATACCAATATCAACAAAAGCCGCTTGCATTCCGGGCAGAACTCGTGCTACTCTTCCTTTATAAATATTACCATTGATTCTCTTACTTCTACGCCTTTCGATATAGATTTCCGTTAATAAACGATTCTCTAATAAAGCGACGCGTTTTTCATAAGGATTGGCATTAATAATGATCTCTTTCAAATTCGTACACCCAACATATTAGGATTTTGGCGTTCTTCGTGACTCAGGTATTTGACACGAACAGCGAAGTGTTTTACTTTATGAAAAAAAGGCGCACTTGTCAATTACTTTATTACGTTTATGCTTTTTATTTTGGTAAAGTAGCCTTATATTAAGGTTTCTCTTTCCCTATACTTCTTCCACTCCTTTGATCTGGGGTACGCTTTCTCTCAATTTTTTTTCTATGCCCATCTTGAGAGTCATTTTGGCCATAGCACAACCTGAGCAGGCACCGACGAGTTTCAGCTTGACTATGCCATCCTCGACTCCTATCAGCTTCACGTCTCCCCCGTCGGCCTGCAATAGGGGACGAATCTCTTCAAGAGCTTTTTCCACCTCTTCAAACATCTTTTTTCTCCTTTATCTAAACATGCGAAAGAAAACTGCTTAAATTTAAATATCATAGAGATATATAGCCAGTAAACAGAATCTCACAATTCTCATAGATTGTCAATATGATTTTCCCTGTCTCACGTACAACAGCAAAATCGACCGAAATATGAGCTGGAATAAGGCTGAAAGAAAAAATAACCTCATCGACCGGAAAACACCTCATGAGAATAAAATTACCATAAAAACATGTACATAGCAAATATTTTTTTACAAAAAAAATCCTTTACATTGCTCACCAATTAATGTAGAATAGCTCTCTTCTTTTCGTGGACTGCTTATTGACGAGCAAGGGAGGTATAATGGGCAAAGAAGGAGGGTAGCTTATGAAAGCACTAGGCCGCCAAATACTCGCAGAATATTATGACTGTGATCACGCTGTTTTAAACAGCCACACCCTTATTAAAGAAATTATGGAGAACGCTGCCAAAGAATGCAACGCCACCATAGTGAAAAGCGTATTTCATTTGTTTAACCCACATGGAGTAAGTGGAGTAGTCGTTATTGCAGAATCACATCTGGCCATTCATACGTGGCCGGAGTATGGCTATGCTGCGGTAGATATTTTTACTTGCGGCGATACCGTAGATCCGTGGAAAGCGTTTGAATTCTTAAAAACAAAGCTGAAGGCTGCTTATTCTACAACCATGGAAATGAAAAGGGGACAACTGGATCTGAAAGATCAGCATCTTCCTTATAAGCCATTGGTAGAAACGCCTTAAGCTACCAGGAGTACCATTGTCAGAAAACAGCAAGCCACGAGGAGCGGCGTTGTGAGAAACATCTTTTTATATGCAACAGGAAGAAAGTTTTTTTATTCAACATGAGGTAAGAGCTGCAACACTATGATTATCAGGACACCTACAAAATATTTTATGGTTGCCGGGGCCTCCGAAGGATATAGTCCGCTGAACGCCTTTGATGGCGCGCTGTTAGACGCCGGCATCGGAAACCTTAATTTGGTGAAGATGAGCAGCATTGTTCCCCCGCGATGTACAAGGATCGCTCCATGCCCCATTCCTGCAGGGTCTTTGGTTCCCGTAGCTTATGCTTCAATCGACAGCGATATGCAGGATGAGGTCATCTCTGCCGGTGTAGCTGCCGCTTTCCCCTATGATCCGGATTACCCCGGCCTGATCATGGAGTATTCCGCCCAGGGGAGAAAGCAGGATATTGAAACCATCGTGCGTCACATGGCTGAGCAGGGGATGATTTTGCGAGGACAGGATATCAGGGAAATACAGAGTATTTCCATAGAGTACAGGGTCAAGAAAATCGGTGCCGCCTTTGCCGGATTGGTCCTGTGGGATTGAGGCCGGTTTGGCAGGAGGTTTTTTTGTCTTGTCTGGATTGAGGTTAGATCAAAGGTTTGGAATGAGGTTCTTTGCAGGTTCGAGGTTATAGAATGGAACTTTGGTATACGGAAAAACATACAGAGAATACGGGAATTACCATTAAAGTTGTCGATTGCTTATTCGGAGGGAGAACAAAATACCAGGACATCGCTGTCCTTCATTCCCCCGAATACGGTAGAATTCTTTTATTGGATGGACTGGTCATGCTCACCGAACGGGATGAATTCGTCTATCATGAAATGATCGCTCATGTTCCTCTTCTGTCTCACCCTGATCCTCGAAAAGTACTGGTTATCGGCGGTGGTGACGGCGGCACCGTTCGTGAGATATTAAAGCATCCTGGAATCGAACATATCGATCTGGTTGAAATCGATGAAGTGGTGATTGAAAAATGCAGGGAGTTTTTTCCCACTGTCAGTAAGGGACTGGATTCTCCGAAAGTGACTGTCCATGTTACTGACGGTATTGAATATGTCCGTAATGCTCCATCTGATTATGACCTGGTTATCATCGACTCCTCCGATCCGATCGGACCGGGAGAGGGACTGTTCGTAGAATCTTTTTATCAGTGTGTTTTCAATATCCTCCGGGAAGATGGCCTGATGGTTGCGCAATCCGAATCCCCCTTTCTGCATGGGGAAATAATCAGCGCCATGTACCGTAGTCTCGATAAAGTCTTTCCGGTTTCAAGAATGTACCTGGCTTTTATTCCTACCTACCCGGCCGGCTGCTGGAGCTTCGCCTGGTGTTCCAAAAATGGGCGCACCCCGCTTGAATACCTCGATGTCAACCGCTACCAGGAACTGCAACCAAAGCCCAGGTATTACACTCCGGAAGTTCACCGCTCCTCTTTCAGTCTGCCTCATTTTATAAGGGAAATAGTGCCACATGGAAGTTCGCTTTAACCATCTGCGATTTCTCAACGCGAATGCAGACTATTCCTCCTCCCCCGTGGTAGTGCTCGGCTGTCCCTTTGATGGGACTTCGACCTATCAGCCCGGTTCGCGGTTCGCACCCAACGCTGTCCGGGAGGCATCTTTGGCGATTGAAAGTTACAGCCCAGAGCAAAATAAAGATCTGTCCTGTGTAAACCTATGTGATCTCGGCGATCTGGAATTGCCCTTTGGAAATACTTCAAGAGTTCTTGACCTTATTAATTTGGCCATCGATCAGGTGCTCAACGAACGAAAGGTTACTATCACCCTGGGAGGCGAGCATCTGATCTCCCTACCTGTCATTACAGCCTTCAAAAAACACCACCCCGATCTCGTGGTAGTCCACCTCGATGCTCATGCAGACCTGAGAGAGGAGTATCTGGGGGAAAAGCTTTCTCACAGCACGGTCATGCGCAGGGTTCTGGAGGTGACGGGAGATTCGAACCTGATCCAGATAGGCATTCGGTCCGGTACTCAGGAAGAGTTCCTTCTTGCCCGCAGCATCGGCTGCCAGTACTCAATCCATCACGGCAATAACAACCGTAATACCACTGGAGACGACCTCAGGAAAATAGAGCGGAAAATCCAGGGCAAACCGCTCTACATCAGCCTCGATCTGGATGTCCTAGACCCATCGGTGCTCCCTGGAACCGGAACCCCTGAGCCGGGAGGCTTCACTTTTGCCCAACTGATGCAGGTCCTTTCCATCCTTCGTGCAGGAAATGTAGTGGGTATGGACATTGTAGAGCTGCTCCCCTACCAGACGCCTCATCAGGTAAGCAGTATCGTGGCAGCCAAAATTATGAGAGAATCAATCCTGCTTTATTTCTCCTGCCCGTGATATATGTCTTTTTCTCGGAAGATGAGACTTTGCCTGAGAATTTCCTTTCAGAATTCAATACTGAGAAGGCGAGACAACCTTTTTGCTGATGTCTCACTTTTGAGATTCCCTAAAGGGGAAAAGTGCCTTACGGCATCAGGAAGCGATCGTAGTCGCCAGACTGGCACTGGGGCATGAGTATCCCATCTCTTTTTGAGGGCGGATTACTTCACAGGTACATACCTCTTCAGGAACAAGGATGCATTCCCATTTGTGCAGATATCTGGCAATTTCCTTAACCAGGAGGGAGTGCAGCCCATGGCCGGCCTTATAAGCGGTTACATGGCCAATGATCGGCCGTCCGACGAGAGAAATATCGCCGATGAAATCTATGATCTTATGGCAAACAAATTCATCATCGAATCGCAGAGCACCATTGAGAATGTGATAATCACCGACGACAATGGCATTGTCCAGTGAGCCGCCTTTAATCAGCCCTGCCTCCCGGAGCTGTTTTGCTTCATGTAAAAAACCAAAGGTTCTGGCACGGGAGATTTTCTTCAGAAAAGAGGCCTCAGTAATGGTATAGTGTGCTTTTTGCGTATTGATGAGAGGATGATTAAAATTGATGGTATAGGTGATCGCCAACTCTTCGGAAGGGGTGATCCTGATAAATTTCTCCTCCGTTCCTACTTGAATGGTTTTTTTGATCTTGAGGTATTTTTTCGGTGCCGCCTGCTCAAGGATGCCTGCCTCCTGCAGTAAAAATACGAATGGGGCGGCACTGCCGTCCATGATGGGCACTTCGTCCGAATCGATCTCGATAATCAGATTATCTATACCTACACCAGCTAAGGCAGCCAGAAGATGTTCGACGGTCTGCACACTGATGCCGTTTTTAGATAAGGTAGTAGCATAATTTACCGTAGCCAGGTTCTGGTAAGATGCTTCGATCAGGCTTCCTTCATGGGAAACATCGGTGCGTTTAAAGATAATTCCTGTATTTGGTTCGGCTGGGATAAGCGTGATTTTCGCTTTTTTTCCGGAATGGAGGCCGATGCCGGTACAACCGATTTTCTCTCTGATGGTTCTTTGATAGTAAATCATTTTATGTCCTGCCTCTTTCGCTTGATTCATAACCTTTTCAACCGTCTTCAGGTATTATTGCTCAGGTATTCCTGCTTATGTTTATAATCGTGTAGATTTTTCAAAGGCTAAGGATGCAACTTGTGTGCCAGCATCGACCCTTTAATCTTTTCATGATAAATCAATACGTTTACCTCTGGTTAAAAAATCGGCCTTTATTTTTGTGATAAAATTACAACACTTATTGGAAATGATGGCCTGATTTTTTTTAAAAGCTTATAAAATCAATAAATAAGACTGTCTATTTATTTCGGCAGCAGGTATGTCGAAAGGTCAAGGGACAAAAGGTTTGGGGTGAATGAAGCGCCAAACACCGGGGATTCCCCTCCTGGGGGCTATGGGTTCGGTGGTGCGGCCAGGGCATTTTGAATTTCAGCCTGTAGAGATTCCACTACACCGATGGGATCACTGGCCGTGCTGATGGGACGGCCAACGACGATATAATCGGCGCCATCAGCAATGGCTTTTTGCGCGGTGGCGATGCGCCGTTGATCGTCCTTCCGGATTTCGATATTCTGCCCCGGCCTGATCCCCGGGGTGACGATGATAAAATTATCACCAAGGTCTTTCCTCACGCGTGCTGCTTCAAGGCCGGAGGAGACAATTCCGTTGCAGCCGAGATCCAGAGCACGCTTGGCGCGGAAATAGACTAAATCTTCGACTGTACCGGAAAATCTCATCTCCCGCATATCACCCTCATCGAAGGAAGTGAGCACGGTAACAGCGAGAATCTTCAGATCATCCTTTTCCTCCACTGCCGCCCGTATAATCGGATCATTCCCATGAATGGTAGCAAAAGTCACGTTATGGTTTTTTAATTGCCTGACAGCGAGTTTGACGGTCTCGGGCACATCGAACAGTTTAAGATCCACCATGACCTTAGCCCCGCGTTCGGTAATCATGTCAATGACCGGGAACCAGCCGGCGATAAATAATTGCAGGCCGACCTTGTAAAACCTCACATGGCCTTCCAGACGGTCTACCCATTCGGTGGCTTTTCGTTTCGAATCTACATCAAGAGCGAAAATAATCCGCTCATTAAGAGGGATATCCTTGGGATTCATTATCAGACTTTACCCCATTTCGATAAAAAGTAAAATTTGCTTTCTCAATTTCCGATAGTTATTCATATGAAAAATTTTCGGTTTCTATTCCTTATCCAGGAGAAAGAGCATACTCTTTCCCCTCTCACTTTTCCTCTTTATAATCGCATTCCTTATTTCCGCAAGAAATCTTAGTCTTATTCTGAACTAAAAACGGGTAGCCGCACTTGGGGCATTTTTCGTCGATCGGTTTGTTCCAGGTAGAGAAGGTGCATTTGGGATAGTTGCTGCAACTGTAAAAGGGCTTGCCCCGCTTTGTTTTTCGTTCAGTCAGATATCCATCACAGTTGGTTTCCGGGCAGGCGATACCGATGCTGATGGGTTTAATAAATTTGCACTTCGGGTATTCGACACAGGATAAAAACCTGCCATAAGGGCCAACCTTAATTTGCATAGGGGAGCCGCATTTTTCACATTTTTCGTTTTGGGCCAGTTCGGCTTCTTTCGGGTCAGCCTTATCAAGTGAAACCGTATTTTTGCACTTCGGATAGGCTGAACAGGCCAGAAAATCGCCGAAGCGGCTGTGCTTCAAGACCATGGGGCTATTGCATTTGTCGCAGGTCTGATCCTGGTGCTCGTTTTCTCTAATGATAATCTCGTCATTTTCGCCCCTGGTGAATTCCTTGGCGTTTTTACATTGCGGGTATCCAGTGCAGGACAGAAATTCACCATTTCGGCCCCACTTGATAGCCATGGGTTTTCCGCATTTTTCGCAAATTTTATCGGTTAGAATTCCTTCCCGTTTTACATCCCGCATACTGGTTTCAGCTTTTTGCACATATTGAGTGAATGACTCATAGAAGAAACGCAGTGACTTGATCCAGTCCCGTTTGCCTTCCTCAATTTCATCGAGGCTGTTTTCCATCTGTGCAGTGAATTCCACATCCAGAACTTCCGGAAAGTTATCAACAAGCAGATCATTCACGAGCATTCCCAACTCGGTGGGGACAAATTTCCCCTTACCGTCTCTATTCACATATTCACGGTTGACGATAGTGCCGAGGATGGTGGCGTAGGTGCTCGGACGGCCGATTCCTTTTTCTTCGAGTTCCTTGACCAGGGTTGCTTCGGAAAAACGAGGCGGCGGCTGGGTAAAGTGCTGCTTCGGGTCCAGATTGATCAAAGAGACAACCTCTCCTTCCGCCAGATTGGGCAGTTCTTTTTGCTTTTCAGGAGAATCGCTGTCGCCATTTTGCCTGAGGGAGGGGTCTTCGTCCTTGTCTTCCTGGTAGATCTGCATGAACCCCTTGAATATGATAATCGATCCGGTGGCCCGGAAGATAAAGTGAGCTGCTTTAATGTCGATGGTAGTCATATCCATTATGGCATCTTCCATCTGGCAAGCCACAAACCGGTTCCAGATGAGCTGATAGAGGAGAAATTCATCAGGCTTCAGAAAGGGTTTGATTTTTTCCGGCTCGCGCAGAGTGGAGGTTGGCCTGATGGCTTCGTGTGCGTCCTGGGCATTGTTTTTGTTTTTATAAACTTTGGCCCGGGCAGGCAGGTACTCTTTTCCGAAGCGGGAGTTGATGTATGAGCGTACCTCTTTCAGGGATTCTTCGGCAATTCGGGTAGAATCCGTACGCATATAGGTGATGAGTCCGGTACTGCCTTCGTCTCCAAGTTCGATCCCCTCATAGAGTTTTTGTGCGACTAACATGGTTTTTTTGGCCGGGAACCTGAGCTTGCGGAAAGCCTCTTGCTGCAGCTTGCTGGTGGTAAACGGGGCGACCGGTTGTTTCTTTTTCTTTTTCCGGTCTACCTTAACGATTCGAAATTCTGCATCCCTGGCCTCATCCACAACTTTTTGAGCGTCTTTTTCGGTTGCGATATCAGCTTTCTCTTCTCCGATCTTGAACAGCCGGGCAATAAAAGGCGGGGGATTTTTCCCTTCCAGAAGGGCGGTGATAGTCCAGTATTCCTTGGACTGAAAAAGCCGGATCTCCCGCTCTCGATCGCAGATGAGTCTGACAGCGACCGATTGGACCCGTCCGGCACTTAATCCCCATCTGACTTTACGCCATAAGATGGGGCTGATTTTGTAGCCCACCAACCGGTCGAGAATCCGCCTAGCCTGCTGGGCATTTACTTTGTGTTCATCGATATGTCCCGGGCTTGACAGTGCCTGGAGCACCGCCCTTTTAGTGATTTCGTTAAAAAGAACTCGGTAAATCCGGTAGTTATTCTTTTCTTCTTTCAGTGCATTGGCAATGTGCCAGCTGATTGCCTCCCCTTCCCGGTCAGGATCTGGTGCCAGATATACCGTTTCTACCTTTTTAGCGGCTTTTTTAATCTCTGACAGAACCTTCTCTTTGCCTTCGATGGTGATATATTCAGGTGTAAATTCATGGGCGATGTCTACGCCCAGCCGGTTGGAAGGCAGATCCTTGACGTGCCCCACCGAGGCTTTGACGACATATTCCGATCCTAAAAACTTGGTGATGGTTTTCACCTTCGTGGGAGACTCAACAATGATAAGAGCGTTGGCCATTTTTTTTCTTTCTCCCATACCTCTTTTTATACCTTGAAAAAAAGCTTGCCTGGAAGCTGTTTTATAATCCCTTTCATTTCCAATGTCAATAGAATATTATGGATATCCTGCGGACCGAATCCGCTCATTTGGATTATAACATCAATTGGCATAGGATCATAGGACAGAAGAGCAAAAATTTTACCTTCTTTCTCATTTAATTTGACCTTGAACGGTCTGGATGAAGCGGGAGACGTTGATGAAGAAGGAGCCCCGGCTTGGTTCTTGGGACAGAAGCCGAGCTCTTCCAGGATATCTTCGACCCCTTCGACCAGCCGTGCTCCCTGTTTGATGAGCTGGTTAGTTCCCCGGCTGTTGGGAGAATAAATATTTCCGGGGATGGCCAAAACCTCTCTTCCCTGATCGAGAGCGCATCCAGCAGTGATAAGAGCACCGCTCTTTTCTCTGGCCTCTACGATGAGGATGGCAGGAGACAGACCGCTGATAATCCGGTTGCGGATCGGAAAATTCATCTTATGCGGCTCGGTGCCAAAGGGAAATTCGGACATGACCGAACCGCAGGCAGCAATACGCTCAAAAAGGCTTTTGTTTTCAGGAGGATAAACAATATCAAGACCGCTTCCAAGGACAGCCGCGGTTTTCCCTCCGCCCTCCAGGGCACAGCGGTGTGCGATGCTGTCGATTCCCCTGGCCAGCCCGCTCACGATGCAGAAACCATAAGCTAATAGCCCCTGTGTAATTCGCTCCGTAACCAGTTGCCCATAGTAACTGGCTCTTCTGGAGCCAACGATAGATAATTTTCTGTCTGCATCTGAACCAAGAGGGCCTTTGACGTACAGGGCCAAAGGAGGATCGTAGATCTCTTTTAAAAGGGCAGGATATTCAGGGTCAAAGGGGGTTATAATCTTCACGCCGAGGGAGAGGGCTTTTTTTTCCTCTCTGGCCAGGATCTCTTCAGGAGTGTGAGTCTGGAGGTTCTGAATGAAAAGCGGCCTGCATTCGGGCCGGGACACAACCCTGTTTTTGGATCGGAAAATCTCCTGTGCCGAGCCGTACTCATTGATCAGGCGCAGCTTGTGGCCGGCAGCCATACCTGAAATCGCATTGAGCACAATCCAGAATTCTCTTTCCTCCACGGATTTTTCTCCATCAATCGGTTCAAAAAGGCTCAAGGAAGGCTTTGAAGCCGGTCCGGCAGATTTTGTCGTGAGGCCGCCAGCGCTCTGGCAGCGGCCTCATAAGGGAATGATTCTTCTTGATTATCATTTTAAGGAATGGATTGAACGGATTTTATGACTACCGGTGTAACCGGAACATCTCTATTGAACCCTTTTGTCGCCGTCGGTACTTTGCCGATTTTGGTAACTACGTCCATCCCCTCGATTACTTTTCCGAAAACACAGTAACCGAATCCCTGATCCGTTTCATCTTTATGATCGAGAAACAGATTGTCGCGCAAATTGATAAAAAACTGGGAAGTAGCGCTGTCGACAACGGATGTTCTGGCCATGGCAACCGTTCCGGCCGTGTTGCTGATCTTGTTGGTGGCTTCGTTTTTAACCGCGGCTTTGGTTGGCTTTTGGGTCATGTCCTGGGTAAATCCGCCTCCTTGAATTACGAAATCAGGCACGACACGGTGAAATATTGTCCCATCGTAAAATTTTTCCTTTACATAGCTCATAAAATTTTTTACTGTAAGAGGTGCATTCTTTTCGAAAAGTTCAATTTTTATCGTGCCCATCGAAGTTTCAATGAGAACTACAGGATTTTTTGCCTTTTGGGTTTCTGCTGCTTTGTCGTCTGTTTTCTGGATAGTCACCTGATCACCTTTCGATTTTTCATTTTCATGTTTTGTCTGGGCATGGCTTGAACCGATAAAAATGCCCGTAGAAAAAAGGGAATACGCCGCCATAAGGAAAATCATCCGTTTAAAAATCATAGTTCAATACCTCTCATTTGGTTTAGGAAAATTTAAATATTTAGAGATTAAACCTTACAAGGGAAAATTATTATATTAACAGAAAAAAGCATTGTCAAGGGAAAGTATTTTCAAGGGACGGATTACGGGGTCAGGGGCTTTTTATGGTAAAGAAGGGACGTGAGAATGAAAGTTGACAGGGCTCACGGTTTTTCACTATAGTTATGGTAAGATGGTCAAAGAGGTTTTATATCTCCTAAAAATTCCCACGGTGCCGTAAGATTTAAGGAGGAAATGCAAAAAATATGACGTTACAAAACGTTCAGTGTCAAGAATTGACTTCCACCAATACCTAAGCGGATATAGGACTAAATTGTATGGACACCATATTGCAAGATGGAGAGATCACCAATTTTTTGGAGGCCTGTATCAACCGGGATGAATGTGCCTGGGACGAATTCATTGCCAAGTATAGCAAACTGATATACAATTATATTATTAAAACGCTCAAGAGGTATAATTTTCAATTTCAATCGGATGAATTGGAGGAAATCTACAACCGGATTTTTACAGCCCTGCTCGAAAATGATTGTCGCCGGCTGCAAAACTTTCGCGGGACGACCGAAAAGTCATTTACCGCTTATCTTCGGGAGATTTGCTTTCACAATACCGTGGATTTTCTCCGTGAGAAAAGGTTTTTTCTGGACATCGAGGATGTTCCGGAAAGTTCGTCCACGGACTCGGGTTTTGATAATCTTGAGTTGAGGCAACTCCAAAATATCATAGGGGAATTAAAAAAAGAGCTGAATCCCCGGCATCAGCTTTTTTTTAAGCTCATTTTCGAAGAAGAACTCAGTTCTGATGAGGTTGGGAGGATTATGAATCTGAAGCTGAATGCCATTCATCAGTTAAAGTTCCGTCTGGTTAACAAGCTTATTCAGATTGCCAAGGAAAAAAATTTATACAATGACTTGGAAACATTCATAAGGGATTTTTAGATTAATCGTCTATCTGGTTGATATTAACATTAAAGGAGTCCACCTGATAAGGAGTGAGTCATGGAAAGAGATGTTGAGAAGTTAGCTGAGATGCTGGATAGTATCTCTCTCCCTCGCAAGAGGGGAGATATGCCCCGCCGTACTCCTGATTGTTTGACTGAAGAGAGGTTAGAAGCATATTACCAGGGGACCTTACCAAAACCGGAAGGAATGGAAATTGGCAATCATCTTTCGAATTGCCAGTATTGTTTCGATAGACTGATCATTCTCGATGAATTAATGGCCGGTGAACACGTTGAGGTACCCAGGAGGCTCATGGCAGGAGCCAGACAGACGATTTTTGGCAGTTCCAATCGAGTTCTGGAAATTGTGCTGAGCATTACCCAAAAAGCAATCAGGATTATTAAAAACACGGGAGAGCTGCTGACTCCGGAACCGGTTCTGCAGCCCGCACGCGGACAAGAGGACAAGGTCGGTCATGGCCAATTGTCCGATTTCCTTATAATTTCCAAGGAGTTTCAAGATCTGAAGATGGATGTTCAGATCGAATGTGTTAATGATTCCTATAAGGTTATCCTGAACGCTTCAGATCCCCACAACGGAACCCCTCTGTCGGGAGCCCGTCTGGCTCTTTTTTCCGGAGGCAGGGAACTGAGTTCCATTGAGGATAGTGAGGCTATTTTTTACCTGAAGTTACGCAAATATCTCATCAAGGTCCTCTTCGAGGAAAGAGAAATGGGTGAGATCAGGCTGGACCTGAGGAAGGCATCATAATCGAAAGGGCAAGAAGTTAAGCAAAAATTGTTCTTTAGAGGAAGGCATCATAATCGAGAGGACAAAAATTTAAGCAAAAATTGTTCCTTAAGTGTAAGATGGGAAGCGGGCGATGAGAGAAGCGCTTTATTTGGAAATTTCTAGAAAACACGACAATCTGGAGATCAGTCTCAGTGAAGGCGAGCAGACTTTAACTCACTATGAGGAGTTAAAGGTCTCGATCCAGGATCTACAGCGCAGATGCAGCGAGCTTCTCCACCTTCTGAATGCAGTCTCCCGGCAGGGAAAAATTCCCGGAAAAATCCTCCACGAGCTCCAGCAGATGGGTCAGGTTTTATATAATGAAATCTTTCCGGTCAGCATCAAAAGAGAGCTCATCAATACTTCCCTGGAAGATATTATCCTTAAAATAGACAATCGATTGGTCCAGGTTCCATGGGAGTTGATATATACAGGAAAAGAGTTCTTTTGCGAGCGGTTTAACATTGGCCGCATGGTCAAAACCCAGCAAACCATTTCCAGTGGAATCAAGAAAGAACTCCTTCCTCCGCTTAATATGCTCATCATTACCGATCCTAAGGGGGATTTGCCCTCCGCCTATGAGGAAGGAAACCGCATCAGGGAGAGCCTCAGGCAAAACGATGTAAACATTACCCTGGTCAGCTCCGAAGTAAGTGTTGACTACCTGAAGAAAAAACTGCTTCAGTTCGATCTCATTCACTATGCGGGCCACGCGGATTATAACCTGGAAGATCCTTCGACCAGCGGATGGATATTGGAGGATGGAAAGTTTACGGCTCTGGACATCCGGAAGCTTTCCGGTGTAAATCCCCTTCCCGGACTGGTTTTCTCCAATGCCTGTCAATCAGGTACAACCGAGGAGTGGCAAAAAGAAGCAACGGAAGAAGAGAAAATCTATGGGTTGGCGAATGCATTTCTCCTTTCCGGAGTCCAGCATTATGTAGGTACTTTCTGGAAAGTTCTGGATAAGCCAAGCACGAGCTTTGCCATTGAATTTTACCGGATGCTCTTTGACGGTCAAAGTATCGGCCAGGCCATGAGGTCAGCACGGCTGGCTCTTAAAGAGCACTATGGCCAGGAAAATATCCTCTGGGCCAGCTACCTGTTGTATGGCGATCCTACAGCCAGGTATTTTGAGTCCCGACAGCAGGAAAAAGTACTGCCCGTTGATCTTCACTCCCAATCAATCCCCCATCCTTCCGTCTCCGCCCGTTCCCAATGGAATCCAGCAACCGAATGGCTCATTCAGGAAAAGAGCCGGGGGGGCGGACTGCTCTGGAAAACCCGTGACCCATCGGAGTTAATGGAACGAAGCTGGCAAGCGGAGCAGGAATACCAGGGAAGCGGCGAGGAAAGGACCAAAAGAAAAAATACACAAGACAGATCCCGCCTGTGGTATGCCGCGGCTATCGCGGGAGCGGTAGCTGCAACCTGCACGGTCTTTTCCCTTATGAACGGAAACAGGCAAAAGCAGGTATCCCGGTCTCACCGGCCGAAGTCCCTGATCACTGAGCTGCCCGCGATCAAGGCTACCGGCCCCGGTCAGTTTTGGGACAATGGCTGGGCGGATGAAACCTCTTTAAGTGAATTTTTCCAAGGAATATTAAAAAAATACCATCAGCAGCAAAGGAATAAGGAAGCAGCAGACACCTGGACCTCTCGTCCACTGACTATCTTTTTTTCTCCTGGAAAAGAAAACGACGATGCAAGGACAGCCATTTTGATCAATAAAATGATCTCCCGACTGCAGAAAGACCCGCGCATCACGATCTTAGAGCGTGACACGTTAGAGACCATCCTGCAGGAGCTGGCTTTATCGAGTTCAAATCTGGCCGATCCCGAGTCTGCCCTGCGTTTGGGAGAGCTGCTATCAGGCAATCTTTTCAGTGTTTGTCGGCTCTATCGGGTCGATTCGGAACTTCAGATTACCATGCGCATTGTCGAGAACGAGAGCTCGATCGTGAAAACCGCTCTCAGTGAAGTCTGGAAAAGTGGCGTATCAGCAGATGACATGGCCGACCGTTTGTGCCGTGAAATGATAGAATCTCTGAATGAGCATTTCCCCTTGCAGGGTAAAATTAAATCTATCGTCAACTATGATAAGGTTATTTTGAATATCGGAGCCAGACAGGGACTGAAATCGGGAACAAAACTCACGGTCATTAAAGATCAACAACTCTATCAGAACGGTGAGATTATTGGCGAAGAAAGCGGCAAAAAAGTAGGCGAGGTCGAGGTTTCCGAGATAAGAGCAGGTTATAGTTATGCAAAAGTCCTGGGGAGGTCCGAAGACCTCGCACCCGGTATGAAAGTGGTTCCTTAACCCCTTGATTAACCAAAGATCGAAAAATGCAAAACAATGAATACGCAAGACAGGTTTACATCGTGCTTCAAAATAATACTCAGGACTATCGTCCTTATTTGCTTAATCCTTCCGCTTGGATGCGCAGTCAGGACCGGTCCGATCCTTGTCAAAGATGGGAAGAAATATGGGCGCATTGAAGGTATCTGGGGCGGAAATTTCTGGAACTTCTACGAGCGGGGTCTCTCCTACGCCGAGGGAGAATTCTGGCCATTAGCCATCACCGATTTTCAGCAGGCGGTGCGCTTAAAGGGCCGCGACCAGCGGCGAATACGCACGTATGGTCTTCATATTCTCGATGATTATTTCCCCCATCGGGAAATGGGTATTGCCTATTATTTCAGTCAGGATTATCAAAAGGCTATTCAAGAGCTTTCCATATCTTTAGAATGTTATCCTTCCGCCAAGGCTAAATATTATATGAATCGTGCACGTGAGGCATCTTTACGCCTGAGCAGGCACGATACCGCTTCGCCTGTGGTCCTTATTACCTCTCATCGGGACCATCAGGTAGTAGGGGGCTTTGAAGCCACCATTGAAGGCACGGCAGAGGATGATTATTTCGTGGAGAAAATCGCCATTAACGGAGTACCTTTCCTCTGCGAACTTTCACAGAAAAATATGCCCTTCAAAACCATCGTGGCCCTTCAGCAGGGAAGCAACGAAATTCGGGTTGCGGCCAGGGATCTTTTAGGAAAAGAATCAGTAAAGATTCTTCATCTTTTGGCCGACCGACAGGCCCCTGTGCTCTCCATAGATGATCTATCCATCATCCAAAAGAGCGGCAACGAAGGGCAAAAGGGCAGCGAGAGGCAAAAAGACAGTCATGAGCAGTTCCTTTCGAGGGAAATCCACCTTGAAGGGTATGTGGATGATCTGTGTGGTGTCAAGACCTTTCAGATCGAACACCAACCGGTTGCGCTTGAGACTGAAAAAGGGGGCAGATTTCATTTCAATACTCTTCTCCCTGAGTCCCTTGAAGCGCTCGCTTTTGTGGCTGAAGACCAGGCAGGCAACCGGGTGGAAGGGCAGATCAAGCTGAAGGATTTTCTATCGGCACATTCATCGTCCAGCCGACTGCTCCAGGTTGCCTCGTTGCGTATGGCCGGGCTGGCTGCACAAAACAACGACACGCAGCCGCCAACCCTCAGGATCGATACTCCAAAAGGGGATCTGACCGTGGAGTGGGAGACCCTGTTTATTTCCGGAGAGGTCCAGGACGCCGGAGGCATTCGTGACCTTTTGATCGATGACGAATCGATCCTGCCGAGGGAAGGGAGGATGATCTATTTTAATCACCTTCTGAAACTTAAGGAAGGGAAAAATTCCATTATCATTAAAGCCATAGATACGGCTGGAAATGAAAAGATAAAAACGATCGAAGTAGAGCGCACCGTTCATCCGGTCCGCCAGATTGCCTCCCGGATGAGCGTGGCCATCTGTCCTTTAAGCTACAGGGGTGAAGACAACCAGAAGCGGGGACTTATGACTGACCTTTTGACGAATGCTTTTGAAAAGCAGGAGCGGTTCCTTATGGTGGACCGGCAGCGAATCGACCGGATCGTGCGCCAGTTGGAAGAACAAGGGGATACTGACTTTTCTCCCCAGGAGGTGGGAAAACTGGTTTCCGCTGAATCGGTTCTGGCCGGCCGTATTTATGAAGATAAGGGATTTGTGGAGATTGTGGCCCGGCTTGTTGACACCGAAACCTCCGTAATCCTGGATTCCGAGGATGTTTATGGCGAAGGTGGCTTAAGGAGTATCAGAATCCTACTCAATGGATTGGCCCTGAAGTTCAAGCAAAGCTTCCCTCTGGTGGAAGGGGAAATTATGGAAAAAGATGGCCGGAATATACTCGTTGACATCGGCAGAGAAAAAAATATCAAGGAATACACCAAATTTATCATCTTTAGAGAGGGCAAAAGCAGTAATGACCCTATAACCCAAAAGATATTGGAATTCAACCCCTATGTGCTGGGAGAAGCCAAAATCTTGAAGGTCTTCGATCAATTTTCCGAAGCGGGCCTTATTTCGAAGGAACAGCAGGAGAGTGTTCGTATTAAGGATCACGTAATCACCAAATGAGGAAGGAAAATGGCTATAAGGGCAATGGAAAAAAAGAAGCTGATTACCTGGTGTACAGCCTGGCTCATGTTTGGAATCGTATTGTTGTATTATGCACCTGCCTGTTCCCAGGACCCCATGCCAACCTCGCCTCCGGTCCCGGTAGGTTCAGGGGCCAGGGCACAGGGAATGGGAGGAGCCTTCATTGCCGTAGCAGACGATGCCACTGCGGCGTCATGGAATCCGGGAGGACTCGGACAATTGCAGAAGCCGGAAATGTCGTTGGTACTGAGCGGGTTTTCCCGTAATGAAGATTATGATAGCTCTCAGAAAGATGACACGAGGTCCTCTACTTCATCATCCGATCTTAATTATTTAAGTTACGCATATGCCAGAAATATCTGGCGGAGAAATTTCTTTATCTCTCTCAATTATCAGAAATTGTTTGACTTTAGCCGAAAGGTGAAGTTCACTGAGACCTACCCTTCTGATGAATTAATCAGTGCCTATACGGTAAAGTATGATTTTCAGCAAGATGGTTCCCTCTATGCCTTTTCGCCAGCCCTATCGGTAGAGGTTGTACCTGGTTTTTATGCCGGCTTGGCTTACAACACCTGGTCTGAGCAGATTACCGGCAGAGGCCATTGGGAAGGCCGGAAACGATACACATCGGAAATGGATATGTTAGGTACACATTATACGCTTATTGGTGATTTTAAAACAAGGTACAAAGTCTCGCAGGGGGAAAATCTGACCTTGGGGTTCCTGTGGAAAATCACCCAACAGCTTCAGGTGGGCGGAGTTTATAAAACACCTTTCAGAGCCAAAGTAAAAGCTGTGTGTCAGGGGTTTGTTATGGATACCATGGATCCTGATCCGAACGGAACAATTCCA
>JBFMGO010000042.1:0-41093 GCA_040752695.1 bacterium
TCCCTCAAAAAATTGTTCCCCTCAATAAAACAATAAGTTTCAACTACTGTAAAACCAAAAACCTATCCTGATTTCATCACCAAAATTTTTCGAAAATGTGTAGCGATGTTTTTACTATCAGTACGATAAGTCCATAACCGACATTGAGCAGATCTGCTGAACAAAAAATGAATTACCTTTAAGCAGTGCCCTTCTGTCGGGGACTTCTAACTGTCGTATGGCATCAATCGAACGTTGAGTAGATTCAACGTGTGACACGCTCTATCCAATGTCAGGAGTCGGTCCCTTTACAAATGCCATTAGCATCTTGTGGATCAAATTTTCTTATAAAAAGTATAAAATAGATCAAACTAGTAACTAATTAATTAATTAATTATTTATTTATTTATTTATTTATTTAATTATCTATTTATTTATTTAAATAATTAATGAATTAAGTACTCGCTTAAACAATTAGGTAAATTTAAATTGCAGTTCCTTGCCTGTCACTGGGAAAAATGGTTGCTGCTGTCCTCTTTCATCATCTGAACGCAAAAAGGAGGGCTCATACAAAAAAACATATAATACAAAAAAATCTATAAATCATCAATACCGCTGGCGAAACAACAGGATATATCACAAACAACAAAAGGAGAATGAAATGGCACGAAAAAGGTTAAATAGATGGTTCACGATAGGGGCTGTGATATTTTTCCTCGCTGTCGGCAGTAGACCTGTCTATGCTGAGGATAACAACCCTTCTCCGTTGTTTGAAGAATCGTTGGAGGCAACACTTAAAGAATTTGCCCTCGGGACCAGGAGAATTCAAAGCAGATCAGAAATCCGCAGAGACACTTCAAAGATGTATTCGGGATCCAGAACGAATGCCTTTTTTAGACCGACCTTTATGAGTTCAACTACCTGCTATAGATCCGTTACCTGCAGAGGCGCACGATGTGTCTGCATGCCTCGACTGCCTACGCTGGTTGGAAACACCTGTAGTGTTACTTGTGGGGTTCGCTCGACCTGCGCCGGTATTATTTGCCGGTATATATCACCTTGTGCCAAGGCAGATAGCCCTTCCCGTTATCTGGTGAACAATAATAAAGAACCATATTCTTTAAATGTCTTTTAATAAACATAATATGGCTGAATCTCCCCCTTAATAAAAGGGGGAGATTCGTCGGGTTTCCAGCTTCTTGACCCTATCCCCATTCAGGAATCAGGAATAATGTTGAAGTGGGGTATATTCCCTGATAGAAATCCTTTCCTTCCAATAAAAAAGATATGTCACTGATAGATCGATTTCAACCACGGGCTCTTGGAGCCGCGAAAATATCAAAATCTTCTTCGAGCAGGGTATCTTTGAGCAGGGTAATTATATTCCTTGCCTTATTGAATATCAATCTTGGCAACCTGTTTTATTTTGGAGATTCGGCGAATAGAATCACCTCCTTCTTTTTGGGTATCCTTCTGCTTACCTGCTTCCTGAAGGAAAACGGTCTGGGAACAAAAAGAACGGCCTTTCGAGGTTACCTCCCGGCTGTGGTAAGTTGTACCTGTTTGCTGCTCTGCTTCATTTCTCAAGAGGCAGGACTCGTCGGGTTAGTAATTGCTCTGGGATGTATGCTCGTTTTAGGTTTGAAAGATACCGACAGGGACCAAATTTCCGTTTTTCTCACTACCACCGGGTTCATTGTCCTCTTTGATTATGGTTATGGGCATGACACCCGGGTCTGGTACGGAGTAAAGAAGATAAACCACCTGCTCATGACCTTCATCGGAATATTCACGAGAGAAAAGATGGCATTCGGGCCTCATCCTTCCGGATTTTTTATCCTGTTAACCATAGTTGTTTACTCCTTCGCCTTTATCCTCTGCAACAGAGGAAAAAAAAGAAAGGCTTTTAGCATTATTGCCGGTTTTTGCGTTTTTTTATTTTTCGTTTTTATGAGTCAGGCACTTTACTTATTTCTCCAACAGAGGATTTTCTCGCGCATCCAGGTAAATATTTATCAAACCCAATTAAAACTCACTCCTTTCGGAACGCACTGGGTTGCGTTTATTCTCTTTTTAATTCCGCTTTATCTTGAGTATAAAGGCTTTTTCCCCTTACTGTCAGCTCATCAGTTCTTCATCGAAGAAACTGAAAATCAAAGCCTCGGCCTCGGCCAAGACCAATACCAAGATCAAGATCAAAGACAAAACTACAGCCACAGCCAAAACTACAGTAAAAACCAAAACCAGGATCAAAACCAAGACCAGGATCAAAGCCGGGATCAAAACCAAAATAGAAAAGAAAATAAATCCTGCCTTGCACCGAGCTTTTTGCCAGCTAAACGACAAGGAGGGATTCAAAATTATCTCATCTGGTCCATGGCAATTGCTCTTTGTTTTATTTTGCTGATTACCTGGCAAAGAAGAAAAAGTATTCCACTTTCATCCTCTCATTGTGACAGAGCCATTCTCATCTATGATAATCTGGATTGGTCTAAACCTGTCTTCGGATTTTATGGGGAAACCAGCGGTGGAATGTTTGGCAATCTCCCTGATTTTTTAAGCTCCTTAGGCTATAGGGTTCAGGTTGCCAGCAGGATCACTGAAGAGAAGCTTCGATCGGTCGGCTGTCTGGTTTTGATAAATCTTGCCGAAAAACTCGATAAACCGGCCCAAGCTGCTATCCGCCGCTATGTAGAGAAAGGCGGAAGTCTTCTGATCATGGGAGATCATACCGGTTTTGGCTTTATCCGTGAACCATTTAACGAGCTTCTCGAACCCGTGCACATATCTTTCCAGTTTGACAGTGCCTGTTCCCTGGTTCCTTCCTGGCAAAATTGTATGGAAATAAGGCATCATCCGATCACCGCTCACGCCTGCACTGAGAATGATGTGCAAATCTGGACCGGCGCCTCATTAAAAGTAGGGTATCCTGCCGTTCCCATTATAGTCGGAAAGAGAGCTTTCTCGGATGCCGGCAATCTGGATAACAAGGAGAACGGCTACCTGGGAGATCTTCTCTACCAGCAGTCTGAGTGGCTGGGGGATATTGTCCTGGCGGCAGAGGGAAGGTTAGGGAAAGGGAAAGTTCTCGTGTTCGGTGATACTTCCAGCGTACAAAATGGAGCCCTGCCCTACAGCCACCAATTCGTGCAAGATATCTTTCATTGGCTAATGGAAGAAAAAAAAGGTACAGTTCAGCAGCGATTCAGGTTTCTTTCCTTCTTTCTGTGGGCCTTATTGTTGCTTTCGGTGGCTGCCGTATGGGCAAGCGCTCCGTTTACAGGTGTACTTTGCCTGGTTTTAGGCTTGTATTTTGCCCAATTGCCGGGCTATTACCCTCTCCTGCCGGGTCCCGCGCCTGGCTGTGGGGAGATCCGAAGCGTGGCCGGCATGGATAATTCTGTGGCCTGCATTGATAATTCTCATGGCGAGTCTTTCGATACTACCGGCTGGCATAAAAATTCTATCGATGGTTTACTCTATAATTTGATACGAAACGATTACATGCCTTTTATTATCAAAACCTTAGATTCTCCATCTATAAATACCGCCGGTATGTTGGTTTTTGTCAATCCTACCAAGACATTCTCGAAAGAAGAAAAAGAAAGACTGCATCATTTTCTTAAACAGGGAGGCATTATTCTTTGGACTACTGACTGGCCAATGCGCGAAGCCAGCCTGTCCTTTTTAGCTGACTTCGGATTGGCCTTCGTCAACCTTCCCTTGGGGCCGGTCAAAGGAAAATTGCGGAATTATGAAGTTCAATTTAGTAATGCCTGGCCAATCTCGATTGAGGATTGGGCAGCAGGGGAAACCACAACGTTTTTTCAAAAAAGCCGCTACCCCCTGGTGGTTTTCCGAAAATATGGCAGGGGTGGTATTCTTTTAATTTCAGATGCTTGCTTTTTACTCAATCACAACCTGGAACATATCGATTTTTTTCAAGAAGGCAATATTTTATTTTTCCGGGACATACTAAATGAGGTTAAGTCTTAAAAAAATAAAATGAATCTGCTCTGGTTTGTGTTATGGCTTCTTTCATCGAGTATGGTATTCTTATCCCCGGTTTATGTATCACCTTCAATTCCCTGGGGCTCCAGGATAATTGTGATCGCCGTTATCCTCTGTTTTTGGGGGCTGCGTACCATAAAGCCCGAAAAAGCAAGTCCGGTTTTTACGCTTCATGAGCGCCTTTTTTATCGAAGCCTCTTTATCGTTTCACTTGGCCTGATCATTATCTTACCCCGGTTTTATATCATTGCTCCGATTTTATGGTCCTCAGGGATACTCCTTCAGCCCGTACGAAAAAGATTCCCGGTATTTTCTTCCCTGGCTGATGCTTTGTGGCTGTGTAGCCTGGTTTTGCTCTTTCAGGTGGCTGCCATGCCCCTGGTTTACTTTTTCGGAGCCAGATATCATCAGATTTCATTCCTGCATCCTTTGGTCTGTTCCCTTCTCAGGATCGCGGGTTTGCGAATAACCTCAAGTAACGGTTCTCTCTTCGTCCAGACCATAAGTACTACTTCGAAAATTACCATTACACTCGAGCGATTGGGATTTTTCCCTTTTCTTCTCTATCTATTCGGTGGTCTGGCGCTTCTTTTTTTAACCAGCCACGGATGGAAACGGATTACCCGGTTTATTCTCATCCTCACCGGCTATTGTACCTTCCGTTTTCTTCTCCTCCTTCTCATAAGTATTGAATGGAATAATCCGGTCGTATTTTGGTCTTCCATAATCACCTCCCTGAGCTTTCTTCCCCTCCCCTTCCTGTTGACCGAACTTCTCCCTTTTTCCCCTTACTCTTCACCGGGAGATTTTTCAAATGAAAATATCCCGGAAAACAAAATTATCCACGCAAATGAAATCATCCACGCAAACAAAATCATTCACCTTGAATTTATCCCGAAGAGAGAAACTTTTCAATTCGGCGGCGCACTGTTTATCTGTATTGTCTCTATCATTTTCGCTCTTGGTTTCCATGACCCGGGGATGAGAAAACAGGGAAGGATCCTGATCGACGAACAGCACAGCAACTGGGAATGGACGGATATCGAGTTTAACACTCAAATTTTTGGGAAAAAAACAGATTACAATTTTTACTGCATGAGTAAATACTTAAGCTATTTTTATTCAGTAAAAAGAAACCACCGACCTCTTACTCCCCATATCCTGGAAGATACTGATGTCCTGATTCTGAAAACACCCACGCAAGAGTATACTGACGAGGAAAGAGAAGCTATCGTGAATTTTGTAGGCCGCGGCGGAGGGCTTTTCCTTATCGGCGATCATACCAATGTATTCGGTATGAGCACCTATCTCAATAAAATAGCCAGGAGATTCAACTTATGCTTTCGGTATGATGTCACCTATGACCTGCCTACGTATAACCTGTCCCTCTATCGAAAACCCGATCTCTTTGCCCATCCGGCAGTAGAACGGGTTCCGGTCTTTTTATTCGGTTCATCATGTACGCTTTCGATACCCCTGAAAGCAGATTCTGTTATCACAGGGTATGGCCTTCGGAATCATTATCTGGACTATTCACAAAAAAATTTTTTCCCCATTCCGGAAGAGGATTCTGATTATGAATTCGGGCTCTTTATCCAAAGTGCTGCTGTAACCTACAAGAAAGGGAGAGTCTTGGCCTTTACCGACAGCACATGCTTCTCCAATTTTTTCGTGTTTATTCCAGGCAAACCCGAATTGCTCCTCGGATCGGTTGAGTGGTTAAACCGGAAAAATAAGTTCGGTTTTATCAAGCTCATTTTTTTCTTCCTGGGTGTTGGGGGGCTGATCTATCTGCTCATTTCCTGGCAGACGAAAAAGGAATACTTCCTGCCGGGGACGAAAAAAGAATATTTCCTGGGAATAGCGCTGTTATTCGGGCTTGCTGCGATCTTGACAGGAATTGTAGCCGTGCGTTTTATCAATCAAAAGAATTATGAACCTCCCGCAGCCCAAAAGGATTTTTTTCGCCTGGCCGTGGATTCTGAATACTCTTCGCTTTTCCTTCCCGTTACCAGACTGGCTGAAACATCTGATAAAAGCTTTCTCACCTTTTTTGTCTGGTCACAGCGTCTGGGATTCGTACCCAATTTGGCACCAACTCTGAATTCAGCAATGACAACGGGAAATGCAGTTATCTTGATTGATCCTGCAAGAGATTTTCCCCCTGACCAAACAGCAGCCTTAAAAAATTACCTTCTCAAAGGGGGGGCGGTACTGCTCCTGGATACACCACAGAATCAACAGTCAAAGGCCAATCAAATCCTGCGGGAATTCGATATGACCATTGATTACCACAATTCCGTTAAGGGAGCGTTGTTTGACAATAATGCTCAACCTGTTGGAGAAATAGATCAGGCTCATAAAATTGAAGGAGGGGATTCTCTGCTGGCAGACCAGGGAGGCAATTCCGTTCTCTCCGTTAAAAAATTCGGAGCCGGACTTATCACGGTATTTACTGCATCTCATCTCTTTCGCGATGAGTCTATAGGATATACTAATTCAGTTCCCGATGAATATCAACATTGGTTAAGCAAAATGGAATTCTGGCTGCTGAGCAGTCTGGCCAAAAAAACCTTCATCCCCTTTTCAGCTTACTCTTCCATGAAATAAAGATAGCGAGTTTTCAATAACTTTGCCTCCAAACACAAGGCCAATCAGCGAAGATATTTTACCCTATGCTCTCGTGTTCTTAAGCAACTGATTGGCTCATACCATCCTTCATCTGAAACAAGGCAAAAGCCATCCGGTGAAACAAGGCCAAAAGTCATCCGGCTGCAATATTTACCATGGCTCGTACTGAGGCAATTGAAGATACCTTCCACCCGGCACCATTCCCAAGATATGCGACAGGCAGGAACCTTTCTCTGTATTAAAATTCTCCATATTATTTTCGATAAAAGATAAACCTTATTTAAAATAAATAAAAAGTATCGTATCTATACGCCATATTTCCCAAAGTAATAATAATTGCCCGGAGGGGAAATGATCTTTTACTTTACCGATTTTGGTAGGGACCTATTACGATAAAAACGATAATAGTATGAACAAAAGGACGCTCATGTCTATCGAGGGTGTAAAATCGAGAAGGGTTTAAGGGGCTGGTATTTGATCCCTTTATTTCTATTCATCGATAACCACTCTTTTGGCAAAACACGGAATCTGGACATGAGCGTTTGCCCCATATGCTTTTGGGCTTCTTTGGAATAAAGACGATGATGTCAACATATCTCTGACAGCTTTTTACGTTCATAATGTTGCACATCCATCGTATGACTTTATACTTATTTTATTGAATTATAGTGTATTGTAAATGAAATTTTTCGCATTTCCAATCAATCTCTAAAATAGTTGGTATTTTAATATAACAAATATAAATAGTTATACTGGCCTATACATACACATATATATATGTATATGTGTATGTATGTATGTATGTATGTATCTTATCTATATTTCTATTCATTATGGTCTCGAGTGCAATGCAGCTAGATATAGGTCGGTCAAGTCCGTAATTAAAATACCAGGAATTATGAGCAGATCAATCAAGAAACCATACCAAACACACGATGATCTCACCTCAACTAAAGGAGATGGAAATGCGCAAGTTACTCCCCCTGCTGTCTGTATTGCTTATCTGTGGTTTGCTCGTTCCCCACTTGTTTGCAGCCTCAGCAGCCTCGGCAGCCTCAGCACCCGCAACTATCAACTATCAGGGATACTTGACCGACAGCAATGG
The DNA here is from genome assembly GCA_040752695.1 of bacterium. Taxonomy (GTDB): domain Bacteria; phylum SZUA-182; class SZUA-182; order DTGQ01; family DTGQ01; genus DTGQ01. The sequence continues at coordinate 7,727 of JBFMGO010000042.1, forward strand.
AATACCGTTAGCTGACGGTAGGTATGGGATGAAATTTTCCCTTTACGATGTTCCCGAAGGTGGTACGGCAATCTGGGAGGAAATTTACCAGAGTGAACATGAGGTTTCGGTCGTATATGGCCGTTTCAGTGTTCGGCTCGGTTCACTCAATCCGTTTACAGAATACGGAGTGGATTTTCAAAAGCAATATTACCTGGAGATTCAAGTCGGGGATGATGCACCCTATGCACCACGGCTTGTTTTCGATGCGGTACCCTATGCATTGATAGCGCATGGAGTCGTCGATAAGGGAATAACCGAGGCAATGCTCGATCCTAATCTGAAGGCCATGCTCAGCAGCATAGATCCCCTAAACCCGCCAATTACGCCCTCCACCAGGACAAAGATAACCTACGATGCCAAAGGACTGGTAGTGGGCGGGGCTGACCTTGAGGAAAGCGACATTCCTGCACTCTCCGCAGAAAAGATCACGCACGGCACTTTCGATGAGAGCAGAATTCCTGGCCTTTCAGCATCGAAGATTACACAGGGAGAGTTGGATGCGGATCGAATTCCCTCTCTCGATCAGGGCAAGATAGCTCATTTAACTGAAGATCTGGCAGGCAAAGTCACACAAAACCAGACAATTACGCCCTCCACCAGGACAAAGATAACCTATGATGCCAAAGGACTGGTAGTGGGGGGAGCCGATCTTGCGGAAAGCGACATTCCTGCACTGTCGGCGGAAAAGATCACCCAAGGCACTCTTGATGAGGGTCGAATACCGGACCTTCCGGCATCGAAACTATCAAGCGGTACGGTAATGCATGAGAGAGGTGGCCTGGAAGCGGATGTCTCCGGTTATGATGGATTGGTCAAGATATCTCAAGGCGCAACGAGCCAGGTAAATACGGATGAGGCTACGCTTGAGATAACTGAAAATCTGCTGAAGGTCAAGGATGGCGGCATTACATCGGCAAAAATTGCAGACGGTGCCATTGAGACCCAGGATTTGAAAGATGGGTCTGTGACCAGCGCCAAGTTAAGCACGGCTGTAGTTTCGAGAAATTCTCATTATACCATCCAGGAAACGGATGATATCGTACTGGTCGACAGCTCGGGCAGTGCGGTAGAAATAACCCTGCTCTCCGCATCAGGCATAAAGGGCCGGCAATACACGATCAAGCTGGCAAAGGCAGGCAATAACCTGACCATCACCCCGGATGGCGCCGAGACCATCGATGGCAAGGCAAGCAAAGTGATGAGCGCGGCGGGTCATGCGGTAACCCTGGTGAGTGATGGATCGAACTGGGTGTTGAAAGATGAGGGTGGCACAGAAACTGCCTTGGCAAATGATGCTGTGACATCGATGCATATTCAAGATGGATCGATCAGCGGTGCTGATTTGGCAGATGGTGCAATTACCGGTCAAAAAATTTCCAGCAGCGCCATAACCTCCTCTAAAATAGCCAATGGTACAATCATAGCCGAGAATTTAGCCACCGATTCAGTCACAACCGCCAAGATCGCAGATAATGCAGTTACTACCTCAAAGATAGACGATAATGCCATTACCGCTTCCAAGATTATAGCCAACGCCATTACCTCTGTAAATATTACTGATGGCACTGTTATGACTGATGACTTGGCCAGCAGTGCAGTAACCGCTGGTAAAATCGCCGACAGTGCCGTAACCGCTGATAAAATCGCTGACGGTGCCGTATCATCGTCCAAGATAGCCGCAGATGCCATAACCTCTGCCAAAATCGCAGACGGAACGATAGTCACACAGAATCTGGCTGATAATTCAGTAACTACAGCTAAAATAGCTCCTGATGCAGTAACCTCTGCCAAAATCGCAGACGGCAGCATTGCCGAAGCCGATCTGGCCGACAGCGCGGTTACGAGTGCTAAAGTTGCAGACAATGCGGTCACAACGGCCAAAGTAGCCGACAGTGCCGTAACTTCGGCCAAGATTGCCAATGGCGCAATTGCTACAGACAAGATAACCGACAGCGCGGTCACTTGGGCCAAAATCGCCGACAGCGCCGTGACTTCGGCTAAAATCGCTGATGGCGCAATTACGACAGATAAGATATCCGACAGCGCGGCTACTTCAGCCAAAATCGCTGACCACGCTGTGACCACGGCAAAGATCCTGGATGGTGCAGTCACCAGCGCCAAGCTGAGCACATCGGTAGTATCGAAGACTGCCGATTACACGGTCCTTCCAACAGACGATATCGTCCTGGTTGACACCTCATCCGGTGCAGTGTCCCTGACCCTGCCCACAGCCTCAGGCATTACAGGCAGGCAGTACACCATCAAGCTGGCCACGGCAGGCAATGATTTGACCATCACACCGAATGGCGCCGAGACCATTGATAGAAACGCGAGCAAGGTGATGAGCATGGCAGGCCATGTGGTGGTCCTGGTCAGTGACGGCACCAACTGGCAGACCAAGGCCGAGAGCGGCTCAGGGCTGGACATGGGTGATAGTGCCATCACCTCGGCCAAGATTGCCGATGGTGCCATTACTGCGCAAGACCTGGCAGACGGCGCGGTCACTACAGCCAAAGTGGCAGACAGTGCGGTCACAACGGCCAAAGTAGCCGACAGTGCCGTAACTTCAGCCAAGATTGCTGATAATGCAATTACTACAACCAAAATTGCCGACAGTGCAGTGACTTCAGGAAAAATTTCTGACGGCACTATTGCTACAGCAGACCTGGCTGATGGATCAGTCACCACTCCCAAACTGACAGACAGTGCCGTAACAGAAGCCAAGATCGGTGCGGGTGCCGTCACCTCAACTAAAATCGGGGTGGATGCCGTAACATCGGCCAAGGTGGCAGACGGCACCATAACAGCCAGTGATTTGGCTGACAATGCAGTGACAGAAGGCAAGATCGCAGACAGCGCAGTAACTACAGCCCAAATTGCAGACGGTGCCGTAACTTCAGCCAAGATTGCCGATGGTGCGATTAGCGCAGAGAATCTGGCGGATGGATCACTCACATCCGCCAAGCTGGCCAACAATGCGGTAGGAGCAGCGCAGTTGAGCTCTACGGTAGCCGGAGATGGATTGACTGGTGGCAGTGGCAGCACCCTGTCCGTGAATGTGGATAACTCCAGCATCGAGATTGCTGCCGACACCCTGAGGGTAAAGGATGGCAGCATCAGCTCGGCCAAGATTACCGATGCAGCAGTCACTACCGCCAAGATCCAAGACAGTGCCATGACTTCAGCCAAGATTGCCGATGGTGCCGTAACTTCAGCCAAGATTGCCGATGGTGCGATTAGCGCAGAGAATCTGGCGGATGGATCAATTACCCTCGCCAAGCTGGCCGATGGCACTATTTCCGCTGCCAAACTGGCCGATAGTGCCGTAACCGAAGCCAAACTGGCCGATAGTGCCGTAACTTCAGCTAAAATCGCTGATAGTGCTATGATTTCAGCTAAAATCAGTGATAGTGCGGTGACCACAGCCAAGATAACCGACAGTGCCGTGACCACAGCCAAGATAACCGACAGTGCCGTGACCACAGCCAAGATAGCCGATAGTACCGTGACCACGGCCAAGATCCAAGACGGTGCAATCACCAGCGCCAAGCTGAGCACATCGGTGGTATCAAAAGCCGTAGACTACACTCTCCAGTCAACAGACGACATCGTATTGGTTGACACCTCATCAGGTGCAGTGTCTCTGACCCTGCCTACAGCCTCAGGCATTGCAGGCAGGCAGTACACGATTAAATTATCCACGGCAGGCAATAATCTGACCATCACCCCCGATGGCACAGAGACCATCGATGGCACCGTAGGCAAGGTGATGAGCATGGCAGGCCATGTAGTGGTTCTGGTCAGTGACGGCACCAACTGGCAGACCAAGGTCGAGAGCGGCACAGGGCTTGATGTGGGTGACAGTGTTATCACATCGGCTAAGATTTTAGATGGTGCCATTGCTGCCCAAGACCTGGCCGACAGTGCCGTGACATCTGCAAAGATTACGGGGTACGCGGTCATAACAGAAAAAGTAGCCGACGGTGCGGTCACTGTGGCAAAGCTTGCGGACAATGCCGTGACTTCCGCCAAGCTTTCAGCCGATGCGGTGACTTCCGTGAAGATTGCGGATAATGCCGTGACTTCCGCCAAGATTGTGGCAAATGCCGTGACTTCCGCTAAAATTTCTGATGGGGAAATTGTCGATGCTGATATCTCTGCAATAGCGGGCATTAACCCGGCTAAACTGGCGACAATGTCAAACGGTCAGATTCTGGTGGGCGATGGAATAGCAGGTCCCTCGGCCGTTTCAGTAGGCGGAGACGCCACTTTGGCCGCGGATGGTACCTTAACGGTTGCAGCCAATGCCATCAGCGCGACCAAACTGAATGTTGCAGATAACGGCATCAGCGGCCAGGTATTAACATCCGATGGTGACGGAAGCTTTTCCTGGTCTACGATCAACGAGTCGGTTTTTACCTCAACGAGTGCCGGGCGCAACTACGAAGCCACTATCGGAAAAAACACAGAGGAGGGTTCGGACAATGAGCATTTTTATTTTACGACTGGCGTTACCGTAGATAGTTTGGGCAATATCTATGTGTTGGATTACGGGAACAACCGGGTTCAGATATTCGACCAAAGCCGCACCTACCTGGCTACTATCGGGACAAGCGGTTTGCCCGGATCGGACAACGGTCACTTTTCTTCTCCCTATGGACTTGCGGTCGATAGTTCAGGCAATATCTACATCGCGGATACATCTAATCACCGCGTTCAGATATTCGACCAAAGCCGCACCTACCTGGCCACCATCGGGATTACCGGTGAGATCGGATCGGACAATGGTCATTTTTATTATCCAGTCGGAGTTACTGTAGATAGTTCAGGCACTATCTATGTAGTGGATCAGGGCAATGAACGGGTTCAGATATTCGATCAAAGCCGCACCTACCTGGCCACCATAGGGATCACCGGTTCCGCTGGATCAGACAATGATCATTTTTCTTGCCCGTATAAAGTTTCGGTCGATAGTTTGGGAAATATCTATGTGGTGGATTATGGGAACAATCGGATTCAGATATTCGACCAAAGCTTCACCTACCTGGCTACCCTCGGAACAAGCGGTGAGAGTGGATCGGACAATGAGCATTTTTCTTCTCCAGTTGGAGTGGCAATAGATAATTCAGGCAATATCTTTGTGGTGGATCAGGGTAATGATCGGATTCAGATATTCGACCAAAGCCGCACATATCTGGCCACCATCGGGACTACCGGCTCTGCTGGATCAAGCAACGATCAATTCAATCAGCCGTACGACATCTTCACGGATATATCAGGGGAAGCGATATATGTTGCCGATACTTTTAACCACCGCGTGCAGATTTTTCAGAATATCCCGATTACACGTATCGTGGCTGACGGTGCCATGGTCGGCATTGGCACCAGCAGTCCGAATCCATCAGCAGCGCTTCAGGTCGATTCCACCTCAGCCGGGTTCCTGGCTCCTCGAATGACCCGTGCACAAAGGGATGCCATCGGTGCTCCTGCTACCGGCCTGATGGTCTATCAGACAGACAATTCACCTGGCTACTATGTATATGACGGGAGCGTCTGGAATGCGGTAAGTACCAGCGCAGCTACCTCCATCACCGACACGACCGAGAGCACCAGTACAACCACCGGCGCACTCAAGGTTTCTGGTGGTGCAGGTATAGCCAAAAATGTAAATGTCGGAGGCGATATTTCGGTTGATGGCACCAAAGCCTTCTATTTTGGTGACTCAAACACGGACGGCACATGGAGGATCATCAGAAGCGGCAATAATCTGGTATTCCAATACCGTGAAAGTTCAGTCTGGGTAACGATACAGACACTTACTCCAACTCCGTAACGAGGAGAGAACAGGACTGATTACACCAGCGCACTGGTATTGTACGATCGGCCCTGTTTTATGAGACGGTATGAGACGTTATTGGATGGTATTAGACGCTACTGGATGGTATTGGATGGTATTACAGTATATTAAAAGATATTACAAGATATTACAACACATTCCGTGCTGGATATTACACGACACTACATTATGCATAAAACGAATCGCAAAACTGGGGATGAAACCATGATAAAATCCAGCCAATCGAGATGGCCGACAATGGCTCTGCGGTTTATACTTCTTCTGTGCATGGTGGTGCATGCGGCTCCTGCACCCGCCGTACTTGCCGCCCATGATCTACCTTCTGATGCTCCACCTGCTTATGATCTGCCTTATTTCACTCCTCTTTCCAGGGAGAGGGGAAGGGTGAACATCTATCCGGCCAAAGTGAATGGGCTCATTCTCTCCGCTGCCGGGTCCTCGGCCAGTTCCGGCAGCGGCAACTGGCTTTACAGTGTCGCAGGTCAGCCCTCGCCTCTCGGTTCGGTTTCGCCGTCATCGTCGTCATCATCATCTTCTTCAGGTAACCGCACCCTAGCCTCAGGGTATCAGATACCGGAAAACCTTTTTTATACGGTCACCTTTTCTTCCAGCTCTTCCGGTTCTTCCGGATCTCCCGGTGATCACGGCACATTGGATGGCGAGACCCTCCAGACGGTGCTCTACGATGCCAACTGCACGGCCGTAACAGCGGTTGCCGGTGAACATCATCATTTCGTCGGCTGGAGCGGTGACTATACCGGCACACATAACCCCCTGGTAATTGGGCACGTCACCAAGAACATGAATATTGTCGCCAGTTTCGACATCGACAGGTATACAGTTTCTTTTTCCGCAGGCGAGCATGGCAGCATCAGCGGTCAGGCACTCCAGACGGTGCCCTATGGCGACGACTGCACGCAAGTGACTGCCACAGCCGCACAAGGGTATCACTTCACCGGCTGGAGCGGTGATTATGCGGGCGGCGATTACACGAGCGTCGAAAATCCGCTGATCATGAGCGGTGTTACCGCCGACAGCCGGATCACGGCCAATTTTGCCATCAATACCTATACGGTCACCTTTGCGGTGGAGGGTCATGGGGGCCTGCAAGGCAGCATTGTCCAGAGCGTGACCCACGGCAGCGGCTGCACCCTGGTTTGGGCCGTACCTGACGAGGGCTTTCACTTTGCCGGCTGGAGAGGCGGTTACGCGGGGAGCCAGAACCCGCTTGTTATCAGCAACGTAACGTCTGATCTTACGGTAACGGCAGCCTTTGCCCTTGACGTTTGCACCCTGACCATAGCACAATCCGGCACGGGAGATGGAAACATCGATCCTGCATTCGGACAGTACACCTATGGCAGGGGCGCTGCGGTCACGCTGACTGCCACGGCACTGACCGGTTCTGCCTTCAGCGGGTGGAGCGGTGCAGCCGTGGGGATTCAAAACCCGGTAACCATCACTCTTGACAGCGACAAGACGATTTTTGTCCATTTTACCGCCGCCGACGAGGAGGGCGCTGCCGCCACCTTGAAGAATGCGCCCAGCGGCATCACCAAAGCCAGGGACTATACAGTGAGGGTCGGCGGCATCGGGGTCGTCTCCTACATGTGGAAGATAGATAACGGCACATGGAGCCACGAAACCGAAGTTTCGAAACCATTCAGTTTCTCGATCGCATCGAAAGAGGAGCGGTACCTCTATGAAAGCCACTGCCTGTATGTCATAGGCAAGGATGCCCAGGGCAGTTGGCAGCCGGAAGACGAAGCCACTTCTTGCGCCTGGACGGTCGACACGACACCGCCGACGGCTACGATAGGAAACTGTCCCGCGTACACCGTAGGGATAAACTGGATAGATGTTTTCATCGGTGGTGCGGATGTTCAGTTCTACAAATTCATGCTCGATGACAACCCCTGGAGCGCGGCCCGACCGGTCAAAACTCCCATCAGTATAGCCGGTTTGATGCCCGCCACCCACACCCTGGCCGTTATCGGCGCAGACAGTGCCGGAAACTGGCAGGCAACGGCCAATGCTACGCGCGCAGTCTGGTCCGTGGATACAACGGTGCCTACGGCTGTCCTGGATGACCTGCCAGCCAGTGTAACCCGCGAAAAATCGGCATCCATCAGGGTAGGCGGTTCCGATGTCGGCAACTATAAATATAAGCTGGATAACGGTTACTGGACGTACCGCACGGTAGACGAGCCCATCGAACTAACCGGGCTGACCGAGGGACTCCATACCCTGTATGTAAATGCTCAGCATGCCGAAAACGGCCTGTGGCAGGATAGCGAAACGGGAGAGAAAACGGACAGTGCCACCACCTTTAAATGGACGGTGGATACAACCCCGCCTTCAGCCCCGGCCCTGACCGCCAGGGCAGGAGTTCCCTCCTCGACAGCTATCGAATTGACCTGGACCGCTTCCGAGGATACACTGAAGAGTTACCGCGTGTGGTATTCAAAAACGCACATTGATCCCAATAACCTGAGTACGGCACATGAACTGTACTGTAACCTCATTCCGGGGGCGAGCGGACTTACCGAGCGGTTTATGGTCAAGGGACTTTCCCAGAACACCACCTACTACTTTGCCGCTGCTGCCCGCGATGCAGCAGGCAATGTGTCCGGTCCGGGTGCAGTTGCCTCCCTGACTACGGCCAGTGCCCTGCCCACCATAACCGGCTTTGCCCTGACCGCTGGAGGCACCGAGGCGGACAACAGCAAGGCCAGGGAATTCCGGGTGGAAGGCACGAACTTTATCGGAGCTGCCGGGGATAACAGGGTCAGGTTTATCAACGAAAGCCACGTGTTCGATGTGCCCTCCAAAGCAGGCACCAGAACCGAACTGTGGGCCGATGTGCCTCAAGGGTCGCCGGTGGGTGTCTACCGTTTGCGGGTCGTAAACAAAAACGGCCTGACGCCCCTGAGCAGCCAGACCTACACAGTCACCGAAGCACCGGTACCCTATCCTGAAGTAACGGATATATTCCCGCCCGTGGGACGCAATGACCAGGATACAGCCATAACCGTTACGGGCGCTCATTTCACCGAACCTTTAACAGCCAGACTCGCCTCGGAAGATGGCAGCATCATCTGGGATCTGACCGAAGTAACCGCTGAGGACCAAAGGAACAGTAACAGTAGTACCAGCGATGGCAACAACAGCAGTACCAGGAGCAGCCGCATCACGGCTACGGTTCCGTCCGGTGCCGTTGCGGGCACTTATCATTTGCTTGTCGAGACTGCGAGCGGCACCAACATGGTCAGCGCTATCAGGTTCGAAGTATACGAACCATTCGATATCACCAGGGCCACCGGTGCGATCACAAGTACCGAAGGAGTAGACATGCCCGATGACGGTACGGTTCCGGTGAAACTGACTCTTGCCACCGACGACCGGCTGGAAATGACCCCGGTCAGTGAAAAAAATGCCCGGATCGAGGTTTCCCTGAATCCAGGGACTGCAATCACCCGTGGCGACGGCCAACCCTATACCGGCACTATCGATCCGCCTCGACAGATTCCTTTGACAAAGGAAATGACCAGCAAGCTCGGCCACAAAGCCTTCGCCTTCAGCATGGGAAGCACCAGGGATAAACTGAATCTCGGCTTCGGGCAAACCATGTTCGCCAAGATAGAGGTTACCTTGCCCGCCAGCGATCCGGTGCCCTATATCTATTATGTCGATTCCAACGGAACGTTTTCCCTGGCTGGTGTCGAGGGTGAAAAGGACGGACAACTCATCGAGCGGGGCGGCACGGTTCTGACCACCCAACCCGATGTCCCGGAGCCAGGCTCTGTAACCTATATCTTTGGCCTTTTGCTGGATCATATGTCCACCTATGTGGCCGGATCAAAGATCGCGTATGAGGAAAACGGCGGATCATTGAAACAATCCGAAGCAGCCCATTGGTACCAATGCTTTATTTCCGCTGTTTCCCCAGGAAACAGATCAGGAAATACCTTAGGAAACAGCTTAGGAGACAGCTTAGGAAACACCATGGGAAACAGCCTGATGCGCATCTACGATGCCTGCTCGCAGTATCTTGACGTGTGGATCAGTAAATGTTTTAATAAACCTTCTGGTAAATGTTCTCCTTCTGATCATCAGTAACTCCTCTGATCATCGATAACCCCGGTGGGGGGTAAGGGGGGCAGCCTTGATATTCATGTCAGATGTCAAAGCTGCCCCCTCCCCAAAACTGCTGGAAGTAGCGTATAGAGAAACAAACAATACCATATGAGAAAACACGATATCATAAAGAAAGCAATGTATCATAAGGAAGACACGATCATGACGATTTTTCCCCGTTATATCCCGCAAGTCCTTATAGCTCTACTCATAGCCATCATCCTCTCAGGCCAATGGTCGGCTGGTGGATCGGCGTATGGTGGATTGGCATACGGTGCAACGGTATATGATGGATCGGTATATGGCGCAACGGCATATGGAAAGGGGCCACCTGTTCCGGCTGCATCTTCGAAAAAAACAGGCCAACCCTCGAAAGAGGCAGGTGTTAAAGGTGCTAAAGGTGCTACAAGTGCCACAAGTGCTAAAGGTACTAAAGGTGCTACAAGTGCCATAGGTGCCATAGGTGCTAAAGGTGCCACAGGTGCCACAGGTGCCAAGGATACTACAGAAGCCAGGGTGGCAGCTATTCGCCATCGTCTGCTCATTCAGTTTGACAATTATCTGCAGAATCCAAAAGGGTACGCCGATCGCCTTGAGCAGGAGTGCCAGGGCTTCCCCCGAAAGGACGTGCTGGCTACCATTTTTCCCAGCCTGGCTTATACGAATCTGGCGATCGGGGATCAAAAATCAAGAGCACACGCCCGGCTTCAGGCAGCAAAACTGATCGATCTGGCAATTCTCCAGGTAACGGCCCAGGTAGAGCCTCCCAATGGCAGATTGGAAAACCTTCGAACTTATCAAAAGCAGGCCGCCTATCTGGGTATGCTCAACCTTGCCCTCGGCTGCTATCGGATGATCGGAGGAGATAACCGCTTTGAGGCTATTCATCAGCGGATTACCGAAAGTTTGGGTAAGGCACTGGCAGAAGAGAATGGCAGGGTACTCTATTCTTTTCCTGACTTGCAGCGGCCCCTGGACACCATCGTCTGTCTGGTCTCGCTCAGGCTGCATGACCAATGGGCCGGGGAGTCACGTTTCGATAAGGTCATCCGGCAGCATTTGTCCTGGATTCGGCAAAACACGCTCGACAAAAGATTGCAGTTGCCATACAGTATCATTGACCCTGTGACCGGACGAGGACGCGATCTGGCCCGCGGATCTGATCTGTCTTTTCAGCTCTGCCTCCTGCCCCACCTCGACTATGACTATGCGGTGCAAGATTATAAGCATTATGTGCAGGCTTTCTGGCTCGACTATGGAGCGGACTCTCTGGCCGGCTTCAGGGAGTGGCCGATGGGAGCTGACAGAGGCCACGACGCGGACTCCGGCCCCATATACCAGAGAATCGGCCTCTGCGCCACCGGTTTCGGCCTTGGTGCTGCCACAGCCCTGAAGGATAAGAAGCGCTTTGAACGATTATGCGAACAGTTTCCTCTCCTTGAGGCTATCGTGGCCGGCCTGGGAGGCCAAAAAAGAAGAGCAGCCGGCATACCGCTTGATCCCCGCTGCTACACCGGCTCTCTCCTTGGCGATGCCGCGCTCTTTTATGTCATTACCTGGCAACCCTGGATTAATCATGCTCCAAAGTAGTACCCCTTCACACCTTCATCAAGCTCGATGCCGATTTGTGTATTACTCGGTCATTTCTCTCAATAGCTGGCTCTCTGTTCCAGCAACATGGCATCAATTGATCTCCAACAATTGATCCCGTTTGCTCTGTGCTCTGACTCAGATCTTTCTCGGCCATGACACCATCCTCCATCGTGGTAAGTTAAGAAGAATGAATACAAAATAGTGAGAATGCTGTCTTATCGTCAACCTTTCATAATGTTATTTGGCTAAGGATTAAAATACCTACACTTCTGGACTTATGCGGCTATTTCATAGTTGACAGGGAGGATTCCAACTTAGTATCTTTTTAATATATCTTCCTTTTATACTGATTACTAACGTCATTCTAAAGTAGTTGTGTTGCCATTATCGCATTAGTTTAGTTGAACTTAGGCAAGTGACCGGATTATTTTAAACACATAATGGGAGCGTATGAGTACACTTCTATACCCGGTGATCTGGACGGAGGTGGGATATCGACCACGATGCCGCCTTTCTTGCTGCTTATTGATCATGTACAGGTGGTGGCAATTCTAACTCTTACGGCAAGACCTGGATGAGGATAACTGAATAATTATCAGAGACTATAAGATATTACGAAGTTTACGATAATCCGTGCCAAAGAAAGAGAGGGTAGCGTGTGGAGAAGATGATGAAAATAAAAACCATGTTATTTTTTATTGTGTGTCTGGCGGCCCTTTCTCAGATGTCGGCACTTGCCCAGGAGATGTCAAGCCCCTCATTCAGGATTGCAGCCCAGGTCCTGGACGGCGGAGGCTCACAGAGCAGTTCAGCACAATTTACCCTCATTGGAGCCCTTGGACAGCCTACGGCTATTGGCTCTTCTCAGAGTACGTCCTTTATCGATAAGGCCGGCTTCATTCCCGTAATAGCATGTTTTGCCGCAAATACTACCTATTATACCCTCGGCCTGACTAAGGCAGGCACGGGAACAGGAACGATAACCAGTTCACCATCGGGTATAGACTGCGGCGCTGACTGCACGGAAGGTTACGCCCAGGGCACCGTGGTTACCCTTTCAGCCGCGGCTGCTGCTGGTTCAACCTTTACCGGCTGGTCAGGCGGCGGTTGCAGCGGTACAGCCGATTGCATACTGACCATGAACGAAGACACCGATGTAACTGCCGCATTCACCCTGCAGACCTACACCATAGAGGCCAGTGCAGGCAGTAATGGCAGCATTTCTCCTTCTGGTATCGTGACGGTGGATCATGGATCTGATCAGCTCTTCACCATAACACCCAATCCGGACTACCAGGTAGCGGATGTTCTGGTGGATGGTGGCCTATCAGTGGGGGCAGTAACTACCTATACATTTACCAATATAACAGACAATCATACCATAGAGGCACTATTCTGCCCATCTTCCCCTGCTCAGAATTGTCAAGACTGCCATGGCAGCGTGACCGGCTCTCCCAGCCACGCCACCCACATTGGGGCAGATCCAAAGGGTACATCGATGAGCTGTACGGACTGCCACACTGAGGGAAAACTGGTCGATCCGTGCCCGCCCTGTACCGGAATGTTTGCCGACGGCGAGTCCCTGGCCCAGACTGCGGTTTGTGACGCCTGCCACAGTCCGGGTGGGATTTTTGACGGTGTGGATGATCCTGTGATCGGAGCCAAGGCCAATTGGCCAGGCGGAGTCTATCAGCAGCCGGCCGGTCTGGGGCCTGGCCTCGAGAACTGGTGTGCAGGCTGTCACGATAACGGCTCATCGGTCTGTTATGGCGTATCCGCTCCCAATGTTATGGGCAATAACGCCACCTATGGCTACAATATTACCGGCCACAAAATCACCTGCGCTGCCTGTCATGACCCGGCCAAGGCTCATGTCGATGGTCAGTCCCGCACCTATTCGCACGACTCCGATCCCTTCAATCCGGATGATCAAAACAATTACCAGAACGGCTACCGGCTGGTCAATTCCATGACCATCCCCTTGGGCGCAGGGCCTCTGGGCGGGAGCAGCCAGGCGCGGTTTGCCCTCTGCTTTACCTGTCATGACTACGATCAGCTCATGGATGATACGGCTCCTTTTGCCACCAACTTTCAGGATGACGGAATCAACCGGCACAGGTCCCATCTCCTCTCAGGACGATATGCCTGGGATTCAGACTGGGATTATCTGCTGGTGCCGGATGAAATCATCGTCGATAATCCCCAGGCCGGCTTTGCAGGCGACTGGCCATCCTCCACGGCCGTAGGCGGGTATTACGGAACGGATTATCAGTGGCATGCAGCCGCAGACGGCACGAGCTCCGTCACATGGACTCCGCTTCTTCCCCAAAGCAGAGACTACAAAGTCTACGCACGCTGGACCGCGGACACTGACCGGGCCAGCAATGCCGCATATGCAATCGCCTATGATGGCGGCACCTTCATCGCCACAGTGGATCAAAGGACGGATGGAGGAAACTGGACGCTTTTGGGAACCTTCATCTTTATTGAGGGAATTTCAGGCTATGTCCAGCTTACCGATCTGGCCGATGGTGTGGTTGTGGCCGATGCGGTCAAATTCGGTGACCCTCTGATCGACTCCCGCATCAGTTGCCCTGCCTGCCATAATGTGCACGGCTCGCCCAATCCGGCCATGATTCGCCACGGAGAACTGATCAGCACACCCGGAGCTTCCGATAAGGTTCCGGCCCTGAATTTCCGCTGGTACAAAGCGGATGGCTACACTCCCACTATCTTTGGTGAGGAAAGCGCTTATGGAGATATGCCGGTGCTGGGTGGTCCGGGAGGCGGAGCCCTGGAGGAGAGCATGGTGTGCGTTGCCTGTCATGGCGGCTCATCACTCATCAAATACGACCGGACCTATCAGGCACTGGGTGTGCCCACAGGCTCCTGGGCAAGACCATCGCTTCCACCTTCGGTACGACTTTTAAACCCTCAGCCGCAAAGCCGGGAGATTGCCGTAGACCGCACCTTGAGCTTTCTGCTTCTCTCCAATGGCCAGGATGCTCTTGACTGGACCACCTTCACCATTTCTCTTCAGGGCGATATCTCTTATTCACAAACCTATACGGATGAAGACACCGGTGTGGTTTCGGTAACAGGAACATCGGCCTGTTATCAGGTGACGATTGATCCTGTTTTTGATTTCAGCGACCAGGAGCAGATTACGGTTACAGTATCGATTCAGGATACGGCCGGCCACAGCCTGACCTCGCCTGCCTGGGCTTTTACCACAGGGGGTTCCTCTCCGGTCATCTGGAGAACTCCCCAGGCGGTTCATTCCGAGGATCTTTTCTGGCAGCCCGAATGCCTGATCGACGATCATCCTGAGACAGGGAATAAGTACACTCCCTTTGCCGGTCACTGGGTAATCTTTGATTTGGGACAAAGCTACGAGGTAACCCAAATCCGCCTTCTTCTTTCCTCTGACTACAGCGGCCGGTCCTGGAACATCTTTGTCAGCGACGATCCAGACGACTTCGGCACTGCGGTGAAAACCGGATGGCTGGCTCAGCCGGACCCTGCCGGAACGAGTACTGCCATTACTCCGAAACAGGGAAGATATCTCAAACTCTCTACGGCAATGGGACCTGTGTCCCCCAACACCCTCCTGGAAGTGGACTTTGCCACAGGAAATTAATCCGGGGGCAGGTGTTGTCTGGATAAAACGAAGATAATGAATAACCTGAAACTATATAAGGAGAAACATATTATGAAAAGAACGGCCTGGAGTATCGTTCTGGTAAGTGTCTGGCTGCTGGCGCTCTCTCATACCCTGGAGGCTGCTACCCTGGTTGTGCCTTCCCTGGATCATCCTACCATTCAGCAGGCAGTTTCAAGCGCCCGGGAAGGAGATACGGTTTTCATTACCCCCGGTATCTATCGAGAAAACCTGACCATTGAGGGAAAATTCATAAACCTTCAGGGCTCAAAGCGAGAAGCGACCATCCTCGATGGAGGCAATAAAGCTCCGTGTCTTATCCTGAAAAACGGCAGCAACGGCCAGATTCAAAACCTGACCATCCGGCATGGCAACGCCAAAAGCAACGGAGGCGAGGGTGGAGGCATCGCCTGCTATCAGTCCAACCCTGTGATTCACAACAATATTTTTCAAAACAATGTGGCCGATCGGGGGATGGGAGGGGCGATATTCTGCTTTCAGTCCTCTCCCGTCATCAAAAACAACGAATTTTACTGCAACAGTGCTGCTTACGGCGAGGGAGGTGCTATCTATGTCTTTCGATCAAATCCGACCCTCTCCCATAATACCTTTACGGAAAACCTGGCCCTGAAGGGAGAAGGCGGGGCAGTGTCCCTGATCGAGTCAAAAGGAAAAATGACGGGTAATGTTCTCACTGGTAACAAGGATGCTGAAGGAAAGCACATTCATATGAGTAACTCTAAGGCTCAGTGAGTAATCCTCAGTAAGGCTAAGGGCGGGAGACTATGAAGGATGCGTTTTTCCCCAATGCGTGAAGATGGCTGTGCAACGATGCCTACGGTATAGAACTTTAAGAAAGTATTACAGAGAGAGGGAAGAAAGATGGTGATGATAAAGAGGTTTTTAAGAGCTTTTGTCGTAACGGCAGCATGTTTGGTAAGCGTTGCAGCCTGGGCAGTTCCCGGACTGATCAATTACCAGGGTAAATTAACTGATCCAGGTAATAGCGCCTTAACCGGCACCTATCAGATGGTTTTTTCTCTGTATGCTGCCCAAACCGGCGGAACGGCTCTTTGGACTGAAGAGCAAAGCGTAACCGTTGCCGATGGGATATTTCATGTTCAATTAGGTACAGCCACTTCCCTGCCTGTGAATGTGTTCGACCACGATGAGCTGTATCTTGAGATAGTCATCGACAGCGAAACCCTCACCCCGCGGCAGCGCATCACTTCTACCGCCTTTGCCATGAAGGCAGCCGATGGCGGGCCGGCCGTTGGCGACGGGCATTCACTGAACGCGGCGGACGGTGATCCTGTGGATGTGGTGTATGTGGATGATGGGGGCAACGTCGGCATCGGCACGACGAGCCCGACCCATAAGCTCCATGTCGATGGTGACATGAAACTGAGCGGCGGTATCAATATGACCACAGTTGATAAGGAAATCAGGCTGAGCACCGGACGCATCATCTCACAGTCTGTTCCCAACAGGTTGACGGTTGAGAGCTTCGTTGCAGGCCAACCCTTGTTTCTAAGAGGCCCCGGAGGGATACAGTTCTATGCACACCTTGCGGAGAGTATGCGGATCACGGACACAGGCAATGTCGGTATCGGTACGACGAGTCCATCTCAAAAGTTGGATGTGGCAGGTAACGTGATCGCTAATGCCTATTCGTATCACAGTGATGCCAGACTGAAAAAAAATGTCACTCCCATTGATCATGCACTTGATAAGGTTACTGCTCTGCAAGGTGTAGAGTTTGAATGGCGCACGGAAGAATTTCCTGAAAAAGGTTTCGCTGAGGGCAGAAAAATTGGTCTTATTGCTCAGGGGGTTGAGAAGGTTTTACCAGAGGTCGTTTCCACTGATAGCGAGGGATATAGGACAGTAGAGTATGCCAATATCGTTGGGGTCCTCGTGGAGGGAATGAAGGAGCTGAAAGCGCAAAATGACGATCTAAAGGCACAGAATGAAGGCTTGAGAATACTCCTCGGCCAGGTGTTAAAACGCATCGAGGCTTTAGAAAACAAGTAAGCGCTCAATGAACCGCATCTCCCCAAGGAGAGAATACGCTCTTTCAGGGGAGCCCATTCTTTGAGATGGGGGGCAGACTCGACTGAATCTGCCCTCCTTTTCAAGCAGTGACTGGCACAACACAAGCACGAAACCGCCAAGAAACCTCTGGATCGATTGGATCGATGGGGGGATCGATCTTACGTCCTGATCTGGGCAGCGTATTCCCTGGCTCCCACATCCGGGCCTGTACCGGTGTAGTTGTCATTCACTCCTGGTATCGGTATAGCCGTATCAAGGCATGGGGAATCCGGCATGAGAGTATAGCAAGAGGTCAGTTTTGGATCTTCGAGAATTGGCTCATCACCCCAAATCCCCTTATCAGCTCCGGTTAATTGGTAGAAGCAGTTTCTCTCGGCTATTACGGTAGCGCCATCTTCCATTCCAATTCCTCTTGGCAGCGCCATGAAGATATTGTTCAGTATATATGCCGTGCTCGTCGCATCAACATGTACCCCATCTCCTGGACCCTGGTTGATAGCACCCGCTCTGCCAAACGATCGGCCAACAATAGTATTGTGGTAGATCTTACATGACGATCCTGCCTTGACCTCTATCTGGTATTGGAACCCTACAGGATGATGAATTATATTGCCAATGAGGTCTAGGGTGCTATTCGAAATGGTTATGTGACCACCACTGGCAAGGGCATTTTCGAAAAACTCACATCCTACGATCCTTCCGGTGCAGTTGCTTGCTGCCAGGGCGTGATGAGCGCTATTGCACACAATGATTCGCTCAAGATCTATCATGCAGTCATCGAGCTGCAAGCCACGAGTATCATTCACTATCTCCCCTGCCAGGGACTTACCGTCAATAAGGGTATCCCGGATAATAACTGTTGCTCCGGCACTGGCCACCAGCCCTGGTTTGGTGCTTCCGGTGAGACTATTGCCGGACTGAGTCAAGACAGTGTCACTGCCGCTTACCATGATATTCGGGGATCCTTGAACGGGAACATCGAAGAGACAATTTCTCGCCACGGCACTGGCACCTGACTGAACTGTAAGGTTTGCACCATAACCGCACTGGCCGTTGTTGGAGATCTGACAGTTTTCAAGTGTTACTGAGGTGTTCTGATGGAAAATGCTGATCCCCGTAGTACCGCTATGCGAAATGCTTATATTCCTCAAAAAGGCGCAGGAGCCATTGAGCACAGACAGCCCGGTTGCACGGTTAGCGATTCCGTTGTAATCGAGGGTTGTGTCGGCAATCAGTCTGGCCAAAGATCCACTGATAACGGTAATTCCCGGTCCCGCATTGTTCATGATGGTGTTACCACGAATTTCGTTTATTTCTGAAGCTACTATGCCGATACCGGCAGTTCCGTTGTCTGTTATGGTATTATAGGCCTCAAACGTTACCAGTATTTTCCCTTTTGTCCCATCATGACCGATGCCGGCAGCCTTGTTTTCATAGATAGTATTTTGGCTGATTTCACCGACTGTGGCTCCATCGGTCAAACCGATGCCGGCTGCCCCATTGTGGTGAGAGACATTGAAACTGATCAGATCGCATATCCCCCCATTACAGATACCGATGCCGGCATCATGATTGCCGTAGGTGCAATTGCAGCTGATCTCGGCCGCATGGGCTCCATCGATTCCAATACCGGCGCCGAATCCGCGGCGGCCACCCTCAGTCACTTCATTATTGATGATTCTGACATAGCCGTCATCCTGACCATCCGATCGGCAACCGATGGCTGCGTTGGCTGCACCTTTTACGTAATTGCCCTCAATGATGGTATAAACAAAAGTTCCTGTCTTGGGATCAGATCCACCTGTCCCATCCGTCCCTATGCCTGCTCCGCACCTGAACGTTCCTGAAGTATCATGCACTCCTGAGTCATAGACCCGATTGTATCTGATGATAGGATGAGTAGGTCGATCGACCGGATATTTTCCCTGATCGACTCCCTTTCGGCTGCCAATACCAACCCAGGCGCATTGATAAATCAGGTTTTTCACAATCAGTGCATGAGAGCCGTGCTGGTTTACGATGCCGGAAGCATGAAGGCGGCCAACCGGAGAAAGAGACTCGAAGCATTCATTATTGAGGCAAATGGCATAGGAGTAGCGATGATTCTCCACATTGCTTCCCTCGCTACGGCAGATCACGTTGTTGGTCAGGATCGGGTGAGAATCGTATTTGATGTTGGTGTAGCGAAAATCAAACTGCTGGTAATCCCCTACCGCAGCCTCTTGTTCATGAAATAGTGCAGAGCTGCAAATTCCGCTGCTGCCGTTGTCACTGATAATGCAATTGATGATCGTGCCCGAAGCACCCCATAACTGTACAGTAGGTATATGGTCAGACTTGGACTTGGCGTGGTCAACTCTGGGCATATGGGTGATGGTAAAACCGTCTACCAGCGTACTCACGGTAGCCCCTTTGGGAAAATCGATCATTGGCCTGGCATTGACCGTGCCGGAAAATCCGGTTCCGTCGATGATGGTGTCCAAGGTTCTCGCCTGTACCCTCTTTGACTGCACATCATAGAGGGAATCTGCATAGCCTGGCCCCGCATGGAACTCATGACCGCCATTATCCGCGTCACTGATGAGCTTTACTCCCCGCTTGAGAATGAGCCGCTCATGGTAAGTACCAGCTCTCACCAGAACTGTATCCCGCGGATTCGCTGCATCTATGGCTTCCTGAATAGTCGGGTATTGGTCCGGAACAATCAGGGTTCTGCAGGGGAGAGCTACCCAGTTGTTGAGTACCTGACTTATGACCTTCATCCTGGCCTGGTTGAAACCAGGCAGGCAGTAAAACTGCCCATAGCGGCCATTGGCGATATTGACCAATACGATATCGTCCGACTGATACCGTTCGCTGTCCTCAGCAAAGATCTCCTCGACCCGCCAATAGGGTACGGCAGAAGAGACTAGAGCGGCCCCAGGGGAGGAGGCCACGGAAGGGGCTGCATCGGCCAAAGGGCAGGAAGTCGTAGTGAAGAAAGGGGCAGTGGTCGCATCAATCAGCAGTTGATCATATTTAAGTGCATATTGGGCCTCATATCCGACAAAGGAGTCGATATTATAATCTCCATCAGCATCGTTATAGTCCCAGACCGCAGTGGTCGGCTCCTGCCTTCCCCCACCCCGGCAAAGGCCCGAAGATGCCACACCCAAAACCTTGCCCACCCCTTCCGGGCCAGCACCTTGATCGCCCCTTGTCCCTGAAACATCCATATAGCTGGAAAATGGCTCAGATCCAGTCCAAATCAGCATGTTGCCGTTTCTCATCCATTCCTCAGCCAAAGATCCACTCTCCTCCCCATGGAAAAGTGCAGCCGGGCACATATCGATAATCAACAGTACATCCGACTTCCCATCGTTCATTCGTGCATTTATCCAAAGAAGGAGAGAATCTACCACCTCCTGGCTGTATCCGATAAATTTAGTTTTCGATCTAAAGCCGATCTCTAATTCTGTTTGAAAGTTTAGATATATATAGGCAGCGCATTCCATCTGTTCCCCTGGAGTCATTTCCCCCTGTACCCCAGGACAGTAGAGTGCTGCATCGCCTCCTCTACCTGTCTGGCACAGGGGAGTAATTTCCTGGGTGATCAACACCCCTTGAACCTCTGACTCGAAGAGATCACCATCACCTTTATCGGCACAAACCAACCATGCATTACTCAAACATAAGATCACAAAACAACAGAGAACACATATACTTGAAAAACTTATTCCTGTCTCCACTACCTCTTTTATTTTTGTCCTGAACATGATTCTCTTCCCCCAATATTTTCATTCTTATATCTTTTGCAGTTTATTTTAATTTTTCCGCTCATACTGGACAGCTACTACACCCATTCCATTCTTTGTCATTCCCGCGAAGGCGGGAATGACCGAATCTGTGGTCTTTTAAAAGTGATATTGTCTGACACATATGAGCGAATATTTCCCTATTCTTAACAGGTTATGATAAAACTGCAAAAATATAGTTGTATTTTCATACTAAACTTATCATTACTTATGTACAAGTATTCAAATTATGTACAAGTACTCAGAAAAATACCTCATCATAAAATACTCAGAAAAATATCTCCTCATATTGATTCATTTACTTACGAATATAGTTGCTGGGTGGCATAAAACTATCCTCCTTACTAAAAATGATTTATATTATAATGCGTTAAAACCTTCAGACCTCCCAAATGTTGATTCAACGATTCAGAATGTTGGAAGCCTTGCAGGAATGGAGAAAAATATATTTTTTCAAGTCATTAATCCTTAGTCCAGGTTTTGTTTTCTCCCAATATTTCCTATACTTCCATTTCAAATATCTCTATCTTATTCTCTGCTTATAAGTAGTAGACGAAATTTAGTTCAAGTTTTGGGAAAAATAAATTTAAAATATAATATAAATGGATATCCACCAAAGGACATTTATCTATAAGTGTGAAATCTACTGGCAAGAGACTTTCAAATGGGAGCTTACTCTGATGCTTTACTCCACCTGGTTATCACATCAACGGCCGAAAGGAGTTGTTCATGAGAGTTCCTCGTAACAATCAAAATAACGAGCTACCTTTGTCATCGCCTGACAAAAAATCTCTTCATGTGAGGGGGGGAGATTTCCCTTGGGAAGAGGATCAATTTGGCAGAGATTGGCCATAAGAGAGTAGAGCTTGATTTTGAAGGGGGATCGCGACACGAGGTCGCATAAGTAGCTGTTATGACTGAGAGATCAGGACATAACCTAATGTTCTGCCATTAGTACCCTACCGGGACGTGCGGTTGGGGTAACCCGATGGTGCGAAGCTCTCGGAACAATGTAGCCTCAACTGTAGCTGAGTTGGCAGCCGAACCGTGAGGAGAAGCTGCGACTGCCAGCCCTCTGGTGGTCGGGAACTAGGGTTGAGTGGTATGGTCAACATAAGTGAATCGCCGTAAGCGTCGTAACGAAAGGCAAGCCAAAAGGGCTGACAGGCCTGGACCAAAAGGTAAGTGGCCAGGTACGGAGGTTTCTTCCTCCTCCGTCGCAGATGTTGAGCCACCGGCGTACAGGCGGGACCTAACCATTCGTGGTACTTATGCGGAACGTGGTAACCCCGTATCTCTCCTCTGAATGAGGAAGGCAGTACCGCAAGGACGGCTGATAGAGATGCGGGAGAACGAGGACTGAAGAAGCGAAAGCCGTCCGGTAATAGGAATGGATACAGGCTGAAAACATTGCCTGGCTCGAAAGAGAGCTGACGTCAGTCTGGTGCTTTATTGCGAGAGAGTTTGAAGAACCTTTGAATGAGGGAACGCAAATGGTGATTGTACAAACAATCGGTGCCCCCGATGACAGAGCAGCAGCGGAATGGAAATGGATCATATGGGATAAAGTTCACCGCTCTGTGAAAAGGCTGCAAATGCGTATCGCAAAGGCAATCAGGGAAGGAAAACGCAGTAAAGCGAAAGCCTTACAGTGGCTTCTTACCCACTCGTATTGTGCCAGATTACTGGCAGTCAAGCGAGTCACAGAAAACGAAGGAAGGAAAACCCCTGGTGTAGACGGAGAAATCTGGAACACACCACAGAAGAAAGTGCAGGCCATACAATCACTCCAACGACATGGATACCGCCCTAAGCCGTTAAGACGCATTTATATTCCCAAGAATAATGGCAAACTGCGCCCTTTAAGTATTCCAGTGTTAAACCTGAAGTCATGATTGGACAGCTCAACTCGAAAATTCGCGGATGGGCTAACTATCACAGGTACATTGGCGCGGCCAAGACCTTCAGACATGTGGACATGCACATCTTTAAAGGTATTTGGAGTTGGGCGAAGAAAAGACATCCAAACAAAGGGGCGGACTGGATCAGAAGAAAATACTTCTCTAAGGGGGCTGGTAATAGCAACCGAAAATTGACAGTATGAAGCTCCAACTTCATACAAGAGGGAGCGGTATGTCTAAAAATGACTTAATCTTGGTAAAAACGCTTTGAAAACAAAGGGAAATTGGCAAACAGAAGAGAAAAACTCCTCCTCAAAAGGGATCTTCCTCATTCTTGGCAAGATTCCTGCTAAAAAAGGGGAGTTTTTGTTGACCATGGGAACTTATGAATAATTCGGGTCAGGTTACGAGAATAGACGTAATGTTGAAAAAGTTGCAGGCACCCCGAAAGAGGTGGAGAAAGCCTTTGGTTTGGATGCTGGAACTTTGGCTAATCTGAGGACTGAATGCAAGGGGCCGAAATATAGGAAAGTGGGCCGCCGGATAATTTATATGTTCAAGGATATCCAAGAGTGGCTTGACCAGCATATAGTCCTTACGAAAGATTCCCTCTTGTAAGTCATACCAAAGGTGTTATCTGCTTCATCTCTGATAATCTAACAGGGGGCCAATAGGGGGCCAAGAAATGAGAAAGGGGTTAGATCGTATGACCTAACCCCTTGATTTTCATGGTGGAGCTGATGGGATTCGAACCCACGGCCTTTTGACTGCCAGTCAATTCCTCTGAATTTCCTACACTCCTCAAATTAAACTAACTAACTGAAATTACTAGATATTACCTTGGTAAACTTTTTCTGAATTTTACCTGCTCTGGCAGGGTTTGGAACATTTTTCACTCACAGATTCACTCACGGAATCACTCATAGGCGCTTACCGCGTTCACATTAGGTACTTTCGGCTAAACTGTTTTGTTTGATTACCTGCACTGCAATTTCTGCCAGGAGGTTCAAGACGGATTCCTTGACCTTTGGCATCTGGGACTTTAGCTGGTGAATGAGTGCTTTTCTGCGTTCCGCATTCGTGATTATCGCAGGATCGTCCGCGATTTTCTGGGCCGCCACAATGGCAATGGCTAATGCCTCGTTTGCAAATTCTCCTACCAAACGAAAGAGTAACATAAGTACCAATTCCTTGAAGTCCATCATAACAGGGACACCTCCGTAAGAATGGGACAATTGATACGATTTAGTATTAGGCCCAACCATGGTTCTGGAACCATCCGGCGCGGTCGAGCACGTTTTCAGAGTAATTTTTGCCGGTGGTATAGAAGTCGATACCTTCACCTGTCTGGATCGCTTTTAACATTCTTGATGGGCCGCAGTTGTAAGCGGCCAGTGCCATCTGAAGAAAATCCTGATCTTCGAATCCCCGCTCATTCGCGGCACTTATGTTTTTCCTGATATAGGCAAGGCAGTCCGTTAAGACCTTGCACCCGTAGAAGATATTTTCGCGGGGATCTCGCCAATTCCCTGTTCTGGCAAAGAGGTGAGCATCCCAATCGATCTGCATCAGGCCCCGTCCGAACCCCATCCCGTCAGGAGGCAAGGGGCCTTTCCTTAATTTGGTGGGGAATTTTCTCTCCGCACAATCTCCCGTTCCCGCAGGCCCAGGTGGCTTTAATGCCAGTCCCCACTTGGATTCCCGGGAACCTAACCCGGCGATAATCGATGGTTGGAGATTGTACCGTTGGCTGGCCTCCAGGATGATGTCCCAATACAGGCCAGCTTCTGTCTTGTGCGAGAGCAGGTATGGATTATTAATGGTATATTTTGTGTCGAGTTTAACCATTGGGTATTTCCTATGATTTTTTATCTCTTGGTTTTGCGATCTTCTTTTTTGCTGAGAGCATCCTTAATGGCATCCAACTTATCATTTATCCTCTGATGGTCTTCCCGATTTTCCCTTAAGATTTCGTGTAAATCCTCTTTCAGAACATATTTTTCAGACATCGTGCGACGGGTTTTTACATTATCCAGTATCAACGCCCCGGTGATCATCCCAAAGAGAGCCAGCAGCCATTCTGTACCTTTATCAACCCATTGCATGTGTAAGCTCCGCCCCTGTTGAACATGAAGATGAACATATATGCAGATATGTATATTAACAGGTATAGAATAATATATATATTTTCACAAGTTTATCGAGTGCAAGAGTAGTGAGATCCAAAGCGACTCCGGATGTGTTTGTTAATGAAATAGCGACTCCGTTATTTACTACGGCTGAGGCTATATAATAAAGTCCCGTATTATTAAAGGTAATACTGCACATTAAGACCCGTGCTACATCGACATCTGTGTTGACCGTTAAAACTGTCCCATCTGCATTTAATGACATGACAACATTACTGCCATTTTTGCCTATGGTATACTGGCCAAAACCTGCATTGGTGAGATTATCCGCCCAAACATCGATGTCCGATCCCCCATTGCCTCGGATATTGACCGCTTCTGCACGCATAACGCAAAAGGCAGTTTGATCGCCCAGCACCAGGTGGTAAGGAATCCCATGTATCCATGTAAAGCCATCCTCACAGATAGCGTTAATTCCACCTGCTGTAGCCCGGATTCCATCACAGGCCCGATTGATTTCCGCTGCTGTGGCCGCCAAGCCCAGATTGACAAGAGCTCCTTCTGGGGTGCTCGATCCTGTGCCGCCTCCGGAAACCGGCAGAACCGCCGCTGTGTGGAGAAGGTTCGATACGCCATCCCTGATGCTGATCAGGTTGGTGGCAAATCCCGATGCATCGGTGAGAGGGGTGGCGATTCCCCCAGGGCCTGTTTGTATAATCTGGCCATCAACGATGTTGCATTTTTTCCCTGCACGAACGGTGAATGCGGTGGTTACCGTGCCAGATCCGGTATTTTTCACGATGAGGTTGTCGTGGCTGTTATTGTCACCGTTAAAGGCGATGGCCTCAGCAATCGTGCCAGTATGGGAGAGTTCAAGGAGAAAGTCCCCTTCGGTCTCGACATCATTGCCAAACGAGATCACGGTGGCCAAAGCGGTCGAGCAGGTAATCTTTACCCCTTTTTTCATCTTCAATTTGATGCCTGACGGGATAGTTAAGATAGAGGTAATCGCCTGGTCTGTGTTAATGAGGACACGATCCCCTGCTGCCGGAGAATCAGCCAGGTAGGCTGCCAGGGTGGCATAATCGCCCTCGTGATCCGGGGTGTCGATGATGGTGTTATACTCCATCGTCACCCGGCCAAAGTACTGGAGCCATTTCGAGACCAGGTTCCAAAACCAGTTGAAGTGCTGAAAGGCAGGCTTTTCTCCGGATAACCAGCCCGTGGCCTGCTTCGATGCACTCGGTGCGATGATCTTTGACGGGTCGTTATCCGGAATCCAGTCCGGGGTTTCTGCTGGACGTGACATAAGTTAATCGCCTCCTTATCTTCAGTTTAAAGGTACCCAGTTATTTCAAGGCTGCCCTGTTAGTTCAAGGCTACCCAGTTAGTATTTCCGGTTCCCGTCGATTTATACCACTGGGTATTACTCGTATCCAGCAGCTCTTTGGACAATCTCAAAGTTGCTGAGAGAAACTTCTCATTTTATTGAGAGAAAAATTATAGCATGAAAAATGAGAAGTTAAAGATATTGATTATTATGGTGGTAAAATATGCGGCAAATTTAAGTAATATTTATGGAGTCACATAAGTAGCGAGCAGATATTGAAGCACTTGAGCTGTTAGGTTGAAAATATAAATTGCAGGTCCTGGTGCCACAATATACAGTTGAATTCCACTTTCCACCAAAATGAGCGCTAATAAAAGAAAAGTATCCCTGGCAATAAACATGCCCAGCATAATAGTTTACCCACTCGAATGGGGCAGAAGCATCTGCCGAACCGGTAGTTGCGTTCTGGGTATAAACAGCCCCAGCGTTCTCTTGATGAGAGTGGTTAAAGCTAGCAGCGCGAAAATTATAACTTATTCCAAATTGTTCGAATACACCGGTACAATCTTCAACCCCAATCGTAGATTTTATACGAGCAAGATTAGTAGCTACATGCCCGCCAGTCGTTACAGGGTTAGCAGATCCTTGTATATTCACCCCTTCAGGAGATCCTGATGCGAAGGTGGAGAATTGTTCATAAGTACACAATTGCTTCCCAACATTAGCACCTTTCCTAACAAAATCAAGCTGATTAACTGTGTTTAAAACAGTGCCATGATATGCGCTAGAGACGCCATTTGAGCCATTATCTGATGGTAAATATATGTCAACCCATTTGTTAATACCAGAGCAATACACCATCCCCCTGGGGTCAGGGCACGAGGGCCGAAAATCCAAGTCCCAAATTGAGTATTGTAAGATTGATCCATCAGGGTTATTATGGAACCCGCCTATCTTCCTGCTATTAGACGAATCATAGCCTTGTGGGTATGTGGAATTTATGCTTATTTTAAAGACCGGAGTAACACCGCTTGCAGGTATGCAGGCATAGACGAAATAGTCTTTGCCGTTTTCCTCAGCGCCTGTGTCGAGATCAGACCATCCGAGTTGAATATCGGTATCGACAACTATAATAGAACTGCCAACGCGAAGATATTGCTCGGCACATACCTTTATGTTAGCAACACCAATATAATCTAACACCCTGCTAGTACCAAACTTTTCACGATTTAAGGCCATCAATGTATCGACCTGTAATATGCGATTAGACATGATTAATCCCCTTATATAATACGTTACCTCAGGCAGTGCCTACCTCTGAATTGCCGCACACACGAAACGGGCGGAGATTCCGGCATCTGATTGATACGGAGCGTAAAATAGATTCTGGCATAATGGTCCACAGTTCACACCAACGTCCCATTTACCTCCAAATACAGGCTCAATCAACCCTTTTGCCCCCTGTTGATATATCTGCCCTTTTCCGCTTGGGAGGGCATAATAACTAAAAGCAGGAGTTAAAGTCGGGGTATTGGTATTGGCATTCTGAGTATACTCAGGATCCTGATTCTCGGTGTGTGTATGGTCAAATCCTTGTGCCGCATGATTCATGCCCATTCCCCATTGGTATATAACTCCGACGCAATCCTCTACCCCAATGGTGCTAACGATGCGAGACGCATCCGTGGCTGTATGGCCGCCTGTAGCGACAGGGTCTGCCGATCCTTCTATATTCACCTCGATTGGTGATCCGTCAGCGTACACCTGGAATTCATCATACCTGGTGAGCCTCTTTCCTACTTTTGCCCCTCTATCGACGAAATCATAATGGGAAAGAGTGTCGAGGATCGTACCTCCAAATACGCTTTGTACTCCCCCTGCTCCGTCGTCTGAGGGTAGGTAAATATCCACCCACCTGTTAATACCGAAACAATACACCATGCCCCTGGGATCAGGGCAGGAGGGGTGAAAATCGAGATCCCAGATGGAGTATTGCAGGATGTCTCCATCAGGATTATTGTGGAACCCTCCGATTTTCCTGCTATTAGTGGAATTATACCCCTGAGGGTATGTGGAATTGAGGCTGATTTTAAATACAGGGGTATCACCACTTGCAGGAAGACATGCGTAAACAAAATAATCTTTGCCGATTTCCTCTTCTCCTGTATCAAGGTCTGACCAGCCAAGCTGAATATCGGTAGCAATAGCCACGATTGAATCAGCAATCCTGATAAATTGTTCGGCACATACCTTTATGTTGGCAGCATCGATAAATTCCAGTATTCTGGTAGTACCGACTTTTTTGTGGTTAATTCCAACCAAAATCGATACTCCGGCACGACACAATGTAATGCTCATTGCCTCACCTGCTTTCGCCCTTAATCAAACATTCAATCTGGAGTCAATAATGCCTTGTACTTGAGATATCAAGGCATTTAAAATTTCTCCGGCAGTATCCTGAGCGATATCACGATTGGGATTAACCAAAGCTGAAACCAGGGATTCAGTCCCTGAACCGATCAGGCCAAAAAAGATTTCATCTGGCATCCAATCGGGATGATTATCGAGATCGAGGGATAAGTTGACGGATAAGTTATGCAGGGAATCTTCTATCTCCTCGATCTCATCGTTTTGAACCATCTCAGACATTGCAACGAGCTGCTTGAGAAATGGTTGAATGGCATCTACCGTCTCAATAAGACTATTGACTTTTGTAACATCCAAACCAATGAGGAAAATGGATCCCCCTGGATTATCAACCTCGGTCCAATCGATTGGCTGGACAGGTTGACCGTCAACCAGTGTCTCAGGATTCTCAGGATCACATCCTTCAGGCCAGACGGGCTCACGTCTTTTAGCAGTATTTAAAAGAGCCTGTAAGGCAGATTTTGTCATCTCCGGATCAAGGTCAGCTCTTATAACATTAATGATGTCCTGCTTTGAGTTAAAATATTTTGGATATCCCTTCATGCTCCACTCCTTCCTGATGTAAATAACCTATTTAAGTCTACTCAATTCTTTTGTCTGGTCTCGTTAAATCTGGCTTAAGTTTTTCCTGATAAAGAGCCTTTTATCATGGTCATAGTCGTAATCCCTTAAAAGAGAAGCAAAATTCTTCCTTTCTCCTCTTGCTCTTTGCCTCAACTCTTTAATATTTTGCATAGGATAATTAAATAAAACGATTTCCTGGGCTTCTTCGAGATTTATTCCGCTACTACTTATTGGAGGAATAAAATCCGCTGGCTTTTCGGATAGTCCCCAATAGCCTGGTGGAGGATCATCGCATTCCCAAACATGTAAAATGACTCCATCCTTTTGAATCGCATAAATAAATGGCTTGTCTGAAGAAGTTATATACTGATATACAACCCCATAAAGATATACATGCGGGGTATATATTGGTTTTAAGCAAAACCTAGCTGTAGTGCTCCAATCAAAATATTGATAATAACAAGATAAATATATATCTACCTCCTCACCATCAGCATAAATATTTGGGGAAAAACAGTAATCTTGCAATTGGAAATAGGTTTCATTGTTTCCAATTCCGCTGATACTTCCAGTACTTGTTTTTAATCCATTTCTTGTGATTAAACCACCTCCGGTAATATCAGACAGATGCTTCCCATCCAGTTTATCAGCATCGAATCCATTTCCGCTTCCCTGTCTGGCTCCATGCACAGTTGTGGTAGCCGTACTCTGGGCGTAATGCCCAGCAGGTACTCCGCTTGATGTTAACTCCCATAGATCTATCCAGCCATTATTGTCCTTATTTCGTTGCCTCAAGACCCAGTTCCCTGTGGCCGGAGTGTATAACCAAAACATGCCTGCGCTGTGTGTAGAATCTATGATGGGAGCAGCGCTGCCGCGATGACATTTGATCAACTGTAAAAAATTCTCTCTGATCTGCTCTATATCTACCAGTGCTTCA
The DNA here is from genome assembly GCA_040752695.1 of bacterium. GTDB lineage: Bacteria > SZUA-182 > SZUA-182 > DTGQ01 > DTGQ01 > DTGQ01. The sequence goes on from JBFMGO010000042.1 coordinate 38,157, forward strand.
TTGGAAATAGCCGGTGAATTATAATTGAAAGCCATAATTATCCTCTCTTTACCCTCTCTTTGCCGTTTATTATTGCCAATAGTAGGCATTTAAGGCAGCGTTGTTATCTGCCGTAATAGCCTTGACATAGATGTATGAATAAGTTGACAGATCTTCAATAAAAATCTGATATTTGAAATATTTGGCCTGAACTTCACAGCACAGGATTTGAAAGTTATCCAGCTCATAGAAAATGATATTATCCTGGCTGTAAAAAAATTTAATTGATAATTTCCCTGCCTGTGCGTGTAAAAACTCTACCCATGTTTTCCCGGACGAAATCCTATTGGTCCAGTGTTCTCCGGCAGAAAAGTAACTCGTCCAGGTAATAGAAGTCAAAGCGATTACAACTTGAAAATCGAGCCAGAATCTTGCTATCTGAGCTGACGAAAAATTATAGACTGGAGATGTGTAATCCCCTGATAGTCCACCAGCATGGATTACCCTCAAAACCGTGCCATAAGTAGGGTGATTGTAAGCTTCTGTATTATTGAAGCTTCCTGATGAAAAATCATTATATTGAGAGGGATTGATACTTCTCTGAATGGTATATCCGGGCGGCGTAAATACCTGAATAGTAGACGATCCGGCATTTTCCGAATACTCACCGAGGGTATTCTTTGCCTTGATCAGAAAGGTATGGGTTCCAGGTTTTACACCGACCAGGCTCCAGAGCTGAGTTTTGGTAAATCCAAGAAACAGGGCCGAATCCCATTCTGCTCCCGTCCTGATCTCGTATCCTGACAGATCATTGGCAAAGCGGTCACGTTCTTCACCTGTATTGGGAAGAAGCCACCGCAACCCGACAGAATCCCCCGTAGCAGATCCCATAAAACCAGATACGTCATCCGGCTTGACGCCGCTTTTGCCGATGATAGAATATGACCAGCTATTGGCATCAGTCAGGGACATCTTAACCCCATACGTGCTGACGGACAACAGCTTGAAATACCACTGATCGCCTTCTTTTGCTGACGACTCAATGGTAAAACTTCCCCATGCCTTACCATAGCAGATGTAATCGTCATCATCCGGTTGAGGCTGGCCGGCCCCACGGGCCGCTCCCCAGACTTCGACATGATCAAGGAACAGGTAATTTACCGGTGGCTGCCAGGTTATCTTCAACCTGGTGAAGGTATTGTCCTTAATGGCATACACCTCCTCACTGAACTGAATATTGCTCACCGATACTGGCACGGCAAGGGGATCCGGCAAGGTACTTGCCCATTGGGTATGTGACACTACATTGACCACATCATCATAGAGAGTTTCAATCTCAAGCAGAACGGTCAGTGCTACATTGTTGTCTTCGAGAGGCTGGTATCTTTGCACCCTGACAATTTGATCAATCCACCCTGGCAAGCTATGGGTAACCGTGATGAAATCACCAGGCTCCACAGGGAAGGCTTTTGGTCCTGCCACAAAGGAAAACGGAATATTCAACCGTTGCCGCTCCAGTTGATAGGCACCTATTTTTGTAGCCTGGTCCTGGCTTGTAATCAAAAGACTGAGCTCTTGCTCTCTGATTTCGCCATCGGCAGCGATGGCCTCTGGATCGTGTAAGACAAGGTCCTCGAGGATAAAGCCGTTTTCGGCGTTGGTATATTTTATCCTGATCGTATTGGGCAAAGACTGAAGACTTGGTAAATCAAAGGAGAAAGAATCAGCCACAATATCATCTTCGGTCAGGGAAAGAACGGGAGCCTCCCAGTCTAATTTGTGCAAAATAAATTTTTCTTCCGACCAGAAGATAGTTGACCTGAACGTAGTCAATATCTGAAAGGCCGTATCGAGGCCAGGCTCTCTTTCAGCAAGGATGCAGTTCAGCAGGTAATTTTTCTCTTCACACCAGGTAGCGACAGATGCGATGTTGCCATCGATGCCGGCATCCCAGAAACTGGAATCCATTCCGACGCCATAGCGGTCGTTGGTAACAAAGTCGTAAAAGCAGAGGGCAGCATTGTCCGACCAGGAAACAATACCAGTCCTGGGGTCGAGGACTTTTTTCCCTTTCACCAGCAGGGTAATAGTGGGGATGCTGGTGAAAAGTTCACGGTCATATTCAAGGCGAATATAGAGATAGGCGGTATCTTTCATCAGATCAGTCCAATTTGGATCGTAGGCTTCAAAGGAAGGATCGCCAAGGGAACAAATCGTCTGGTTATCATTGCCACCGTTCTTGAACTCCCAGTAAACCTTCGGTCCAAAATCTCCAATAAGACTGTCATCCAGCCATATCTGGGATACCCCGCCAATTTCAACAATGCCCTCTATCTCTCCTTCAGAGATAGTTTGAATAATATTCAGATATTTATTCTCTTCACCGGAAACACTGATATAGGGCTGATTTCCACCGATTTTTATCTCCCCATAGACAATGGGGACAGGACTCTGGCTGTCCCTGAAATTGATCTGCTGGCCTGGGTCCTTATCGTTTGTTAATAAAGCACGTCGTGGTTTGGATGGTTTTGTCAGCTCAGCGCTCACATATGAGGCAGCAGTTACTATTACTGCTGTAGCTATGGCGCTGGCTCCAAAATAATTAGCAGCCACATACGCTATATAAGGCAGAGCCTGGGGCATAGCCTTCTCACCTCCAAAATCTTTGATGCAAGCCGGGATTTAGGGAAAATCATTACACCTCCTCTGACATCACACGAAAGGAAGTTCCCCGATCCTACATAAATGGCTGTATTGATATCGTCCTGGTTGCGAATTAAACAAAAGTCGGCTGGACGCAGGTAGCAGGGGTTTATTTTTTCTCCAAGTGATCGTGTGCTTCCGGTAAGCGTGCATGAAAATTAGATAAGAAAGCATTATCATAGGTTATCCAAGAGAATAAGATAAGGGAGGATAATCTATGAATCAAGAAAGCCTACCAGTAGTTAAGCCAACCAT
>JBFMGO010000043.1:0-40785 GCA_040752695.1 bacterium
GAGAAACTCCGCTGCCCTTTGTAAGAAGGCTCCATAGATAAAGCGAAAGCCGGCACCACCCGTACCGATCTCCTCCTGCATGCGAATAACCTGAGCCAGATAAAGGATAGCTTTCTTCTCCCCCAGCCGCTCGGGCCAGGACACTATCTGCCTGGCCAGATACCGTATGCCGTGCACACCGCCAAAGGGGCGTGGAGCCTTAAGCATCAGGAAGCATGTCCTGCGAATCCCTTTCACGATAGCCCTGTCCACTGCCACCTCTTTACCGCAAAAGGAGGCAGAGGTCCTGGAATGAGACCGGGACGAGCATCCTGTCAGGTAGTACATTTTCCCTTTTGGAGCAAAGGCTCCCCTGGCAAACCTGGCTTTTTGCAAAGAGCGGAGGGAAATGGTAACCGGCCGGTCAAGGGTCGGATCACTGATCGCATACTCTCCCTTCTCCTGGCCATAGGCAATCAGGTTATGCCCATTGAAATGGAACCTGAGTGCATCGGGGAAAAAGGGCAGCCAATATACCCCCACCTGCAAACCGACCGGGATATTTTCTTCAAGCGCCCGGTCAAGCGCTGCCCTGGCCTTTTGCGGATCACGAAAACGGCGTACCTTGACCTTGACCCCGAGCAGCCTGGTAACACGATTGAAGATCGTTCCGGGGATCATACGAAAGGCAGTCAGGGGAATGCCGTCGAGTTTGATGAAAGGCAGGTAGGCAAAAAAGAGCCCCGATCCGATCCCGAAGGCCAATGGTTCGTCGATGTCGAGGCCATAATGCTGCAAAAGGCTTGCAGTGACCCCGCTTTCGCAATGAGCACTCTGTAAGTGATGAAAATCTATTACCAAGAATGCCAACTCCTTCTTTATTCATGAAGCTGGAATGAACGATAAGAAGTATGTAACGATAAGAAGTATGTTATTACGATAGATACGTGTTTCAGCCGGTAACTCGTCAAATCCTACCAAGTTCTTCGATCGAAAGGTCAAAGATATCCGCGTACAATTTCATTTCCCGGCTGCTCAGTTTTTTAAACCCTTTAAGGGTAAGGTGTTGTTTTACTTTTCTCCTGGATTGATGCGTATATTGAGCCAGAAGGCCGATATTCATATGGTGCCGGGCCATGTGATAAGCCAGGGGGCTCAGATCGCCTCTCTCCACCTGCCTGCGGATTTCCTCTACCTCCTGGTGGATTTTCTGCCACGCCAGATTATTGGCGGCATTGGCCGGCTCCCATCCCGAACTGTGGACCTGCACGTATTTTCCATCCTTATCGACGGCATAGCTGACCTCGTGCCAGGCACCGAGCAGTCCCTCGTCTTGGGGAACTTCGTCTTTACGCATGATTAACTCCAATGATTGACTCCAGCGGGTTTTTTTGATTATACAGCGGTTAACAGCATATAACAAATAGAAAATCTTCCACTTTCCGGAATGAAGCAAAGGAGCTTCTGGCCTTTTTTTATTTTTTGCGAGTGGAAAAGCTCTTCAAGCATGATGTAAATGGAGGCAGCTCCGGTATTGCCTTTTGTATGAAGGTTCGTGAACCATTTATCCAGCGGGATTTCAAAACCGATACTTTTCAGCCGGTCATAGAAATCTTTTTTAAAGAATTCGGATGAATAGTGAGGCAAAAACCAGTCTACATCCTGAGCACCAAGGTTGTGTCTGCGAATGACAGGGGGCAGGGCACGGTCCACTGCCGTCCTAACAATTTCCCGGTTGAGGAGTTTTACATCCTGCTGGATGGCAAAGCAGTTACTTTTCAATGCTTCCCCAAGGGAACCAAAACTCCGCCAGCCTTGAATTGCTCCATGCTCGTGCTTTATGGCACCCGCATACATACAGGTCTCCAATTCGTTGGCAAACGACAATTGCTCAATCCAATCGATGCGTAAAGACAGCCGGTTGTCTTCTGCAGGCCGGGATTCCATGAAGACCGCACCGGCCCCATCGGAGAGCATCCATTTTAAAAACTCCGAGTCGAAGCAAAGGGCAGGGTTCTCTTCCAGTGCAGATTCGGGCCTGGGCGGATTTTGAATATGGAAAAGGGAGGACGCTGTTTCCGAGCCTGTGGCTACGGCGTTTCGGGTAATTCCGGCAGCAATGCAGGCAAAGGCGTATTTCATGGCTGTCATGCCGCAAATGCAGATACCCGAAGTGCTGACCACCTCACAGGGGGGAATCCCCAATTCCCCATGAACCATCGAAGCATGCCCTGGCATTATCTGATCAGGAGTGGATGTGCCGCAACATAAGCATTCGATATCGTTCAGGGAAGAGCGGGAAGAATTCATGAGTCTGCGAACCGCTTTAGCCGTCATGTGCGCATTCGTATGCGTGATTCTTCCCGATTGTCGGTCGATGGCGTAGTAACGGGTTTTTATGCCGTTATTGCGAAGAACGGTGCGCCGTATGCGGGATGACACCCCTTGAGTCTTCCCCATAATCAGCTCTATATCGTCATTGGTGACAGGTTCGTTTGGCAGGAAAGCGGCAATATCAGTTATATAAACTTCCATTTTGAGATGTCCCCTTCATAACGTTTTTCTGGAGTGGAATCGTGTGGCGAGCTCGATAAAAAGCGTATAAAACTCCTCTTCGGGGAGTTTGGTCCGTGTAACCGCGTTGGTTAATGTATAGTAATCCAAATCATGGATGACGATTTTATCCTTCATGGATCGATACAAAGGTGTCCCCGGCAACGGAGTGAGAACGGAAAATACCGGAAGCTGTATCCTGTTTTCTTCGACAAACCGAGTCAGAACCTGAAAATCTCTCTCTTCGTAATCCGGAGAGATAATGAAATCTCCTACGATGGATATGTCCAGGTCATGAAGTATCCTGATCGCTTCACGGACGATACCAGCGGTGTTTTTCTTTCCCCATTGGGCCAAAAGGGTATTGTTTATTTCTTCGAACCCAACAACGACTGCCTGAAGACCGCTCTTTTTCCATTCCTCAAAAAGCTCTTGGTGGTCAACTACCGTATCCGCACAGGCATCTACCAGAAAGAGTTTTTTCAGATCAGCCTCGGCGATAGCCTGACAGAGCTGTTTTGCCCTTTTTACATCACCAAAACTGTTGGCATCGACCAGGCGGATAAACGGAATATCCCCCAGGAGCCTGATATCTCTGATAACGGTGTCGGTGTGACAGGTAAGGTAACGTTTTCCTGTCAGATTGGCGATAGAGCAAAAGGAACAGGAATGAATGCAGCCAAAGGCTGTAGCCACAAAGCCCATCTGCAATCCCAGGGCTGGAATCCGGTAATGATCACGGTATTTATCGACCAGATCGAAGCGGGGTGCGCAAGATTCCACCAAATCCTCCCGGCTGTAATTGCGGGGAATATATGAGAGTCTGCCTGCCGGATTGGTCCTGGCAATGCCTGGTATCCTTTCCGTCGGCCTTCCTGTTTCAATGGCTGAAACAAGTTCCCGAAAGCTGGCCTTTCCTAATCCTGTGACAATATAATCGACAGCCGGATGATTAAAAAATTGAGGATCGCTGCTGGCATGGATTCCTCCGACGACAACGGTACTCTCCTTTTTTTGTTCCTTGACGTTTTGACAAAGGCGCAAAACGGTCCTGACTTCACAGGTCAGGCCGGTAATACCGACCAGATCGGGATCGAAGGCAGAAAGAGTATCGGACAGGCTCTCTCCCTGAACCTTGAGATCGAGAATGTGCGTCTTATGGTCATAGAGATTTCCCGCCAGGGCTTCCAGGGCCAGCGGTTCTCCGCGAAATATTTGATACGCTGGTTTAAACCCGTATTTTTCCTGAGAAATGCTCCGTCCACAATTGGGCGGATTGACGAGAAGGATTTTCATCATAAAAACCTTTTCAGGTGTTATTCCTCTCTTTTAAAAAAAAGAGAGACGTTTCAACGGGAAAAGAGTAACGTTGAATTATGCAATGATATAAGAACTAAGGGCTTGTGTCAATGATGGAAAAGAGGTGATTGAAAAGGTCATTGATATAGTTATTGTCGAATATAAATTCTAAGGAAACCAGGGCATTTCCCTGCACCGCCCGGCTGATACCTGCAAATTGTTCTTGAAAAATATCCGGAGAGATTGTATCATTCCGTTGCACACACCTTGTAATGTAAGCTGTTAATAAACAATTTACTATTCCATCAAGGACAGGGGGAAATGGAAGAAGATCAGGCAAAGGATTTGGCAGAAGTACGAAAGAGAGTGAAAGAACTGCTGGTCGACAATCTTTCTCTAGAAGACATTAAGGTGCAGGACATCCGGGATGATGAACTGTTGTTCGGGGAAGAAGGGCTTGGCCTTGACTCTCTGGATGCTGTTGAAATAGTTGTCCTTTTGCAGAGAAATTTTGGATTGGAGTTGAAAGACATAGACCAGGGCAGAAAAATATTCTACTCGATCGATACCCTGGCCCGGTATATTTATGAAAACAGGGAAGGCACTGTCCTGAAAGAGCGTTTGTGACCGCAAGAGTGTTTGTAACCTAAAAAGGCATTTGTGACCTCAACGGCATTTGTAACCTTAAGAGCGTTTGTAACCTTAAGAGCGTTTGTAACCTCGGTATGAAAAAGGTAGCCATAAGCGGCCTGGGAGTGATTTCTGCTGCCGGACAGGGCATTTCCGAAACTCTGGAAACCTTTTCCTCTGGACGAAGAAATGGGGGTCGGGTGTCACTTTTTCCCACCGCGCTCTCCTATCCGGTTTTCGAAGTAAAAAAGATACCCGCTCAATGGCATAAAGAGGGGATGCGTACCCTGAGCCTCGCCCTGTGCGCAGTAAACGGCGCATTACGCGATGCCGGATTGCCGGATGACCTCTCCCGCCTGAAGGTGGGAGTCTGCCTGGGAACCACGGTAGCCAGTCAGTTAAATGATCTCGATTTTTACCGCGCTTACCGCAAGACCGGCAAAGCTCCCATGGAGCCGGTCAACCGCTTTCTTGAGGGAAACCTTGCCGAAGCTGTCGCTCACGCTTTTAAGGTGCAGGGGCCATCCCTTACCGTAGTCAATGCCTGCTCATCCGGGGCTGACGCCATCGGAGCAGCATTGTCCTGGTTGAGGAATGGAATATGCGATATAGCCATCGCCGGTGGAGCCGATGAATTGAACCGTGTACCCTTATGCGGGTTCGGATCCTTAGGGATCATGAGCGAGTCGTTCTGTGCACCCTTTGACCGTGAGCGGTCGGGCCTGAACCTTGGCGAAGGTGCCGGGGTTCTTATTCTTGAATCCGATGAAATCTGCCGGCAGAGGGGAAAAACTCCAATCGGGTACCTTGCAGGATACGGAATTGCTGCTGACGCTTATCACCTGACAGCCCCCCACCCGGAAGGAAAGGGTCTTGAGGCGGCGCTTCGAAAGGCATTGGCCGAAGCCGGTATTACGCCGGATGAGGTCTGTTTTGTCAATGCTCATGGTACAGCCACCCCGGATAACGATAAGGTCGAGGGAACCCTTCTGGCCCGTATTTTTGGACCGGATATAAAGGTCCTTTCCACCAAAGGATATACGGGACACACCCTGGGCGCCGCCGGTGGCCTGGAAGCAGCTTTTACCGTGGCCGCACTCCGTGAGGAGTGGATACCGGCCAGCATCGGCTTCGTTCATCAGGACAGCGAAATACCGCTGGCTCCAGTAACGGAAAAAACACCGACAGAGAAGGGATACGGAGTGTCTACCTCTTTAGCCTTTGGCGGAAATAACACAGCCCTCGTTTTCGCTTCGGCATTTTCGCATCGGTACAAGAGCAGGACATCACCCCCTATTTCTCATAAAGACCGGAGTACCGTATGAATGGTATCGGGAAAATGCAGTATGAATGGTACCGGGTGAAAGATACCGTATGAATGGTACCGGAAGAAGTGCAGTATGTATATTGCCGGAATAGGGATTATTTTCTCTCGCGGACGGGGAATCGAAAGCTTCAGCCATGCCCTGCAAAAGGGGTGGAAGCCTCCTCAATTCATCGAGCATGCCTCCTTTTCAGATAAACCAATCCCCCTCTACGCCGTAGACCAGGAATTCATCATGGACAAGGCGGTCCTGGGAAAATCACGCAGGGCGGACAGGTTCTGCAAAATGGCTGTACTGGCTGCCTGGGATGCCGTCAAAGACAGCGGTTTGTCAGACGTCCTGTTAAACGGCAGCATGTCGCCCGGCGAAGATGCGCCGTCTCTAGGCATTATTCATGCCACGGCACTGGGACCTCACACAACCACTTTTCGTTTTCTGGACGATATCCTTGATTATGGGGAAGCGAATGTCTCTCCAACCGCCTTTTCTCACTCGGTGCATAACGCCGCTGCATCTTATATTGCCTCCGTGCTGGACATCCGCGGCCCCACCATAACGGTGAGTCAGTTTGTTTTCTCGTTTCATCAGGCTCTCCTTTTGGCTCAATCCTGGCTCGAGGAAAAACGGTGCGACTTTGTTCTCGTTGGAAGCACGGATGAATGCGGGCAGGTTATGGAATACATTTGCCGTCAAAAACTGCACATCGCTGATGATGGCCGGATAAAACCTTTCCATTTTTCAGCCTCGCCGGAGGCTGTTCCTGGCGAGGGGAGCGTATTTTTCCTTATGACGCAGGAGAAGAATCTCCCTGCACCTGCCAGATATGGTGAAGTGTATGAAATTTCACTCTTCGATCATCAGAACGAAGAGGATGCACCTGATATATGTCTCATCGAGACAGACGGAATGACCGGTGATGAGACTGCCTGCCGCAATGACATCATTCCCGGCGCTTATGTTGCAGGCTACTCACCCCTGTTTGGCAGTTTTATGGCCGGAAGCGGTTTTCAGTGCGCTGCCGCTGCTCTCATGCTGAAAAGGCAAATCAGATATGCCTGTCCAGTTCAGGACAATCCATACGGAGTGAATCTGTGTACAGCGACCGAACCATCCGAAATAAGAACTATTTATAGTTTCAGGCACTGTTGCGGGCATAAAAAAGCTGTCATTAAGTTAAGGCGATAGCGTTCAAGTTACGGCGATAGCGTTCGTTTGAGTCAGCAGCTAAAGCCATGTGTTATCTTCGGGCACCGGGAGGGCCGATACGGTCCCGCGACAACAGCTCGATCGCATAATCGATTCCATTGCGGTTCTTTGGCGGTTCTTCAATTTGTTTTATCCCTTCTTTTGACCGTCTGGCAGCCGCTCTATAACATTAACCCTGTAATATGAGGATAGTATCATGCAAAAGGAAAAAAAACATGTAGTAACCGCCCTCGTTATAACTCTTTCTCTTTGCTTTTTGGGGATTTTTTCCGGATGTGCTACTTCGGGAAGAACAGATCTTGCCGGGGAATCCAATGCCGTTTCAACCAATCCGGAAGGCAGAACCTATTACACTAAAGTCAATATCTGGTACGAAGATCCATCGCGAATTTTCTCCACCAATTATCATAAAGGAAACATCATTCCGGTTGGAACGCAAGTAAAAATCCGCAGCTTTCGGATGGATCAGATCCAGTTTACCGATGAAAGTGAAGCAACCGTCTATACACTGATTTATATGTCAAAATACAGCCAGGTGACGATGAAGGAACTCTTTGACCAGTATTTCTCAGAAGGGAATGTCATGGCTGAAGGCGGCGAATTCACTAAGTTTACCAAGGAGGAGCAAGATAATATCAAAATGGGCACCATTGCCGAAGGTATGTGCCGGGAAGCGGTACTCATGGCCTACGGATATCCTCCGAAGCATAGAACGCCCAGTCTGTCAAATAATATGTGGACCTACTGGAATAATCGCTTCGATACGGTAGTGATAACCTTTCAAGATGACAGGGTTCAGAATATCAAAAACTAGGCAAGTTCTTTGAGGTCATGACCCCAATGCGCTATTTCTTTGGGGTTATGATCCCCATGTGCGCTATATCGAAACAAAACAACAGGCAGGTTTTTCAACCTGCCTGTTGTTTTGTTAGTGACTGATCTTTGCCTCTCTCGGCCTTTTTTATAATCCATCGTCAGGATAAAGCACGGGTTGATTTGAACCGCTCTTTTCGTTCCATGCCTTAAGGTATTTTTCCTTTTTAGCCTGGATGCTTCGGGAATTCTGTCTCGCCCAGTTATATGAGCTATCCGTATTTTCAACATACTCACATCCACGCTGCCAATCCTTGAACTTATCTGATGACAATTCGTCTTTATGAACCGGATACAAAGAAAACCGGGCCTTCCAGGCACCCATTCTCGGAGTAACAAGAGCATAATACGTTTTGCCTGATTCCAGGTCAGCTTTCATAAAATCGGCGCTTTCTCCAACCACCATAAATAAATGTTCGCCGGGATCAGTTTCATAAGCTACCATCTTTTTTGCAGGAACTATTCCTACGAGTTTATCTTCCCCTTCGGTAGCATCGAAAACGGAAGATTGTATGGCGTATGCCATACCGGAAGGACGCATAAAAACGACTAAAGATTTATTATCTCCGGGAAGATGAGAGGTATCGTAATCAGGAACCAGTTTCATGTATTTGGAAGATCCTGCACACCCGGCAAAAAATAAGGCAATAATCATAACCACTATAAATCTGAAATAATTTTTCATCTGAAAATCTCCTGATATAAGATCGTATTATAAAAAAGAGATCGTGGATGTTTATGGTAATTATTTGCCTGGATATCTACCGTAAGTACGGTTGCTTAGAAGACGGCATACAAACTGATCGTAAATTCGCCGGGTTTAATCTTTTCCGGTTCACTTGTATAGCCATAATAATAAGAAGAAGCAGTATATTTCTCAAACTCTATCTCGGACGAATCGTAAGATAATTCAAGGCCAAAACCTACTACTTTGTTTCTTAAAAATTCAACCCCGCCAGCCAGGAACAGGCCGGGAGTCGAGCTTTCTACATAATCTCCGCTGGCTGCGTTATAGCTCACTCCGGCGCGGACATAGGGGGAAACACTGAGCTGAGGAATTGCGTATCGAACATCAAATTTAAGCGGGACATTTATAAACTCGGTGTCACCCAGGACCATCATGAGGGGACCAACCCCGATACCAATTCCAAGGCCAAAGTCGAATTCGACATAAGGATTGAATGCAAGACCGACCGGAACAGCATCGGTTGAAGTCGTCACATTGCCTTCTGCTTCTAAGTTATTTTCATGAAGATCTGCAATGTCCTGAAAGTTACTGATATAAGTCAGGCCGACTGGAAACCGCCAATCGACGGCAAAGGCTGAATTACTTCCGGTCACTGTTATTACCATAATCATAGCTGCTATCATACTGAAAATTATTACCTTTTCCTTCATTTACCGCTCTCCTCCTGGTTAAAGTGTAAGTAAAAGATCCTTAATTATTAGAAGATACTAACCTGTGTTTAATGTATAAATTAATACTATGATATACAGAGAAGATTATCTATGTCAAGATTCTTACTATTAAATTACTAAAGTTTGGCAGGTATTTGTTGTATCTGACTAATAATGGCATCTTCAATAATGTCAAGTAAATATAAAACGATATTTGGTTCAATTTCGTAGCGAATAAACTCGCTTAACGTGAGCATAAGCTCTTTGAGAGCGTTCCATATTTTTTTCTGCCACCCGGAGCTGAAGGTGGCTATCGGCTGTATCTCTGAAAAATTGACCAATAGGGTTTATCGGATTATTTTTATTCAAAGATATAGGCCAGCAGGAAGGGTATCGGATCATAACCAGTGGAGGGGCTTGATACACAGCGCGTTAGATGCGTGGCCGTTTAGTAATAAATCCTGCAAATTTTGCCGGGGTTAAGATTGAGAAAGGCCAGGGTTTAAAAGTGAGAAAAGCCAGGTGAGCAATGATTAATCCTCTCCTGGAAAGGACTTCGATCCTACTACAATGAGGCTTTCAAAGGGGAGCTTGCACTGATGCTCCATTCTCCCTGGTTATCATAATCAACGTCATTCTGAGCGTTAGTACAGGCAGTAGGAATTACGCAAGCGGCTGTTTCTGTCCTTTTAGCGGACACTTCCCCGCTTAAAACCTGCTCAGGACAAGTTTAAGAAAAAATTTACCCAGCCGTCATTCTGAATGGAGCCTGTCCTGAGCAGGCATTAAGCTGGCAGCTTAGAATCCAGGTTTTTCAAATACTTCTGGATTCTAAGATGGGCTCCCTGCTTCGCTCAGAATGACGAATTTGCTCATTTGAATGGCTTTCCTGCGAGGGGTTTGGACGATTTCTCGTTATACTCCTAAAAATAGCTTCCGATCTGAAACCAGACGACTATGGGCTGGTCATTTTCCGGCTCACGTTCCAGGGGGAAGGCCACATCGATCCGCACATCCAGCGGGATTAAATTGGCAATGGAGGTTTTTACTATCATGGCGGTCCCTACATCGTGGCGGTAAGTGGCTTGGTCGGTTCTTTGCCAATCCTCCCAGACCTTGCCGCCATCGTAATAGAGAGCGACATCAACACTCTCAAACCAGAAATACTTTTTAATCGAGATATCTTTTCGGAAGTGCTTATGGACTGGCCATTTCAATTCTACATTCGAAATAGCGATATTTGATCCCCTGTAATCCAGATTGTAATTATAGCCACGGAGCATAGTAGGTCCGGCCAGAGAGAACCTTTTATTCAGGGGCGCTTCTCCCTGCGTATCTCCCCAAAAAGCCCGGATCATCAAACTGGCCAGATGATGAACATGGAAATAGTACCGTCCATCAACCTGATATTGTTGAAAGTCAAAATCACCGCCTAATTCCCTGGCGCATATCTCGGCCATACCTTCCAGATGCAACCCCTTGAGAGGAGTTAGTCTGGCATCACGCGTAATTTTCAGGCCGAGGCTTCCTACCTTTCCCTTCCAGGGGATTCTCAGTCCTCCTTCGTTTTCTCTTTCATCGAGATCCTCTTGTTCCTGCTCGGAAATATAGTAGGCTTCCTGCATGGTGTACAGTAAATCGATACGATTTGCCGGGATGCGAACTTGCTGATGGGACTCGTGCAAGGTCAGGCCAATCCCTAAAGAGCCACCCCGAAAGCCTGCTGCATCGGACAAAGTAGCCATTCCCGCCAGATTTGGCCAGAGCAGCCGGTCTTTGTAAAAAAGCGTTTGATACCCGATCCTGCGGGGTTCCTGCCGGTAAAAGGTGCCAAGCTGCAATTGCCAGTCGCTGAGGTACCCTGCCGTAAGGGCTAATCCGGTAATCTGATTATCTGCTGCATTGGAGGTGGAAACGGGAATCGCTGTTACCAGGAGGCTGTCAGTATCGGGAAAATCCAAGATCGGGTAAAACCGGACCAAAAGCCTGTAGTGGTTATTCAAGCGATTGATATCAGGCAGAATATGGCCTGGATCAAGATGAGCCTCGGCAACTGCCGTATCTGCCCTCAGGGTAATGGTTTCTTCCTCTTGTCTGCCGCTCACCTGCACGGTTTTTTTGCTGCCATCCTGAAAGACGACCAGTAATTCAACCGGCATGACAGCCTCTTGCAGGCGACGAATACGAATCGTGGTTATCGTCGTCGCCGCCGTCGCCGTCGCCGTCTGATCCTCCTTTTGGGAAGCGACATGATCGATGCTATAGTCCAGTTTTTTCGTATCGTAGATCCATTGGTCAAAAAACCAGGTAAGGTCCTGCCCTGTCACTTCCTGGCACAGAGAGATCATCTCTTGTGTGGTCACTATTCTGCCATAATATCTCTGGATTAAGGCCTGCAGGAAAGCGGTGTAATTCTCATCTTTGAGCAGGTAATTGAGCATGCGGTGAATCATGGCTCCCTTGTCATAATGCATGGCGCTTAAGGCGGGAAGGTCATCGCTTGCTTTGGCAGATTCGGTAATGAGGCGATCATAGCCTCTGACAGCCTCTTCGCGGTAAGGCAACTCCACGAAGTATTCCGCGTAGTCCATATTCGGCATCCATTTGGGCCAGGTGAGCAGGTTCTTTCCCGCCCCATATTTTTTCTCGAAATACCTGATGCTGGTATAGTTGGCCAGTCCTTCGCCGACCCAGTTGTTCTTGTCAAAATTATAGGTCAGGCCGACGCCCCACCACAGATGGCTCACTTCGTGGGCTACAACGACTTCCATTATCCGTTTTAACAGGCCGGGGAATTTATGCAATTCTCTGGGAATGAAAATAGCGTTGCCCGAAGTGTAGGCTGCTGTAGCTCCCATGTGGAAATCGACGATTGACAGGTGATCGAAGGTCAGGGGAAGATGCATATCCCGATGGATAAAACGAATGGCTTCGGCTGCATATTGAAGACAGGATTGAGCTGTCCTGACATCCCGAGAAAAATAGTAAACCTTTATCGTTACTCCTTCGGATTCTTTTTCCGCAATAAGATAATCCCGGCTTGAAGCCAGGGCCAATAAAGGAGTAGGACCGCAATCTCCAGAATAGGTAGTGGTTCCATCCGGATGGTCTTCGCTCCTTTCCCAGGCTGCCGAGGAAACAGGAACTTCCACCGATGGAACGGTCAGAGAAAGATGAAAAAAAGCGGGAGGTGATTCCTCAAGACCCGTTATCCATTCTCCCTCCCTCCTGGATAGAAGGGTAGGGTACCAGAACCCCTGTAAGTAAAGAGTATTCTGGTAGTGACCATCGGCATATTTTTCGGGAATCCTGGTCTTAAAATCAATCTCCAGGGTATCGTTTTCCCCGGGAGCCAGGGGCTTGGGCAAGGTGACGAGCAGCAACGTTTTTTCCTGAGCACAGCCAAGCGGAAGGTCTAAGTCCGTCTTATAGGAATAGGGCAGGGGATTCCCCTTCCCGTCGTTAACGCCGAGAATTTCCATCCACGAAGGATTGAATCCATGAGGATACGAGTAATCGTAGGTACTCTCTTCCACACGTGGGTCTTTTTTAGCCAATGTATTAGGCGCAAGCTGGAAAAGAACCTCTTCCAGCGGAATGTCCGAAGTATTGGGACAGGTAACCTTTACTTTTCCCGTAAGAGTATAAGACTGGTTGTTTAATTGAACATGAATATCATAGTGCGGCAGATCGCCGGAAGATGGAAGATTACGGATGGACGGATCTTGGGCAAATCCGGGGTTCACCTGACTACTGAAGATCACTAAAACGAGCATAATAAATAGGTTACGGCTTGCTTTTCGTTTCAAATTACTATCCTCACTTTGGCTTACCTGTCTTGCTCATGTTACTGAGTACGGAATTGATATACCATTCAGGTTAAGTGATATACCAATATGCTCTATTATATTATGTTGACCTCATTATTACTATGTTGGCCTCATTATTCCGTTGACTTAATTCCCTATTTATGTATAATTTTTGATGCAATTCTTACCATGAAATTATTATTTTCTGCTTCACAGCATTTCCTGCCTTCGGCAGCGCTTTGGAGGGAAATTAACTGCACCAATGAGTGCACTAATAACTGCACCAATGGCTATACCAATGACCACTACCATACTGGTTGCGATAACGACTGCAATAATAGCTGTAATAACGACTGCAATAACGACGGCAGTAGTTATTGCAGTAATGACCGCAATAACTACTGCAATAACGCCTGCAATAGCAACTGCATTTTCGCACAATACTGTTAAGAATGGACTGATAGGATTTACTATCCTCCTCTCAACACTCGTTTTATGGCCAGGGAACACCTATGCCGAGAGAAATAGCCAAAGTATGGTCTCCACCCGGTACGGATTAGCTTCAATCCTCGGAAATACCTATGATCCGGTAAACGATATACGTTTTTTCCTGATTTCAGGCTTTGCGCTCTATGATTATGAACGGGTCTGGCATCATCCGGCGCCCGACCCCTTACGCTTTAAAGTAGAAGGCGCTCTTGGAGCAACCACAAGCCCCTGTGCCCGTATCATGGCCTCTGTCGGGATAGAGGCATTCTATTATCTGGATACCTTTGCAGCGAAACATTCAGGTGCCGCGGAACATTCAGTCGCTGCGAAACAGATACGGCCCTATGCAGAGGCAGGTGTCGGCATTATATATTCTGATTTTCAAGTAGAAGGCCAGGGCCTTCGCATCAACTTCAATCCTCAAGCGGGCCTTGGTCTGGAATTTTTAACAGAACCAAAAACATCCTTTTTTACGACCCTTCGCCTTCATCATATCTCAAATGGCCACTTATACAAATATAATCGGGGTGTTAATTCCATCTCTTTAGTGGTTGGGTATTTTTTTCCATGATACCCTTTTCCTGTTTCCTTGTAAATAGGGTATGAATAGTATAAAGATACTATATTATGGAAATATTACTGGATTATGAAGATATTACTGGGTAAATGACAGGCTCAGAGCATGATGGCATTTAAAATTGATCAACCATGAAACATGAGTTCAGTACTGCATGTGGGGAGTGCAACGATCCAGATTAAAAGTTCCCCCCCGGCCAATGAGGGCTCACATACCGGCGGGAGCCCCAAGGGGGGGCAGGGATAAAGCCCTGCCCCCTTTGCATGGGGTTTATTGCATATCCGCAACTCGATATCGGAACTAAATAACAGGAGGCGTCAAGGTTACATTGAACGATCCGGTTTCTCCTACGACACCGGTACCGAGGGTTAAAGTATACTCCCCGGTTATTTCGGTGGAAGAAACCAGAATTGCACTGATACTGACATCAACTAATTTACCGCCTGCCAGATTATTAGACCCGGTAAGGACTATCTGGCCATTGGCTATTTCTCCCGTTACACTGACCAGCGTTGGAAGAACCGTATTACTGATGAATTGAACATAACCGGCAAGCGCGCCAACAACTACCGGATCTTCAACAAGATTGAGGGTCATAGCTCCAAAGGTAAGACCGTTGCTCCAGGTTCCCTGCCATAATCCTGATTGCTCAGCTAACCCGTACCTGCCATAGAGCCCGCCATACAGGCCCCCATACAGGCCGCCATACAGGCCACCGTATAATCCCAAGCTGCCATACAGGCCGCCATAGAGCCCGCCATACAGGCCGCCATACAGGCCACCGTATAATCCCAAGCCGCCGCCATACAGGCCGCCAGAGAGCCCACCGTAAAGGCCACCGTATAATCCTAAACCACCATAATATCCGCCTCCCCCATACAGGCCACCATATAATCCCAGGCCGCCATACAGGCCGCCGTAGCCGCCGCCGTAAAGCCCTCCATAGCTACTGTATAAACCGCTTATTCCGTAGCTGCTATAATACGCCTGCACGGAGGAGCATGGAATTACTGTGGAAACGAATAGTAGAAAACCCAAAATGACCAATAACCTGGATTTCGTAGAAAGCTTCATCATGTCAGTCTCCTTACTAACCTGGTTAAACAATTGAGAAAATGAGTTGACTAAATCGCGTGAAAATCCAACCGTTTTCTATCCTTACCCTGAGCTTCCCTTTCACCATACTGTTATATAAGAAAGTTACGAAGGGAGAGAATAAAGGACCTCCCATTATCCGGGCAATGACATTCAGTTGTTGAGGATTACCCATTAATAGAGCCATCATTTTAAGCCCTCGCCCCTTTCAGGGCGAGGGAGAATAACGCTGTCCCTGTGCTCAGCGCCATGACGTGAAACTTCTGCTCCTGAGCAAAAGCCACACCTTAATCCATCTCTCAACTGAATAGCATTGCCCTTACCTTATGCCGGGGCAGACGTTTTTATCCAGGCCGCGTAATTCCCGCAGCCTGTACTACGTCTCCCTACTAGGAATACTATTTTTCAATATTGATACCAGTTGAAAAGATGAGGAAGAAAGCAGGGGAGAGGCAGTATTAAGGTTCTGAATTATTAATGGAATTACAATAAGTAAGAGACGATCTTGAATAAAGCGTCCAAAACAGACAGGACTTCCTGAAGGCAGGAGAGCTTGTCATAAATACTATAAGATTCAAGTATAAATTTTTTCCGAATCTTTGGATGATCTTAGTTACACTGATATCGGGACGGGTAATGCAATAGATAATGTAAAAGAAGCTGGCTGATCTCAGTGGCGGAAAAATTAGAAAAAGATCAATTAATTTATTGATTTTTCAATCAAATTAATATAGAATACTAACCATCTTGTCTCATTTCGCAAATACAGTGGGTAGCTCTCTGATTTTTAGGCTGAAGGCTGTCGCTCCAAGAGCCTTTCTTGCGGTCGAGACGCATTGTCTCCTCCTGTAATCTAATGCCTACAATCTATCTTTTATCTCTACGGTCTATCTACCGTCTGTCTACCTGAGTAGACTACGCGAGAGGAAAAAGCCGGGCAAGACTCAGTGAGCCCAGAAGACAGGTGATATATCTTTCTTATTTTTTATGCTGTTAGAAAAAATTTTAAAAGGTTGAAACGTTAATAAATTAAATTTTTCCGAAAAGATTATTAGGAATAAAAGCAACCTTTTACGAGGAGGTATGAGATGAAGACCCTGACTATCCAACTTCCTGATAAGCTGTATGAAACCTTAAAATTATATAGCATCAAGAAAGGCAAAAACATACCCGAAGTCCTCAGAGAAAGCGCTCAATTCATGATCTGGGAGGATCAAAAAGAAGGAGCGCTCCGTGAATATAGAGAAGAGAGACTCGCCATTCAGGATTTGGCAGACTTACTGGGATTGAGCTACCGGGAAGTAAATGAGCTGTTGGCAATGGAAAACACAACCGCTACCAGGCAATCATCATAATCGGCCTGCAAATACTTTGCTGCTGTTTCCGGAAAAAAGAGATGAGTATTTTTCCAGGAGCGAACTCTTATAAAGCTCGATACGAGTATGTGCCAAAAGATTTAAAAGGGTAAAGAGGGTGGAACTGATATTTACGACCGGTTCTGCCCTTTTTTATTTATACCCCTATAGATAAATGAGATAGGTACTATAAAAAATCGAGTTCCCTTTTCATATGCGATTAATAAAAAAGGCAGGGCCATTGCTGACTCTGCCTTTTGAATTTATTGAGAAATTAACTTAACCTTTCCAAATCCTTTTCTTCATTCCCGAAATACTCAGCAAGCCCAAAAACCCAAAACTGAAAAGCAACAGAGGAGAAGGCTCCGGAACGGGGGCTGTGCCAGAAGCACTGGTCCCGCTATACACAATAGGATCAGGACCAGACGGATTAAAAATAGTTACGTCAAATGGAAGGTTTCCGACCTGATAATCAAACTGAAAGGTAAAGCCACTGAGGAATTCCCCGGGAGCAATATCTGTCCCAACCGGCGGGGTACCTGGGTTTTGTGAGAAGGCAGTGATAAAACCTGCCCCATCTACTTCATCCCATCCAGTTGGAAGTTGAACAACGGTATACGTGTATGAAGGATTAAAGTTTAAAGATAAATCGTAAAGATCATAGCCTGCATCAGCAATCGGATCTGAGGCATTAAAGAGTGTATAGTCATATTGCCATGTCCCCCCTCCCAAGCTTGTCTCAATATAACTAAGACTTGCACTTGGAATAGCCCAGGCAATACAGGTGAAGGAGCACAAGGCCGCTGCTAAAAAGATACCGATAAAGAGAGTTTTTAAAAATTCCATTTGCTTGGTTCCTCCTCATGATGCAAAAAATATTTATGGCGCTGAAATTATCAGATCACCGCCACTGGTGGTTGCTGGCCCTTTTGAATAGTAAGGACTGTTGTCCGGTTTATTAATGATAATCCCGAAGCTGTCGGGAGATCCGTCAGTTACCGTGGCCGTGAAGGTGTATCCTCCAACGCCATTGACTGTCCCTGTACCGCTTATGGTAGCTGTACTCCCCGCGATAGATACCGTTGTAACCTGGGTACTCACAAAATTCATACGGGTTCGGGAATAATAGTATTTGAACCATCCTGAAGGTGATGAGGGGCCGGTGACATCCATCGAAAAACTTGCCTTATAGGTTGCAGTTTCAGGGAAATTATAGGCGCCGCCCGAGATTCTCACTTGTGTATCCACTTTCATCTCATATGCACCTATATCATATTCTGCACTGTGATCACCGTTACCGTCCTGTGGCCTTGCTATGCCATTTTTATCCCTGTCAGGGGCTCCCTGGCTGGTTCCGGCATCGATACAGGGAGAAGCAGGCTGCAGGGAGTAATTACCTGCTCCGGAATCAATGAAAAGGGGATTCTGATTGATATTGCCTATACCACCGTATCCATCCTGGATATCAGAGTAGGTAACGCTGGTGAGAAGGCTGTCATCCGAAACGTGAATTTCATTGGGTGAATCTCCCCAGAGGATACAGTTTGTGATCCGTGGAGTGGAGTTATCACAGTAAACTCCGCCGCCGGATAGAGCAGTATTACTGCTCAGAGTACAGTTAGTCAGAATCGGTGAGGCATCCTCACAGTAAATTCCACCGCCGGCACCACTTGAAATGTTTCTCACTATAACGCAATTCATAATGGTCGGTGAAGAGCCTCTGCATAAGATTCCACCTCCCAACGGTGCCTTTCCGTTTCGCAGGGTAAGTCCCATCAAGAGAGAGTTGTTTTGCTCTCCATGATCAAAGGTGACAACACTTCCTTTCCCGTCTCCATCGATAATGGTATCAACTGCTATATCCGGCATAGTACCCATTACCATAATTGCCTTACCCATGAAAGAAATATTCTCTGTATACGTGCCTGGCTCGATACTTACTACATCCCCATTGCCGGCAGCGTTGATTGCAGCCTGAATACTCCCGCCAGGTGAAACGCGGATCTCAACGGCTCTGGCATAGAAGGTTGCTCCCTCCTCCATCCACTCGCTGTAATTCACTCCGTCAAAGGCCCGTGCCCGCCAGGAATACCAGGTATTCTTGGGCAGGTTGATCCCGCACGTCCAGGAAGTGATGGATGCTCCCTCGACGACTCCATTAGCGGATGTTATGGCTGGTGGGGTTAAACTGGCGTTGGGATAAATCTCAAATTCATAGGTGAGAGCGTCTCCATCCGGATCGGAGCTGTTGCTTATCTGCAAAGCAGGTGTCGAGGTTGTAATTTCATTCATCTGGACAGGGTAATGGAGAGCAGGTTTTAAAGGAGGCCGGTTTATCGAGACAGTGGTAATGGCATCCGGTGTCTCTGGGGCCTGTTCATGATGGCCTACATTGTCTGTAGCTATACTATAGAAGGCATAGGCACTATCACCTTTGCCGGAAAACGTGCCGCTGGTGGCAGTGGTATTTTTCAGCCAGAGCTTGTAAGGACCGCCATTTTCCGATACATAGATATCATAACCCGCAATCCCTGAGCCATCGGCATCGTCCTGGCCGGTCCAGGTTACGGCAAACTGGCCGGGAGAGTGAGCAGGGAGGGCGGTGACTTGGCTGGCGGGAGTGCCTGCATCGATGGTGTTGAAAACCAGCGGAGTATCCATGGGCGGATTCCAGTCAAAGACGATAGTGGCTACGTTTTCGATTTTAGTGCCGGCGGGAAGGTTGGAGGATGGTTTGATTGAGAATTTAACGTATCCTTCCCCTTCGTGGTTATCTCCATTAGGCGGCAGGAATCCGGCCAGTGGGTCTTCGGTTTGCTCGCCGGTGGCTGGGTCGATGGCCGTAAAGGTCCAGGAAGCCATGCCGGTCGAGGGGTCGAAATTGCCTTCGATATCGACCAGGAGGTTATTGCCTTCGGGACGAAGGTCCACGCGGGTGGAGTAATGCTTGAGGCCGGGAGGGACGGTAATGTGGTGATTGCTAAATTCCATATCGCCAAGGGTAAAGGTGCTATAGTCGAGGTGCGGAGAAAGAGGATCGGTGATAGTGACCAGTTGGGCTGAGGCGACAGCCTCCTTGTCATTTTCGAAGCGGATGGTGTAGGGAAGGGTCTCATTCGGCTGAATATGTCCCATTGTGCCAACACCTACCGAGATCAGCTTATCGTTGGGGTCGTGGGAAAAGATAGGCGATATGGGGAATGATTGACACAAAGCGTAGGCAGGCTGTGGGACTAATAGATACTGGATAAATTCTAAAGGATTTAGACCAGGGAGCACCAGGATGCAAAAAAACAGCATACCGAGAATTGAAAGGTGATGTTTTAGTTTATCTTTTAGTATATTGCCTGGCATGCATATCATATTTTCCCTCCAAAACCTTGTTAATCTGTGAATCTTGTGAAGGTCTTCCCGATTTCCCATTGTTTTTCCCCAGTATTTTTAGTCTTCGCTTACGGGTCTTAATTCGGTTCCCTCGATATGTTCCTGGTTTTATAACAACATCAGGTTTTAGGCGCTTGCCCGTTCCTTAGGATCTTATGCCCATCTAATAGGATCTTACGTCCATTCAATAGCCGGTGCTTCTATAATTTAATCTTTTATTCTACTATACATAAATCATTAGAGGGTGTGGGATTTCCATCTATTTTGGATTCATCATTCCTTCTGAAAATAGCAGTGGCGGATATATCTTTAGTAACCAAAATTACCTGCTTTTGAAGATCAGGTTTAATAATGCCATCCGTAACACTAGGGCCTTGCCAGTGATCGAATTGATATCCCTCTTCCGGTTCTGCATTGAACTCTATCTCGTCTCCTTCAAAATAGACCATATCCGTTCTATCATCATAAATAGCTTCAGGCACAGTGCGTTCCTTTATGTAGACTGGAACGGACCCACCATCCCCACCATAAAGACGGGCTATATAGCAGGGCCTATTTATATTCTTATACTCTTCGTATTGTGCTACGTAATTGTTCCAGCGTTTCCAGAATAGAGCAGATGAATTATTACATTTATCAATTTTTATTTTAATACTCTGAAGATTATTATAGTAGTCTTCCATTCCCTGATAAAATGTATCTACTATACTAAGAAGGGTTTGAAATTCAAAAACAGTTCCTGAAATCCCCCTACATGCTCGTCTCTTGATAGTATAGCGGATCTCTTCTTCTCCTGTTGCAATCACTATTTCTCCAACTGCTTTAGAAAGTTCTGTAATAGCAGTTTTGAGGTTCTTAAGATTTTCTTTTTCCTCTGCTACGACCTTTATATACTCATTATTGATATTCCCATCCTTATTAGCACTATAGTTATTTTTTAACTTTTCTAATGATTCCCGAGTATTTTTCTCCGCATTAAAAAATTTTTCTTCTTCTTTACTGAGCGTAGTATAAATTTTCCTCTTCTCTTTAGTAAGTATATGACCCCGATAAACTGTATAAAGTACATCTCCTGCAGGTCCTATGCAGTCGATAGCCCAACCAAAGGGCTGATAACTAAGATATACCTGAGCGAGCTTACTGATAACTTTAAGTGCCCATTCTCCCTTAGCCAGTGCTATTTCTGTACGAATGTCTATACCTAGCTGATTAATTGCATTATAAGTATCAGTGCCAAGATCTTCGGTTGGATATGGTAGCGGTGTAATCTTCCATTTATTTTTGAATTTAACTTGCCAATTAAATTTACTAAAGCTGTCGTAATTCTCTAATACATATTGATAATCTCCGGAATGATAATAAAAGCTACCGAAATAGTGTGAAGAATCAAGCTGAGAATCATCTGGCCTTACGAGATCGTAGCTATGATCAAATGTTTTCACTAAACTTATATATTTATCCCATAATAGGGACGTAGGCTCAAGTTTCTTACAAAATTGAGGAATTAGTTTTCCCAATACCTCTCGATACTTTGACTCACAACCAATACTTTTCCAGGTGTCGGGCCAGATTTTATCTGACAAAGGCATGGCGTTATAATATGGAAGCGTATTAAGTGTCTGATCAAGATAACCAAGTTTAATTTTCTCAATTTTCCCATGATCAGGCAATTGCTCCATTGAAATTCGCATTCGATATATTGTTGCTAATCCAGAATTGTCATCAGCTATCCAAGCTGGACCAGGAGCTAGTAGCGCTGTATTAAGTGGAATACTAAGCTCAGTATTATCCTCGATCAATATAGTTATCGTGCTCTTTGCAATACCTCGGCAAGCTTGGATAGAGTAAGTGCCATCTTTCAGAGGGCCAGATGTGAACACCCCAACTGAATTTGATAGTCCGTTATATAGTGCAGTATTTCCACTATAAATCAATACTTCAACTTCGGCTATTGGCAAACCGGTAGATTCATCCACAGTGTTAACAGAGATAGAAAAACCCTCTTTGTCAAGAACAAAGGTATAGTTCATAGAGGATTCAATAGTTAAGGAAGTTTTCAAAGGTGTATACCCTGGTGCTTGCACTAATGCCTCCCACGTGCCTGGTTGAATACCCTCAATCAAATAGTTACCTGCGTCGTCAGTAGTGACGCGGAGTCCAGGATCATCGGTTCCTGCATGCGTGCTTACTAAGCTAACAATTGCAGAAGGAATTGGTTGGCCATTAGCTTCGTCATTAACCATTCCCGATAATGATATACCAGAAGATACATTGACATCCACAGCTATTGTTTCTTCCTCTCTTATAGAAGTGCTCATCGTGGTACAGGCGAATCCTGCAGCCTGAACGACAATCCAATACTCCCCAGTTACGAAACTAGAAAAATTATACTTTCCATCACCCTGCGTAATGGCATATAAGCCTCTAGATCCACTATCTTTCAAAATCACGGTTACCAGGGCATCAGCAATTGGCTCACCAGTTTCAGCATTTCTAATGATTCCGTTGAGAGCCCCTGAGGCTGCGATGAAATCCAAATTGAATGTCCCACCTCCACTGCCCTCAAGTTGCTGGGTTTTGAAAGAGTAACTTTCGTGTCTAGCGCTCACGGAATAATCTGCTGGGGGAATATTAATAAACTTATATTTACCATCATCCCCTGTGAGATCCTCTGCAATAGATACCCCATTAGAAGTTTTCAATGTAATCCACGTATTAGACAAAGGAGTAACTTTATCTGCCGCAGTTATAGTACCAGATAAGGATATACCCTTGGTTAGTGAAATCACCAAACCATCTGCAATACCGGAAACAGGCACTTTAATTATACGCTGGGCAGTGCAGTATCCTTCAGCCTCAACACTAAGAGAATAGACATCCGGTGCAAATTGATCACCGATGAAGATGCCATTTCCTTCACTGGTCAAAGTATATATAGCCCCACTATTTGACTTGAAAGTAATTGAAGCCCCGCTAACAGGCGTTGTACTATCTGGTTCAGTGACTAGCCCCTTCACTGACACACCATCGCGCAGTTGAAAATTCATCCCTGCTAAGACTTGGCCAAGCACTAGTGACGTGCTCTCATAAATTGATGGGATAAAGCCGCCAACTTCAACCCGAATTGTATGTATGCCCTCATATAAACCAACGATTTGAAAGTAACCACTTTCATTGGTAGCAGCTATTCCCATGCTGTTATTCGGTCCTTGAGCAAATACTGCCGCGCCAACAATAGGTTTTCCATTGCTATCTACAACCATTCCCGAGACGGAAGCACCAAGGACAAGGCTAAAATCCTGAGTAGCAGATCCGCTAACCACCACATTAACAATAGTAACCTTTGACTTGAGAAATCCCTCAGCACTGGCAAAAACCTCCCAATCACCACCAGCAAGTTCACTTACCTTATACACTCCGTTCTCATCAGTCATAGCGCTCGCTACCTCACCACTCTCTACTCTTGTAGCCATGACATAGGCACCCTCAATCGGATGTCCTCCCTCGTCAGTAACTTTCCCGCTTATTTCAGCTCCTTTAACCAGGTCGAAAAGCACATCAGAACGCATCTCTCCTTTGGCCAGAAAAAAGGCTGGTTTTTGCTCTTCCATATATCCTTCCACTCTGGCTTCAACGGTGTATACATCCTGTGGCAGCCCTTTAAGGTTGTAATAACCCTCATCATCTGTTCGCCCTGTAGCGAATGTGCCGGTATTTTTTCCCCGTGCCGATATCAATGCATCCTTAATTGGTATCCCACTGTCCTTCACATAGCCGCTTATCTCGCCTCCCGGTGATACATAAACAACATGATCGAGACAATCCTTATCCCCCTGGACTTCAGCCGAGGCACCCTCATCAACCAGATACCCTTCCACCTCAAGCTCATAATGTCCTTCAGGCAGACCAGTCAATAAATAAGTACCATTCATATTAGTCACAGCCCTGGCATAACCTGTTCCTCCGGGCTGGTAAGCAAAAATAGTAACCCCTGCAACTGGAGTGTGACTATCACTTTCATAGACAACACCACTTATGGCTCCCCTATGACCGCCGTAGGCGATATTTACCTCAAGGCCAAAGAGTTTACGCACATCGTATATCCTTTCACCGTACAGGGCGAGACGTCTTGCATCTTCCCTGAGTACTTGAATATACGAACCCCAGGTATTACCAAGCTGGCTCTGTATATTCTCCCATATAGGCTTCCATGTTTCCTCATCCATGCTTTTAGGCTTGAGGGTGGCATCTACCTTGCTCCAATCAATCGGCTCATCCAGTTGGTCCACGATGTTCAGGTAAATTGGCACATTGAGTGTATTATCTATTTTAAACTCCATCTCAATTGAATACGTTGAACCAGGAGGAAGCACATCTACAGGATTTTCTTTTGCAACGCCAAGTACCTGCACCGGATTTTGGTGAAATGCCTCCGTGGAGAAGAGACGCAAAAAGGACCCCTGTCCTCCGGTTACCACCATTAAAGGTGCCGGAATATCCGCATCACCGATATTTCCATAATCCAGGGTGAGGGTATAAGGACGACCCGGTCGCACCAGGTTTGGCATAACCAGCCGCGAATACAACTCCCCGCCCTTGCCCTGCACCACATTGAGTTCCTTGCTGCACACTGAGCCATCAGGATTTATAAGCTCAATACGATAGCTGCCGGCAGGTTTACCGGTCAAATCGAAGGTGACGAGCAAAAATCCGGTATCCTTGAAAGTAACCACCCCTGTATCCACAATATTGCCCGCAGTATCTTTCAGAAATACCGTGCTTCCGGGAGCAAAGTTAAATCCGCTGATTCCCACCGTTACCTTACCGGCATTTCCAGCCTCACTTATACTCAGCCCGCTGATGGAGTGATCTGGCAGGACGGCTCTCAACTCATACGCAGGGGGCGAAGCCGGGCAGTTATACCCATAGATCAGAATATAATAGACACCGGCCCTGGCTCCCAGAATCCGATCCACGAGGTTGCCTGATGGGTCTTTCTCTCCCTTGGTATCATAGCTGCTCCTGGTCGGTATCTTTCCATAAGCCGCATAAAGCTCAGCGTTCTCTCTGGCCGCTCCGGCAAGAGTAATGATCAGGTCCTGCCCTGCCTCAGCAGTAATCTGGTAATATAAAGACTGGCCCTTGGCAATGGTACCGGTTTCTGTCATGTTCAAGGCCAACTCCCTGCCGATGACCGTGATCTGGCCAAGAGATACGGCTGTATTATTTTCTTCATCGGTTTCCCGTACATCATCGAAGATATCCGTACTGGCCAGAACTGAGTAAATTCCCGGCATTACCGCTGGAATGTCGGCAGTAATGGTCTTGGTATAGCTTTGACCTTGCGGCACATCTCCATCGTCCGCTGAATGGAAAACGCGGGCGATACGCTGATCACCGAGGTTCCATTCCTGATCGGAAGATAAGTACAAAGTATCGTACCAGGCACCGACTGCATCCTGACTGCCCTGGTTTTTCACTTCATAGGTCCAGGTAGCGGCCTGGCCATAGATGCCGCTGCCCGGAGGGCTGATACTGGTTACCACCAGGTCTGCAGGGGGAGTGAGATTGACCTCTACTGTCGAGCAGGAAACCGTACTATTATTATTCTCTTTTTCTCCCTCAACGACGTGACCAGGAGTGCCACTGTCAGTCGTCACGATCACATAATAGGGACCTGCTGCCCAGCCCGGCAGTTTGGGTTCAAGGCTTTGGGTGTAGGTCCCTCCGGCGGCAAGTTCACCTTTGTGGCGAGTGTTGCCAAGGGAAAGATCACTACTTGAATCAAGATAGGGATCTCTTGAAAGATAAACCGTGTCATCCCAGAATCCATCTTTGGCTGAGGTTGACACCGTACCCTCATTCGTCACTGTCCACTCTATCCTTATACCTTGCCCTGACCAGGCAGTCTCCGGTAGAACAATAGTGGTCACTCTCAGGTCCGGAGTCGGAGCGGGATTAACGGTCAGGGATGCACAAGCAGTATTGTTTTCCTCCCCTTCATATTCATAGATATCATTGAACTTACCGGAATCGGTCTTGACAATCACCTGGATATTCCCTGCCCGGTCCTTGGGCAAAGGAATACTCCTGGTCACTGAATAGCTTGCTCCGCCAGCCAGGGAGCCCTGATGCTTGAAATCCATCCGTACATCCTGGGCATCCGGCACGTTATCGGAAGATAGATAAACCGTGTCATCCCAGCTATTTCCCAACGTAGAATCTGGCCCGGCATTGGTTACTGTCCAGGTGATCTCGATCGATTGACCCTGGCAGCCACCAGTCGGGACAGTAAGATGACTGACCACAAGATCAGCACGTACTCCCGTGACCTGCACAGTCCCCGGACTTGAAGAGGTATTGTTATCCTCCTTGTCATATTCGAATACCTGATGGATGGCATCGGTAACGACATACACGTGATACGGACCGGACACATCCTGGCGTACGACAAAGGATTCCGATTGCGAATAGCTTGCACCTGTGGCCAGAGCCCCTGAACGGCTGACCAGGCCGAGGTTGATGTCCGAGGCCGGATCAAAGGTTTTATCTTTCGAAAGATAGACCCCGTCCTTCCAGAAAGTCTCATCCGTATCTCTGTTTCCCTTATTCATGACCGTCCAACCGATGGTTATAGCTGAACCTGCCTTGGCGGTGAGAGGAGCATTCACCTCTGTTACCTGAAGGTCTGCCGGCTGAAGGGCAATCTCGATAGCCTGAGGGATCAGGAAAATATTATTTCCTTCTCCACTCCCCTTTTCGTACACCGAGTTTCGATCATCGGTTACTACCAGGAGGTGGTAGGTTCCGGTCAGGCGGTCAGGAATGCGAATAAAAGCTGGCTGAATGGGAGGTCCTGTGATTTGGCCCGCCTCCAGAGTTCCTGTCTGCTCGAACATGCCGCATAAGCGGTCCTTTTTCGGATCGAATACCGTATCTTCTGAAAGATAGACAGCATCCTTCCATCCTTTGGCTGGAGCATCACCACGATTTGTGATAGTCCAACTTACCGCTATGATTTCATTAGCTATTGCATTGGCCGGAGCACTGGCAGTTTGAACCTGTAGGTCAGCGGCCTTTTCGCTCAGGGTGATGAGCTGTGGCACACTGACGTTATTCTCCTCAATTCCCTTTTCATATACGCTCTTGTCTGCATCGGTACAGAAGAAAAGATAATACTCACCCTCACGGTGCTCAGGGAGAGCGGGTATGAGAAGTTCATGAGGTGCCGCAGGAGGCCCATAACTTGCCCCTGTGGCCAGAGATTCCATATGGTCGAAGGTGGCCACCAGAGTGTCAAGGGCAGGATCAAGGGAATTATCGCCTGACAGGTATATCTTATCCTGCCAGGGGGCCACGGCAGAGGCCGTGCCCTGATTACTGATGCTCCAGTTCACCTGAATGGTCTGCCCTGCAATACCTGCAGGAGGGACAGTAAAACTTTCCACTTTCAGATCGGCAGCCTGGTTAATCAGGGTAATGACATGAGGTGAACTGATGTTATTCGCTTCTCCGCTCTCTTTTTCGTATACGTTCTTATCAACGTCAGTAACAAAGAAAAGATAGCGGGGGCCCCCGATATTGGAGGGAAGCCTGACCTCTCCGGGCGCATCCGGCCCATAGCCGGCATCTTTGGCCAAAGATACGGAGCGGACAAAGGTTCGCAGCAGGGTGTCCGAATTGGTATCGAGACTATCGTCCTCCGACAGATAAACGGCATCTTTCCAGGGCGCCTGGGCAGCGACTGTGCCAAGATTGCTGACTCTCCAGTCCACCTGGATGGTCTGCCCGGCAATGCCCGTAGATGAGGCAGTAAAGCTTTCCACCCGCAGGTCAGCGGCAACATCGGTCAGAGTAATGGCTTGAGGTTCGCTGATGTTATTGGCTTCTCCGCCTGCTTTTTCATATACAGTGTTGTCCTTATCGATCACGAGGAAGAGATAACAAGTGCCTTCAACACTATCCGGGACTCTTACCTCTCTCTGGATACCATGCCCATAGCTTCCTCCGGGCTGCACTGATTCTGAATGCTCAAATGATGGAGTCAAGAGCTTATCCGAGCTATCGAAGATAGTATCCTTTGACAAGTAAACTGCGTCTTTCCACTTTCCGGCAGCGGCAGCAGTGCCCGAATTGGTAACGCTCCAGTTTACCTGGACATTCTGCCCGGTAATGCCGGTAGCCGGGACAGTGAAGCTTTCCACCCTCAAATCTGCCGCAGGATCGCTCACTTCTATGGCTGAAGGGATGCAGAAAGTGTTATTATTCTCTGCATTATATTCATACAGGTTGTCATCGGCGTCGGCAGCAATAATAATGTAATAGGCACCTTCTATCCCCTGAGTAAGTTGGAAATCCTGGCTTCTGCTGTAGGTATGGGCTGGATCGAGTGCATTTGATTGCGGGACTGATCCCAGCAGCTTATCCGACTGGGTATTCAGGGTCTCGTCTCTGGAAAGGTAAACCTTATCCAGCCAGTTACCTATGGCTGTTGTTTCAGGCCCGGCATTGATGACAGTCCATTGCACAGTAATCAGTTGTCCGGCTATGCCGGCGGTCGAAGATGTGGCTGTTTCGACCTGGAGGTCCGACCTGACTAAAGAGATGGTAACCGGGGTATCACTTACTCGAACATTGTTATCCTTGTTATTCTCCCAAACAGAGTTATTCTTATCAGTTTTGATGAGAATGTAGTAATTTCCTTCCATACCGGCAGGCACTTTGACAGGAAATTCGGTTACTTCATACCCTTGGCTGGCCTTCAGCACGCCTGTATGCGCTGATATACCTAATTCCTGATCGCTTCCTTCAAGAATCTGGTCAGTCGATAGATAGACGGCATCATTCCAGGTACTGGATCGGGTACTGCCAGCACCTATGTTTTTCACTATCCAATTTACTTTCATTTGCTGCCCTGATATGGCAGTGGCTGGGATATTCGCTGAAGAAATAGAGATATCCGGTGGATCAGGTGGAACTATCTCGATTTCAGCCATACCATAATCTTTTCCCGAAACATTGCTGCCGCCACCTCGAGTATCGGGGATAAAAAAGAGATAGTATTTACCTGCATACTGTGAAGGCAGGGATACTGAAACGCTTCCCGTCTGTGACCCGCCAGGAGGAATACTTGGATAAGACTCCCAAGTACGTTTAAGTGGCGTATCACCAGTCCAGCTATAGATTGTATCAGAGGATATAGTAATATCATGCCCCTTGATATATTGAGTCGCCTGGGTACCGGTATTGGATATTTTCCATTCAACCGTAATAGTTTCACCTGACTTCACTTTTGGGGGCACATGAAAATAATCCACTTTAAGATAGGGTGGCGAGGATGGCGGGATGGTCACTTCTGCTTTATAAGAGCTTTGTCCCACATTGTTATTTTCCCCGTCAAACTCCTCTACCTTATCATCAGCATCTGTTTTAACTAAAACATAATAAGAACCCTTTGGGGCCGAACCTGGAATGGTCACTTCCTGAGTTTGTGTATAGGCTTCCCCCGGTGCAAGAAACTCCGCGTTTCGGAGAGCAGCCACCTCGATATCCCAGGTATTTATAGTTGTATCAGATGAAAGATACAGCTTATCATACCAACAGGCTGAACTGGTTGCACCGTTCCCCTTGTTTTCAACCGTCCAGGAGAAGGTCGCCTTTCCCCCGGCACTTAAGGTTCCCGGCACTGTTACACTGGTCACCTGAAGGTCAGGATAGGGCCTTGTAGTAATCCAGAGCGGTGGTGTAGCCACCAGGGTATTATTGCTTCCTGCTCCCTGCTCAGCCAATCCGCCGGAGATTCCCTGACTGTTGGCCTTGACGATGATCCATCGCTGGCCATTGATTCCATCGGGAAGGGTGATAGTTATGGTTCTGGTGTAGGTTTTCCCAGGATCGACTGACTGATTGAATTGGGCCTCACCTATCTGGGCATCATCGGTACTATATTTTGAGTCTCCAGAAATATACACTGAATCCGTCCATTGGCCAATGGCCTTACCTATCCCGTTATTGGTAACTGTCCAGGTAATGTCGATTTGTCTGGCTGCTCTTCCCTCGGCCGGGTGCACTATCCTGGTCACCACAAGGTCTGGCAATTGCTGGATAAAATCAAAGCTGTATACATCGTCATCTGCCTCCCCCTGGCTGCCATCCTGGTCCTGATCCAGAAGATTGCCCGCAATGTCCTGAATCGTCGGAGCAATGGCCACATGATAGGTTCCATCTGTTAAAGAAGGGGTGAGTTTGACCTGGAATACGGTGGTTGAATCAGCGGGATTTGGCTTTACTTCACTAATGGCAACCTTCCCCGCCGGGCCAGTCACAGTCACTGCCTCTTTGATAAAGGTAGCTGGCTTAATCGCCTCGCTGAAGGTAAGATCAAAGGTCTGTACCGGCACGTTCTGGATGCCGGAAAGAGAATGCCCTGTAATTTTCGGGCCGGCACCGTCAAGACTAAAACTGCCGACATACCGGTCATCATAGGGTTCGCCATTGATCCCATCCTGATCCTGATTGAGAGGGTTCCCGGCTAGATCGAGTACCTGCGCTCCAATAATGAACCGGTAGGTCCCCTCACTTTCCTGGGGTGAAAATGCTACGGTAAATTTTTTCTGTTCCGCACCATCAACCGGAGTTATGGATTCAGGAGTGATTCCCCCTCCCGTGGGTCCAGCGATAGATACATACTCCGCAATGAAAGAGGAAGGATTTATGGCTTCATTGAACGTGACGTCAAAAGAGCTTATTGGCGGTTTGACCCTTCCAGATGGCGAGTGGGCGACAACCTGTGGCCCAGCCGCATCAATTATCTTGAACCAGGCATCGTAGCGGTCTTCTTCCGGCTCACCGGTTATGCAATCTCCATCCTGATCGATAAGGAGGCCATCCATGCTTTCTATCTGAGGCCCGATGTATACGTGGTAGATTCCAATATTGCGCTGTTCGGTAAAGCCAATCCGGTAAGTGGTACTGTCTATTCTGGTTGGCCCGCTCGTTAGTTGTATGGGTCCCGCAGGGCCGGTTATCCCTATATCAGCCGATGTAAAAGTACCTGCCTTGATTTCCTGACTGAAGGTAATGGTCATGATATTTACCGGCAGTATCTGATCGCCGCTCGGCGAGTGTCCGGAAACCTTGAGGCTGGGCAGAATAGAGAATGTAGCTGTATAGAGATCTTCTCCTTGCTCTCCATTGCTGTGGTCTCTATCCTGATCCATCGGATTTGCGCTCAGGTCCGTAATCTGTGGGCCTATCACAAGCCGGTAGGCGCCGGCAAATGTCTGAGCGGGAAAATTGATTCTGAAACTGACAGGATCAAGCTGGGTTATGGAACCAGGAATGATTATTCCACCCGGCCCGCTGATGGATACATCTTCCAGGGTAAAGGATTCCGGATCAACCGGCTCATCGAATATCATATCAAAGAAACTTATCGCCGGGCTGACATTTCCTGAAGGTGAGGAAGAAACAACGTGCGGCCCGATAATATCTTTAATTTTAAAAGAGAAATGATATCGATCGTCAATTTCCTCTTCCAGCAGGCCATCCTGGTCCTGGTCCATATTCACACCTGCCATATTTTCAATCCCCGGACCGATTGTGATGTGATAGGTTCCAGCTATCGTCTGCTCGGCAAATCCTGTTTGCCAGATAGTGCCCTCAATCCAGGCTGGCCCATCCGTTATCGATACACTCCCTGCCGGTCCAGTGATGACGATATCATCTGCCGTGAAAGTGGCAGGGTTTATCTCCTGACTGAAGGCAAGGGTGAACCTGCTTACCGGCGGTATCTGATCTTCACGTGGCGTATGATCGGTAATCCGGGGTCCGGCCATAATGGTGAAGATGGTGACATACTGATCTTCCACCTCCTCGCCGTTGGTCCTGTCTTCGTCCTGGTCCATGGGATTATGGGCAAGATCGGTAATCTGAGGGCCGATGTTTACCTGATAAACCCCGGCCAGTCTCCGATCGGGCACGGCAGCCCGAAAACTCGCTGCACCCAAACGGGTAATAGCGGTTGGGGTAATGGTTCCTCCTGGTCCTGTGATTAACAAATCCCCTGCCTCAAAAGAGACCGGATCGATTTCTTCATTGAATACGATGTCAAGAGAGTTTACCGGCGGCTTGACATTCCCCGATGGTGAAAGGGAAAGAACGCGCGGGCCGGATACATCGATGATGATAAAGGAAGCGTCATAGCGGTCATCCTGCTCTTCTCCGATTACACCATCCCGGTCCTGGTCCATCGGCAGGCCATCGAGATTTTCAATGAATGGCCCGATCAATACACGATAAGTTCCAGGCATTCCCTGTTCAGCAAACACTGCCTGATAGGTGGTCCCTTCCACCAATGTCGGACCATTTATAACGAGCACCTGCTCCCCCGCGGGATTTATCATGATAATGTCATCTTGCAGGAAGGTAGCCTCATTTATTCCCTGACTAAAAGTAAAGGTCATCAAATTGACGCTATGAGGCTGATCTTCCGCCGGGGTATGACTGACAATTCTCAATCCCGCCAGGATCGTGACACCGGCTGCAAACCTGTCTTCCTCCGCTTCCCCATCGATCGAATCATTGTCTTGATTCATTAGGTTCCCAGCCAGGTCAAGAATCTGGGGGCCAATTATTACTTGGTACTGCCCTGCAAGCCTCTGCTCAGGGAAATCTATCCTGAATCTTGCCGGATCATCCGGATCATCTAATTGCGTGATCGAATCAGGAACAATGACTCCTCCGGGCCCGGTAATGGAAATATCCTCTATCGCCAATGAATCCAGGTCAATTGATTCATTGAAGCTGATCTCCATATGATCTACGGGAGGTGACAATCTCCCCGATGGAGAGCATGAAACTACCTGAGGTCCTTTAACATCAACAGTAATGGTTACTTCCTCGCTGTCACTCATCTGAGGCTCACCATCGTCAGTAACCGTAAAAGTAATGAGATACTCACCGGCATCTTCATAACCCGGCTGCCAGGTAAAGGTACGGGTGCCTGGATCAAAGCTCGCACCCGAAGGGACGCCGGTAGCTGAATAGGTAAGGGTATCATGTACGTCCGGATCAGAAGCAGTGACCGTGAAGGTAAGGGTGTCGCCATCTTTTACGACCTTATTACCAATAGGGTCGAGTATCGGTGCCCGATTGGCTTCATCTGTACACCAGCAGCACCCGTCACCCATGTATTCATCGCAGTCTGCAAATTCAACCGGTGGGCAGGTATCGTCAAAATCACGCCCGGCCTGATAGCAGGCCATGCCTCTTTCACGGCAATACTCCAGGCATGAAGATCCATGGATGAATTCCCAATGTGTCGGCTCACTACTTGCAGGAGTAAATTTCTGAATGCGGTGATTCCAAGTATCAGCCACATACACATTCCCGCTGCTGTCTACTGCTATTCCTCTGGGAGATTTAAATTGTCCATCCCCCGATCCACTACTTCCCCATTTGGTCAACAACACACCCTCAGAGCTGAATTTCTGTATCCGGTTGTAGGCATCTTCAGCTACATATACATTTCCACTGCTATCTACTGCTATTCCGTTGGGGGAATAAATTTGTCCATCCCCTGATTCTTCACTTCTCCATTTGGCCAAAAACACACCCTCAGAGCTGAACTTCTGTATCCGGTGACTTCCAATATCAACTACATACACATTACCGCTGCTGTCTATTGCGATTCCGTTGGGGGAATAAAATTGTCCATCCCCTGATCCATTACTTCCCCACTTGGCCAGAAAGACACCCTCAGAGCTGAATTTCTGTATCCGGTGATTTCCAGTATCAGCCACATATACATTGCCGCTGCTGTCTACTGCTATTCCATTGGGATACGAAAATTGCCCATCCCCTGATCCATTACTTCCCCATTTGGCCAAAAATACACCCTCAGAGCTGAATTTCTGTATCCGATGATTTCCAGTATCAGCCACATATACATTGCCGTTGCTGTCTATTGCCATTCCGTTAGGAGAACAAAATTGCCCATCCCCTGATCCTTTACTTCCCCATTTGGCCAAAAATACACCCTCAGAGCTGAATTTCTGTACCCTATTGTTATCACTATCAGCCACATACACATTCCCGCTGCTGTCTACCGCTATGCCGCAGGGCCAGGAAAATTGCTCATTCCCTGATCCGCGACTACCCCATTTGGCCAAAAACACACCCTCAGAGCTGAATTTCTGTATCCGGTCGTTGCTATTATCAGCCACATACACATTCCCGCTGCTGTCTACTGCTATGTCGGTGGGATACGAAAATTGCCCATCCCCTGATCCATTACTTCCCCATTTGGCTAAAAATACACCCTCAGAGCTGAATTTCTGTACCCTATTGTTATCACTATCAGCCACATACACATTCCCGCTGCTGTCTATCGCTATGCCGTAGGGCCAGGAAAATTGCCCATCCCCTGATCCATTACTTCCCCATTTGGCCAAAAATACACCCTCAGAGCTGAATTTCTGTATCCTATGGTTATCACTATCAGCCACATACACATTCCCGCTGCTGTCTACCGCTATGCCGGTGGGCCAGGAAGATTGCCCATCCCCAGATCCATTACTTCCCCATTTGGCCAAAAATACACCCTCAGAGCTGAATTTCTGTATCCTATGGTTATCACTATCAGCCACATACACATTCCCACTGTTGTCTATCGCTATCCCGTTGGGGGAAAAAAATTGCCCATCCCCTGATCCTTCACTTCCCCATTTGGCCAAAAATATACCCTCAGAGCTGAATTTCTGAATGAGGTGTTTTACTCTATCAGCCACATACACATTCCCGCTGCTGTCTACTGCTATGCCGGTGGGAATAAAAAATTGCCCATCCCCTGATCCATTACTACCCCATTTAACCAATAATACACCTTCAGGGCTGAATTTCTGTACCCTGCTGTTGGCACTATCAACCACATACACATTCCCGCTGCTGTCTACCGCTACGCCGATGGGAGAATTAAAATGCCATGCAATAGAGGGTATCTTCCATACAAATTCCATCTGTGGCTCGGCCTTGATAACAGTAATGGTTATTTCTTCACTATCACTCATCTGAGGCTCGCCATCATCAGTAACCGTAAAAGTAAGATGATAGACGCCGGAATCACCGTTATCCGGCTGCCAGATAAAGGTACGAGTGTTCGAATCAAAGTACGCGCCATCAGGCAAGTCACTCACTGAGTAGGTCAATATGTCACCGGGATCAGGGTCATGACCACTTACAGCAAAGGAAAGAGATTCTCCCTCTGGCACTATCTTATCACCTATTGGATCGAGAACCGGCGGGGTATTCGAAGCAGGAGGAGCAGCAGCGGTCCTCGAGGCACTGATAAAATTAACTGAACAAGACCCAATGCTCATGTGCGCATGCGGTTGAAAGGTAACGGTTTTCCCGGACATTTCCATGGTAACGGTAAAATAAACATCGCCTATGTAGGTATTGCCTGAATTTCTATTTATACTTAATGCCAGAACCTGCGAAGGTGAGGTATTTCTGAAACTTTCATTATCGTATATTAAATTCGACAGCATGCTATTGGTTTGCGAGACGCTGCCAACAACCTCCCCAGGCACTATAGGGGAATAAGAACCTAAGTTGCTCTTATATATGCCTAACCCAAATCCATCAACCGAAGAATTACTGGTAAACTTCAAACTATCGATATCAAAAGCTGTGATATTCTCATTACCGGTATTGACTATCAAGAGATAGCTATAAATTTGAGTAATTCCACATCCATTGCAGAGAGTGGCATTCATATTATCTATGTAAATAACTTCGTATGAGATATTGTTAAAAACGGTAATAGTTATTTCCTCGCTGCAACTCATCTGAGGCTCACCACTATCGGTTACCGTAAAAGTGATGTGGTACTTATCGCCAGCATCTTCATAACCAGGCTGCCAGGTAAAGGTGCGGGTATTCGGATTAAAGCTTGCGCCAGAAGGGATGCCTGTAGCTGAATAGGTAAGGATGTCATTATCGTCCCGATCAAAAGCATTAATTGCAAAGGTAAGCACATCGCCATATTGCATTGCCTTATTGCCAATAGGATCAAGAAGTGGTGCATGATTCACCTGACTCCCTTGGCTAAATTTCTGTATCCTGTTGTTACCGCTATCAGCCACATATACATTACCGCCGCTATCTACGGCTACTCCTGAAGGTTGCCTAAATTGCCCATCCCCTGTGCCATAGCTTCCCCACTTGGCCATAAAAAACCCCTCAGAGCAGAACTTTTGTATCCGGTGATGTTCTATATGCTCGTAATCTTCAGTATCTGCCACGTATACATTGCCACCGCTATCTACGGCTACTGCATAAGGACAGGCAAATTGTCTATCCCCAGATCCATAGCTTCCCCATTTTTTCAGAAAGACCCCCTCAGAGCTGAACTTTTGTATCCGATAGTTATAAGGGTCAGCCACATACACATTACCGCTGCTATCTACAGCTATGCCACGAGGGTACCTCAATTGTCCATCTTCTGATCCATTGCTTCCCCACTTGGCCAGAAAGACCCCCTCAGAGTTAAATTTCTGTACCCGATGGTTATAAGAGTCAACTACATATACATTATCGATGGTATCTACGGCTACTCCAGAAGGTCCTTGAAATTGTCCATCTCCCGATCCATAGCTTCCCCACTTGGCCAGAAAGACTCCCTCAGAGTCAAATTTCTGTATCCGATTATTGGAAGGGTCAGCCACATACACATTACCGCTGCTGTCTACCGCGACACCACCAA
The DNA here is from genome assembly GCA_040752695.1 of bacterium. Lineage (GTDB taxonomy): Bacteria > SZUA-182 > SZUA-182 > DTGQ01 > DTGQ01 > DTGQ01. Next base: position 36,738 of record JBFMGO010000043.1, read on the forward strand.
GAGGATAACCAAATTGTCCATCTCCAGTGCCCTCACTTCCCCACTTGGTCACAAAGATCCCCTCAGAGTCAAATTTCTGTATCCGATAGTTCTCCTCATCAGCCACATACATATTCCCGCTGCTATCTATGGCTATTCCCTTTGGATTATTAAAATGTCCATCCCCTGATCCATTGCTTCCCCAGTTAGCCAAAAGGTCACCCTCAGAGCTGAACTTTTGTATCCGACGGTTATCGCTATCTGCCACATACACATTACCACCGTTATCTATAGCTATTTCATAAGGGTAGCCAAATTGTCCATCCCCTGTGCCATGGCTCCCCCACTTTTTGAGAAAGACACCCTCAGAGCTGAATTTGGATACCCGCTGGTTGTTGGTCTCTACTACGTACACATTCCCGCTGTTGTCTACTGCTATGCCACGGGGGTAGCTCAATTGTCCATCCCCTGTGCCATTGCTCCCCCATTTTTTCAGAAAGACACCCTCAGAGTTGAATTTCTGTATCCGGTGGTTACTAGTTTCAGCTACATACACATTACCGCTGCTATCTACCGCTATTCCCCAGGGAGTACTAAACTGCCCATCCCCTGTGCCATTGCTCCCCCATTTTTTCAGAAAGACACCCTCGGAGTTGAATTTCTGTATCCGACGGTTATTGGTATCTGCCACATACACATTACCACTGCTATCTACGGCTATTCCCCGTGCGGCATAAAATTGCCCGTCCCCTGCGCCATAGCTTCCCCATTTCTTCAAAAAGACACCCTCGGAGTTAAATTTTTGTATCCGTGCTCGACTACTGGCGTCTAGCACGTACACATTGCCGCTGCTATCTATGGCTATTCCGGAAGCCTGCCAAAATTGGCCGTCTTCTGTTCCAAAGCTTCCCCATTCGGTAAGCAGGGTACCCTCAGCGTCAAATTTCTGTATCCGACACCCACTAACGATTACGTACATATTCTCACTGCTATCTATTGCTACACCACCAAGAGAGTCAAAGTACCATGCCTTACCAGGTATCTTACTGACAAACTCTATCTGCGCTCCAGCCATGCCAAAAGTCTTAAACAGAACTATCACAGGTACAATACAAAGAATATATAATCTTACTCTTTCCCTGAGACTGAATTTAGAGAAAAACCCTTTCATCTTCTTCTCTCTCCTTGCTTGGTAGTTGCAGGCTTAACCATGATGTAAGGTGCCCACTTTGCCTGATTATCTCCGCCGGATTATCGCCTCTGGCGTCTTAGTACAGGCCGCATTCGATACGCGGACAGATAGACCGCCATCCACACAGCACGCTACTTGTCATTCTGTCCACTATTCTGTCCGCTATAGGGGCAGAAACAACCGGACGCCTACCCGCGTGGCCTGGCCTGTACTTGGAGTATCCGCCTTGTTATCTTTGAGACCTCGTGGTAACGTAGGTACATGAATTGCGGTACTCCTTTCCCGACTCCAGTGATAATCAGCAATATTTAAGGCCATGACTGGTATATATTTTGTTCCTTATGAATAAGAGACCTTGAACCTATTCACCCTTTGACAACCCGAGTGATCGACCTGAGTGAAGGATTCAACCTTTTGAATATAAAAATTCCTTGTTGCTTCGCTTTTTGGAGAGGTCATGAGTACTTCAGCGAGACTTCCTTTGGGATCTTTCCCTGGAGCGACCTCTCAACTTTAATACTGGTACAGCGAGACTTTCAATACGCCGCCTCTCCATGAGAGTTTGGGTGATGTCTCGCTGTAGTATTAAGAAGGATAAATTTTACCTTGATGATATCTTTTATTTCAATTATCCGCCAATCGGAGAGGTTCCTTATGAGTAGTACTTCCCATAATCAAGGAGATAAATACAATTATTGTCGAGGCAATTCAGCATCATCAAGACGGTCTGGCTCATTTGACATTGTTAAGTCAGCGCTATATCTTTAATGCATTTTTTATTCCAAAATATAAGTCATTGATAATTAATGAAATTATTTTCGTTACCATCTTTCATTAATTGTAGCTTTTAACTACATTATTTTTTTAAACTTTATATAAACATTACCTAATTGTTTGATGTCTAAATATATAATCAATCAATTAATAATTTGTAGTGAGATGCTACACTTCAGACATGAAAGAGAATAAAATAAGGCTGGCTTCCCAACATTGGTGCTCTATAATCCACAGTCCCGCTTTAACATACAGATTAGAAGGAGAATCGATTATGAAAACTGCTGCCTTTAGGTTTTTCTTTACCATCTTCCTTTTCATAATAGGGCATTGGCTTTTTGGATCTTTTTCACGACTGGGTAAAAGTTCAGCTTACCCATCCAGATCAACTTCTTCGGTTTTTGCTATGGCCGGGACTTCACCAAAGCCTGCCAATCCTGGCCATAACGACGATACTGATCAAAATAGCGATACCGGTCAAAATAACGATACCGGCCATAACAAGATCAAACTCCCTGTTCCCCGCTGCCAGGGGTCAATTTCTGTGGAGGAAGCGATCAAGCTGAGGAGGACTAGAAGGAGTTTCCTCACTGCACCCTTGTCAAAGCAGCAACTTTCACAGATACTCTGGGCAGCTATGGGAATTACCGAAGAGGGTGGAGAGAAAAGATCGGTTCCATCAGCCGGAGCACTCAACCCGCTGGACATTTTTATTGTGGTGGGGAAAAAGGGGATCACCCAGATGGAGGAAGGAGTTTATCATTATCACCCCACCGATCACCAGCTTATCAGGGTCGGTTCCAGAGATCTGCGAAAACAGATTGCCGAGGGTGCTCTTGGCCAGAGCTGGATTTCCCAGACACCGGTGGTTATCGTTATTACTGGTGAATATGTCAGAACCACAAGGAAATATGGGGAGAGAGGGATTCGCTATGTCCATATGGAAGCAGGTCATGTTGCGCAAAATATATTTCTTCAGTCAGTGGCACTTGAGCTTGGAGCCGGTATTGTCGGCGCTTTTGACGACGAAAAGATCAAGAGCGGCATGAACCTCCCCGACAATTATAATCCGTTACTGATAATGCCGGTTGGGAAGGTGAAGTAAAGTGAGAAATAAAGTGATCTTATGGATATATTCCCCAATTACAGGTTATGTTTATGTTATTAGCCTTTGATTTCCCGCTATTATTTTTCAGGGAATTTTTGGATATGCCCAGTGAAATCCTCCTGGCTATACGGGTATTCGTTTCAAGAGCATAGGTGAATTTTGCGGTAAGCCTTACATCGGGAAGAGAAGTTTGCAATCTGTTCTGAACGGATCACCGTTTGTTGACCTGCCATCGTTCCCACTTTTGACTTACCCAGCTTGCAGCCACAACATCCGGTAAGGGCTGTTTTTCCTGCCTAACAGCCAGCGTAATTAATAAACAAATCGACCGTCTAGCAAAGGAATTGTGAAAGATACCGATATATCTTATCCATATGTGGAGAGAAAGTGAGGAGGATAAGAAAGAGAATGAAAAAATCAAACATGGAAAGCAAGTTGTATTCTCTTTTAGAAGCTCTGGACATGCGTCCTAAAAGCTCAACCGGAAACCAGACGACAATGAATAGGGAAAGGAATCGACCTATTACAAATTCTTTTTACCAGCCCAAAAAGTGTGACCACCAGTGCATCGATTGTTTTTTAATCTTTTGTCAAAGAGAACAACCTGCCTTAAGTGTCTGCTCATAAAGGAAATACGGCGAGGCTTCTTCATGGATCACACGTACTCATGGGATAGCAATTCGCCGTTTATCGGATATGGACAGTAATAAGTAAGCTCCTTCCCCCCATAAAGAGGGAGGGAGCTTGCTCCACCAGAGTATATATCATCTCCTCAGGACATCATTCCCTATTCCCTCTTTTAAATCTTGAATGGAATTATCCCTCTATTCCTTCCATAGTGCGTCCAAAGGTCAGTATCATATCTTTCGAACCCCGGAGAGTGTTGAAGGGTGAAGGGGTGGCAGGTTTTAGCCGAAATAAAGATCAAAGCTGTAACCAACCTCCTTTAGGAAAAGTGGACGATAGCCGGCCGCATATTTCATGTGCGATGTACT